>NZ_BOSF01000002.1:0-858145 GCF_018403205.1 Paenibacillus sp. J22TS3
GACCGGGATGGACGCACCGCTGGTGCACCAGTTGTTCCGCCAGGAGCACAGCTGGGTAGCTAAGTGCGGAAGGGATAAGCGCTGAAAGCATCTAAGCGTGAAGCCCCCCTCAAGATGAGATTTCCCAATAGGTAAGACCCCTTGAAGACGACGAGGTAGATAGGCTGGGGGTGGAAGTGCAGCAATGCATGGAGCTGACCAGTACTAATCGGTCGAGGGCTTATCCAAACAAATACCCGAAGGACGCAGTTCCTAGAAGGGTGCGCAAGTTCGTTTCGTATCTAGTTTTCAGGTGATCAAGCCTGAGGAGAAGATGTGGGGCCTTTATCAAGGACTGATATTTTCTCGCAGCGATGAGTTTTCTAAGGTTGGATATTTTCCTGGAGTGATTCAGGGAGTATTGACCCGGAAAAATCCCGTTTGGTGGCGATGGCGGAGGGGTTCCACGCGTACCCATCCCGAACACGACCGTTAAGCCCTCTAGCGCCGATGGTACTTGGACCGCAGGGTCCTGGGAGAGTAGGACGCCGCCAAGCAAAATTCCTTTTACAGGAAAAAGTAGCCTTAAAAAATGGTTTACATAATGAGGGCCTTTAGCTCAGCTGGTTAGAGCGCACCCCTGATAAGGGTGAGGTCGGTGGTTCGAGTCCACTAAGGCCCACCATAATTTGTGTACTTCTGGGATTCCTGAAAGTAACTGGGATAGACTTTGAAGCCACACATTACTTTTTGACGTGAATAAGGGGCCATAGCTCAGCTGGGAGAGCGCCTGCCTTGCAAGCAGGAGGTCAGCGGTTCGATCCCGCTTGGCTCCACCATATTCCCTGATAGCTCAGTTGGTAGAGCACTCGACTGTTAATCGAGTTGTCACAGGTTCGAGTCCTGTTCGGGGAGTACCGTTCCGGGGAATATAATATTTCCCGGAACAACAACCTCTAACATGGAGAAGTGTCCGAGCTGGCCGAAGGAGCACGATTGGAAATCGTGTAGGCGTCACAAGCGTCTCGAGGGTTCGAATCCCTCTTTCTCCGCCATGTGTTTTCAACTATTTTAGTATGGCCCGTTGGTCAAGGGGTTAAGACACCTCCCTTTCACGGAGGTAACAGGGGTTCGAATCCCCTACGGGTCACCACTTTCATTAAACAGCTTCAAGTGGGGATGAGAATCCATAAGGGTTCGTCGGAGCATCTGCTTCGGTAGGAGTACATCGCAGTCTCGTTTGAAAAACGAGTATCCCCTACGGGTCACCACTTTCATTGATATTTATGGAGGCTTAGCTCAGCTGGGAGAGCATCTGCCTTACAAGCAGAGGGTCGGGGGTTCGATCCCCTCAGCCTCCACCATAATATATTTTTACTGACGCGGGGTGGAGCAGCCCGGTAGCTCGTCGGGCTCATAACCCGAAGGCCGCAGGTTCAAATCCTGCCCCCGCAATTTAATCCTGCTCTTAAGAATACGGGATTACTGAAAAGTGTGGAGCCGTGGTGTAGAGGCCTAACATGCCTGCCTGTCACGCAGGAGACCGCGGGTTCGAATCCCGTCGGCTCCGCCATTAACATCCTTTTGTATCGGGATTTGAACCCATAAGGGTTCGTCGGAGCATTGACTTCGTTAGGAATACATCGCAGTCTCGTAACGAAGTGAAGAGTATCCCGTCGGCTCCGCCATTAACATCCTTTTGTATCGGGATTTGAACCCATAAGGGTTCGTCGGAGCATTGACTTCGTTAGGAATACATCGCAGTCTCGTAACGAAGTGAAGAGTATCCCGTCGGCTCCGCCATTAACATCCTTTTGTATCGGGATGAATTGAATTAATTTTCAACACCGTGCCGGTGTAGCTCAACTGGTAGAGCAACTGACTTGTAATCAGTAGGTTGGGGGTTCAAGTCCTCTCGCCGGCACCATTTCATGGAGGCTTAGTGAAGTGGCTAAACACGGCAGACTGTAAATCTGCTCTCTACGAGTTCGGTGGTTCGAATCCATCAGCCTCCACCAGTTTTTTAATTTTATAGTTTGTGATTTATGGCGGTCGTGGCGAAGGGGTTAACGCACCGGATTGTGGCTCCGGCACTCGTGGGTTCAAGTCCCATCGATCGCCCTTTTATTGGGGATTAGCCAAGCGGTAAGGCAACGGACTTTGACTCCGTCACGCATAGGTTCGAATCCTATATCCCCAGCCATTATCACCCCAAAAAGTGAAGCGTATGCTTTGATGCAGATTCCGAATACTTTTCGGGGGCCGGTAACATTTGAGCCATTAGCTCAGTTGGTAGAGCACCTGACTTTTAATCAGGGTGTCGAAGGTTCGAGTCCTTCATGGCTCACCATTTACCTTGTATTAAAGGGTAGGTATGCAAGACATGTGCGCGTGTGGCGGAATTGGCAGACGCACTAGACTTAGGATCTAGCGTCTTTGACGTGGGGGTTCAAGTCCCTCCACGCGCACCAGATATGCGGACGTGGCTCAGCGGTAGAGCATCGCCTTGCCAAGGCGAGGGTCGCGGGTTCGATTCCCGTCGTCCGCTCCATTATATCGGGACGTAGCTCAGCTTGGTAGAGCACCTGGTTTGGGACCAGGGGGTCGCATGTTCAAATCGTGTCGTCCCGATTGTGATTTTGCAAGTGTAGTCATTCAAGTAACGGGACGTAGCTCAGCTTGGTAGAGCACCTGGTTTGGGACCAGGGGGTCGCATGTTCAAATCGTGTCGTCCCGACCACTAATTTTGCGGGTGTAGTTCAATGGTAGAACTTTAGCCTTCCAAGCTAATAGCGTGGGTTCGATTCCCATCACCCGCTTTTAATGTTCAGGAAAGAACGTTATGATGATTTATATCGTAACGTTCTTTTTTCATATTTCCATATAATTTCTTGAAATCTCATGACTGGCAACCTGGTTGATTGTTGAGACAAACGGTTAGAATTATTATAATCTGTACTAAAGCTCTCTTTTATAATGCATAGAAAGGAAAATCGGCCTTGACGAATTCGAAGAGCGAGCTGTTACATCGGCTGATTTCAGAAGGGGGCGCTTATAGATCCCTCTATGAGAACCATCCTGATGCCATCTCTGTAATGGATACCACCGGTAAGTACATTCAAGCAAATTCGGCAGCCGAGAGAGTTACCGGCTATGAGCTGGAACAGTTTGTCCGTATCCCGTCAGACCATTTATTCACGGCGGAAGGTGAGCGGCTTAGACAGTATTATTTTAAGCGGGCATTATCAGGTGAGTCTAACAGTTTCGAAATCAAGTTTAAATGTGGTGATGGCAGGCTGCTTGACCTGTATGTAACCTATGTTCCGATCCAATTAAGTCATGAAATTGTTGGCGTTTATTCTGTATTTAAAGATATTACAGCTACAAAGGAAATAGAGCAGCGCTTACTGGAATCTGAGAAGTTATACCAAGTTATTACGAATGACGCAAAGGATGTTATTGCCTTCACCTCTGAGGAAGGTATCTGTATATCCATCTCTCCTGCTATTCAAGAGCTGGTGGGTTATACTCCTGAGCAATTGGTGGGCACCTCCCTTAAGGAGCTGTTTGCAGACCAGAATTCACGTTATAAATATGAGCTGAATAAAACGAGCGGAATTGTTACCGGAAGGCTCAAACATGCAAAAGGTCATGAGATATGGGTGGAGGCTAGTATCCAGAAGGTCCGGAATACAGGGGACAGCACAGATAAGCTGCTTATCATTGCCCGTGACATTACAGCCAGAATGATAGCGGAAGAGCAACTGCGCATCAGCGAGCAGAGTCTCGCCCGGGCTCAGAGGATAGCCCATATCGGTTCCTGGCAGTGGGAAGCCGCACAGGATGAGCTGATCTGCTCCCAAGAATTCGTAAGCATATATGGAGTGGATTTTAGCAAGGCCGAAAACCCGATGGAAGAGTGGCTTAAGGCAGTTCATCCGGAAGACAGCGTGAGGATAAGGAATTTTATCCAAAGTGCAAATTTATTGGGCAGAAGATCATTTGAATTGGAATTTAGAATTACAGGCGCTGATTATAAGGAGAAAGTTCTGTTCAGTCAAACCGATATTGAGTTGGATGCGTCCGGGAAAGTTACCCGCTTGTTCGGTATTGTACAGGATATCACGGAGCGGTATCAGATGGAGCGGAGGCTCCGCGACAGTGAGAAGCAGTACCGGTTAATCTCTGAGAATTCCCTTGATTTCATTTCAAGACATAAATCGGACGAAGGAAATACGTATTCTTACGCATCTCCAGCTTGTATCACTCTGCTCGGCTATACTCCCGAAGAGCTAGTAGGCACCAGTGCGTTTGATTATTTCCATCCAAATGATTATAAACTGGTCAAAGAATACTTATCTGAACAGCTTTCAGCTCGTGATAAGTATACGGTGACCTATCGCATCCGCCGGAAAGATGGGGTATACATCTGGTTTGAGAGTACTGGCAAGTATACCTACGATGAGCAGACTGGGGAACGTCTTGACGTCATAGCTGTGTCCCGCGATGTGACAGAACGCAAGAATAGTGAGCGCAGGCTGCAGGAGAGCCAACAGCGCTATAAATCGTTGTTTGAGCATAGCCCGTCGGCGGTGTATTCTTTTGATCTGGCCGGGAGATACAAGACCGTTAACGCTAATCTTGAGGCGTTGTCCGGCTACAGCAAGGATGAGCTTGTGGGAAAGAGCTTCAAAAAACTGATTCACGGGCCGGAATTAAACAAAACCTTGTACCATTTT
This sequence comes from Paenibacillus sp. J22TS3, assembly GCF_018403205.1. Classification (NCBI taxonomy): domain Bacteria; kingdom Bacillati; phylum Bacillota; class Bacilli; order Caryophanales; family Paenibacillaceae; genus Paenibacillus; species Paenibacillus sp. J22TS3. The sequence continues at coordinate 4,719 of NZ_BOSF01000002.1, forward strand.
GGCTTGTCTATGAAAGGGCAGCCTCAGACCTACGAGACCACTCTTATTCACAAGAATGGAACACCAGTGGAACTCAGTGTTACCAATGTGCCGATCATCGTAGATGATCAGGTGGTTGGTGTATATGGAATTGCTAGCGATATCACCGAACGCAAACGGTACATTGAGCAAATTGAACAGTTGAGTTATCAGCACGCTTTAATCCTTAATTCTGTATCTGAAGGGATCTATGGCCTGGATGAGGAGGGAAGGACTATCTTTATGAATCCGGCTGCCTCCAAAATGCTGGGATACACGGTAAAAGAGGTCATTGGCACGATCAACCATGAACTTATCCATCATACCCGAAGTGATGGAATCTCCTATCCAATTGAAGAATGCCCTATCCATCAGACGCTTAGGGATGGCACGCCCCGGTATGTGAACGAAGAGGTGTTCTGGAGAAAAGACGGCTCAAGCTTCCTGGTGACTTACCGGGTAACCCCCCTGTACGACCGTGAGCAAATTGTTGGTACGGTCGTTGTGTTTAATGACATTACTAACGAGCGCGAAATTATTAAGGCCAAGGAATCGGCGGAGCGTGCGACCAAGGCTAAATCAGAGTTTCTGGCGATGATGAGTCATGAGATTCGTACCCCGTTGAATGGCATTATCGGGATGAGTGATCTTCTGTTGGAAACGGAGCTTGAAGGGGAACAGAAGGAATATGCCCACATTATCTCGGATAGCGGACGGGCACTGCTCCGGATTCTTAATGACGTGCTTGATTTCAGCAAAGTTGAGGCAGGGAAAATGGCCTTGGAATACGACTCGTTCAACTTGAGGGCTTCCGTGGCAAGTGTGGTGGATCTCTTTGCTCCTGGCGCTGCGGAGAAAGGACTGGCTCTTACCTACAGCATTGACCCATCCATTCCTGAAATGATCATCAGTGATCCTTCCCGGGTAAGGCAGGTCTTAATTAATCTGGTTGGCAACGCCCTTAAATTTACGGAATCGGGGAAAATTACGATCCATGTGTCCCGCATCCCTGCTTCAGAATTTACGGGCTTGCTGCTGGAATTTAGCATTTCAGATACAGGGATAGGTATACCTAGGGATAAGCTTAATCGGCTGTTTCAGTCTTTCTCCCAGCTGCATCCAGGTATTAATCGCAAGTATGGAGGAACTGGGTTAGGACTAGCCATCTGCAAAAAAATCGTTGAGCTCATGGGCGGGTCCATTTCTGTGGAGAGCACGGAAGGACATGGGTCGACCTTTCGTTTTACGGTGATCAGCTTTGATGCGAATCTGATTCAAGAAGACTCAGACTTCTCGGGTACCCTTATTCGCGGGGATCAGGGGGAAGAGGGAAGTGAGCCCTTAAGTATTCAGCCTTTACAGACTGAGCGCCATCTTAAGGTGCTGATTGCGGAAGATCACCCGGTGAACCGTCAGGTGTTTGTTCAGATGCTTCGTAAGCTTGGGATTGCCCCTGATATTGCCCGCAATGGGGTGGAAGCTGTGGAGGCGGTCTCAAGGCAGCGCTATGACCTTATTTTTATGGACATCAACATGTCTGTGATGGATGGGATTAAAGCAGCAAGGATTATTAGACAGCTGGTACCTGAAGGGGAGAAGCCGGTAATTATAGCCGTCAGCGCTTATGATTACAGTGAGGACAGGAAGCTTTGTCTGGAAAGCGGGATGGAGGATTTCATGAAGAAGCCCTTAACTCCCGAGAAGATCCAGCGCAAATTGCAGGAATGGAAAAGTGTTCTGGAGCTAAGGTACCCATAATTATGCCTTAACCATAACTATTAGACCAAGAAGAAGCCCTCGCCGGATTAAGCCGGGAGGGCTTCTTCTTGATTTAAGACTATTCAGCCAGATAGATAATTCCGATTGTCTTTGGCCCGCAGTGGCTGCAGATGACACAGCCGGCATCGCTTAAGAGAACCTCACGGGCACCGGTCTTCTCACGTATAAGCTCGGCCATGTCGATGGCGTCCTGTTCAGCCATAGTATGAACCACAAAGATGGTTTCTTTATCCATCTGCCCGGCTCTGGAAAGGGCGTTGCTGACCATCTGGTCTAAAGCTTTCTCACGACTGCCGCGCACCTTGTAAGCAGGTGTCATCTTCCCTTGCTGAACCTTAATGACCGGACGGATCTTAAGCAGGCTGCCCACAAGGTTCTGCATGCCGGAGCATCTTCCCCCTTTGTATAAGTAGTCCAAAGAGTCAATAACGAATTCGGTATCAACTTTCGGGCGGATACGCTCCAGGAGGGCGACGATTTCGCTAACGGTTTGACCGGCTTGCGCAGCCTTAGCTGCCCGAAGCACCTGAATTCCAATGCCGGTGGACAAGTTTAAAGAATCCACCACGGTAACCTGCCCGTCCGGAAATTCGCTAGAAGCTATAACCGCGTTCTGGTATGTAGAAGAGAGCTCAGAAGACAGACTGATGTATATAATTTGGTCCCCGGCTTCTATCGATGGGGTAAAGGCCGAAATAAAGTCAGCTGGAGAGGGGGCAGCAGTCTTCGGGAGTTTCCCTGTCTCACTGACCTTTTCGTATAACTGTGGAGGAGTCAGATCAACGCCATCCCGAAACGTTTGGTCATTAAAAACGACATACAGGGGGATGATGCCTATGTTATATTCGCTAATTAGATTTGGAGGAAGATCTGAAGTACTGTCCGCAAAAATTTTTATATTTCCCATTGCGATTCACCTTTCCGCGTTTGATGCAATCTTTTGAACCGTATTAAAGTTTAGCTGGCACGAATGAGGAAGAGTACAAGCATAAGAGCTGGAGGCAATGCCCCAATACAGACGCCCAGAATGGCAAACAGCCTCTTCCGGTTGGCTAAGGTCAGGCCAATAATACCGAGTATAACAGATACCAGGGTGAGGGCCATAGCTGCCAATATAGTCACACCAGCCTGTACAACACCGGGATGATTTACGATAGTTTCTGTGGGAACGGATTTTGCAGCGTTAAGCAAATCATGAGCCGTTACAACTATAATAGAGATTGCGGCGACGTAAGCAAACAGGGCAACGATACTTACAATGAAAGAGGCAATCCCAGGTCCCGAGTGTTTCAGCTTCCCTTCAGGCAGGCCTGGTCCTGAGATGTTGTGATTATCCATTTAATGATCTCCTTTACAATTCTCACACTTCTTAACCTCGTTTTAATTTTTCATAAATTCCAAAAAAAATCAAGGAATCTTTGTAATTATATGCTTATTAATTCTTCTATACAAAAGGGTTGTGTGGCAGAGAAGGCTGATAATACGATAAGATAGCAGGTAAGACAGGAATATTGGGATAGAGGAGATGAAAATTAGCATGAACCGGAAGTATGTTGGCATAGGAGCGCTCCTGCTCCTGCTAAGTGTGGCGATCGGGGCATTTGGTGCCCATGCCCTAGAGAAAATTCTAGGGGATTATAAAGCTACCTATGAAACGGGTGTTCATTACCATATGATTCATGCGGTTGGTATTATATTGATCGCCCTCGCCGCTGGACAGTGGGGAGAATCACGCAAGCTGCTCTGGGCGGCCAGGCTGATGGTAGCCGGTATTATTCTGTTCTCAGGCAGCTTGTATGTGCTGAGCATTACCGGTATCAAAGTACTCGGGGCGATTACTCCGCTTGGTGGAGTGGCCTTTATTATAGGCTGGCTGCTGTTTGCAATGGCGGCATTTAAAAAGTAAAAGTAAAAGGGAAAGGGCGTTCTTCGGATTCAACTGAAGAACGCCCTTTGTTATTGATTTTGCACTTATGCATCCACAAAATCAATAATTTCACTGAGCCTAAAGGTATAAACCTGCTTCTCATCAACATGGTACACATTTATCGTCCGGGTATCCGGCGCATAGTTCAAAATACGGCAGGGCAGCGTAACTCTCTCCCGGTTGCGTTCAATGGACAAGCGCACGAGCTTATTATTGGCTACATAGTTCTGGATCCAAGACTGGATGGCGGCCTCGTTCATGTTGACCATAGAACTGAGCTTGTCAGCCACTTCCAAAGATGGTTTCGGTGCTGGTTTCTTAACCTCTTCCCTAACTGGTTCTTTGGATGTGAGATCTTCGCCTGGATTCTTAGATGCTTTGGATATCATGGCTTGTCTCTTTGCCGATAATGTAGCTTCAATAATTTCGCCAAGCTCCACACCGGACTTGATCCGGTAATCTACCAGTTTTCCTTGATTAAGCAGCTCAATCAAAGATTGGAGGGCGAGAGCATTGGATTTACTTTTAATTAAAATATCGACATTAAACAAGTAGGCAAGTTCATCGTTATTATTCTTGTTAGTCATAGGCCCCTTCATATCCTGGTTTTTCTATAAATCATACCATTATTTTATGGAGGAGCAAAGCCTTAGAAAACCCTGATTAGTGCCAATTTCATACATCTGAATTCTTATGAAAAAAGCGCTGCCAAGTTCTTATGATAAGGTGGTCTCACAATCCCCTTCTCGGTGATGATGGCGGTTACATACTCATTCGGTGTCACATCAAAAGCGGGATTGAATACTTTTACGCCTGCCGGGGCTGTACGTTTACCAAAGCCTTCGGTCACTTCGCTCTCCGGGCGTTCTTCAATCGGAATATCCTGGCCGGTAGGTGTATTCAGATCAATGGTGGAGAGGGGCGATGCTACGTAAAAAGGGATTCCATGAGATTTTGCCAGGACGGCAACCCCATAGGTACCGATCTTGTTGGCGACATCGCCATTGGCCGCGACCCGGTCGGTTCCGACGATTACGGCTTGAACCCAGCCTTTGGTCATAACCACAGCAGCCATGTTGTCCGTCAGAAGGGTGACGTCAATTCCGGCCTGCTGGAGTTCAAAAGCAGTCAACCTCGCTCCTTGCAGGACAGGGCGGGTCTCGTCCGCGAACACCTTAAGCGGGATTCCGCGCTCCTTGGCAAGGTAAAATGGGGCCAGAGCGGTACCGTATTTGGCTGTTGCAAGTCCTCCTGCATTGCAGTGGGTCAGCACGCCCATGCCGCTCTCGAACAGAGGCAGGGCGTTCTCCCCGATCAAGCGGCACACTTCTTCATCTTCCTGGTGAATCAAAATCGCTTCCGCCAGCAGCCCCAAATAACGGTTCTCAAGCTCAGGCTGCTCTTCAGCAAGAAGGGCTGCCCGGTTCTTCATCCGGTCGAGCGCCCAGAACAGATTAACTGCGGTTGGACGTGACGTGGCCAAATAATCAGCCGCTTTCGTAATATGCTCAAGCCAGCCGGATGCGTCACCCTTGTAACTTTGAGCAGCCAGCGCTACGCCGTAAGCGGCGGAGATTCCGATGGCTGGAGCACCCCTTACTTTCATGGAAGCAATGGCTTCCCACACTTCCTCAGGTGAAGTCAGTTCATGAAACACAATCTGTTCTGGAAGCAGGCGCTGATCCAGAAGAAACAGCCGGTTCTCCTCCCAGCGAAGACTTAATAAAGGACCTTGGCCTTCTGGATTCGGCGATTGGTTTAAATCTGGATGTATGCTCATAGGGTCACTTGTTCCTCCTTTGCTGCCTGTTTGGCAATTGCGGCGATCTCTTCAATAGAGCTTGCAAAGCGTCCGCGCCGCACAAGTGCTGTGCCAATCTGAAGAGCAGCCTGCTTAGCCTGCCGCTGCAGTGCGGCATCCTCAATCGTATCGATGTCCGCCACATGGGATAAACCAACAATACGCCGGATCATTTTGGCGCCAGCAAAGCCGATGGTATCGCGAAGAATCTTCTGTACGTACATATCCTGGTATCCGGCGGTCCGGGCGGTGAAATCCACCACGTCACGGTTCCACAGCTCCCGGAAGTTTGATTCAAAATGGCGCCATACGCTCTCCACCATCTGAAGCAGCCGCCCACGGCGGGCCTGCAGTTCCTCCAAGGAAGGACTCCAGCCTGGTTGTGCTGCATAGTTAAGCAGGAGGTTGGCAATTACCGCCCCGATATCAAAGCCCATTGGGCCATAGTAGGCGAATTCCGGATCAATCACCTTGGTGGAGTCGGGAGTTGCAAAAATGCTTCCTGTGTGGAGATCCCCGTGAAGCAGGGCCTCGGCATGAGTCAGGAACTTCTCGCGCAGAAGGGCGATTTCAAGACGGAGTTCATCATCATGCCACAGAGCTTCGGCATCCTGCCGGATGTCTTCGCTGAAATTGTTGTTAGGTGAATCCCGGTAAGGATCTTCGAAGATCAGATCCTCCGTGATTTTGCACAGATCCGGATTAATAAACTGGGCAACCCGCAGCTTCTTCTCCTGCTGATTCATCCCAAGATCCGATGTATAGAAGAGGGTGGAGGCCATAAATCTTCCGATATGCTTGGCGAACAGAGGATATTCCTGTCCCTCGATCAAGCCTTTGCGCATAATCGTATGGTCGCTGAGATCCTCCATCACCGTGATGGCCAGTTCATCATCGTAGGAGTAAACGGCCGGCACCAAGTCGGGGGCGTAAGCATGCTGAATTTGAAGCGCCTCCCGTTCAATCCTTGCACGGTCCAGGCTAAGCGGCCAGGACTCTCCGACAACCTTGGCATAAGGCAGCGCCTGCTTAATAATGAGCCCTTTACCGCCTGCTTCATCCGTAACATGAAACACGAGATTTAAATTGCCGTCTCCGATCTCCCGGACCGACAATTCCGCATCCTCACGGAAATGGCCAGGGATCGATTGTGCTAAAGCAACTGCCTCATCTAAAGACAGAGGATGATATTGGGACATACAGAACACCTCCGGGGACACTTATAGGTCTTAATATTTTATGGGTAAAAATAACTTGAAGTTAGTATATCGGAAAAGTAACCCTTTTTGTATCTTTTTTTAATGGAATAGAGATTGTTTCGTCCAGAACTGGGCAGGGTAAAAGTAGTCATGGGACGATACTGTTCCAGACAACATGACCTATCATTCACGGGGTAACCCGGTGGAATGATCATAAATTCAATTTCCAATGAAAAGTGAGGGAATTTAACATGGCTAAAACAGATTCTAAATCAAACAGCAAAACGAACACATCTGGATTGGAACAGGTGCTTAACCAACAGATCGCTAATCTCAATGTATTGTATGTAAAGATCCATAATTACCATTGGTATGTTAAAGGAAACAACTTCTTTACGCTGCATGTGAAATTTGAGGAGCTTTATAACGAAGTGGCTTTGAAAATGGATGAGATTGCCGAACGACTTCTCGCTATCAAGGGAAGCCCGGCTGCAACGCTTAAGGAATATCTTGACCTCGCAACGATTCAGGAAGCAACAGGTAAGGAAGATCCTAATACCATGGTGCAGAACCTGATCGAGGATTTCGCCACCCTGTCCGAATCCTTCTCTGAAGGGATTGAGCTGGCGGACCAGGCTGAAGATGAAGCAACGAGCGACCTGCTGACTGGATTCAAGGGAGAGTTTGAAAAACATATGTGGATGCTGCGCTCTTATTTGGGATAACCATGAATCATAAAGTTCTGGCATTGAAGGAATGGGCTTCGGCCCTCTCCGTATTGGAGAGCGGTCAGCAGATCCTTTTGATGCGTAAGGGTGGAATCAAGGAGGAGACCAGACACTTTGAGGTGAAAAGTCCCTCCTTTTATTTATACCCGTCCTATGAGCATCAGCGCCGCGAGCTTGTCAAACCGGAGTTTAGAAAGTTGGTTGATGAGTCTATTGCGGACAGGAACCAGGAAGACCAGATGGTCACAATCAAGCTCTTCGCAGAAGTTGCCGAGGATATCGAACTAAGCAGCGAAGAAAAGATCAGGCGGCTGCAGGATTTTCACATGTGGATGCCCACCTTCGCCGAGGAGCGTTTGAGATGGAAGCCCCGTGATCCTCTTCATGTGCTGCTTTTGAGAATATATGTATTGGATAAGCCCGTTACGCTTCCTGTTCTCCCGGCTTATATTGGATGCAAATCTTGGATTGAGCTGCCAGCTGAGTTTGAAGCCGGGCCCATGACTCCTGTGCTGGGAACCAAGGAGTTTGGGGATAAGGCAGCGGCTATCAAGCGGATACTGCAGGTCTAAATAAGCTCTCAGGCTTGGCTGAATTTTAGCCAGGCCTGATCTATTTTGGGATAGCTGCCGAAAGGCTGGATATTTAAGGACAAATAAGCTGAATAGACGAGGTCCAAGGCGTATGGGACAGATTGATAAACGTTAGGAAGTAGGGTAGAATGAAATGAGAATCATTGAGAATCACTTAGAATAATTCTAATTTGATACTCATTATGGTACAATTGCAGGCAGTATGGGAGACGTCCCGTTTCAAATATACGTGGAATCTAATGACACTTACATTGACGGAGGGAGCAGTAAATCATGGCTACACATTTTACGATTGAAGGTTTGAAAGCTACGATTGAAGGCAAGGAAATCTTGAAGGGAATCAACCTGGAGATCAAGGGCGGCGAAATCCACGCCATTATGGGACCGAACGGGACAGGTAAGAGTACTCTGGCTTCGGCTTTAATGGGGCATCCTAAATATGAAGTAACGGATGGTAAAGTCACTTTGGACGGAGAAGATGTGCTCGAGATGGAAGTTGACGAGCGCGCCCGTGCCGGCTTGTTCCTGGCTATGCAGTACCCTAGTGAAATCGCAGGGGTGACGAATTCCGACTTTCTTCGCAGTGCTATCAACGCACGCCGCGGGGAAGGTAACGAAGTATCCCTGATCAAGTTCATCCGCCAAATGGAAGGTAAGATGAAAGAGCTTGAAATGAACCCTGAATTTGCACACCGTTATTTGAATGAAGGCTTCTCCGGCGGTGAGAAGAAGCGGAATGAAATTCTTCAAATGATGCTGCTTGATCCGAAAATTGTTGTGCTTGATGAAATTGACTCCGGTCTTGATATCGACGCACTCCGCATTGTGGCTAACGGGGTAAACACCATGCGTAGTGAAGAGCGTGGTTTCTTGATTATTACTCACTACCAACGCCTGCTTAACTACATTACGCCTGACTTTGTACACGTGATGATGCAGGGCCGTATCGTTAAGTCCGGTGGACCTGAGCTGGCTGAGCGTCTGGAGAAGGACGGATATGACTGGGTTAAAGAAGAGCTTGGAATTGTTGACGAGACTGTAGGTCAAGAGGCGTAAGCGGAAGGAGGAGAATACATGACTACACAAACCATTCTTCCGGTTGACCGCGAAGCCCTGGAGGCATTCTCCAAGTCAAACGGCGAGCCATCTTGGGTAACCGAGAGCCGCGCCAAAGCACTTGAGCTTGCAGCCGGACTTGAACTGCCAAAACTGGAAAAGACAAGACTGGACCGCTGGACGCTGTCCAATTACGGAAAGCTTCGTCAAGGCGCGCAAGCTTCACAGGAACTTCCTGAAAGCTTGTCCAGCCTGGTGGAAATTAATGAACACAGCAATCTGATTGTTCAACGCAATTCAGGAGTGGTATTCACTCAATTGTCGCAGGAATTGGCTGCACAAGGTGTGATTTTTACCGACCTGGAAACTGCTGTGCGCGAGCATGCTGATCTGGTGCAGAAGCATTTGTTCACTGCGGTGCCTGCGGAAGAGAACCAGCTGACAGCTCTTCATGCGGCAATGTGGAACGGCGGCGTGTTCCTGTATGTGCCCAAAAATGTGGAAGTTGAAATTCCGCTTCAGGCTGTATTTTTGATCGATGACGCGGCTGAAGGCTTCACTCCACACGTGCTGATTGTTGCGGACAGCAACAGCCGGGTGACTTACGTGGATAACTACATTTCCGGTGACCTAAGCGGCGAACTCGTTCATAACGGTGCGGCTGAGGTATTTGTTAAGGCTGGCGCTAAAGTGCAGTTTGCTTCCGTCCATCACCTTGCCGGACAAATTACGGACCTGACTTACCGCCGTGCGGTTGTTGAGAACGATGGCAGTATTGAATGGATCATTGGTGAAATGAACAGTGGAGATGCCATGAGTGAAACCCTCAGTATCCTTAAAGGAAATGGCTCCACTTCTGATGCGAAGGTTATTGCGGTTGGATCAGGTGACCAGAAGCTGAACTATACCACTAAAGCGGTTCACTTCGGGAAGAGCTCGGACAGCCAAATGATCACCCGTGCCGTGATGCGTGAGCAAGCAACCGCTATTATCAACGGGATTACCAAGATCGAGAAAGGCGCAACCAAGGCTAACGGCGAGCAGACAGAGAAAGTGCTTATGCTTAGCCCGAAAGCCCGTGGGGACGCCAATCCAATCCTGCTGATTGATGAGGACGATGTTACAGCTGGCCATGCTGCCTCTGTCGGCCAAGTCAATCAGGAGCAGATTTATTATCTTATGTCTCGTGGAATTTCCCGGGAGCAGGCGGAGCGTCTGATTATTTATGGCTTCCTTGCACCTGTTGTGTCCGAGATTCCACTTGAACAGCTTCAGACTCAGCTTCAAAGCCTGGTCGAAAGGAAGCTGGGACAATGAACAGCCAGTGGATCAAGGAACAGTTCCCCATACTGAACCAAGAGGTCAATGGCCATCCACTTGTATATTTGGACAGTGCGGCGTCTTCCCAGAAGCCGCGTGCTGTTATTGAAGCAATCAAGCATTATTATGAATGGGATAATGCAAATGTTCACCGCGGCGTGCATACCTTGGGAAGCCGGGCGACCGACGCCTATGAGGGCGCCCGGGAGAAGGTCGCCAAGTTCATTGGGGCGAAGCGGTCCGAAGAGATCGTTTTTACCCGGGGAACGACAACCGCGCTTAATTTGGTAGCTTCATCTTATGGACCTACTGTTATAAACGAAGGGGACGAAATTGTGATCACCCAAATGGAGCATCACAGCAACTTTATCCCTTGGCAGCAGCTTGCCTTGAGAACAGGCGCTACGCTGAAGTTTATTCCACTCGAACAGGACGGTACAGTAACGATTGAAGCTGCTGAGAAGACGATTACTCCTAAGACCAAGATCGTAGCGATGGCTTATGTGTCGAATGTTATGGGGGTTATCAACCCGGTTAAGCAAATTGCTGAAGTGGCTCACCGTAACGGTGCGGTTATGGTTGTAGACGGGGCACAGAGCACGCCTCATTTGAAAGTGAATGTACAGGATCTGGATTGCGACTTCTACACCATTTCAGGCCATAAAATGTGCGGTCCAACGGGCATTGGGGTATTATATGGTAAGAAGGCTCTGCTGAGCGCGATGCCGCCGATTGAGTTCGGCGGTGAGATGATTGATGATGTCGGGCTGTACGAGTCGACCTGGAAAGACGCACCGATGAGATTTGAGGGCGGCACTCCGATCATTGCCGGCGCTGTTGGCCTTGGGGCAGCCATCGATTTCCTTACCGAGGTTGGTATGGAGCAAATTGAACGCCATGAGAAAGAGCTTGCCGGATATGCCATGGACCGCTTGTCCCAGATTGACGGAGTAAGTATCTACGGTCCAGCCAAACGGCAGGTTGGCCTGGTTACCTTCAACCTTGGTGATGTGCATCCTCATGATGTGGCAACTGTGCTTGATTCTTACGGTGTGGCTATCCGTGCAGGACACCACTGCTGCCAGCCTCTCATGCGCTGGCTGCAGGTGAGCTCTACCGCTAGAGCGAGCTTGTACTTGTACAATACCGAACAGGATATTGACCGCTTGGCCGATGCTTTAGTTCAAGCAAAGGAGTACTTCGCATGACACAACTGGACGATCTTTACCGGCGTGTAATTATGGATCACTATAAAAACCCGCGTAACCGTGGCAAGTTTGAAGAGGATACGGTAGTGGTGGATTTGAACAATCCGACCTGTGGTGACCGGATTTCGCTTCAGCTCAAGCTGGAAGATGGAGTTGTCCAGGATGCCCGGTTTACTGGAGAAGGCTGCTCTATCAGCATGTCCTCCGCATCCATGATGACGGAAGCCGTAAAGGGCAGAAAGCTTGAAGAAGCCTTGGATTTTGCCGACCGCTTCTCTTCCCTTATGAAGGGGGAAGACGTGACTTTTGACGACTATGAGGATTTGGAAGCTTTGTCCGGCGTGAGCAAATTCCCTGCCCGCATCAAGTGTGCAACGTTGGCATGGAATGCGCTGCGCAAGGGCATTGACCATGATGACTGATTACGACATATAGATAGGTACAACGGCTTCACCCAGCAGTACTAGAGAACTTAGGAGGTATTAACTATGGCTAAAAAAGCGCCAGATTTGGAAGAGTATAAATATGGCTTCCGTGATGAGCACAAAGCGGTTTTCCAGTCTGGTAAAGGACTGACCCGTGAGATCGTCACTGAAATTTCCCGTATTAAGAATGAGCCGGAGTGGATGCTTGATTTCCGTCTGAAATCACTTGCCCAATTCGAGAAAATGCCTTTGCCGCGTTGGGGCGGGGAATTGGACGATCTGGATTTCAACGATATCCAGTACTATGTTCGTCCTTCGGAGAAGCAGGGGAAGACTTGGGAAGAAGTTCCTTCCGAAATTAAAGAGACCTTCGACAAGCTCGGAATTCCGGAAGCGGAGCAAAAGTTCCTTGCCGGGGTATCCGCCCAGTATGAGTCTGAGGTTGTTTACCACAGCATGCAGAAGAACCTTGAGGATCAAGGGGTTATTTTCACAGATACTGATACAGCTTTGCGTGAGCATCCGGAAATTTTCCGGGAGTACTTCGGTACTGTGATTCCTCCTGCGGACAACAAATTTGCGGCACTGAACAGTGCGGTATGGTCCGGGGGAAGCTTCATCTATGTTCCTAAAGGTGTGAAATGTGAAGTGCCTCTGCAGGCTTACTTCCGTATCAACTCGGAGAACATGGGTCAGTTCGAGCGTACGCTGATCATTGCGGATGAAGACAGCTTCGTCCACTATGTTGAAGGCTGTACAGCTCCAATTTACAGCACAAACTCGCTGCATAGTGCTGTAGTTGAGATCATCTGTAAGAAGAACGCCCGCGTTCGTTACACTACGATCCAGAACTGGGCACCGAACATCTACAACCTGGTAACCAAACGTGCCGTGGCTGAAGAGAATGCAACGATGGAATGGGTAGATGGTAACATCGGTTCCAAGCTGACTATGAAATACCCTGCGGTGGTGTTGAAGGGCCGTGGAGCTAAAGGCAGCGTGCTCTCCATCGCGGTTGCAGGTAAAGGCCAGCATCAGGATGCCGGAGCGAAAATGATTCACCTGGCACCAGATACGACTTCAACGATCGTATCCAAGTCGATCAGTAAGCACGGCGGTAAAGTAACTTACCGTGGCCTTGCATCCTTCGGACGCCAAGCTGAAGGTGCCAAAGCGAACGTGAAATGTGATACGCTGATTCTGGATAACGAATCCACTTCAGATACTATTCCATACAACGAGATTATGAACGACAACATTGTGCTTGAGCATGAGGCGACCGTCTCCAAGGTCTCTGAAGAGCAGCTGTTCTATCTGATGAGCCGCGGCTTAAGCGAAGCTGAAGCTACACAGATGATCGTTATGGGCTTCATCGAGCCGTTTACGAAGGAGCTTCCGATGGAATATGCGGTAGAGATGAACCGTCTTATCAAGTTTGAGATGGAAGGCAGTATTGGTTAAGAAGGAATTAAGCAGGGCGGGAGGTTTACAAAGAAATAGTGTTAGTGACATACCGATATGATACCGTTCAATCGAATATGCTCATTATTTCTTTCTCTCTGTATAAAGGTGGGCGTACGTGTCGGTAGTTTGCTTGATATCATCGTGACGCATTCTTTTACGAGGTAGTTATCAACACCTTTGCCGGATACGAATATACTGTTATTGAATCCGTAGATCTTTTCTGCGGATTCTTTTTATTTGCGGTCCCACGAGCTGTCGTGCTGTTAACCGCTAAATAACAGAGGCAAAATCATAACCACCCGTCCAACGGGTGGTTTGCTCTTGGGGTATAACCCCTGTTGCCAAACTGCGCCTAAAGACGCTAGCGTGACCACAAATCTGTTCAGGCTCAGTGTAATTTGTCACTTTCACTTACCAGTTAAACTGGTTTATTTCTTTTTGCTCCTGTTACTGCTAAACGGGTCTTTATACTCTTTTACACTCAGTTTATCTATGGCTTGGTCATGTGCTTCCTGTTCACGAATGTACTTGGCTACAGTTGCTTCATTTAAGCCCACTGTACTGACATCATATCCTTCTGCCCAAAATTTCCGATTCCCATATTTATACTCTAGCTGCGCATGCTTCTCAAAGATCATGAGCAAACTTTTCCCCTTCAGATATCCCATGAAGGATGATACTGAAATTTTTGGGGTATCGCTACTAGCATGTGAACGTGGTCTGGCATCATGTGAACTTCTATAATCTCTATTCCTTTGTACTTACATAAACGTTTGAATATTTCAATTAAATCTTTCCTCACTTGATTATAAATTCTTTCCGTCTATACTTCGGAGTAAATACAATGTGGTATTTGCACATCCACTTTGTGTGAGCTAAACTATAGCTCTTGTTTGCCATCTAAGACCATCCTTTCTTTGAGCCTGAACATCTCAATTCGGGATGGTCTTGTTGGTCAAACCCTCGTTCCCTCCACCCGCATAGCGGGTGGTTTTTTGTTTCGCGTGTTTCACGCACTCAACTGGCTAAAGCCTAAATTTAAAAAAGAGCCGTTAGGGGCTCTTTCTGTTTTTACTATTTGCTCAAATTGTATTCGCTGACTTCAAACGTAAGAATTTTATCGAAGATCACATAGTCTTTGCGCGCGCTAAATGGCCCTTTATTATTAGTTCCTTTATTTATTGCAAAGAAGGAAGGACCTCTTCCAGCGTCCTTAGCATCGTACCAGCTCATAAAGCTAGTTATTTCATTATTTGAGAGATCGTATTCCTTCTCTAAACCGTTTGTCATAGTTATCGTAAGGATAGCACGGTCACCAGTTGGTTGTGGATTAGGGTTTGGTTGTGACGCCAAAGGTGTTGCATAAGCTTCATTTGAATTCGCACTTTCGCCGTCAGCATTTAAAGCTGTTACAACATAGTAATATTGAGTGCCGTTAACTGCAGTAGTATCAACATATTTAGTATCAGGGACATTGTTGGAAACTGTAACATAGGGACCGCCAGCCGTGGTTGATCTTTTAACATTGTAACCAGTGGAATTAGGCACAGAATCCCATGTTAGATTAACTTTTCCGTCACCACCGCTAGTTGTTAGCGTGCTAGGTTTTGCTGGTGGTTGAGCTTCTTTGGAATAAGCTTCTAATGTATATAGTTTTAAATTTGTGTTGTTTACTCCATTTATTTGTATATATTTTACGTTATCAACGGGATCAAAGATGACAACTTGCTCTGTTGAGGTAAGAGGAATATTTGATATTAGATTAGAATTAGAATCTAACAAACTAATTTTGGACCCTAGGCCGCCTAAACTATCCACTTTAATTCTAATTTTGTTAAGAGTAGTTGGAGCAGCAAGAATATATTTATATGCAAAACTTACATCTTCCTTATAGGGTTTTGTCTCAGTATATGTACTGTCATCACCATCTGTTGCATTACTTTTTGGAGTAATGAATAGTGTCCAATGGACTACCTCCGGTTGCAATCCACGTAAAAGGTCAGTTTGTGCTGCAGATGCATTAGAAATTGGTAGGCATAAAACAAAGAGTGATAATACTAGGAACGAAATAAACTTCTTCAAATTAAATTTCCCCTTTTCTTTTAAATAATAACAAATGAATATTACTCCTCCGTTGGTTACAAGTCTAAACAAAATTGACTAATCATGTAATTAATTGTTTTATTCATGTAATTAATTGTTTTGTGTAGGATTATTTTTTTCAAACTTGTAGCGGATATCCATCGACCAACCCCGCATAAGCAAGTAGGTTCCGTCCTGCTCCGTTTAAGACTAGTGGACAGGCGGCTGGTTTTGTCCTGGTCTTTGGCCTAATTAGATTCCGCTACAACCAGAACATGAGAAAGAAGCCTAAAAGCAATGATGCTCTTAGGCTTTTTGTTTTTTCTATTAATCTGTCCTGTCGTTCTATAATTTGTCCGTTTTGATTTTCCTCCCTACTCCACAAACACTTCCTGGATGTCGATGTTCGGTTCCCGGGACAGGTCCGCGAAGCGGGTATCCGTTTTCACAAGTGGACGGAAGAAATCGGATGGATTGGTCATAACGATAGAGCCCAGCTCCCCGGACGTCAGACGTACGCGCTTGCCGATAAAGTTCGGCAGCATGTGGCGGATGAAGGCTTGAGTTGGTTCGGGGCTGAACTTGCCGAAGCTGAGTCTATACAGTTCGTGGAGAACGGTTATAAGCTCCTGCTTGTTCTGATAGACCCGGTTAGAGGTCATGGCGCTGTATACATCCGCAATGGCGGTAATCTTGGCAAACGGATGAATCTCTGAGCTGGTTAGGCCCTGCGGATAACCGCTTCCATCTTCGCGTTCATGATGCTGGAGGGCAACCAGAGCGGAGATCTCATCCGTTGTGGAATTACGAATAATTTCATAACCATAAGTGGTATGGCGCTTGATTTCCTCGAACTCTTCTTCTGTCAGCTTGCCTGGTTTATTAAGAATTTCGGGAGGAACCATACTTTTGCCGATGTCATGCAGAAAGCCTGCTTTGCCAGCTTTGTATGCCTCATCATGAGGATATCCCATCCACAGGGCGATATAATATGACAGCATGCCTACCTGCATGGAGTGGTTGTAAGTATAGTTATCCTTGTTGTCCAGCAGAAGGAGGAGGGATACAACATCCTTTTGTGATGTGAGCTGCTCCATCAGAGGCATGAGTAAGTCGTCGACGTCATTCTGGTCGAATTTGCCGGTAGCCAGAGATTCAAGAAAGATGCTTTCGAAAGCATCGATGGCATCATTGAATTGAAGCTCCATCTTTTGAATCGAGGCTACAGGGGAAGCTTCTGTTTCGGAGCTCAAATCGACATCTACGTAATCGATACTGTGCTGAACAAGTTTCACGATGGATTCATTGGTGAGCATAGTCCCTTTCTTTAGAACAAAAACCCCATTACTATTAAAGATATCATTTTCTATCCGATCACCTGGAGCCAGCTCCATCACGTGTCGTCTCATAAATTTCCCCCTCATTCGACCCTGTTTGCTATTAATATATCAGGAAATATTTGGACTGACAATGATTTTGATAGGCTGAAAGACACGCTGTTTCAGGGTCTACAGAGGGGCTCTGGGATTCCAAGGTCCTTGTTGATGACCTTTCCATTCAGACCCATCTTCCCATATTTCCTTCTTCCAAATCGGGACGATCTGCTTCAGCCTTTCGATCGCGTATCGGCTGGCTTCGTAACAGGCATCCCGGTGTGGGGAGGAGACCGCAATAATAACACTGGTCTCGGTTATGTCCACCCGTCCGATCCGATGGCTGATGGCAGTAAGGGTGCCGGGCCATTTGAGCTGAATTTCCCGGCCTATATTCTGAAGACCGGATAAGGCCATGGGCACGTAGGCTTCATATTCAAGGTGAACGGTACGCTGTTCTCCAGTCATTTCCCGTGTGGTTCCCACAAAAGACAGCGTGGCTCCGTGATTGGCATGAATGACCTTGGCGGTTACCTCTTCCACGGAGAGGGGAAGTGAACTTATAACATACAAACCGTCCTCAGATTGGCGGACTTCATGATCCGTACCCGTAACGGATTCACCGCCGGAGACGGGAGGTATCAAGGCGACTTCATCCGATGCTGTAATGGAATGGTCTAAGCCTGCATATTCTTGATTTACCGCTACAAAAGATACAGCAATCAAGGAATCGGCTGCGGGATAAGCTTCAGACAGCTGCTGCTTCAGCTCCCCCGCGGTCACGGAGTCACCGGGAAGCTCAACCTGAATTATGGATGAGCCCATACGGTCGGCAAGCCCCGCGAATAATTTTATCGTTAACTGCATAATTTCTCACCTCAGTATGCTTTCTGGACTCTTTTAATATATCATAGGTAGGGAGCACTAAGGTATCTGGGGAAATATCCAAACGATTAAGGAGGAGTGTTCATGCCGCCGGAATTGGATCAGAACAGGCTTACTATACTTCATACGAACGATTTGCACAGCCATTTTGGCGTTATGGCCCGGATTTCCTCCATGATAGAAGAGGAGCGCACACGGGAAGGCGAGTTTCTGTTGTTTGATATCGGGGATCATATGGACCGGATGGCTGTGGAAACGGAAGGGTCCATGGGACAAGCTAATGTGGATGTGCTTAATTTGACGGGCTATGATGCCGTAACCATCGGGAACAATGAAGGCCTTACTTTTACCCCTGATTTGCTTGAAGAGGCCTATTCGGGGCTGCTGTGCCCGGTTGTATGCTGCAATGTCCGCGAACGGAGCTCCGGGGAAGCACCAGTATGGATGAAGAAGCATCTAATCCTACATAAAGGGAACTTCCGGATCGGTGTGATTGGAGCCACTGCCCCTTACACCGAATTTTATGGACTGCTGGGCTGGGATGTCCTGGATGCGGCCCCGGAAATAGCCGACCAGGTTAATCTGTTAAAGGACAAGACAGATTTTATTGTGCTGTTATCACATTTGGGGATTCATACCGATAAAGAAATAGCCCAGACCACGGAAGGAATCGGCCTCATCCTCGGAGGTCATACCCATCATTTATTAGAAGAACCGCTGCGGATTGGCGATGCTTATCTGTCGGCCGCAGAGAAATTTGGCCATTATCTGGGGCTTGTCCAGCTCGTCAGGGATCCGGTGAACGGCAGGGTATCTGTGGAGAGCGGGCGGTGTCTCCCGGTTGAGAACGGCCCGGAGAATGCTGAGGTGGGAGAGGCCATAACCATCCACCGCAGGCATGCTCAGGATCGTCTAAAACAGACTGTGGCTATTACGGCAAATGAACTAAAGGTGGATTATAATCAAGAATCCCCTTTTGGCAATCTGCTTGCCCAAGCGGTAAGACGTTTTACGGGTGCCGAGTTGTCGATTGTCAACTCCGGCCAGCTCCTGGATGGGCTGCCTGAGGGCGAGATCAGCGCCGGCATGCTCCATGCCCGCTGCCCCTCACCGATTAACCCCTGCCGGATCCGCCTGAGAGGGGAACATATTCTGTACAGTCTGGAGCAGTCTCTTCTGCCGGAAATGACGGAGAAAGTTATTTATGGTTACGGTTTCAGAGGGAAAGTTCTTGGAAATCTGTGTGTAGACGGGCTCGAGGTGTTGTATAATCCGCTAGCTAAGCCTTATCATAGAATCGTCCAGGTTAATCTCGCAGGCGTTCCGCTTGAGCCCGACCAGATATACTCGGTAGGCACACTTGATATGTTCACGTTTGGCATCGGATATCAGCGGCTGATGCAGGGGACGGACAAGGTGTACATGCTGCCCGAGTTTATCCGTGATCTGCTGCGGATGGAGCTCCAGGAGCCGGGGGCCGTAGAGAGCAGCTTTTTGGCAAGATGGTTAACAATCTAGGGTGGAAAGTAAAAAAATACCTCACATCACCCGATATAATCTAGGAGGAATGTATGAGTTTAATCGTGGCAATTATTTTGGGTATCGTCGAGGGGCTTACCGAATTCATTCCGGTCTCCTCAACAGGCCATATGATCCTTACGTCCAAGCTGATGGGTTACAACGATCAGTCTCCGGAAATGAAGACGTTCGAAATTATTATCCAGCTCGGCGCAATTCTAGCTATTGCGATTGTATATCGTGAGCGTATCTTGAGGCTGTTCGGGTTGAAGAAAGAAAAGCTGATATTCAGCTCGCAGATTCCGGCCCGGAGACTGAACCTGGTTCATGTAATTCTCGGCTGTCTGCCAGGCCTTGCGGTAGGATTCTTATTCCGTCATCAAATTAAGGATTTGTTCAGCACCAGCACTGTACTGTGGGCACTGGTGGCGGGCGGTATCTTTATGATCTTTGCGGAATGGTTCGGGAACAACAAGGCCCGTGTCTCAGCCAAAGAATTGGATGATCTTTCTTACGGGCAGGCGCTTCTGATTGGAGTCTACCAGTGCATCTCGATTTTGTGGCCTGGATTCTCCCGCTCCGGTTCGACGATTGCCGGGGGGATGCTGAGTGGAGCCAGCTACAGAGCTGCTGCAGACTTCTCATTCCTTATCGCAATTCCAATGATGTGTGCGGCTTCCGGTTATGAACTGCTGGATTCCTACAAATATATTACGGGAAGCACTCTTGGGTATTTCGTTCTTGGATTCATCGTATCTTTCGTTGTGGCCTATGTCGTCGTAGTGGCTTTCCTCAAACTGCTTCAAAAAATCAAACTTAGACATTTTGCATACTACCGTTTTGTGCTTGCAGCTGTGTTCTGGATCTTTATTATGCGCTAAGTACTGCGAATTTAGAGGCTATTCTCTTCTAATCCGGGGAGTCAGCACGCATATACCGGCAGTTCGTGAAATTGTTTTAGGATACGGAGTGAACCCACTTGCGGCTAATATCTATTAACTCGCTCCAGCCGGGAATGAAGCTGGCCAAAAAAATATATAATGATGAAGGCCTTATTCTGCTCTCGGAAAATGCCGAACTGACTAAAGGGTTGATTCGCAGACTGAAGGAACTTGGTCTTAACCAGGTCTATATTGCTGATCGTCTCACAGATGACATTGTAATCCCGGAAATGATATCCGAAGAAACACGCCGAAGAGCCATGCAGGAGATCCGGACGAACTTTCGTAAAGTTACCGAGCCGGCTCTGAGAGGAAGAGTATATCCCTACCTTGGTAAGACTTTTCTTAAGGTGGTGGAGTCCATTCTATCGGACCTCAGCTCCCGGGAAGATGTCATGATTATGATGATGAATATTAACAGTACGGACCATTATTTATACCGTCACTCTCTGAATGTATGTGTCTATACGCTGCTGCTCGGTAAGGTTCATGGCTATAGTAACGATGCCCTTTCCGTGCTTGGACTCGGGGCACTTCTGCATGATATCGGAAAGACCAAAATCCCGGCATCGGTGCTGCTTAAGCCTGACAGGCTTACGGATCATGAATTTGACTTGATTAAGCAGCATACGGAAATCGGCTTCCAAATGCTCAAGGACGAGCCAGGTGTCCCGCTGGTTGCAGCGCACTGTGCCCTTCAGCACCATGAAAGGCTCAATGGCAGTGGATATCCACGGGGCATTCAAGGGAGCGAAATCCATGAATATGCACGGTGGCTTGCCATTGCCGATTCTTATGACGCCATGACCACACACCGGATATACCGGTCAGCTCTGCTGCCTCATCAAGCGACAGAAATTCTGTATGCTGGCTGCGACACTTTGTATGAGAAGTCGAAGCTCGAGATTTTCAGGGACTCTGTGGCGATCTATCCAATTGGAATAACCGTAGGGTTAAGTACAGGAGAACGCGGAGTTGTAGTCCGAATCAATCCTGACATCCCTCAGCGTCCTGTTATCCGGGTGTTTATGGGACCAGAGGGAGAGGAGCTTAAAGCCCCGTATGAAGTGAACTTGGCGGTTAAACTGTCCGTGGTCATTACATATGTCGAAGGCACCGAGCCTGAAATAGCTCATGTATAGCCGTATACTAGACTCGTTCTGCCCGTCCCTTAGTGGACGGGTTTTGTGCTGTGTCCGCTGTGCGCATTTTGACAGATCGTGATAAGATGGAGATTAAGAAAAATGAGAATTAGGTTAATAAAAGAAATAAGGTGTGTAAATCATGAGTATAACTAATTTTTCACAAAGCAATTTAAATGCGATTCATCCGAATAATGATCCATGGGATCCGATTGTATCGCTCCGCAAATATGGCCGCCATGTGCTGACGAGTGTGGAAATGACCGTAACCAATCTGTGCAATATGCGCTGTGAGCATTGTGCAGTTGGTGACAGTCTGGTGATGAGAGAGCCTGAGCAGATCCCGCTCGCGCTGATGCTGAAGAGGCTGGATGAAGTTGAGCACCTTCAGACAATCAGTATTACCGGAGGGGAGCCGACCTTTAGGAAACAGACTGTTGAGGAGAAGATTATTCCGCTGCTGCGGTATGCGAAAGAGCGGGGAGTCCGGTCCCAAATCAACTCTAACCTGACTCTGGACTACGAGCGTTACGAGAAGCTGCTTCCTTACTTGGACGTGATGCATATCTCGTTCAACTACACAAGCAGCGATGACTTCTACGAAGTCGGGTTTGCCCGCAGCGGACATCCTGTGAAACGGGAAGTGGCTGACCGGATGTATCATACCATGATTGAGAATTCGATCAGGCTTAGTGAAGCGGGGATGTTTATCTCTGCCGAGACTATGATTAACTACCGTACCCACAAGAAGCTGCCTGAGATTCATCGCCTGATTCTTGATATGGGCTGCAAGCGTCATGAGGTGCACCCGATGTACGCGGCTGATTTTGCGGAAGGACTGCCGGTTCTGTCTCTGCAGGATATGCGAAACGGAATTGAATCCCTGCTTGATGTGCGTGATCCTAACACGTGGATGCTCTTCGGGACACTGCCTTTCTTCGCATGCAGCGGAGATGAGCAGGAGTTGCAGCTGATCCGGCGCTTAAGAAATGAGCCGAATGTGACGGTCCGGAATGATCCCGATGGAAGAAATCGAGTCAATGTGAACATGTTCACGGGAGATGTGTTCGTTACGGATTTCGCAGCCATTCCTTCGTTCGGTAATGTGGAAGGTGAAAGTCTGGATCAAATCTTTAACAAATGGCTTCATACCCATCCGCTCAACCAGACCGTGAATTGTCATTGTGATGCTGCGGGATGCTGTGGACCGAATCTGCTTGTGAAAGATATGTATTACCAAGACACAGATTTCAAATCGCGCACAGCGATTACATTATAGAAACGAGGCGTTGGTCGTGCCGCATGAATTTGAACTTGGAAAACTGGTTCTGAATCTTCTTGTTGTATTTATTCTGGTGTTCTTAAATGGAGTTTTTGTTGCTGCTGAATTCTCTCTGGTCAAAATGCGCCAGTCCAGGCTAACCCAACTTGTTAGCGAGGGGAACCGGCGTGCCGGATTTGCCTTGAAGGTGAATCAACGACTGGATGCCTATCTTTCGGCAACTCAATTGGGGATTACCTTGGCATCACTGGGTCTTGGATGGGTCGGTGAGCCAGCGATATCGGAGCTGCTTATTGAACCTATCATGTACAAATTGGGTATTACAGATAAGACCTTGATTTCCACCGTGTCGGTTGCGCTTGGGTTCTGTATTATTACTTTTTTACATATCGTTCTTGGGGAGCTGGCTCCCAAATCCCTGGCCATACAGAAGACGGAATCGGCTACCTTGTGGCTGTCGGCCCCGCTGATGTACTTCTATAAGGTGTTTATGCCAGTGATCTGGCTGCTAAATACAGCCGCTAACGGCATGCTGAGAATGGCGGGAATTGAGCCGGCCAGCGAGGCCGAGGCTGCGCATTCGGAGGAAGAAATAAGGATCTTGATGAATCAAAGCGCCAAGAGTGGTGTGATTGATAAGGATGAAATCAAGCTGATGGATAATATCTTTGATTTCTCTGACCTGCTGGCCCGGGAGATTATGCTTCCGCGTACAGATATGGACTGCTTGTATACGAACCTCTCCTGGGAAGAGAATATGAAGATTGTCAGTGAGACGAAGCATTCCCGGTATCCGGTGGCAGTGGAGGATAAGGATCAGATCATCGGTTTCGTTCATATTACCGACCTGCTTCTCCCAGATCATAGTCATGGAAACAATCTGGGGCAGCTGATTCGCCCGATCTTAAATGTGCCGGAATCTATGGAGATCAGCCAGGTGCTGAGACTCATGCAGAAGAAGCATTCACAGCTCACGCTGGTGGTTGATGAGTACGGCGGAACAGCCGGGCTCTTGACGGCTGAAGAGATTCTGGAGGAGATTGTCGGCGATCTCCATGACGAATTTGAAGACGAGCGCCCCGAGATTGAATTGCTTGCGGACGGGAGTTATTCGGTGGACGGCAGAATTCTGCTTGAAGATGTAAATGATCTTACCGGCATTGAGATTGAGGATGATGAGGTGGACTCCATCGGCGGCTGGCTCTTTAAGGAGCTGGAGGGGGCTCCAGTTAAAGGGAAGAAGGTCCAGGTAGGAAGGGTATGCTTTGAGGTAGCCGAAGCCACCCGGCTAAGAATTACAAGAATTCATATCCGCCAGATCGTCAAGCCGGAAGACAGCGGGGCAGAGCCCGGATTACAGCAATAAAATGGTGAGAATGACCCCTGTTCTAAGAGCGTATTACTATGCTTGGGATGGGGTCTTTTTTTTGAATCAAAATGAGTTTTTGGAATTCAGGCTGTACTCCTGAGTGGTATCCGCCAGGGGATATATGATTTATAAGCTTGTCAGATCAGCTTCTTTTGGACGGGATATTCCGTGCCGGAAGGAGCTTTTTTTGCTGAAAAGGAATTTTGAGGTTCGAATTCTGGGCGGATGACATATGTTAAACAAGAAGGGAAGTTTTTGAATGATCATGTATGTCTGATTACGGACTTTCTCAAAAAAGGAGGAAAGCTACGTGTCCCATCCGCAGGAAATTGCCTGGTACCCTTTTATAGGCCCGTGTGATCCTTGTCCGCCGATTACCTGCAAAACATACTCCACGCCGCCACACCTATTCATGCCGTTCCAGCCGCTGAATCTGCCCCAGTTCAGTCCGAGGGATGCTCTGATGCATGGCACCTTATGGCCGGCTCTGTACAGCCCGTATGAATCCAAGTGGGGAAAAGGACGGTGAGAGTATGAGCACTCCTGAAAAAACAGTGTGTGATCCGCAATACTATGAGCTTCTTGAGAAGCTCCAGGCGTTAGACTTTGTTCTTGTAGAGCTGAATCTCTTCCTGGATACGCACCCGGATGATCTGCAGTCTATCCAGCAGTTCAATATTCTAACCAGAGAAAGAACCCAACTCGCCGAACATTTCCAAAGACTGTACGGCCCGCTTCAGAACTTTGGCCGTGCTTATTCCAAATTTCCATGGCAGTGGTCGGAGAGCCCGTGGCCGTGGCAGGTGTAGCACCTGCCTTTCTTTCTGATGCAGAAATTAAGCGGTGCGGCGCAACCGCGCGCAATCACTCATTGCCTTAGGTGATGGGAGTTCAAGCTGAAGGAGGTAATGTGCACCATGTGGGTATACGAGAAGAAATTGCAGTATCCCGTACGGGTCAGCAAGTGTGATCCGCGAATGGCGAAATATCTGCTTGAGCAATACGGTGGAGCGGATGGTGAGCTTTCCGCGGCACTGCGTTATTTGAACCAGCGCTACACAATACCTGATAAGGTCATCGGGCTGCTAAACGATATCGGCACGGAGGAATTTGCACACCTCGAAATGATTGCCACTATGATCTATAAGCTGACCAAGGATGCGACGGTGGAGCAGATGGATGCGGAAGGTTTGGGAGAGTATTACGTTGCCCATGATCATGCCCTCTTCTATCAGAATGCGGCCGGTGTTCCATGGACAGCTGCCTATATTCAAGCTAAAGGTGATCCGATCGCGGATTTGTACGAGGATATCGCCGCTGAAGAAAAGGCCCGGGCTACATATCAATGGCTGATCGATATGACAGATGACGTCGATTTGCAGGATGGATTGAAGTTCCTGAGAGAGCGCGAGATTATCCATTCCCTCCGTTTCCGGGAAGCGGTCGAGATTCTGAAGGATGAACGGGATAAGAAGACGTTTTTCTAACAGTTGAACCGTGCAAAGGGGCGTATGGTTTGTATTTAGCAAGCCGCCGTCAAAATCAATCATATGGACAGAAACCGCACCAGGGATGGGTCTCCATTCTATACAGGGCGGTTTCGTATTAATAGTAATTGCCGCGCTTCTAAGCCTTTGGTTAGCTCGCGTAAGCTAAACCGATAGACCAGGAAGAGACGTATCAAACTCAAAACCCACCGCTAAAGGTTGACCGCCTGCGGTGGGTTTTGCTGTACAAGTACAGATGCGCCGTGAGGCACTATGTTGTCCAGGGAGAGGGTAGCGCCTCTCCTTATTTCTATTTTTATGTTACCACCTCCAAATTATACAGGCAACGTGATTGCCTCCTTGATCTATAAGCTGACCAAGGATGCGACGGTGGATCAGAGGGGCTTCGCCTAACATGGGACTGCTAATTTCAATTATGCTTTGCACTATATACCATATATACCCTATCATAGAGTCAGCTTATATTACTTGCATAAAGGTGGTGGGTGCGGGGGATAACACCTGTGCCTTCCTTTGCAGAGAGGGTGAAATCATGAACAGAACCGTACGGCTGAGCCAGCCGGAAGCGATTATTTTTGACATGGACGGTACCTTGTTCAAGACAGAGTCTTTGGTGGTGCCTGCGTACCATGAGCTGTTCGACCGGCTTCGGGAAGAGGGGCTGTATGAGGGGAAGACCCCACCTGTTGAAGTGATGCTCAGTGGTCTGGGTATGGTCATGGATCAGATTTGGGCGAAAGTGCTGCCGGATCATGAGGAGGCTGTCCGCAGAAAGGCGGATGCCTGGTTTCTGGAAAATGAGCTTCGCGGCCTCCAGAGGATTAACACCGAGCTCTATCCCGGGGTAGCTGAGACTTTGGCCAAGCTGAAGCAGGAGGGGGTCCGGCTGTTCGTATCCAGCAATGGGCTTGAGCAGTATGTAAAAGGCGTGGCCGAAGCTCACCAGATCTCTTCATTATTTGAGCATATCTACAGTGCGGGAGAGTACAGGACCGCATCAAAGGTGCATTTGGTGGACCTGCTTCTTCGCAATCACGGGATTTCGAAGGCTTGGATGGTCGGGGACAGGTCCTCGGATGTGGCGGCAGGCAAGGAGAATGGTCTGACCGTTATCGGCTGCGCTTATGCAGGATTCTGCAGAGCCGGGGAGCTGGAGGGCTCAGACCGGATTATCAGCTCATTTCCTGAGCTGCTGGAGCTGTACTTGGGTTCGGTTTAGCAATTGGGAATCGTGCCGGGTGAGATCAAGATCGGATGACAGTCTAACTCATGTGAAAAGAAAGAAACAAACAGACCTTCGCTATTCAGCGTCGGTCTGTTTGTTGTTCTTTTTACGATAAAGCCACAGCGCATATTCAAGCGGTCTTACAATAGCTTTGCGGTAGGCTTCTGTATCCCCTATAAGCGAGAACACTTCACGTGCTGGCTTGGGATTAACCTCAAGCACATAGATTCGGCCGCTCTTGTCAATCGCGATATCCAGCGCGAGCTCACAGAGCGCCCCGTAGGTTTCTTCCAGGTAAGCTGCAATATCCAGACTGAGCTTCTCAGTCTCCCTGCGGATTTCATTGCGCTTCTCCTCAGAAGCAAACCATGATTTCAGCAGCGTGTTCATCGGCACGGCCTTCCCGCCACCATGAATGTTCGAAGTCACACTTCGCGGGACTCCCACCCGACCGGCCCCGCCGGTCACCTCCCATTCCCCGGAACCGTTCTTCTGTACGAGCATTCGGTAATCATGAACCCGCCCGTTTGGCAGCTTGATCTGTATGCCTTCCTGTATAATGTACCGGCTCTTGGATTTCCAGTTCATGAGAAAAGGGCCAAGTCTGGACAAGTGCAGCTTTTGCGGGGATATAATCCTTCTCTGATGGTTGCGGCCTTGGACCAAGTAATGTTTGGAGCTCATCTGCTCGATACGGAGGATACCCCGCCCCCCGGTACCGTTAATTGGCTTGATATAAACACAAGGACTTCGTTTGAGAAGGTGGAAGGCGTCACCGGCATGGTGGAAGAGCGCCGTTTCGGGCAGGTAGCTCCGGAATCTTGCCTTCTTCGACAAGACCTGATGAATGACCCACTTGTCCCGGAGAGGCCGGTTTAAAAATTGCAGGTGGCCATAGCGGGCACGGAACTGCCTAAGCTGTTCAAAACGGTGGCTTTTCTGAATGCGGCAGCGGTCGAAGATCAGATTCGGGAATTTGCGCCATTTCCTGGACCATTTCCGGGTCTTGGGATCATATACTTGCGCATGAATCATGCCCTTGCTGTCATTCACATCTGCAGGCGTGAAGACGAAAACGTCCAGCCCGATACGTTCGGCTTCTGTAATCATCCGACCATAGATGCTGCGTTCTTCCAGGTGTTTCTTTTCATCTAAATATAAAGTCAAAATACCTAGAACAGGTTGTGACAAGTGAACTCACCTTCTTCAGATCAGGTTTGCGGAAGTAGCCGTGGCTTCGGGAGCTGATCTGCTCTTCTCGAGAACAAGTGTCGGCTTGCCCGTAGGGCCTTGAATCATCTGTCCGGCCGTCAGTCCGGCGTTGAAACACATCTTAAGACTAGGCACGTTATCCAAGGCCACTCTGCACCGGATTCTGCCCATCTCGGCAAGCTGGGCCTTCAGCAGCCTGGCTCCGATTTGTCTCCCGCGGTATAACGGATGAACCACCACTATACTGGTGTCATCCCCGTATGCGGTGACCAAGGAGAGTCCTGCCAGCCTTGGGCCGTCTTCTGTACAGACGGTAGCTATGAACACTGCACACCCCGGCAGCCTCATGGCTGCCGGGGTAAGCTTCTGCAATTTGCGGTAGGCTTCTTGGGTAATACGCCCGGCCCCGTATTTGCGGGTGAAGGCCAGCAGGCTGCTGTGGAGTCTGCTCCATACCGGGGCCGAATCAGGAATAACTTTAGAAATGTCCATAGTGGTCATCCTCTTAGGCGTTTTTGGATTGTTTAAAGAGATACTGGCTGTATTGAAAAATACGCTCCAGCGACTTGCGCCGGATATGCGGCTCATCAAATTTCATCGGCTTGGCGTTAGCCTCAAAGAACCAGACGCTCCCGTTCATGTCCACGCCGAGATCCAGCGACATCTCGCCCAGATTGTGCCCGGAAGCGCGTTCGATCTGCCGGGCAATCAGCAGGGCATTGGATTTAACCCGGTTCATTAACCCGGGTATGGCTTCCCTGCCGAAGACCAGGGACAGCAGTTCTTCAGGGTCTTCGACGGTTCCACCCTGAGGCACATGGGTGGTAATTCTGCGGCGGCCCGCCTGCCTTGCGCCGATACCTGTAACGAGCCATTGTCCTTTCCCGGTCTTCTGAACCAGCACACGCAGGTCGAACTGGCGCTGGGCATGGGAGACCAGCTCGATCCCCTCCTGCACAATGTATTGGGTCTTTCCCATCTCCATGCTGATTCGTCTCCAGATCGTTTGGAGTGAGGCGGACTTCACCACGGTAATTTTGCGGGGGGACTGAATCGTCAGCTGCAGTGGACTCCGCTCATGGTCCACCAGCCTGAGCTTCATAATTCCTTTGCCGGCCTTGCCGCTCTCCGGTTTAAGGTACAGGCTCGGATAGCTCTGAATCATCGAGGCTAGAGCCTTGTATCCGGTCAGCCGTTTGGTGGCAGGCACGAAGGATTTGGTGGAAGGTGATTTTTTCAGCCAGGCAAACAGTTCCCATTTGTTGAAATAGAACGGGTTATAAATATGAATATGAGGATGGGCAAGACATTCTTCAATCTTTCGACGGACCGAAGCTTTCTCTTCCTCCTTGCGGAGGGGGATCCGGTTATAAATTACATCAGGTATCGGGAACCACTGTTCTACCCAATGCTTGGTCTCCGGTACGAACGTATATCCGAGAATCTGGTTCCCGGACAGCTTCAGGTCTTTGGCGGTAACGACAAAGACGGGAATATCGAGTTCCTTGCCCGTCTTGACGATATCGCGGAAGTTCTTGCGGTTGCCCCGGAATTGCTTGCGTCCGTCATGAATCGTTAATATGCCGATAACCGGTTTACGTTCATCAAATGACCGGACGCTCATAGAACCTCCCTCCTGCGGAACTTGCTGAGGTATAGGCAGTGTTCCAGGATATGCTCTACTGAGGCCTTGCCCTCCGCGCGCAGGGAAGGATGGCGGAAGATAGAGCGGCCGGGCTTCGCGTTGGCTTCGAACATCCATACCTTCTCGTCTTTATCAATGCCGAAGTCAAACCCGATCTCCCCAATTAAATGCTGGTCCCGCCGCTCGATCGCTTCGGCTATCGTAATGGCTGTTCGCTTGGCATTGTTCAGCACCTCTTCGCCTCTTGCCCCGAACACGCGGCTGAGTGCCTGCTGTGGGGTAAGAAGTGAGCCTCCGTTCTTCAGGTGGGTAGTCACACTGCCCTTGCCGGCCTTCTTGGCGCCAATTCCGACAACAACCCACTGGTTCTTCCCGTTCTTATGCATGTGGAAGCGGAAATCAAGCGGACAGCTGTCGATCTCAATCAGCCGGATTCCCTGCTGGACCACATAGCTGCGCAGCGTCCGGCCGTGTCTGGTCTGCAGTGTCCGCATCAGACTGGCGAACGACCCGAACCGCTGAAGCACATTTCCTTTGGTGCTCCGGTAACGGGCATAATATCCGCGTTTGGGAACATAAGATAACCTGTAGATGCCTTTACCAAGGCTGCCTGCCGAAGGTTTGTAATAGACGAAGGAGTGGCGGTCGAGCATAT
Organism: Paenibacillus sp. J22TS3; assembly: GCF_018403205.1. Lineage (NCBI taxonomy): Bacteria > Bacillati > Bacillota > Bacilli > Caryophanales > Paenibacillaceae > Paenibacillus > Paenibacillus sp. J22TS3. Next base: position 35,074 of record NZ_BOSF01000002.1, read on the forward strand.
CCTTAATCTGCTCCGGCGAAGGGTTCATGTGAGACTCGGGAATAAATTCGGCTGCCGCAGGATCGTTCTCCAGCAGCTTGTAGATATCAGATTTATTGAAGAAGCTCCAATTGAAAAAAGGAATCCGCTTGCGGATAAACCGCTCCCTAAGCTGATTGATGGAGCTGGATGTCTCTGCACGCCGGCTCGGCAGGCGGTTATATACCACATCAGGCAGGGGTACCCGTCTGCGGATGAAGCGGTCCGTATCGGTTAGGAAATATCCGTTGACCGTCTCATTCTGCCAGTCAATGTCACGGGGAGTAAAAGCAAAGATATAAGACTGATTGCTGCCCTCCCGAAGCAGCTGCTTGATAAAACCGGTACGGGACCCAAACGGCTGAACAAGCGATCCGGTATTGCCGTCCGACAAAACCCCGATCAGCGGGCCGAGCTGGATTTCTTCCTCGTCCAGGTTTCGGAGGAAGACTCCGCCGGTCATAGGTACTTTTATGCCTTTACGTATGCCGGATGCCAGATAGAGGTGATTGCCCTGCTTGCTGATCGGTTTGACCAAAGCAGGAATACGCTCTCCGCCAAGCCTGAGCTTTACGGACTTTTTTCCGGCGAGCTTAAGGCTTTTCATCAGTGCCCCTGAGACGTATACGATCTTTTGGGGCTGCTGGGTGAAATGAACATTACAAAAGGTCATGCTCATGAATTTATCCTCCTAAGTTGCCTGAGCCATAAATAGCGGGCGTATGCAATCGGATTTTCCACCGATTTCCGTGCGCTCTTCTGGTCTCCGATTTGAAAAAAAACCGAACGTCCCGGTTTGGAATTTACCTCGATAATCCACACCTTCCCCTGACGGTCTACGCCAAAATCGATGCCGAGCTCCGCAAGCCGGCCGAAGCTGCCCTCAAGCTGGTCGGGAATCTGGCTGGAAAGACGCCGTATTGTGGAGATGGCTTCTTGAGCCATGGTCTCGCCGAACTCTTGGGTCAAATAGCCGACCGGTTCCAGTGCGGTCCCGCCACCATGAAGGTTGGAGGTCAGCGCGTTTTTCTCTCCCTGCCGGACGGCCATGCCGGTAAAGCTCCACCTTCCGGATTCATTCTTCTGTACCAGCACACGGATATCGAACGGCCTGTCATCAGAGCTGGTCAGTTCCAAGTAGGGCTGCATGATATAGGCTCTGTCCCCGGTGAAGCGCTCTACCCAGGCTGCCCCCTCAGCCCGGTCCTCAAAATGCTTATGAATAAGCTTATTATTCGGGTCCCGGCCAATAAGGGTTAGCCCGCGGCTATCCTCAGCCTGGCGGATATGCAGGGTCATTTTACCGTGGGTGCCGCTGTGAGGCTTGAGGAATGCATGGCCGCCATGGCGCGACAGCCAGTGGATCAGGCTGGCAGTGCCCTTATACCGGACCGTCTCGGGGAGATGCGGGGTGAGAGCAGGTGCCCGCTTTAAGGCCTGATACACATTCCATTTGCCGGATAGCCCTCTGGCCAGATACAGGAATTTGCGCCTGCCCTCCGCAAGAGCAGCCAGCTTCTCCCGCGTGCTTCCCCGGTGGCGGCTGCTCCGGTAGGAGACCCGGTCATAGATGATATCCGGTACCCGAAAGGTGCCCTGAACCCATCCATCCGGAGTGAAGCGGTAGCCTTCAATGGTATGATCCGGGCTTCCAATTCCATCGGAGGTGAATACATACACAGTCATGTCATGACGCGTTCCCGCAAGGGTTAATCTGCGGCAGAATAGGCTTTCCCCGATTGGAGGCGATGCGCTCGTGTTTTCGGTCACCATCACCCCCATCAAGGCCCTGGGTGCAGAACTGCTCATGTTCCATTCCTCCTTTATTGACGGGCAAGATAGGCGGCATAGTCAAGCATCCGGGTGACGGATGGACGTATCTTGCCGCCCATCAGCGGGGTATTATCGTTCTTGGATGGCTTGGAGTTAACTTCCAACAGCCAAATTTTACCATTGGTATCCATGGCCAGATCGATCCCCAGCTCCCCGAAGTGGGCCGGAATCTGCTCGTCGATGCCTTGGGCGATATCGAGTGCGGCCTTCTTCAGCCTGATTCCTGACTTAGCCTTGACGTCAGAGGGCAGGGTCGTCTTGGCAACAGCGTCCTTCACGGTGCTGAGGGTTCCACCTCTTGCCAGGTTGGAGACGAAATGCTGGGTGCCTGCGATGCGTGCGACAATGGAGGTGACGTCCCACTTGCCGAGCCGGTTCTTCTGAACCAAGGCGCGGAAATCCACAGGTCTTCCCGACACCTCAATCAAGGATAGCCCCTGCTGGATTTGATAGCGGGTGGTTTTCATTTTGCCGGATAGGGAGGCGAACAGCTTTGTCAGTGAATCAAAATTCATTTTTCGGGTGCCCCCCACTTGGGTGGCCACGGTCTGGTAAGTCCCTTCCGGATTCCGGGTGATACGGATGATTCCTTTGCCCAGACTGCCTCTGACTGGCTTGAGAAAGACGACCGCATGACGGGTGCACATGGCCTTGAGCATTGCATAATTGCGGAACTGGTGAGATTCGGGCAGATAGCGGAGCAGAGAGGCGTCCAGCTTTAAGGCGTCGAACACTTCCGTTTTGTCTAGAAACTTCTCATTGAAAAAATGGCTGCCGTAGCGGGATTTTACTTCTTTCATGAAATGCTGTACGCTAGGTTTGTTCTCCAGCTTGCGGGAGGTCAGCCGGTTGTAGAATACATCGGCGGCGGGAAGCTCCACCTGATGCCAGCCGTCACTGTACACCCATCCCTTGACCTGCCCAGGATTCGTACCGATATGATCCGGCGTGAAGAAATAGACATAGGCTCCCTGCTTAAGACAGGCGCCTACCAGTTCCCGGCAGAACATGGTGATTGGACCAAAGGGTCTTTCAGCGGATGAAGGATCGTGCCGGCTGACAAGCACACCGATCACAGGCCCGAGACGAAGCAGGGAAGAGCCGGGTTTATAGGACAGATGGAGAGTGGATTTGGAGTAAAGGCCCATCTTGTGCGCCAATCCCTGACTGACCCGAATCCCGCTATACTTGGCGAGAGATACCACCCGTACGTTCTGTTTGAACGATCCGAAGGAAAGCTGAATAGGGAAGTTCGTCGGAATTTTCCACCTTCTGACCATCATTTCCCCGAGGATTATGGTATCTTCGTCCAGCACACCTGGATTCATGATCTTTACCGATATTTTTTTGGAGGACATGAAGTGGATCTCCTTCCAACCGCAGGCTATGGAATGACCGGATGAAGCCGTGGTTCATTCCATCAGGGTAGATACAATTTTGCCGGATGAATGCCGCTTGCGGCCGTCATCCAGCCCTTGAAGCAGGATATCTGCGGAATGCATGTAATTCACTATATGAGGACATATATACCTTGGTGATTGACCCGCTTCCTGCTGGACAGATTATTTTGCAGCACAAATCATGACAATGAATCAGGAGGAACAACAGATGAACATTTACGATAAGGCCCACGATTTGGCAAAAGCGATGAAGGACAGCCCGGAGGTACAGGAAATTATGGCTGCCGTAAAGCTAATTGATGCCGATCCGCAGAGCAAAGAGATGCTGGATAATTTCCGCACTCGTCAGAACGAGCTTCAGCAGCGGATGATGTCCGGGGACATGCCTTCACCAGAAGAGATGGAGCAGATGGAGAAGCAGTTCGAGGTGCTCAGCCTTAACCTGAACATCCGCCGGTTGTTTGAAGCGGAACAGCGCCTTAGCGTGATTATTCAGGATGTGAACAAAATCATCGCCGACAGCCTTCAGCATTTGTACGGTCATTCGGAATAAGAGGCAGGCTAATCGGCTGATCCATATTTTTTTTGTGCTTGTCTCATAATTGGAACATCTCCTTCATAGAGTAGAAATATAGATTAAGAGAGTGAAGGAGATGTTTGAATGATGGCGAAGCCAAGCAAGTGGAAGCACATTATTTATTTGGTGATTGCGCTGGGGATGCTCGTGTATGCCCTGCCCATGATCTCATTCTCGCCCGGAGCGGGCTGGGTGTCCGCATTTGGCATGGTATGGGCAGCTTTTGCCTTTCTGGTCATAGGAGCCCATCTGCATTTCATTCTCGGTGTGGACGCCGAGAAGCAGCGGGCGCTTGAACAGGTACGCAGGGCAAAGCTGAATGAATGGCAGCGAAAATGGGCGGCGCGGAATGAAGAGCGCCCAAGCTCATAAGCTCCGGCTGCGGAATAACGGAAGGGACGGTGTCTTGAAGGCACCGTCTTTTTTATGCTGTTGCAGGCAGATAGACTTAAGCGGTGTGTATTTTGCCGTTCAGAGATGTATAATAGATACAGAATAGTACAGATTTGATCGGAGGGTATAACAGTTGGAAGGCCATGAGGAATCCATAAGCAAGCATGAGCAGCTTCTTCAGCATATAGAAAGTCTTCAGATTGGTACAAAAATCTCGGTGCGCAAGCTGGCGAAGCACCTGGGAGTAAGTGAAGGCACCGCCTACCGGGCAGTGAAGGAAGCGGAGAACCTGGGCATTGTCATTACCAAAGAACGCATAGGTACAGTCCGGGTAGAGAAGAAGCCGCGAAATATTTCCGAACAGCTTACCTTTGGGGAGGTTGTGGACATCGTGGAAGGCCATGTGCTTGGCGGAGCTGAAGAGGGCCTTCAGAAGACGCTGCACAAATATGTCATCGGAGCGATGAAGATTGATGCGATGGCCCGTTATATTGACGCGGGAAGTCTTCTTATCGTCGGCAACCGTGAAGACGCTCACTTCCTGGCGCTGGAGCAGGGGGCGGGAGTTCTGATTACCGGTGGATTCGGGACAAGCCGTGAGGTGAAACAGCTCGCCGACAAGCTGAGCTTGCCGATTATCTCTTCCAGGCATGATACGTTCACCGTAGCATCCATGATCAACCGCGCGATCTTCGACCGCCTGATCAAGAAGAAAATTATGTTGGTGGAGGATATTGTCCCTTCCCGGGTTAAAGTGAACACCTTGAAGGTCAGCAGCAATGTGTCAGACTTCGAGAAGCTGGCTGAAGAGACGGGTTATCAGCGTTTTCCAGTTGTGGATGAGTGGAACAGGGTCATCGGGATTATCAGCCGTAAGGATGTGGAGGATATGCCGGGAGATTCCAGCATTGAGAGGCTGCTCACCCGTCACCCGATTACGGCAGGCATGCAGACTTCCCTGGCTTCAGCCGCACAGATCATGATGTGGGAAGGAATCGATTTCCTGCCGATTGTGGACCGCAACCGCAAGCTGATCTCCTCGGTCACGCGCAAGGAGGTTCTGCAGGCGATGCGGGACGCCCGCAATCAGCCTCAACTGGGAGAAACCTTTGAGCATCTAATGTGGAACGGGTTCGCGGAGGAGCGAGGAGAGGACGGCAGATTGTTTTTTCACGGGATGATCACACCGCAAATGTCAACCAACCTGGGGACGATTTCAGAAGGAGTGTTGACCGCCCTGATGAGTCAGGCCGGTCTTAGCGCCGCCAAGGATGTGAGCGGCAATGATCATATTGTGGATAATATGACCACATATTTCGTGCGCCCGGTGCAAATTGAGAATCCGGTGGTCATCTCTCCAGTTGTACTGGAGATAAGCCGCCGCGCATGCAAACTGGAAATCGCCATGACCCATCAAGACAGTCTGGTTGCTAAAGCGGTGATGACGCTCCAGTCTATAGATCATGCGTAAGCTTCTTAAGGCTGTCTGCGTGAATAGAAGCCGATATTGCGCAGACCGGCAAAGATATTAAAGGCTCCAAGCACCATAAACAAGGCCCCGATGATTACCCGGATCGTTGATCCGCTGAACATGAACATCTGGATAATGGCAAGCACGATCAGCATCACACCCATGCTTACATTCATCTTGGCTGCGTACAGGCCGCGTGCTGCAGGATCGGTAGACCGGCGAGAGCGCAGGCTGAAATAGACCGAGCCCACACATGCGATAATGAGTATAGCGTACAGAACATATTCAATCGTTTGAATCATGTACAAGAGCAGCTCCTTTGTAAATGAACAGTCTGAACTGATTGTACCATGAAAGATCAGCTCCGGACATACGGTTTCACCTCAATCCAAATCTGCAGGACGCCTTCACTGACGAGCATGGTCTTGATCTGTACGGAGAATTCCTTCTCACGAACGATATAGATTTTGCGATTAAGAAAGGTTCGGGCCATCTTGGCATCAGTATCGATTTCAAACATGCTCCGTCCCCGCAGAACCTGCAGCTCCTCCTGCAGCTTCTGCACGATTTCCTTGGAAGCCACGGCGTCCAGGGTGTGCTCGCTCTCTTCCACGCGGATTTTGATGGACTTGATAATGGTCTGGCGCTTGCTGAACTTTTTCATGGTCTTCATCTCGTCAAGCGCCTGGTTCAGTTCGATCTGCAGATCCTTGTTCTCAATCCACAGCTGATTGTAGCTTAGATGGAAGATCCCGTTGTATATGACTGAGCCTATAACCATTCCTAATATAAATATCCCTGTGAATTGGGCAAAGATGCGGACACGATTCCTTGGATTTCCGGTCTCCATTCAGTTCTTCCCCCCGCCGCAGACCCACTTGACCAGCTCTGAGCCAAGGTGGGCCCCGATGAAAGCAAACAACAGAAACAGAATTTGTTTGATCACCGGCGACAGGTTGCCGTCAAAAAAGTTGCTCTCAATCACCCTCATCGGATCAATGGTTCCCCCAATGGCCGCCGCAAGCGCCCATATTTTGATCCGGTCTGAGACATCCAGCATCGTCTGAGTTGGCGGCTGAAGGGAGACGACGGCACCGATCCCGCCCAGCAGAGATCCTCCCAGCACGATGCCAAACGCAATGAAGAAATCGAGCAGGGCCTTGCTGATAAATGTGCTCATGCTTACCCTCCTTTTCTATTGTGGTCCACTCCAAATCCAATCGCAGCCTTGCTTTCGCTTGTCCCGGTTCTCCTATACCATTGTATGGGCGCTTTTGAACGGTCTATGATAAAATATTTGTTAAGCATCACATTATTTTTTTGAAGATTACCGCCCTCAAGTGACGGAGGAAGGAAGCTGCTTATGGACAACTTTGTTCACCTGCATGTGCACAGCGAATATAGTCTGCTGGACGGGGCAGCCAGGCTGGAAGATCTGGTCAAGACGGCAGCAGGATTCGGGATGAAGGCACTTGCGCTTACGGATCATGGGGTGATGTACGGGGCAATCCCTTTTTATAAATTATGTCTGGCTCATGGGATCAAGCCGATCCTGGGCTGTGAGGCTTATTTCACGGCAGGTTCACGCAAGGAGAGAGGCAGCCGCAAGGATCAGCCGATCTATCATTTGATTCTACTTGCGAAGAATATGACCGGCTATAAGAACCTGATGAAGCTGGTCTCCATGGGGCATCTGGAAGGTTTTCATTACAAACCCAGAATCGACTGGGAGATCTTAGAGAAATACAGCGAAGGCATTATCGCGCTCAGCGCCTGCCTGGGCGGAGAGATTCCGCAGCATCTGCTGAACGGCCGGAATGAGGAGGCAAGGCGTGCCGCCATGCGTTTCCAGTCGGTGTTTGGGGAGGACTTCTACCTTGAACTTCAGGATCATGGGCTGCCTGAGCAGAAGAAGGTCAATCCGCTGCTGGTTCAGCTGGCCGAGGAGACTGGGATCAGTCTGGTGGCCACAAACGATGTGCATTATCTGGAGCAGCAGGACGCCGAGGTTCAGGATGTGTTGATCTGTATCGGCACGGGAAAATCGGTAGAGGACGAGGAACGCTTGAAGATCCCGACCAGCCAGCTCTATCTGAAAAATCAGCAGGAAATGCACAGTCTGTTCCCCCACATTCCAGAGGCTATCCGCAATACTTGCGTGATTGCGGATAAGTGTGAGCTTGAGCTCGAATTCGGCCGGCATATTCTGCCTGCCTACCGTCCCATCCCGGAAGGCAAGACAGCGTCCGGGTATCTGGCAGAGCTCTGCCGGGAGGGTCTGGAGGCGCGCTACAAGGCGACCCCGCGGTGGACCGATGCAGAGCGGAGATCGGAACTGGAGCAGCGTCTTGAGTACGAGCTCGGCGTCATTGAGCGAATGGGCTTCTCTGATTATTTCCTGATTGTATGGGATTTCATTGCCTACGCGCACCGGAAGGGGATCGCAACCGGACCGGGCCGGGGTTCGTCCGCCGGAAGTCTGGTTGCTTACGTTCTGCGGATTACGAATGTTGATCCGATGAAATACAATCTGCTTTTTGAACGCTTTCTTAATCCCGAGCGGGTTACGATGCCTGATATTGATATCGACTTCAGTGACGAGCGCCGGGATGAGGTTATCGCTTATGTCGTTGACAAATACGGGGCCGGGCATGTGGCCCAGATTATCACCTTTGGCACCATGGCTGCCCGTGCTGCTGTTAGGGACGTCGGACGGGCTCTTAATGTCCCGTTTGGGGAAGTGGACAAGGTGGCCAAGCTGATTCCCGGGAATCTCGGGATAAGCATCCGCCGGGCGCTGGAGTCAAGCCCCGATCTGAAAGCCTTGTATGAATCCCAGCAGCGTACGCGAAATTTGCTGAATATGGCGAAGAAGGTCGAAGGCATGCCGCGCCATGCATCAACCCATGCGGCAGGTGTCGTCATTTCACGCGATCCTTTGACAGACGCCGTTCCGCTTCAGGAAGGGAGCGAGACAACGGCACTGACCCAATATTCCATGGAGAGCCTCGAATCTATCGGTCTGCTCAAGATGGATTTCCTGGGCCTTAGAACCTTGTCCATTATTGAGCGGTGTCTGCGGTGGATTCAGGAGGAGACCGGGGAGAAGCTGGATTTTCACCGGATTTCAGACGAGGACCCTGCGACCTATGAACTGCTCGGGCGCGGGGAGACAACCGGTGTATTCCAGCTTGAATCTGCCGGTATGCGGCGTGTGCTGCGGGACCTGAAGCCGTCGGAATTCGAAGATATTATTTCTGTGCTCGCCCTTTACCGACCGGGTCCGATGGAGTTCATTCCGAAATATATTGCGGGCAAGCACGGGGCCGAGGAGGTCAGTTATCCACATCCTGATCTTGAGCCTTATCTGTCCGATACCTACGGCATCATCGTTTACCAAGAGCAGATTATGAAGATCGCTTCATCCATGGCAGGTTTCTCACTGGGGGAGTCGGATCTGCTTCGGCGGGCGGTGTCCAAGAAGAAGCGCGAGGTGCTGGATGAGCAGCGGGAGCATTTTGTAAAGGGCAGCCTCGCTCAGGGATATTCTGCTGAGGATGCGAACGCCGTTTATGATATGATCGTCCGGTTCGCAGACTACGGGTTCCCCCGTGCCCATGCAGCGGCTTATGGGGTGCTTGCCTTCCAGACGGCTTATCTGAAGGCGCACTATCCAGTGCATTTCATGGCTTCCATGCTTACGGCCGTGATGGGCAGCCACCGCAAGGTGGCGGAATATATTGTCGAATGCCGCAGAATGGACATCAAGGTGCTGCAGCCTGATGTGAATCACAGCGGGGTGCTGTTTACCCCGCAGGCCTCAGACGAAGCGGGTTCACCCGGTGTAATCCGGTTTGGCCTGGCGGCGATCAAGAATGTGGGCACCCAGGCGATGGAGAGCATCCTTCGGGTCCGCAAGGAGCAGCCGTTCGACAGCCTGCTTGATTTCTGCCGCAGGGTGGATCTGCGGGTATGCAACAAGCGCGTCATTGAGTCTTTAATCCAGGGAGGCGCCTTCGATTCCCTGCCAGGTCACCGGGCCCAGCTGCTCGCAATGCTGGATGAGACGGTGGAAGCGGCCTTGAAGTGGCGGAAAGAGCGGGACGACCTGCAAATTCAGCTGTTTGACTTCGTGGAGACGCCGAACTGGAATATCGAGTACCCGGATATTCCAAAGTTCACTGCGGTTCAGCAGCTGGATTTTGAACGCGAGCTTCTCGGGCTTTACCTGTCCGGACATCCCCTGGATGATTACGATCATCTTCTGGATGCGGACGGGATCGACCGGCTCATGGATCTGGCCGAAGCGCCGGATGAGAGCGGCACGGTTGTGGCTGGAATGGTGGTGTCCCTGAAGACGATCACGACCAAGCAGGGCAAGGCGATGGCCTTCATGGAACTAGAGGACCAGATCGAGCGCTGCGAGGTGGTCTTGTTCCCTGAGGTGTGGAACAAGAGCCGCGGGCTGATCGAGAAGGGCGCGCTGCTCGCGCTGCGCGCCACGGTGCAGCAGCAGGATGAGGGCTTCAAGCTGCTCGCGGGCGAGGTCGCCCCGCTAAGCGAGCAGGCCCTCCTGCAGCTGCGGCGCAGCCAGCAGGCACGCGCCCGTCAGGGCGCCCGGCCGCAGGGCACAGCTGCGGCCGCACGCACCGGGGCCGCGGCTTCGCCTGCGCGGCCCGTGAAGCCGGCGCCGCCGCAGCATGCTGGCGCGGCGGCGGGTGCTTCCGCGGGCGCGCCTGCGGAGGCGCCCGCACGGCCTGTGAAGACCCCTGCGGGGCAGCGGGTCTTCATCAAGATTGCGGCCGCGGCGGAGCATGCGGCCATGCTGGAGCAGCTGAAGGAGCTGCTCGTGCAGCACCCGGGCGTGATGCCGACGGTGCTGTTCTATGAGAGCACCCAGAAGCTGCTGGCGCTGAGCGAGCGTTACAAGATCAAGCCTTCACCGGAGCTGTTCCGGGAAATTGAGCAGCTGCTGGGACCCCAGACGGTCCGGGTGAAGTGATGGTGAACGTGCCCGAGCCTAGTTAAATGGCGGGCACTTCGGTGCTCTCCCCGTGTGATCCCGGGGGTTTTGGAATGAATATCCCGGACAAGCGGGGCATACAATTGGATATTCCATATTGGTAATCAGCGGCGGCGGCCCGAAAGCTTGGGACACTGCCGCTGTCTCCCTCTGTTGCGGGAAAAATGAAGGTTATGTTATCATTACTCTATTATACGGGCTCAAAACTGAGGGTTAGGGGGCTTGGAGAAGGACATGTGGACAGTTATGTACATTGCGCCTACCGCAAAAATTGCGGACAGGATTAAAAATAGGCTGACGGAAGAAGGCTTTCTTGTCCAAACACGTCCTGTCAATTTATCCAAACAGCAGTTTGAAATTCTGGTACCTTCCGGGGAACTTGAAGAAGTACAAGAAGTGCTGAATTCTATCTTGCATTCCTGAAGATTAGAATGCGAAGAATGCTATAGAGGATTAACTGCAAGATACGGGAGAGCAAATTAACGGCTGGAGAGGTGTAGTTGTGTTTAAGGACTTATTCCAGAAAAAAAGGAAGTACGCGACCATTCCTTCAGAGCGGGTCGGTCGTGACATGACCGCAGAGCAGGGCGAACGCCCGAAACGTGAGATTCCCGAGGGGCTCATGAGCAAATGCGGCAGCTGCGGGACGATCCAGTACAGCAAAGAGCTGGACAAGAATCTCAAAGTATGTCCGAACTGCGGATATCACATGCGCCTGAACGCGATGGAACGGATTCGTTACATTATGGATGAAGGCAGCTTTGTGGAATATGACGAGGATCTTATTTCCGAGGATCCGCTTGGATTCCCCGGCTACGCGACCAAGCTGGAACAGCAGACCCTGAAATCAGGGCTGCGCGAAGCGGTGGTTACAGGACAAGGAACGATTGCGGACCAGCCTGTAATTGTGGCGGTTATGAGCTTTGACTTTTTTACCGGAAGTATGGGTTCTGTTGTAGGGGAGAAGATTACCCGGGCTATTGAGGCGGCAACGGAAAGCAAACTTCCGCTTATTATTTTCTCCACTTCCGGCGGTGCCCGGATGCAGGAGAGTATTCTGAGTCTGATGCAGATGGCTAAGACCAGTGCAGCGCTGTCCCGCTTTAATGAGCAGGGAGGCCTGTATATTTCGGTGATTACGGATCCGACAACCGGAGGCGTTTCCGCCAGCTTTGCCATGCTTGGAGATATTATTATCGCTGAGCCGGGGGCTGTATTCGGCTTCGCCGGACGGATCGTTATTGAGCAGACGATCCGCCAGAAGCTGCCTGATGATTTCCAGACCGCAGAGTTCAATCTGCAGCACGGTCAGTTGGATTTGGTGGTCCACCGCAAGGAACTGAAGAGTATGCTGGCCAAGCTGCTTGAGCTGCACGCCGTGAAAGGAGGAGTTTAAATGGCGGGAGAAATGCCTTTTGAGACACCTCTAACGGAGATGCGCAAGAAGATTGATGAGCTCAAACAGTTCGGAGACGAGAAGGGGATTGATTTCAGCGATGAAATCAACCGCTTGGAGGAAAGGTACCGCGAGCTTGAGGAAGGGATCTACAGCTCGATTTCGCCATCCCAGAAGATGCATCTGGCGAGGAACCATCAGCGGCCGACCTCGCTGGATTTGATCCAACTTATCTTTACGGATTTCATTGAGCTGCATGGAGACCGGATGTTCGGTGACGATCTCGCTATTGTGGGCGGGATTGCCAAGCTGAATGACACGCCGGTTACTGTGTTGGGCCAACAGCGGGGCAAGGATACCAAGGACAACATCGCCCGTTTCTTCGGAAGCCCCCACCCTGAAGGGTTTCGTAAGGCGCTGCGCCTGATGCAGCAGGCCGAAAAGTTCGGCCGCCCAATTGTGACCTTCATCGATACTAAAGGGGCTTATCCGGGAATTACAGCTGAAGAGAGAGGGCAGTCAGAAGCGATCGCCCGCAACTTGCGGGATATGGCTTCCCTTCGTGTGCCTGTGATCTGTGTGGTCATCGGAGAAGGGGGAAGTGGCGGCGCTCTGGCTCTCGGGGTAGGCAACCGGGTGCTGATGCTTGAAAATGCCATCTATTCCGCAATTTCTCCGAATGGAGCCGCGTCCATTCTGTGGAAAGACGCATCTAAGGCGGATCAGGCCGCCGAGGCCATGAAGATTACCGCCGAGGACCTGCTGGAGATGGAAGTCATAGAAGAGATTGTTCCAGAGCCTAAGGGCGGTGCCCATAAGGATTACGAGCAGACTGCCCACAGCATCAAGGAGGCTGTGGTCCGCCACCTGGAGGAGCTTAAGAGCAAGTCTGCGGACGAGCTGCGCGAAGAGAGGTATCAAAAATTCCGGAAAATCGGAAAATTCGGTGTCGCAAAGAAATAAAAACGCACCTATTATAGATTTTGCCCAGCTGGGTAATGATTTAATATGACAAAGTTCCTATACAAATCGTCAATTCTGTAGTAGATTTAATTGTTGGAAAAAGAAGATAAAGAGAGAAACCCGAAAACGGAGGAAACCCCAATGCGTAAAACTAAAATTGTATGTACTATCGGTCCTTCCAGTGAATCTTTGGAGAACATCAAGAAATTGATCCTTGCCGGCATGAACGTAGCCCGTCTTAACTTCTCCCACGGAGATTTCGAAGAGCATGGCGGCCGGATCAAGAACATTCGTCAAGCCAGCCAGGAACTAGGTAAATCCGTTGCGATCCTGCTGGATACCAAAGGTCCTGAAATCCGCACCGGCAAATTGGAAGTAGAGCCTATTGAACTGGTTCAGGATGAATTCATTACCCTGACAACTCAAGAAATCCTTGGTGACAAGAACCGGATCTCGGTTACCTACCAAGACCTGCCAAGCGATGTGGAAGTGGGTTCAACCATTCTGATCGATGACGGTCTGATTGGACTGACTGTTGTGGATATTCAAGGTACAGAGATCAAATGCCGTATTGTTAACGGCGGCACCATCAAGAGCAAGAAGGGTGTGAATGTACCGGGCGTACATATCTCCTTGCCGGGTATTACAGAGAAAGATGCCAACGATATCATCTTCGGTATCGAGCAAGGCATTGATTTCATTGCGGCTTCTTTCGTTCGCAAAGCAAGTGACGTGCTAGAGATTCGTGAGCTTCTTGAGAAGCATAACGCCACTTATATTCAAATTATCTCCAAGATCGAGAACCAGCAGGGTGTCGATAACTTGGATGAAATATTGGAAGTTTCCGACGGATTGATGGTTGCCCGTGGTGACCTTGGGGTTGAGATCCCAGCAGAAGATGTGCCTTTGGTTCAAAAAATGATGATTGAGAAATGTAATCGTGTGGGCAAGCCGGTTATTACCGCAACCCAAATGCTGGATTCGATGCAGCGCAACCCAAGACCTACCCGCGCTGAAGCCAGTGACGTAGCGAATGCGATCTTTGACGGCACGGATGCCATCATGCTGTCTGGTGAGACTGCTGCCGGTAAATATCCGGTTGAGTCGGTGCTGACCATGTCCCGCATCGCTGAGAAAGCAGAATCGGCTTTGAAATACCGTGAAATTTTCGAGAAGCAAAGCCATGCACAGCAGACTACAGTAACGGAAGCGATCAGCCAGGCTGTTGCAAACTCCGCGCTGGACCTGAATGCTAAAGCTATTATCACTTCAACGGAAACTGGATATACCGCTCGTATGGTGTCCAAATACCGTCCAAAATCGCCTATTATTGCGGTTACTACGGTTGACCAAACCCTGCGCCGTCTTGCATTGGCATGGGGCGTAACCCCAGTTAAAGGAAACGTGGCATCCTCAACGGACGAACTGTTCGAATGTGCGATGAAGGGTGGAGTAGATTCCGGACTGGTGAAGGATGGCGATCTGGTTGTGATTACAGCTGGCGTGCCTCTGGGCCGTTCGGGTTCCACGAATTTGGTGAAGATCGGTCAAATCCGCAGCTAGCCGTATCAGAATATGAATGGAACAAGAGCAATGGAACAACCGATGTGTTGAACCATTGCTTTTTTGTTATGATAGCAAGCCGGTTTTAATATACTATGAAGATCAGAACAAGGAGAACAGCAATGGACCTGATGAACAAGGATAAAGCAATCAGCCGCTGGTATATGGCCGGTCTACGGGTCCGTTATCAGGAGACGGATCAAATGGCGGTGGTATACCACAGCAACTATTTGAACTGGTTTGAAATTGGGCGCACCGAGATGATCCGCGCACTTGGATTCGACTATAAGGGGATGGAAGAAGAGGGAGTTCTGCTCCCGGTAGTGGATGCGAATTTGAAATTCAAGCAGCCGGCCCGTTATGATGACCAGATTGCGGTATTCACGAGAATGACAGCTTTCTCCCCGCTGCGGCTGGGTTATGCTTATGAAGTCAGACGCCTGCAGCCTGGAGAGGAACAGAGCAAGAAAATATGGGAAAATGACGAGCCTCTGCCAGGAGAGCTTCTGGTAACCGGGTCCACCAGCCATGTGTGGGTAGACCTCAGCTGGAGACCGGCCCGGCTGGATAAAAAGCTGCCGAACCTGTACAATGCTCTTAATGGCATTTTACTTAAAGAGCGCAGGCAAGGGCAATAACCTGGTTTCAGATTGGGAAGCAAGGCTTGCAGAAGAAGGGGCAATTTCATGCGTAAATGGACAGTCCTGTTAGTTATGGTTGTGTTTATTATTGAATATGTCGTGTATGCCTGGGTGGGCCAGCGCATCGGGGTGGGGAAAACAATCTTTCTTACTCTGGCGACATCCATTCTTGGCGGACTTATGGTTCAATTTGAAGGACGGAAGGTACTCGAATCGGCCCGTGGGCAGATGAACAATGGGCAGCTTCCGGGAAGAACGGTTGTTGACGGGCTTTGTATTCTAATTGGCGGTCTGCTGCTGCTTATTCCTGGATTTGTGACAGACGCTATCGGATTCACCATGGTATTTCCGCTGACCCGGCCGCTTTACAAGCTGTGGCTGGTGAAGTGGGTCGCCAAAAAAATGAAGGACGGCTCGATTACCTTTTTTCGGCGCTGACTGGATTGTTTGGCGTTTTTCAAGGCTTAAAGGACAATCTTATATCAAAGCAAAATGACCGATCGGCAGGCCAAGGAGATTATCCAGGGCCTGCCGATCGGTCATTTTGTCTACTAGATCTTCAGCAGAATTGAGAGTAATAAGATGCACTCCATTGGCATGGTTGCTAAGTACTTCTATTTTATCAAGAAGAGACACGTTTTCTTTTTGCGTTTTTTAATTGGGATGTACGAAGCAGCGGAGAGGACGAAGCGATTCCGGAAAAGCGGCAGCGGTCGCCTAAGAGCTTTTCGAAGAAAAGCTAACATCGAAAGCATAGGCTTTACCTCCGATATATCTTCCTTATAAGAGGAGTTCAGGATATTCGGGGGTAACAGCGATTGGAGGACTGCTTCGTTCTCGGAGCCTTTTGAACACAAACCGCACTCCTAAATAAAGTCAGAGGCCCCCCTTTAAGGACAGCCTCGTTTGGTTAATAGCTATCGGTCTTTGGCTAATAGCTATCAGTCTAATGAATCCTGCCATTCACGATATAATTCCTCAGATCACGGAACACATTGGCCCGGTTCACCGCGGATATCACCACGAAGGAGACCGGCCCAATAATAAGCCCTAGGACTCCGAACAGCTTAAGACCTACGAACATTCCGATCAAGGTAGGGAGAGGGTCGAGGCCGACACTGCTGGCAAGAACTTTGGGCTCAATCAGCTGGCGTGCGATCAGAATGACACCATACAGAATAGACAGGCCAATTCCAAGCCGGATATCACCCGAGATATACGCATACACCAGCCAAGGCACCATAATGGTTCCTACGCCAAGATACGGCAGCAGATCGACGAAGCCGATCAGCAGGGCAAAGGTAAAGGCGGAGTCCACACCAATGATAAGAAGTCCTGCCAGGACGATTACAGCGGTAATGGAGATCATGATGAACTGGGCCCGGAGATAGCCAAACAGCGCCTTTTGCAGGTCGCCCCATACGTCCTTGACCGTCTTGCGGAAAGGAAGAGGGACCCATCCGGTCATGGACCTAAGGTGCCGGTCCCAGTTTTTGCTGATGAAGAAGGTAGCCAGAATGATGACGAGCAGAATGACCCCCAGATTAGGAAGCGAGGTCAGCAGGTTGACAATGCCATTCAAGAAGCTGGTGACCATGTTAGTCACCACCGAGCTGATCGTTTCTGTTGTCCGGTTGATATTCTGGTTAATCGTGTGCTGATAGTCTGGATTGTTCTTAATGAATTTGTTGATCTCACCAATAATGTTTTGGATTCCTTCGCTTTGCGTCCAGCTGATAAAGAAGCTTTTCCATTTCTCGATGTGCAGGTCAAAGGACTGCGTTAAATGAATGAGCTCCTTGACGGAACGGGTAACAACCGCGGACAGAACAACGGAAGCTCCTCCGAAGAAAACCAGGATTCCGAGCGTAACGGCCAGCCATCTCGGAAGCTTGACCTTCTTCTGCAGAAAGCCTACTAACGGATTCATCGCATAAGCTATCAGCCAGGCAATCAGAAAGGGATAGAGCAGTGGGATGAGCCAGTAGAATGCCAGTCCAATCAGCGCAAGTGCGGTGATTACCCAGAGCCCCCGAAGCAGGCGTTTGACAATAATATTGTCCAAGAAGCATTCTCCTTTGTAAGAATTGGCTTTTACGGATGAATGTATTCCATCTATTAATTATGTTATAGTATGCAGGAAAAGACCCGGTCAAGGCAAATAGGGCTTGCTTTAGGCCGTTGGAACCAATTTAAATATATAATTTTGTAAGCGGTTAATATTTTGTTTATGGTTGCGATAAAACAATTTGATGTAATAGCGGGCCATTCAGCTGTTCCCATGCATTCGAAAATCCAGTATGATGAAATTAAGTTTCATCTGGTGTAACATTATCTTATTTCTTACACCCGCATTCTTTTAATCTTTCAAAATGTAACTGTTTACATTATTTTATTTGCTCAATTTATGCCTGACAAAGGAGAGATGTATAATGACAGCTACCAAAGGCCTTGAGGGTATTGTGGCTGCGACTTCTTCTATTAGTTCTATCGAAGATGGCGTGCTGGCTTACCGGGGAATTAATATCGATGAGCTTGCAGAGCATGCCAGTTTTGAAGAAGTGGCTTATTTGCTGTGGTATGGCAAGCTGCCGACCCAGTCTGAACTGGATGCGCTTAAGCAGCAATTGAGTGAATATGCGGCTATTCCTTCCGAAGTGTTGGAACAGATTAAGCTTTATCCCAAATCCACGAATACGATGGCTGCTCTACGTACGGGAGTATCTGCGCTTGCGCTGTACGATGAGACTGCTGGCGATATCAGTCATGAATCGACCCAGAATAAGGCGATCAAGCTGCAGGCCCAGATTCCGACCCTGATCGCAGCGTTTGACCGCATTCGCAAAGGGAAGGAGCCAGTAGCGCCGAAGCAAGGGGTAGGCCTGGCTTATAACTTCCTCTATATGCTCTCTGGGGAGGAACCAGACTCTGTAGCCGTGAAAGCTCTGGATCAGGCCCTGGTGCTGCATGCCGACCATGAGCTGAACGCATCCACGTTCTCTGCACGTGTTACCGTAGCTACCTTGTCCGATATATACTCCGGGGTTACTTCCGCGATCGGAACCTTGAAGGGGCCTTTGCATGGCGGTGCGAATGAAGCTGTCATGCAGATGCTTAACGAAATCGGCTCCATTGATAAAACGGAAGAGTACATCCAACGCAAGCTTGATAATAAGGATAAGATTATGGGCTTCGGTCACCGTGTATATAAAAACGGGGACCCACGCGCCAAACATCTGCAGAAGATGTCGCGAGAGCTAAGCTCCCTGAAAGGGGATTCCACGCTTTATGATATGTCCGTGAAAATTGAGTCCCTGATTACTTCCCAGAAAGGGCTTAAGCCGAATGTGGATTTCTATTCCGCGTCGGTCTATACCCTGCTTGGCATCGAGAAGGATCTGTTCACTCCAATCTTTGCGATCAGCCGCTTGTCCGGATGGACGGCACATATTATCGAGCAGCTTGATGACAACCGGATTATCCGCCCGCGCGCCGAATATACCGGGCTTTACAATCAGAAGTATATTCCGATTGATTTAAGATAATTATGCAAGTTATGCTAGAATATAGCGGAAGAAGCGGGTACCGCAGAAATGCGGGCTACCCCTTCTTCATGTATAGGCCTTAACTGGACCTGCTATCATAATTCATACTTTTGAGGAGGAACAAGTAATATGCCGAACTTTGAGAAATTCAGCCTGCCGACCGAAGGCGATAAAATTGAGATTCAAGATGGTAAGCTTCAAGTGCCAAACCGCCCTATCATTCCATTCATCGAAGGTGACGGAACAGGCCGGGATATCTGGAAAGCTTCCGTACGCGTGCTTGACGCTGCTGTAGAGAAAGCCTATGGCGGAGAGAAGAAGATCGCTTGGTACGAAGTCTTCGCGGGAGAGAAAGCATTCAATACATACGGTGAATGGCTTCCTGCGGACACGCTTACTGCGATCCGTGAATACATCGTAGCTATTAAGGGACCGCTCACTACGCCAATCGGCGGAGGCATTCGTTCCCTGAACGTGGCGCTGCGTCAGGAGCTTGACCTGTATGTCTGCCTGCGTCCGGTTCGCTATTTCGACGGTGTGCCTTCACCGGTGAAGCGTCCTGAGCTTGTTGACATGGTTATTTTCCGTGAGAATACCGAGGATATCTATGCCGGTATCGAGTACAAGGAAGGCAGCGAAGAAGTGAAGAAGGTTCTTTCCTTCCTACAGAACGAAATGGGTGTTAAGAAGATCCGCTTCCCGGAAACTTCTGGAATCGGAATTAAGCCTGTGTCTGAAGAAGGTTCCAAGCGTCTGGTCCGTGCCGCGGTTCAATATGCTATCGATCACGGACGTAAGAGTGTCACGCTCGTTCACAAAGGCAATATCATGAAATTTACAGAAGGCGCCTTCAAAAACTGGGGTTATGAAGTTGCTGAGCAGGAGTTCGGCGACAAGGTGTTCACTTGGGCACAATATGACCAAATTAAAGAACAATCCGGTACGGATGCAGCGAACGCTGCCCAGAAGGAAGCTTTGGATGCTGGCAAAATCCTGATTAAGGATGCGATTGCGGATATCGCCCTTCAACAGGTATTGACCCGTCCAACTGACTTTGATGTCATCGCAACGCTGAACCTGAACGGGGACTATCTGTCCGACGCTTTGGCGGCGCAAGTTGGAGGTATCGGGATCGCTCCGGGTGCCAATATTAACTATGTAACTGGACATGCAATCTTTGAAGCCACTCACGGCACGGCTCCGAAGTACGCGGATCTTGATGTGGTCAACCCGGGTTCGGTTATTCTGTCCGGCGTTATGCTGCTTGAGCACCTTGGCTGGCAGGAAGCTGCAGACCTGATTTACAAAGGCCTTGAAACCTCCATTAACAATAAGACCGTGACTTATGACTTTGCCCGCCTGATGGAAGGCGCAACAGAAGTGAAGTGCTCGGAGTTCGCTAATCAAGTTATCAAAAACATGTAGGAGGACTGTCCAAGTGGGAATTCAACGTAAAAAGATTACGGTTGTGGGCGCCGGATTTACCGGCGCAACTACCGCTTTGATGCTTGCGCAGAAAGAACTCGGTGATGTTGTTCTTCTTGATATTCCTCAATTGGAGAATCCGACTAAAGGTAAGGCGCTTGACATGCTGGAAGCAAGTCCTGTACAGGGCTTCGACAGCAACATTGTGGGTACCTCGAGCTATGAGGATGCCGCAGGTTCGGATATTGTGATTATTACCGCCGGGATTGCCCGCAAGCCTGGCATGAGCCGCGACGACCTGGTCAGCACAAATGCAGGCATTGTGACTTCGGTCTGTGAGAACGTGAAGAAATATTGCCCGGATTCCATTGTTATTATTCTGAGCAATCCTGTGGATGCCATGACTTATGCGGCTTACAAAGCTTTAGGCTTCCCGAAGAACCGCGTCATTGGCCAATCCGGTGTGCTTGATACCGCCCGGTACTGCACCTTCATTGCCCAGGAGCTGAATGTGTCGGTGGAAGACGTTCGCGGCTTCGTGCTTGGTGGACACGGCGACGATATGGTTCCGCTCGTCCGTTACTCCAGCGTCGGTGGAATCCCGATTGACACTCTGATTCCGAAGGACCGTATTGAAGCCATCGTACAGCGGACCCGCGTTGGCGGGGGAGAAATCGTAAACCTGCTGGGCAACGGCAGTGCTTACTATGCTCCGGCTGCTTCATTGGTACAGATGGCGGAAGCTGTCTTGAAGGATAAGAAACGGATTATTCCGGTGATTGCCCTGCTTGAAGGGGAATACGGGTATAACGATCTGTTCTTGGGTGTGCCGGCGATTCTCGGCGGCAGTGGTATTGAGAAAGTATTCGAGCTTGAATTGACAGCGGATGAGAAAGCGGCTTTAGATAAGTCGGCTGAATCGGTACGCAGTGTCATCAAGATTGTCCAAGGCTAAGATTTCGAAGCCGGGCAATCCTACTACCGGCCTTCAATCTGCTGAAAACGCGGACTGGAGGCCGGTTTGGTTTATTTTCCGTGATTTGAGCCGTTTAATTCGGGGATTTGTCTTAATATGTTCACGGTTTAACAGATTGCTTATTCTATCTCTCCCTTGTACCTTTTCTTTAATCTGGATAATGGATATAATAGTTTATAATTAATCTAAATAAGTGAAAGGTGGCAAAATGTTGTGACAAATGCGATGATTTTTCTGCACGTTCTTGGCTCACTAGCACTTGGCTTCTACATTGTTCTTCCATTTGTTGTCGGACGTGTGGGCAGCCTGTCTCTGCCCGCCCAGGAAGGGACAGTGTCTGCAGTAAGAACACTCAACCGCTTTGGACAGTACGGCTTGATTCTCCAGTTCCTCACGGGGGGATACCTTATCAGTAAAGGGAACTATTCCGTAACTTGGATGGTCGTAGTGATTGTTCTCTTCCTGGCTGCCGGAGCACTTAGCGGCATTATTGGCAAGCCGCTGCGTCTTGCCGGGGAAGCTATCCGCGCCAAGAAGGAAGCCACAGATCATATTGGCAAGATCCGTACTCTTAGCTCGGTATTGGCTATTGTGATGATTGTTATTGTATATTTCATGGTTTTCCGTTATGTAATTTAATTAGATATACATAAGAAGCCGAATCTTCTAAGACAGAAGATTCGGCTTTTTGTTTAAGCCCTACTTGGGAAACGTTCATGCGGCCGCAGATTCAAAAACCCCGCGGTCAGCCGGAGTTAGGATTCCCGGAGACGGGGGCTTTTGGACATGTTATTCTTTGGACGGGGATGATGAGAGTTCATCAAGATGGGTAAACATTAGCTTAATCACATCCAGGGCCATCTGCTTCTCCTTGGAGGAGCGGTTCATCATGATCTGCCGGAGCTGGTCTATGAACTGATCATCTGTGATTTCTATGGAGTCCTGCAGCAGGTAATCTACCGTTACGCCCAGCTCGTTGGCAAGCCGGATCAGCGTATCGAGGGATAAGCTGCGTTCTCCTCTCTCAATCTGCCCTATGTATGCGTCGGAGACATCGATTCTCTCTGCCAACTTTTCCTGGGTCCAATGCATCTTGCGGCGTTCCTGCCGCAGCCGTTTGCCGAGTGAATCATAATTCATATAACCCCTCCTACTATAAAATTAGTGAATATGAGAGGTAAACTTAATAAGCTAACAGTTTTATAAATGTTTACTTATAGTTTTATTTGGGTTATTATGGAAGTATATATCGAGTTAGTATTTCCAATGTAAGTGAGGTTAAACTTTATGCTAACGAATGTACCGGCTGTATCGGTCATCATTGCGGTCAAGAATGAAGGAATCAATCTGATGATGACCCTTGAATCGATGAAGGTCTCCAGGACAGACATCCCTTATGAAGTTATTATTGTTGATGATCAGTCTATGGATTGCTGTTGTGAATTCCTGTACGAGTACCGGTTCCCTATGCCTATCCATTATGTGAAGACAGAGGGCATTGGTGCGGCCGCAGCAAGGAATCGGGGGGCTTTGGCAGCCAAGGGGGAGATATGTGTATTCTGCTCGGGCCATATGTATGTTGATGATTATTGGATGGAGGGATTAGTTCAATCCATCAGATCGGGTTCAGCTGATTGTGTAAGTCCTAGTATATCTGCTCACCAGCAACAAGACAGGATTGGATATGGACTGTCGCTGAAGCTGCCGGAATTAACAGTAGAGTGGATTACAGACAGGGATGATCTTGGGGAGGCGCCCGTCCTGCCTTGGCAGTGTATAGCGGTCAGGCGTGAGCTTTTTGTTGAGAATCAGGGGTTCGAGGCAGGCTTTAGGCAGGAAGAAGCCGTGGCGGCAGAGTTCTCGCTCCGGATGAGGCTGCTGGGCTTTAGATGCAGGATTGAGCCTTCCGTCAACATTTCGCTGGTTTACCGTACCGTGTTTCCATACGTACCTCCTGTGGATTACCGGGATTATCATCTTCTCCGGCTGGCGTATCTGCATTTCAATGAGGAGAGGCTGGAGAAATCCCGCAGGGTAGCTGGCGAGGGAGGCGAACTGCAGAAATGGGAGAGCGAGCTCCTGGAGGATGGTGTGCTCCAGCTTAGAGAGCAGTATCTGGCACGCAGGCAGTTTGATGACAGCTGGTTTTTTGACCGGTACCAGATTGAGTACTAATTGGGAATAATCTTTTTTTGGTAAATGGAAGGTCAAATCCGGTTTCACAAACTTGATTATGATTGCGAATTGGAAAGCTGCGATATTATCTACAATTTTGTCAGTTTAGTGATGAGAGGTTCAATTCTTTCTCAGGTGGTAAGTATGTTAGGAATAATGTCCAAGGTTATCTTGGCATCCTAGACATAATCATGAATTCCAGCCATCACAAGGAGGAGAACTTGAAATGTCATCAAACAATCAACAGCCTAAACAAACCATGCCAGCACAGCACCAGAATCAAAGACCGGGCCTGGAAGACCAGATGAACCCGCTACCGCAATATGAAGGGTCTTATCAGGCCGCAGGCAAGCTGAAGGGCAAGGTTGCGCTTATTACTGGAGGAGACAGTGGAATTGGACGGGCCGTAGCCGTTGCTTATGCCAAAGAAGGAGCGGACGTGGCTATTGTATATTTGAACGAACATAGTGATGCGGAGAAGACGAAATCGGAAGTGGAGAAGCACGGGCGCAGAGCGCTTTTGATCCCTGGAGATATCGGGGAGGAGGCTTTTGCCCAGGAAGCTGTGAAGAAGACCGTAAGTGAGCTGGGCGGACTGGATATCCTGGTGAACAATGCGGGTGAACAGCATCCGCAGGAGAACATCGAGGATATTACTTCAGAGCAGCTTGAACGGACATTCCGTACGAACATATTCGCTATGTTCTACTTAACCAAAGCGGCTATGCCTCATTTGAAGAAGGGCAGCACCATTATCAACACCGCTTCGGTTACCGCCTACAAGGGGAATCCGACACTGCTGGATTACTCTTCGACCAAAGGCGCTATTGTGAGCTTTACCCGGGCGTTATCGATGAATCTGGTTAGCAAAAAAGGCATCCGGGTCAACGCCGTTGCCCCGGGACCTATCTGGACACCGCTCATTCCTTCCACCTTTGACGAAGAGAAGGTGAAGCAGTTCGGGGCAGATTCACCAATGCAGCGCCCTGGACAACCGGAGGAATTGGCACCAGCCTATGTGTTCCTGGCATCCGAGGATTCGTCTTACATCAGCGGACAGGTAATCCATGTGAACGGTGGAGAGATTGTGAACGGATAATCAGTTCAAGACCTAATGAAGGCGGCCGCCAGGCTTAAGAACCTGGCGGCCGCCTTTTGTTGCTCTGAGTGAAAGCTGCTTCTAATCGGATAAATCTGCAGACAGTTCGTCCAGGGTGAGCTCAAAGCTGGGCGCAAGATGAACGAGAAAGTAGGAGACTTCCGGCATTTGCAGGCTTTCGAGCTTCTGCTGGAGCTGGCTCTTGGCGGCGGCGAACTCCCTGTTGCCGGAGGCAAGCTCCCAGGTGCATTTGAGATAAGCGTCAAGTGTATCGGCGGCTTTTACATATTTGCGCAGCTCTTGATCGGCAGGATCATCCGCATTCAGCAGAGGTCCATATGCTGGCGCAAGCTCGGGAGGAATCATGGAGGTCAGCCGTTCTGCTGCAATGGCCTCCATTTCTCTAAAGTTCGACAGCAGGCGGGGATTATGATGTTTGACCGGAGTAGGAATATCCCCGGTGAACACTTCTGTCGCATCATGGAACAGAGCGAGTGTGGCAGCACGCTCGGACTGCAGCTGCCTGCCATAGAGACGGTTGCCGATTTCGCATAACAAATGGGCAAGAAGAGCGACATGGAAAGAGTGCTCGGCGACATTTTCAATTGAAGTGCTGCGCATCAGGCTCCAGCGGCTGATGGACCGAAGCCTGTACATATAGGCCGAGAAGTGATAGTTCATAGGTCATATCCCTCTTTCAAACGGATTTAATAGATCATAATACGGGGATTACATTGTGTTATTATAATACTAACAATGTTAACGAAGAGAAGATGACGGAAGCAAGCTATATAAAATGAACTTTAAAAAATAACCGATCTCAGCTTCGATCTCGAGTGATTCTGAAGAAGCGGAGCGTCCGCCTTTGTCTCCGAAATGCCCCGCTGAACATCTATATAAGTTGAACTAAAGAATTACCAATAGGAAAGAGTGTGAAATGATTCTGGGGAAGCGAAGCGTTCGCCTACAAGCTTTCTGAAAGAAAGCTACATCGGAAGCATAAGCTTTGTGACCGGAATTCAACCTTATACATTTAATTCAAGAAATCGGGGAGCAACAGCGACCCTACGGAACATTTCATACGTCTTCCTTACGTGTAAATCAATAGTTCATCTTATATAGTTCAAGCATTTCGGAGACAACAGGGCTCGTAAGAACACTCGGCATCACAGCGCCCCAAAAGGGTGACCTTCAAAGTTTATTTTATATAGTTACCTAAATTACATTTAAAAAAAGGAAGAACTAATGAAGACATTTCGAATGCGCTTATCCCTAATTCTAATGGGGCTGGTCGGGATTTCGATGCTTGCTGCCGGGTTAATTATGGCCCAGGTATTTAAGGAATCGCACGTGTCCGCACTGGAAGAGAATATGGCCCGGGAAATAAACCTCATCTCCAGCACGCTGCAGCTGCCCAAGATCAATGGGAACCCGGAAGCTATGGCCTATTATACTGGACAGGCGAAGAGGATGGACAGCCTGACCAAATCAAGGGTAACTTTTATTAATTTGGATGGTACCGTAATCGGGGATTCGGAGAGCGATCCGTCCAAGATGGAGAATCACAGCTCCCGGGAAGAGATTAAGCTGGCCAAACAAACTGGGCAAATCGGCACAGCGATCCGCTTCAGCAGTACGATACATGAAGACATGCTGTATGTTGCGAAACATGTCGCTGCAGAGCAAGGGGGATTCAACGGATATATCCGCCTGGCTATGAGTCTGGAGACAGTGAGTGAAGGCCTGCATAAGGGCTGGACCTTGATGATTGGCGGACTCATCGTTTTGTTCCTTGCTGCAGCACTGACCAGCTACCGGGTTGCCACTGGGCTTACCCGGCCCCTGGAGAAGATTACTACCGTTGCTCACCGGATCTCCAAGCTGGATTATGATGCCAGAGTCCAGTTAGAGCGCAAGGATGAGATCGGGCAGCTCGGCGAGGCTATCAACGCGATGGCTGACAGCCTGCAGCAGCAGCTGAAGCGTATCCGCGACAATGAGGACCTGCTGCAAAGTGTACTCTCCAACATGACCGGCGGGATACTTATGGTGGATACGGGCGACCGGATCGCCCTTGTGAACAAGGAGGCGGAGCGGATTCTGCGGCTGAAGGATACCGCAATACTGGGCAGGCTGTATCATGAGATCAAACGCAGTTATGAGCTCACCCGGTTCATGGATGAGGGGATATCCCGCAAGGAATATATGAAGGAAGAGCGGACGATCTATGACCCTGAGGAGAAAATTCTGCATTTTGACAGTGTGCCTATGTTCGAGGATGACGGTTCTTACAGGGGAACGCTGTTCCTGCTGCAGGACGTGACAGAAATCCGCAAGCTTGAAGTGATGCGAAGTGAGTTTGTAGCTAATGTATCCCATGAGCTGAAGACCCCAATTGCGGCCGTAAAAGGATTTGCGGAAACCCTGCTGGGCGGCGGGGTGCAGGATGAGGAGACGAAGCGGTCATTCCTGCAAATTATTTATGATGAAGGAGATAGACTGAACCGCCTGATTGGCGATATTCTGGAATTATCCAAGATTGAATCCAGAAGGGTCCCTCTGGAGTATTCGCCTGTTCACGTTCAGAGTCTGCTCGGCAGCATCTTTGAAGTGCTGCGTTCCTCGGCAGCGAAGAAGTCCATCACGATGAAGCTGGAGGTGCCTGATGAGCTGTTTATGGAAGCGGACGAGGATCGCCTGCGGCAGATCTTCATGAACCTGTTGTCCAATGCAATCAGCTACACCCTTGATGGAGGAAGGGTGAAGGTGACGGTGGAGAGCATCTGTGAGAAGGACGAGGAAGAGAAGGTCCGGTTCACGATTAGCGATACCGGAATCGGTATTCCGAAGAAGGATCTGCCGCGGATTTTTGAGCGGTTCTACCGGGTGGATAAAGCGCGTTCTCGCAGTTCAGGCGGTACCGGGCTGGGCCTCTCGATTGTCAAGCATCTGGTGGAGCTTCATGAAGGCACAATCCGGGTGGACAGCAAGGTCGGAGAAGGAACAACGTTTATCCTCGATTTACCTTTACTTCATAATGTAGAGTAGATTATGAATAAAGTTTCCTTTTTTACACAACGTTAACACTCTCGTGATATGCTGAGCTTGTCAACATTTGTCATCATTATTCCGATTTGATAAAAATGGGGGTACTAAGAGTATATATGGCGCAACGACTTTTGGTTATTGAGGATGAGCCAACCTTATCCAGATTATTATCTTATAACCTATCGAATGAGGGTTATGAAGTGACCGTTGAGGAACATGGGCAGTCAGGCTGTGATACCGCATTGAAATCGGATTTCGATCTGATTCTGCTTGATCTCATGCTTCCGGGAATGAACGGGTTCGAGATCATGTCCAGGCTGCGGAGTGAGGGCGTGAAAACACCGATTGTGATTCTCACGGCCAAGAATGCGGAAGAAGAGGTTGTTCAAGGACTTAAGTCGGGAGCAGACGATTACATTACCAAGCCGTTTGGAGTGGCGGAGCTGCTCGCTCGCGTTGCTGCTGTGCTTAGAAGGTCAACGGGACAGGATGAGCGGGATAAAGCCTCCATTCATCCTGAGTCACAGATCAGTCTTGGAGAGCTGTCGATCTACCCTGAGAAGTATGAGGTTACCCTTGGCGGGGAACATATCACCCTCCGGCCCAAAGAGTTCGAGGTTCTTCTGTATCTGGCCCGGAAGCCGGGGGTCGTCATGACCAGGGATGATCTCATGAACGCGGTATGGGGTTTTGATTATATCGGAGGACAGCGGACTGTAGACGTCCATGTGAGCTCACTCCGGAAGAAGCTTGAGCTTGATCCGGGGTCCGTGCACATCGACTCCATTCGTGGAGTAGGTTATAAGCTTGTCGTAAATAAGAAAAGAAGCGCCCATCATTTCGGTTAAATGATGGGTGTTTTTTGTATTAAGATAACTCTTTTAACAATAAAACGCGGTCTTCCTAACATTCTGTGAATAGTTTTGTCCTATATTTTGGAATATAGGAAAAAAGTCATAGGAGTGAAGACTATGAATAACGAGGCCATCGCCGTGCTTGAAAGACCTTTGGTTAAACAGGATAAGCAACACGAACCTCCAGTCGAACACGTGACAGGGATGCTGGAGGAAGCAGTCTCCGAACGAATAGTGAACAGGCCTTCCACAGAGGTCTCAGCGGCTCAATACTGCCGGAAGGTCCCTGTTATTCATGCGGAGGAAATCTGCGGTGAGGTGCTGCGTACGCTCCGGGCAGATGAACAAATTCCCTGCATTGTGATTGCGGATGAGGGGAACTCCCCGCTGGGACTGATTATGCGGGATGCATTCTACCGCTTGTTCGCCGGTCGCTTCGCTTCGGATCTGTTCTACGACAAGCCGGCCCTCTTATTTGCGGAACAGGCTCCGATTGTACGGGAAGTGTCGGCTGATCCCGGTGAGCTGATTGATGCGGCCCTGAGCAGACAGGGCTCAAAGTTCTACCAGTGTATGATCCTGACAGAACGGGATCAGGTACAGGGAGTTCTGACCGTACAGGACCTCATGATTATGTCGAGAAATCTGCAGACGCAGGCGGATCAAGCTAGAATTGTGACGGTCAAGGAAAGCCACGGAAGATTGGGCCAAATTGGACAATCCGTGCACCATGTATCAGAGGCTGCCGGGCGAAGCCTGCGCGAAGCGGAGATGATGAGCCGTCTGGTTACGGCGGGACGGGCGGAGCTTCAGCAGGTGAAGGAGTCATTCGAGCGGCTGCTCAGCATCACCAGCCGTCAGGAGAAGCAGGTCAAAGAGCTGCTGGAGCGGACGGTTGAAATCTCCGAGATTACCGGCAGCATCCGCGAGCTTGCGGACCGCAGCGGACTCCTGGCGATGAACGCGGCCATTGAGGCTGCTCATGCAGGGGAACATGGCCGCGGATTCGCAGTGGTCGCAAGCGAAGTGGGCAGTTTGTCCTCCCAGACGAAGAAGTTCTCGGAGGAAATCGGGAAGACGCTGCAGCGGATCGGAGAAATGGTCCGGGAGACCGCAGCCATGGCCGTGACCTCTGCGGCAGAGGTTGAGGGAAGCCGGGAGCACGTCGCGGAGGCGGACACCACCTTTGAATCGCTGGTGGAGGCAGTGCATCAAGCTGAACTGCGGGGCAGGGAAATGCACCAGTCCTCGGACGAGGCTGCCCAAAGAGCGCATAAGGTTATGAAGGAGCTGGAACGTCTTGCCGGGCCTATAGAGCAGGAGTGAGCCTTGGAAGCCGGAATACGGCAAAATCCGATAATTTTACACTGCGTTTACAATTCTGTACATTGGTCTTAACACAAAACAGGTAAGATGATGAGGTATTGACTAGAAACCACATTATCCGAATTTACAACGAAGCCTGCGGGCTTCTTTTATCTTATTATCCTATGAGGCGTAATTGAAGGAGAAGTGACATGGAAGCGATCATTAATATTGAGAAATTGAATTTGTACTATGAATCTTATCATGCGCTTAAGGATGTCTCCATGGACATCCCGGAGAAGGCAATCACCGCCTTCATCGGACCGTCCGGCTGCGGAAAGTCCACGCTGCTGCGGACGCTTAACCGGATGAATGACATGATCGCGGGAACTCGGATCGAAGGAGCCGTGAAGATCGGCGGAACGGACATTTACAGTGATGACGTTCATGTTGAGGCTCTCCGCAAACGGGTCGGTATGGTGTTCCAACAGCCCAATCCTTTTCCAAAGTCCATTTATGACAATATTGCTTATGGACCGCGTCTTCACGGCATCCGCAGCAAATCCGAGCTTGATGAAATCGTTGAGCAGAGTCTTCGTCAGGCCGTGCTGTGGGACGAGGTTAAGAATTTCCTCAAACGCTCCGCTTTAAGTTTATCCGGGGGACAGCAGCAGCGTCTGTGTATCGCAAGGGCGCTTGCGGTTCAGCCTGACATCCTGCTGATGGATGAAGCCACTTCTGCCCTCGATCCGATCTCGACGCTGAAGATTGAAGAATTGGTACAAGAGTTAAAAGACAGGTATACGATCGTGATGGTAACGCATAACATGCATCAAGCAGCCCGGATCTCGGGAAGAACCGTCTTCTTCCTGAACGGGGAAGTTGTTGAAGCGGATGAGACCCAGAAGCTGTTCTCCACGCCGCAGGATTCAAGAACCGAGGATTACATTTCGGGCCGATTTGGTTAAGTAGAAGGGAGCATCTTAGGGATGATTCGGAGAAAAGAGTTTGATCAGAACCTTGAAGAACTGCGTAATTTGCTGCGCGCCATGGGCGAGCACGTACAGGAAGCCCTGAAAGGGGCCATTGAAGCCCTTCAGACCACGAACACCGCCAAGGCGGAGGTTATTATTAAGCGGGATGCTGAACTGAATTACATGGAAGACCAGATTATGGAGATTGGGTCCCGTCTCATCGTGACCCAGCAGCCGGTAGCGAAGGATCTGCGCCGGATTATCGTAGCCTTCAAGATCTCCAGCGATCTTGAGCGCATGGGGGATCTGTCCATTGATATCGCGAAGATTACACTTCGCCTTGAGGGGCAGGAGTTAATCAAACCGCTGGTGGATATCCCGCGGATGGCGGAATTGGCAGGGATTATGATTGAGGAGTCACTGCAGGCTTACCTGGATGAGAACACGGATCTAGCTTATAAAATGGCCCAGGATGACGATGAAATCGATCACCTCTACAGCCAGATTATCCGTGACCTGTACGGTATTATGGCTTCGAATCCTGAGAATGTGCAGCAGGCGATGCTGCTGACTCTGGTAGGCCGTTATATTGAACGGATCGCGGATCACGCAACTAATATTGGGGAGAGCGCCGTGTATTTGGCCACCGGGCAGCGGCCGGATTTGAACCAGTAATCGAATAGCAGGGAAGGAAGAGCATCGGAGAAATCCGGTGCTTTTTTAAATTTCTTAATCGGACAGCCCTTGTGTTATCATATGAGATAGAACGTAGTACGAAGGATCGAGGTGCAGTATGGAGAAATTAATTCTCATTGACGGCAACAGCATTATTTACCGGGCTTTCTTTGCGATGCCGCCGCTGACCAACTCAAGCGGGATGCATACGAATGCGGTATACGGATTCACCAATATGCTGCTCCGTCTGATTCAGGAAGAGAAACCCACACATATGATGGTGGCTTTCGATGCGGGCAAGGAAACGTTCCGCCATGAAGGCTATCAAGACTATAAAGGAGGGCGTGAGAAGACGCCTCCGGAATTATCTGAACAGTTCCCTATTCTTAAGGATTTGCTGGACAGCTTTGGAATTGCACGCTTTGAGCTTCCAGGTTATGAGGCGGATGATATTATCGGGACGGTCAGCAGACAGGCGGACGAGTCCGGCCGCAAGGTGGTTGTAGTTACCGGGGATAAGGATATGCTTCAGCTTGTCTCCGATAACGTCAAGGTTTCTTTGACGCGTAAGGGCGTGTCAGAAGTTGAACCTTACGGAATCCAGGAAATTCAGGAGCGGTACGGCCTGACTCCGGCCCAGATCGTGGATCTGAAAGGGCTGATGGGAGACACCTCGGACAATATTCCTGGCGTGCCAGGAATCGGGGAGAAGACGGCGCTGAAGCTGCTGCATCAGTTCGGTTCGGTTGAAGAGGTGCTGGCCCGTACGGATGAGCTGAAGGGCAAGCAGAAAGAGAACCTCATTAACCATGCTGAAGATGCGCGGATGAGCAAGCGTCTGGCCACCATATTCCGTGAGGTGCCGCTGGAGCACCTTTGGGATGATATGGTGTTCGGCGGGCTTCAGGAAGAGAAAGCGGCTCCTATGCTGCAGAAGCTGGAGTTCAAATCGCTGCTGGAGCGTCTATCCTTCACGGCTGGGGCGAATCAGGGCGAAGGAGCTTCAGATGAAACAGCTGAAGCTGTTCAGCTTGAGGTTGTTGTAGTGAACGAAGGCACTGTAGGAGAACTGGCCTCACAGCTTAGTGAAATCGACGTGCTGCATGTCGAGACGAACGGGGAGAATCCGCACCATGCGGACATTGTGGGTCTGGTTCTTTCCACTTCGGAGCGTCATTACTATGTTGCTTTTGATTTTATAAAAGAAGAAGCCGGTGAGCCTGTACGCGCGTGGCTTGCCGATTCAGGCACGCCTAAGCGGGGATATGATCTGCACCGGGTGGATCTTGCGCTCCATTGGCATGGAATCCGGTTTGAAGGGGCTTCCTTCGATATCCAGCTTGCCGCCTACCTGCTTGATCCGACGGAGAACAATCAGACCCTTAGCGGCCTGGCTTCCAAATATGGTCTGCCGTTCCTGACGCCGGATGATGAGGTGTTCGGCAAGGGGGCAAAGTATAAAGTGCCGGACGTGGAAGTGCTAAGTGGACATCTGGCCCATAAGGCTGCAGCTGCCCAGAGGATTATTCCATATCAGCAGGAAGAGCTGGAGAAGAACGAGATGAACCGTTTGTTCTTCGAGCTTGAAATGCCGCTTTCCCGAATCTTGGCGGATATGGAGAAGCAGGGAATCTCGGTGAACCGGGATGATCTTGCTGCCTTGGGCAAGGAGTTCGAGGGCCAGATTCAGAAGCTGGTACAGCATATTTATGAGCTTGCCGGTATGGAGTTTAACATTAATTCGCCGAAGCAGCTTGGAGAAATTCTGTTTGACAAGCTGGGGCTTCCTGTGATTAAAAAGACCAAAACGGGTTATTCCACTGATGCGGAGGTGCTGGAGAAGCTTGCCCCTTACCATGATATCGTGCAATCCATCCTGGAATACCGCCAGCTGGCGAAGCTCCAGTCCACTTATGTGGAGGGACTGCTGAAGGAAATCCGGCCGGAGACCGGCAAGGTCCACACGTATTACCGGCAGACCATTGCAGCCACCGGCAGACTTAGCAGCCAGTTCCCGAACCTCCAGAACATCCCGATCCGGATGGAAGAGGGCCGCAAAATCCGTAAGGTCTTTGTCCCATCAGAACCGGGATGGCATATTCTGGCCGCCGATTACTCCCAAATCGAGCTGCGGGTGCTTGCGCATATTTCGGGTGACGAGCGGCTTAAGGAAGCTTTTGTCAACGATATGGACATCCATACGAAGACTGCCAGTGATGTGTTTGGCGTTCCGGCGGAACACGTGGATTCCAATATGCGGCGTTCTGCCAAGGCGGTAAACTTCGGTATTGTATACGGAATCAGTGACTATGGGCTCTCCCAGAACCTGAACATTACCCGTAAGGAAGCGGCCAAGTTCATTGATCAGTACTTTGAAGTGTTCCAGGGAGTCCGGCGCTACATGGAAGATATCGTTAAGGAAGCGAAGCGCGACGGCTATGTGAAGACGCTGCTCGAGCGCCGCAGATATCTGCCTGAGATTAATGCGTCTAACTTCAATTTGCGCTCCTTCGCAGAGCGTACTGCGATGAATACTCCAATCCAGGGCACAGCGGCAGATATCATCAAGCTGGCTATGGTATTGATGAACGATACGCTGCATGAGCATAAGCTGAAGAGCCGCATGCTGCTTCAGGTGCATGACGAACTTGTATTCGAAGTGCCGGAGGACGAGTTGGAGATTATGACCCGTCTCGTGCCGGAGACGATGGAGAAAGCCCTGCCTTTATCTGTACCGCTGAAGGCGGAGGTCAGCAGCGGGCTGAACTGGTATGAGGCGAAATAAAGGTCTAAACGCCATGCCCAGGCCATATCCAGTCCGTTAGAATAGGAAGTACCGAGGTGAATAGATCATGCCGGAATTACCGGAAGTAGAGACAGTCAGAAGAACACTCAGTCAACTGGTGACTGGCAAGACGATTCAGGATGTAACGGTATCCCTGCCGCGGATCATTCAGCGGCCGGACGATATCCAGCAGTTTAGGCTTGAACTTCAGGGACACACTATACTGGAGGTAGGGCGGAGAGGGAAATTTCTGCGAATCATTATGGACGGGCTCGTGCTGGTGTCCCATCTAAGGATGGAGGGAAGATACGGAGTCTACCAGAGTGGTGAACCTGTAGAGAAGCATACCCATGTCATTTTTCACTTCACCGATGGATCGGAGCTCAGATACAAGGATGTCCGCCAGTTCGGCACGATGCATCTGTTCTATCCGGGTGAGGAATTTACCGAGAAACCTCTGGCTAAGCTTGGCCTCGAGCCGCTGGATGAAGGGTTTACCTTCGAGGCATTTAAGGCGGCCGTTGCTTCCCGTAAGACGAAAATCAAACCCGCCCTGCTCAACCAGGAATATGTGGTGGGGCTTGGGAATATTTATGTAGATGAAGCCTTGTTCCGGGCGGGAATTCACCCAGAGAGAATCTGCTCAGAGCTGAAGACGGATGAGCTAAAACGGCTGTACGAAGCGATTGTGCTTACTTTGACCGAGGCCGTCGAAGCGGGCGGATCTTCCATCAAATCTTACGTAAATGGCCAGGGGGAGATGGGCATGTTCCAGCATTCCCTGCAAATTTACGGGCGCAAATCCGCCCCTTGTGTGGTTTGCGGCACTCCTGTGGAGAAGTCGGTGGTTGGGGGGCGCGGAACCCATTTTTGTCCAAGCTGTCAGGTCATGAAGCTTAAGAACAATAAGAAGAAGTAAAGTTACTATATAAAATGAACTTTAGAATTAACCGATCTCAGCGGAGAGGCCGAGTGATTCTGAAGAAGCGTAGCGTCCGCCTTTGTCTCCGAAATGCCCCACTGGATAGTTATTTCAAGGATTTCGGAGACAACAGTGGTCGTAAGAACACTCGGCATCGAAGCGACCTAGAAGTGTATCCTTCATAAGTTCATTTTATATAGGAATGAAGAAGCATTAAAGAGGTGACGAAATGAATATCGGGCTAACCGGCGGAATAGCAACCGGGAAGAGTACAGTTTCCCAAATGCTTGTGAAACGTGGGGCGCTGCTGATTGATGCGGATATTGTAGCCAGGGAAGTGATGCTGCCAGGTCATCCGGTATTGGACGCGGTAGTGGCGCATTTCGGACAAGCGATGCTTCTCCCGGACGGGACACTGAACCGTAAGAAGTTAGGAGAGCATATTTTTGCCCATAAGGAAGAAAGAAAAGTACTCGAAGGGATTACCCATCCTGCGATCCGTGCAGAGATGCGGAGCAGAGCCGCGGCATTGGAGTCCCAGCACCCGGGAAAGCTTATTGTGTCGGATATTCCGCTGCTTTATGAGACGGGCCAGGGAGATTCCTTTGACGAGGTTATGGTAGTGTACATCCCGCGGGAGATGCAGCTTAGCCGGCTTATGAAGCGCAATGATCTGACCCGGGAAGAGGCTCTTGCACGGATATCGGCGCAGATGGATATTGAAGAGAAGAAGAGGCTTGCTGACATTGTTATTGACAATAGTCTGGGGCTGGAGCATACAGAGCAGCAGATTAACCAATTTTGGTTAGGAAAAGGATTATCATGAAGTGGCTGCGTAAGAAGAGGGTGCTGCTTCTGTTGTTTCTGAGTTTTATTGTGTTGATTTTTTTCAACTCCAAGTGGCTGGTGCTATTCTATCCTATATATTATAAAGACGAAATCCGGCATCATGCGGCGGTAAATCACATCGATCCATTCATGGTTGCGGCTATTATTCGGGTGGAGACGAATTATAAGGCTAACCAGGAATCGTCCAAGGGCGCGCTTGGCGTGATGCAGATTATGCCCGATACCGCAAAATGGGTGATCAGCAAGGCGGGTCTGCCGGATGTGTCCTTGGAGAGCCTGAAGCAGGAGCCGGATAAGAACATCCAGATCGGAAGCTGGTATTTGAAGTCTCTTTATGATCAATTCGAAGGTAATGAAATTGCGGTAATTGCGGCTTATAATGCGGGTCCAACGAAGGTGAAGAGCTGGATCAAAAGCGGGAAGTGGGATGGCCGTCTGGAGACGTCCAAGGATATTCCTTTTGGTGAGACAAGACACTATGTACAGCGGGTAGCTCACTATTATGAGCAGTACCAGGATCTCTACAAGGAGTTCTAGGCTTTATTGGAATAGAAAAGAGCATTGAACAGGAGAACCCTGTCCAATGCTCCTCATCTAAAGAACTATTGGCGGAATTGACCAGCCAGTTGCTGCTCAGCCAGGGTTACCAGACGTTTGGTAATAGTACCCCCGATTGAACCGTTCTCATAGGAAGTCAGGTTACCTGCATAACCGTCTTGAGGAAAATTAATACCCAGTTCTTGAGCAACCTCATATTTCAATTGCTCCAGTGCTCCGTTTGCTTGTCTTACGACCAAATCATTACGACTTCCACCGCTGTTGTTTTGAGCCATTGTTGTTCACCTCCCTCCGGTTGGTACAACTATTATGTCTCGTATTTTCAAATATCATTACGGAAATAAAAATGAATTTATTGGCAATCTTAAAGATGAGGGAAGTGATGAATTGAAATGTCCTTACTGCGATTATTTAGGCACCAAGGTCTTGGATTCAAGGCCGGCCAACGATAATCGTTCTATTCGCCGTAGAAGAGAATGTGAGCAGTGCAGCCGCCGGTTCACGACATTTGAGATGGTTGAGGAGACACCTCTGATTGTTGTGAAGAAAGGCGGGAGCCGAGAAGAATTCAGCAGGGAGAAGATGCTGCGCGGGCTGATCCGGGCCTGTGAGAAGCGTCCGGTGTCCGTAGAGCAGCTTGAATCGATCGTATCGGAGGTGGAGAGATCCCTTCGCCACACGGCCATTGCTGAGGTAGAGAGCCGCTATATCGGTGAGCTGGTGATGGAGCAGCTCTATCCTGTGGATGAGGTGGCTTATGTCCGTTTTGCATCAGTATACCGGCAATTCAAAGACATTAACATGTTTATGAAGGAGCTAAAGAGCCTGCTGTCCAAAAATACAGCAGTGGACGATTAAGAAGAATGTAGGTGGAAATTCTAAGATGGGCACAGAGAAGAGTGTGGGATTATCACTTGGATTCCTGGCTGGAACTACATTTGGCAGCGGAATCTCATTCCTGCTGGGCTGGCAATCTTACGATCTGATAATTCTGGTCAGTCTATGCGGCGCAGCCGGTGCACTTGCCGGACTTAAGATTAGTCAGAAGCTGAGCCTTCGGGCTAGACAGTAAATCACTAAAATAACAGCGCAAACCCTGCCTAAGCATTAGGCGGGGTTTTATTTTTCTCCCGTACATATCGAGAATTACGTTCGTGTAGTATTGGATTTACTCAAAAAAAAGTCGAGTAGGTTAATTTTCTAAATGGACAGAGGCCCTCGCAATAGGGTTATTTGATGAATATCCTTTTACATGCACAAAACCCAAAAGAGAAGAGGGATGTCTGTGCCCATCGGAAAAATGAAGAAGCATAAAGAAATGTTAAAGCATCCTGTCTTGCGCCGGTATTTACCTGAAACCCACTGGATGACGGATTCAAGGACCTTACGGATGTTGAAAGCATATTCCTCTGTCTTCATAAAACCTAATCATGGGAGTGGTGGCAGCGGAATTATCCGGGCTAAGCGATTGAAAAAGGGTTATGAGGTTCGTTGTGGTTCAAGTCGGAAGGTGGTTGGATCTCACTCTGTCTTAAAAGTAATAAAATCTTATCGCAAAACTAAACATCGTTATTTGGTGCAGAAAGGACTTCGATTAGCGAAGTATCATGGGGTTATTTTTGATATCCGAATATACTTACAGAAGCCCGCGGGAAAATGGATGATTGCGGGTACCGCTGCCCGTGTAGCTGCACCTCATAAATTCGTAACCAATTATCTTAAGGGAGGGCATGCCGCACCTTTAAGTACAGTACTTTTAAGCCTAACCGGGAATAACCAATCGAAAGTGGATGCCTATCATCGTAAAATAAACAAACTATCCATCGCCATTGCCAAGATCATCAACAAACGGCATTCCATTCGTGAGTTAGGTGTTGATCTTGCTATAGATAAAAAAGGGCGTATTTGGATCATTGAAGCTAATTCACATCCCGGTCATATGTTGTTTACTCAACTTCCCGATCAAACCATGATCAGAACGATTATGCGTAACAAGCAACTTATTCGCGGGTAGATTTCCAATCCGCCCATATTTGAGGGGGAGGAGAAAGTCACAATGAAAAAAACAAAGCGGCTTAGAAAACTTATCAATTCTAAAAAGCTGGAGTTTATCATGGAGGCCCATAATGGTCTGTCTGCCAAAATCGTGGAAGAGACAGGATTTAAAGGAATCTGGGCTAGCGGGCTGTCCATTTCTGCAGCGATGGGAGTAAGGGATAACAATGAAGCCTCCTGGACTCAAGTTTTAGATGTTCTGGAATTTATGAGTGACGCCACCTCCATTCCGATTTTGTTGGATGGAGATACGGGGTATGGTAACTTCAACAATGCAAGACGTCTTGTGAAAAAGCTGGAGCAGCGCAATATAGCAGGCGTTTGCATCGAAGATAAGCAATTCCCTAAAATGAATTCATTCATTAACGGTCAGCTGCAGCCTATGGCTGATATCGATGAGTTCTCCGGAAAGATTAAGGCGATGAAAGATACACAAAACGATGATGATTTTGTGGTTGTGGCCAGAGTGGAAGCGTTTATTACAGGGAGGGGACTAGAAGAGGCGCTGAAGCGGGCAGAAGCCTACCGGAAGGCGGGTGCGGATGCCGTGTTGATACACAGCAAAAGATCGGACATCGCTGAGATCGAAGCATTCATGAAGGAATGGGCAGGCCGATTGCCGGTAGTCATTGTCCCTACAAAGTATTATATGACTCCAACCTCAAAGTTTCAGGAGTTGGGGATTAGTCTTGTTATTTGGGCCAACCATAATTTGAGGTCTTCCATTGAAGCCATGAAAAATATATCTGCCCGAATATACCGGGATGAGAGCCTAGTCCAAATTGAAAAGGACGTAGCTTCACTTGAAGAAGTATTCAGACTTCAAGGAGTAGAAGAGCTGGAAGCTGCGGAAGAACAATATCTCCCATCGTCGGAGCAGGATTTGGATGAGCGCATATAATGGATACGAAGCTGTTTGGCAAAGAGCTGTGGAAATTAGGTTTTACTTTTTTTAGCGGTGTGCCATGCTCCTTCTTGAAAAGCCTGATCAATTTTGCCATCAATGAATGCGATTATGTTGCTGCTGCTAACGAAGGAGATGCGGTTGCTATTGCATCCGCTGCTTATATAGGAGGAAAGAAGCCGGTTGTTCTTATGCAAAATTCAGGACTGACTAATGCCGTTTCGCCATTAACCTCCCTCACTTACCCTTTTCGTATACCGCTGCTTGGATTTGTCAGCCTTCGCGGAGAACCAGGTATCCCTGACGAGCCTCAGCATGAATTGATGGGCAGGATCACAACGCAGATGCTGAATTTAATGAATGTGGAATGGCAGTATCTCTCCAACGATTTGGAGGAGGCTAAGAATCAACTTGCTTTCGCTAATGAGCAAATTTCCCGGAATCGGGCGTTCTTTTTTGTTGTTAAGAAAGGGACCTTTGACAAAGAGCCTTTGAAAAAACAACAAGTCACTGTCCACTTAAACCAGGTTAGAAAGCTTGCTCACACGGACAATCAAATGCCTACGAGGTATGATGCATTGTCTGTAATTAACTCGTTGAAAGACAACAATACTGTACAGCTCGCAACAACTGGTAAAACCGGGCGTGAGTTATATGAAATTGAAGATGCCAGCAATAATCTGTACATGGTAGGTTCTATGGGGTGCATAAGCTCTTTCGGGCTGGGGTTGGCCTTGAGTCAACCAAGCAAGAACATCGTCGTGATTGATGGAGACGGGTCTCTGCTGATGCGTATGGGAAGCCTTGCGACAAACGGGTATTACAATCCAAACAATATGATTCATATTCTGCTCGATAATAACGCCCATGAATCAACTGGCGGACAAAGCACGGTGTCCCATAATATCGATTTCATTAATATTGCCGCCTCCTGCGGATATACAAATTCCATCTATGTTCACAATCTAGAAGAACTAAAGGCCTCTTTGCAAGAATGGAAAGACACTAAAGGCCTTACTTTCGTGCATATGAAAATTTCGAAATACTCTAAGGAGAAGCTTGCCCGCCCTCTAATGAAGCCTCACGAAGTAAGAGAACGTCTGCAGCGTTTTATTCATAATATTCCTTTGGAAGATAAGGATGTGGGGAGTTCATGAGTTCTTCTGTAAAGAAAACGATTTTGCTTACCCCAGGCCCGGTAACTACTACAGAAAGTGTCAAATGGTCGCAGGTAGTTCCGGATATTTGCCCTCGTGAGGCCGTGTTTGGCGAGATTATGGAGTATATTTCTACCGAGCTTACTCAGTTGGTTGCGGATCCAGATCACTATACGGCCATTTTATTTGGTGGATCGGGTACTGCAGCGGTAGAATCCATGATCAGTTCAGTCCCAGACAAGGATGCTGTGATTATTGTGAGTAATGGCGCTTATGGGAAACGGATGTGCGAGATCGCTGAGGTCTATGGATTGGATTATTTAGAATTCAAAAGCCCTCCCGATGAGGAAGTTAATCTGCTTGATTTAGAAAGATATATCCAGTCTTCCAACCGCACCATCTCTCATCTTGCCGTCGTACATCATGAGACCACAACCGGTCTGCTTAACAAGGTGAAAGATATCGGGAATTTATGCAAAAAGTATCACATTGAGATGATTGTGGATGCCATGAGCTCTTTTGCAGCTATTCCGATTCAGATGAAGGAAATGAACATTTCTTATTTGGCGGCCAGTTCCAATAAGAACCTACAGGGAATGGCCGGGGTTTCGTTCGTGATCGCAGAAAGAAGCAAGTTGGAGACATTAAAAGACAAGAAGCCGAGAAGTTATTATTTGAATTTGTATGCTCAATACAAATACTTTGCGGAACATCGGCAAATGCGGTTTACACCACCTGTACAAACCTTATATGCGCTGAAGCAGGCGATTGAGGAATTAAAGCAAGAAGGGATAGAGAAGAGGTACGAAAGATACATTACATCCTGGAAAACCTTGATTAGCGGATTAGCAAGATTAGGTCTAACCTATATTGTCCCCGAAGAGCACCATTCCAAGATCATCACTTCCATTCATGAGCCTGATTGTGCGGGTTATGATTTTAAATCTATGCATGACTTTTTTTACAGTAAAGGCATTATGATTTATCCCGGCAAGCTTGAACAGCTAAATACGTTCCGGATTGCCAATATAGGTGACATCACATATAAGGAAATTGAATTGTTTTTGGAATTGCTTGAAAGCTATCTCAGCAGCATTGAGTGTGGATGAGAAAGGTGGAGTTCCATGGCATCGGCAACAAAAAATAAATGGTTAAAGTATTTATACTTGAAAAGCTATCCCCCGCTAACGCGTTACGTTCCCAAAACAAAACTTATGAGCCGTCACGCTTTCTGGAAACTTCTCAAAAAATACAGGCATGTTATCGTTAAGCCAGTATGGGGGAGCCGTGGCCGGGGTGTTATTCAAGTCTCCTATTTAGGAGGAGGGAAGTACGCCGTTCATTATGAGAAAGAAATAATGATTATAAATGGAAAATCAGATACCTATCGTTATATTAGACGAAAAATTGGATCTGCCAGTTATATGGTTCAACGCAGAATTAATCGTCCAACCATAGATAGCCGTCCCTTTGATATGAGGGTCATCATTCAGCGGAAAAGACACTCACCGAAGTGGGTGGTCACAGGAAAGGTGATCAAAGTTGCAGGTGAGGGTTATATTGTTTCCAACAATACGCGGAGTAAGGGATCGCTGTATGAGTTTGGAACCGGAATTCGTCACTCAACTCTTAATCACCTGTCTGTCAAAAAGTTGGAATCCCGTATTGATCGCATTTCCATACGTTCCGCGAAGAGATTAAGAGCTTTTTTCCCCGGGCACCGTATGTATGGGCTAGATATTGCAACAGATCAAAAAGGGCGAATTGCGATTATAGAAGCCAATCTGTATCCAGCTAGGTCCCATTTTCGTAAGCTGAGCAATAAGTCGATGTATCGCCGCATTACGAGATATAAGCTAGGATAGGTAAGAATTCAGTATTAGAAGAACCAGTCGAGGCTCCCATCTGAGTGGGAGCCTTAACTGTTATGAATAAATTAATACATTATGTTTATTTGTTCTTCAACAAGGCTTCATTTTGTTCAATCAAGCTCTTCCGCTGAAGTGCATTGTCCAGGGACCGGTACGGATCTTCAGGAGTATTAAAGGTGTAATCAATCAGTTTCTCAACCGTGGTGGTTGCCACATGGATACGGGTGTCACTGGAGGCGTAATAGATAAAGACCTCGTTGCGCTCATTTACGACTGCGCCATTGCAGAAGATTACGTTCGACACGTCACCCACACGCTCATCATCGTAAGGTGCGATGAAATGGCCACCGGGCTTGGCGATGATCCGGGTTGGATCTTCCAGGCTTGTTGCAAAAGTGTAAAGAACATAGCGCAGGCCTGCAGCCGTATTCCGCACACCGTGAGCGATATGAATCCATCCCTTATCCGTCTTGATTGGGGCAGGTCCCTGTCCATTCTTCACTTCATAGACGGTGTGATATCTGCGTTCATCAATAATATCTTCCTGATCAATAACCGGGTTCAGAATATCATCACACAGTCCAAAAGCAATGCCGCCGCCAGAGCCAGTGGAGATGAAACCATCCTGAGGCCGGGTATAAAAGGCGTATTTGCCCTTAACATATTCCGGATGAAGAACAACGTTGCGCTGCTGCGGAGATTTCGTCTGGATATTCGGAAGGCGCTCCCAAGTTTTTAGATCCCTGGTTCTTACAAAGCCAGCTTGTGCCACTGCACTGGAGGTATCAAATGGGGCTGCCTCAGGGTCTTTGCTCTCTGAGCAATAAATTCCGTAAATCCAGCCATCCTCATGAAGGACAAGACGCATATCGTACATATTCGTCTCTGCCGCATCCACATCCTCCCAGGTTAGCGGGGTATCGATAAACCGGAAGTTATCCAAGCCATTATCGCTTTCCGCCAGGGCGAAGATGGATTTGCGGTCAAGGCCCTCGGTTCTGACCACCAGATAGTATTTGCCGTTAAAATAAATCGCCCCCGGATTTAACGTGGCGTTAATCCCGAGTCTTTCCATGAAGTGCGGATTCGTCTCCGCATTCAGATCAAATCTCCAGTGAATGGGAACATGATGGCGGGTAATCACCGGATATTTATACCGGTCGTACACACCATTGTAGAATTCTTCATTCAATTCATTCTTGCGAGTGATTAGCTGCTCCTGCTTGGCCAGGATCTCATTGTATTTTGGATGTATCATTTGATTTAGTTCACCCTTTCGATAATTTCGAGACAAAAGCGGCTGTTATGATAAGGGCATTTCCAGGCCCCGTTGATTTCTCTTGCTGTCGGGGTGCCATCCGGTTCGATGGACCAGTACCATTCCCCGCCATTCCGCTTGTCCACAAGGTTGTTCTTAATATAGGACCATAACTGATCAGCCAGCTTTAGGAATCTTGAATCTTGTGTCCGCTCATAAGCGTTGTAAAATCCGACGATGGCCTCGGCCTGCACCCACCAAACACGGGTCTTGTCTAGGTGATCCCTTTCCTGTTCATTCATCATAGAACCATCTTCCTGCATGGCGTGATCGGCAATGTTGTACGCGATATCAATCAC
Source organism: Paenibacillus sp. J22TS3 (assembly GCF_018403205.1). Taxonomy (NCBI): domain Bacteria; kingdom Bacillati; phylum Bacillota; class Bacilli; order Caryophanales; family Paenibacillaceae; genus Paenibacillus; species Paenibacillus sp. J22TS3. The sequence goes on from NZ_BOSF01000002.1 coordinate 79,146, forward strand.
CATCTGCACATACTCAGGTTTATCCAGTTTGAGGGTTCTCAGCGTCTGATCCATCAGCCAGCTGGCTTCAATATCATGACCGAATGATTTGAGATCAAGCAAGGAGTTCCATTTGCTGTCAAAGAATACGCCAAGGAACTTCGTCTCGGCATTGTAGACTTTGGAATACAGAATTTCCAGCAAGTTCTCTAATGCTGACCGCACCTTTGAATCCGGCCACACGGTGAACAGATTGGTATACGCTTCCAAAACATGAATATGGGTATTCATGGTGATATCAGCTATAACCCCATTCTCGCTTAACATCTCATTCGGGGTTTCTTTCCAATGGCGGTCGAACTCCTCTTTGTAAGCATTGATCTCTGCATCAAAACCAAGCTCTTCAACCAAATGAAATAACTGCTTGGCCAGATCCAAAGCTTCCGCATCTCCGGACGCCTTGTAATACTCACTAAGTGCGTAAATCCCAAAGGACTGGGTGTAAACATGTTTGCGTGTGTCCTTCGGGTTCCCCTGGTAATCCACCATCCAATACAAACCGCGGAATTCATGATCAATAACCTTATCTTTAAGAAACTTATAAGCATGGGTTGCATAAGGCAGGTACTTCTCTTGCTTGGTGATGACGTAAGCGGAAGAGAACGCCCATAGAATACGGGATGCGGCTATTCCGCCTTTATCCGCCTCATGATCGGTTTGCAGTCCATAATTCACTTCACCGTAGAATCCGCCATACGTGTCATCTTTAAGTGCTGACCAGAAAGGAAGGATATGTTCATGAAGCTCCCTGGATACTTCTGTTTTTAATGTTTGCAAATGAAGTTCACACCTTTTTTTGTAAAGTAAACGATAACTTTATATTTAGATTCTAAAGCTCTAAATTCTTTATGTCAATTTATATTATTGAAGAGTGGTTGAGAAAAGAAAAGGCTTGAATACCCCATGAACATAAGGTGGAAAGGCAAATATTCTGGATTGGTATTGACGGGTAAACGCTTTCAATATAAAATCTTTCTAAGTTTACCGTTAACCTAATAAAAATGAAAAAGTGAAAGGGGTTAGTTTATGAAGATGAGGAAGATAATCTCCGCCTCCACAGCGGCCATGCTTGTGCTCTCACTGCTGTCGGCATCCGGCAGTGCCTTTGCGGTTGAAGGGAGCGCGGCTGCCAAATCCTCTGCGCCCAGCGGACATTGGGCAGCAAGCAGCATTGAAAGATGGAAATCCAGCGGTCTCATCCAGGGGTATCCGGGTGGAGCTTTTCTTCCCAATCAGAAATTGACAAGGGCCGAGTTCGCCACCCTGCTTAATAGGATGTTCGGTTATTATGAGAAATCCGTACAGCCATTCTCAGACGTGTCTGCCGGTGCCTGGTACTCGGATGCGCTATCCCTGGCGAAGCAGGCCGGTTATTATCAAGGATTCGAGAATAATGAGGCCCGGGCGAACACAGAGATCACCCGCCAGGATGCAGCGGTTTTACTTGTAAGAGCATTTCAGCTCAAGGGGAATGGGAGCGGCCTTAAATTTACGGATCAGGCACAAATCAAACCCTATGCCAAGGATGCCGTTCAAGCTCTGCAATCATATGTAAGCGGTTACCCTGATGGCTCGTTTAGACCGGATGCTCCTATAACCAGAGCTGAAGCCGCTGTGCTGGTTGATAAGCTGGCCCGCGGCTACTATTCAGCGCCTGGTCCTGTCGAGGGCGGGAACATCCAAGGGAACGTGGTAATTAATCATGATGGTGTAATCCTGAAGGATACAACAATTTCCGGCAACCTGTATCTTTCTTCCGGAATTGCAAATGGCGAGGTCACGCTGGATAACGTGACGGTACTGGGGACAACCTTTGTAGCTGGTGGCGGAGATCATTCGGTAATCATTCATAACTCTAAGCTTGGTAATGTTGATGTTAACCGCAAGGAAGGGAGTGTGAGAGTGCTGACCACAGGCACTACCCGGATCGAACAGTTGATTGTGAACAGCAAATCCAGACTGGACCTCGGTACGGGAGTCGCTATCAGCCATATTCAGGTCAATCAGCCCCTGGATCTCACTTGCGCCAGCGCCGCAACCATCGGCAAGCTTGAGATCTTCGGTACAGCCGAGGGTACAACGATTAATGCCCAAGGTACGATTACCTTATCGACCAATCAGTCGAAGCAGGTCGTCGTTAATGGGAAATCAGCTCCGATAGGGGATTTCAGTATTACAAATGGCCAACTGGTAGCCGGTGGAAGTACAGCAGCCGCTTCTCCAGGTTCTGGAACTGGCAGCAGTGGCGGAACGCCTGCATCTCCGGGCAGCGGCAGTGGCGGTGGAACCGGTGGAGACAATGGTCCGGCTGCCAGAGTGGCAAATCTTGTGGATGCCGAGGCTTCGGACAGCACACGTTCATTGTTTGCTTACTTGGCGGACACCCGCGGGAAGCAGGTGCTTTTTGGGCATCAGCATGCTACAGATGTGGGATTATCCTTCAGCGAGACAACCGCCAGTGGGACGAAATCGGATGTCCTGAATTCGGTTGGCGATTTCCCGGCTGTATACGGATGGGACACGCTGAGCCTGGAAGGGAAGGAGAAGCCAGGAGTGAGCGGCGATCCGGCCAAGAGCCGGGAGAACTTGGCGGACTTGATGAAGAAGGCGCACAACAATAACGGAATGATTACGCTGAGTGCGCACATGCCGAATTTTGTCACCAAAGGCAGCTTTAATGATACGAAGGGCAGTGTGGTGGAGCACATTTTACCAGGCGGGGATAAGAATGCCGAATTTAATTCTTATCTTGACCAAGTCGCTGAGCTTGCGAATCATTTGAAGGATGATCAAGGCAAGCTGATTCCGATTATGTTCCGGCCGTTTCATGAGCAGAACGGCGGCTGGTTCTGGTGGGGAGCCCAGACGACCACCAAGAGTGAATATGTTGAAATATTCAGATACACCGTAGAATACCTGCGGGATATGAAGCATGTGCACAATCTGCTGTACGTATATTCGCCTAACGGATCATTCAGTGGATCAGAATCGAAGTACTTGGCCACTTATCCGGGAGATGACTATGTCGATATTCTGGGCATGGACCAATATGATAATCAGGATTCACCAGGGGCCGATGGGTTCCTGAAAGGTCTGGTCAGCGATCTGGCCATGATCTCCAGACTGGCCGATTCCAAAGGCAAAATCGCAACGTTCTCCGAGTTCGGTTATAGCCCAAGCGGGATGAAGACCTCAGGCAACAAGGACTTGCAGTGGTTCACAAAACTTCTGAACGCAATCAAGAGTGATCCGGATGCAAAGCGGATCGCCTACATGCTGACCTGGGCCAACTTTAATCTAAACGGCAACCTGTTTGTACCTTACAAGGATGCCGGTGAGCTAGGCAGTCATGAGCTGCTGCCGGACTTCATCAAATTTTACGATGATCCTTATACCGCGTTTGGCAGGGAAGTGGGCAATTTGTCTAGAGCAGCGGTAAAGGCAGGTCCCGAAAAACCGTTCATGCATATCGCCTCCCCGGTAGACCAGGCCACGGTTAGATCGGCTTCCATCAAGATCAGGGCTAGAGTGCTTCATGAGCAGCCGTCCAAGGTGACTTTTGCCGCTGATGGATCGAATGAGGAAGTCCCAATGACCTGGGATGCTGCTGAAGGTTATTACACCACAAGCTGGACACCGGATGCCTCCCTAAACGGCAAGACGGCAGCATTTACTGTGAGGGTGTATGATGCGAATGGAGCTCTCCAGCCGCAGCTGACCCAGACGAATACGGTATTTGTAAAGATTGAGGAAGCTTTGCTGAAGGAGTATACGTTTGAATCGGGTATTGGGGGAATTAGCAATAACGGAACCTGGTCGGGGCTAAATAATAATCCAACATCCATTGAACTGAATACAAGCCAAGCTGTCTTTGGCGGGGATGGGGCGCTTAAGCTGGATGTGACCGGATTGGATGCGGCTGATACCTGGCAGGAGCTCAAGCTGGGCCTAACTGATCTCGGACCCGAGCTGCCTAAAGAGGTAAAGCGGGTGAAATTTAATGCTTATATCCCGGTGGAACTAGGATCGGAGAATGTGGATGCAAATGTCCGTGCACTTGTGCAGCTGCCGCCTGATTATTCAGACGCCGGAAAGTTTGGGCTGACTACAACGATGAAGAAACTGTCAGATCTGGCGAAGACGGAGGATCAGAGGCATTACATATATCCGGTATCTATTGATGTGACGGATGCGAAGATTTCCGGACAGGCTGAAGGGCTGGCGTTCTCCCTAGTGGGAAACGGGCTTGCCGGTTCCGGTTCGGTCTTCCTGGATGATCTTCAGCTGTTCAGTATCTATCAGGAGCCTGTATCTGATCCTGCGGTAGTGGATGATTTTGAAGGTTATCAAGGGTTGTCGGACGCTGCGGCCGCCAAGTATATTTCCCAGGGAGACGGAGCAAAAATATCACTCGTAGCGGATAAGAAACAGACTGGCGATTACGGAGCAGCTTACGAATACACGCTTGCAGCCCAGACCTATGCCGGTGTATCCAAAACCCTGAATGATGTGGATTGGTCCGGATTCAACCAGCTTGAGGCTTGGATCAAGCCGGATGGGAAAGGACAGAAGCTGGTTATCCAGATTCATGTCAGTGACGGCGATTATGAGTATTATCCGGATACCAAGACGGATGAGGGCCGCCTGGAGAAGATGGACTTCCTTAAATTTGTACCTGTACATGGCGCATCGGGGACACTAACCAAAGAGAAGCTTAAGGGTGTGAGCAAATTCTCGATTTATACCAATTCGGTAGATGGGTTTACTGGAACCGGTACGATGTTCTTTGATGATATCAAAGCCGTATACGATCAAGCAGCTGGAACCATTCCAGACGGAGGTGGCGGATCTGGTGGTGGGCATGTACCGGGAATTTTATATAATTTCGAGTCGGACACGCAAGGTTGGGAATTGAATGATAATCAGGCAAGCGCCAAGACGCCATCTGTAACCTCAGATGTGTATGCAGAAGGAAAGCAGGCGCTGCAGTCGGCCTTTACCCTAAGCAAAGGTGGCTCGTTTGAATTGAAGAATGATGCACAGCTGGATCTGTCGGGGATTAAGGCGGTTACGCTCAAAGTGAAGTTGTCTGCGGGAACTGCCGCAGCACGGCTTTATATCAAGACAGGAAGCGGCTGGACCTGGTATGATAGCGGACTGCCGGAGACGGCAAATGTGGACAGCGCGAGCGATGGCTTCACGACAATCACGCTGCCGCTGGATCAGGTGAAGGACTTGAACCAGGTTAAATCCATGGGCCTCAAGCTGGAATCCTTCACGGGGACCGGAGAGGCTATCCTCTACATGGATGATGTCGCCCTTGTGGGAGTAGGAGAGTAATAACTAAAAACATAGGCAGGAGGCGGCAATGCTTTGCTGCCTCCTGCTGCATTTTCCGGTCATAGATTAGGCTTCCCGTTAGTACCTTTACCTGTCCCTAGTTCGGAAAAATTCGGCCTAAGAGAGGGGCTTACGAGACTGGTTTTTATAATCGCAAGCAGCTGATCCGCCATGTAGCCGGCACTGTGCTTGAATCCGCCGCTGACCCACTCGATAATCATGCCCAGGATGGCGTAAGCATGATAGCTGGCTTGAAGCTCTTGGTTAATTGCGGGGCTTATCCGGTAACCACCCAAATCCTGTAAGGTCAAGTCTCTTAATACGCTGCAAATTCGATTCTGGAATCCTGCAAAGGCGTTGGAGCGCACAATAAGGGTGTAGAAGCTTGCATGCAGCTCGACATGTTCAAATACTTTGATGCCTGATGAAGTCAGCTTGGTTACATCGAATACTTCGATGCCCTGGTAAGGCTCGCGGTAAGAAGCAATGAGATCTGTAATGACATCGTCAATGATTTCCTGTAATAGATCCTCTTTGTATTGATAATGCTTGTAAAAAGTGCCGCGGTTGAGATCTGCCAAGTGTACGATGTCGGTGATGGATATTTCCTTGAACTCCTTTGTCTGCATTAGACTAAGCAGTGATTCCTTAAGGGCCTTTTTGGACTTTTTAATTCTTCTATCGATAGCTGTTGTTTGATTGGGCATAGGGAAGGGACTGCCTCCTTGGGAAATAACGAACACTTGCCCGGGTAAGTGTTAATTAGTAAACAATATCCAATGAATTTGCATATTGATGCCGGGGAATTGAAGTTATTATACTATAGATGAATGTTTGTTAACGAACATTTGTTTATTAAATTTAGATGTAAACGTATTCACTCGGGAATTGGAGGACTAATATGAGACTTCAGAATCAAGTTGCGGTAGTTACCGGGGCGGCTTCCGGTATGGGCAAAGCGATTGCGCTGGTATATGCACAGGAGGGCGCAAAGGTGATCGTATCTGACATCAATTCAGATGCGGCGAACGGTGTGGTAGAAGAGATTAAAGCTAAGGGCGGCGAAGCCATAGCGGTGACAGCTAACGTTGCCAAAGAGGAAGATATCCAGAACTTGATTGACACAGCTGTGGAGCAATTTGGTACGGTGGATATTCTCGTTAACAATGCGGGAATTATGGACAATTTTGAAGCAGCCGGAGATATTCGTGATGACGTATGGGAGCGGGTCTTTGCTGTTAATACAACAAGTGTTATGCGTGCAACACGTAAAGTGCTGCCCATCTTTTTGGAGAAGCAAAAAGGGGTTATTGTGAATGTAGCCTCGGCAGGTGGACTATATGGGGCACGCGCAGGTGCAGCCTATACAGCTTCTAAACACGCGGTAGTGGGGTTCACCAAGAATACCGGTTACATGTATGCGAAGCAGGGAATCCGCTGTAACGCCATTGCACCCGGTGGGGTAGAGACGAACATCGGTGCTTCCATGACCAATATTAATGAATTCGGGATGGGCCGCACACAGGTTGGGCTGGGTCTTAATCCGCGGATAGGGAAGTCTGAGGAGATTGCGCAGGTTGCGTTATTCCTGGCCTCCGATGAATCGAGCTTTGTAAATGGTACGGTAATCACAGCAGATGCGGGTTGGACCGCGTATTAATCAGTTCAATTAAGAAAAACAACACAAAACCTCGTCAAAGCTGACGAGGTTTTGTGTTGTATAGATTTACTCCCAAAACTCCCAAAACTCCCAAAGCTCCCAAGGATCATCTTTAACCTGCAAAAGATTGCTGTTTCTCATCCTGAGTCTGGTCCAGATTGCCAACGGAGTCACGATAGATGATCTTGCCCTGCACGAGGACACGACCGAACCGTTTGGTAGGATTCGTGACCTTCTGCATGATCGAGTTCACCGAGGTGGTTGCCATCTGCTCAATGTCCACTTCAACCGTTGTTAAATTGGGCACGGTCAGCGTGGCATAGATATCGTTATCGAATCCGACGACAGAGCAGTCTGCGGGAACGCTGTACCCCAAGGCTTTTAGCTTGTCGGTGAGCAGGTAAGCCACCTGGTCACAGTTGCAGACAAAGGCGGTTGGAAGCTGCTCAGGAACCTGGATGTCAATATATTTGCCGCGCTCGTCGCGGTCATTAATAATATATTCATTCTTGAGCGGGATATTGTGCTCCAACAAAGATTTGTAGTAACCGAGAAAGCGGTCTTGAATACTGCTTGTGGAATGGATGTTACCCACATAAGCAATGTTCTTATGACCATTACGGATAAGATAATTGGTAATTTCATACGAGCCATAAAAGTTATCCGTGATTACGGAGTCAATATCCGCATGCTCGTCATAGAAATCCGTAAAGATCTTTGGCAGATCCATGCTCTGAATAATTTCAATGTACTCCTTGCTGATTTGCCCAAGGACAATGATTCCATCGACCTTCTTCTCCGAATAGATTCTTGGAAGATTCAACTGATCCTCGTCTTCACTGTTCAGTATATTAAGAATGCCGTAATAGCCATAGCTGTCCAGCAGACTGGAAATATGCTGATACACTCTCAAATAGAAGGATTGGGCCAGCCCGGTGAACCGTTCGGGAATGATCACGCCTATGTTATAAGACAGGCCCTCCTTCATGGATTTGGCGGTTGTATTATAGCGGTAATTCATTTCTGCGGCAACCTTCTTGATCTTGGCTTTAAGCTCATCACTTACGCCTTCTTTATCCCCTAAGGCTTTGGAAACCGTAACGCTGCTCACACCCAGCTTCATGGCTATGTCCCGCATAGTAACATTGTTCTTCATCCGATCACCACCACCTGTTCATAGCTGATCTCATTACCAAATCACCTAAATAATCAATCCTAGTATACATTCTAACTTGCGGATGTTAAAGAATAAATCCTATAAGTTAGTGGATAATACCCGTAACTATCAAATGATCTTTAAATGCGGGTAAGTTAGGTTATCTAAAGTTATGTTTACCGTTAACTTATAGTGATATTCTAATTACCCCTAAATTTTTTGTCAATGTGTAAGGAAATGAGCGAAGTAAGCAGCGTTTGTTTTTATGAGTAAAACAATAAAAACACAGCCAATTTTGATGAAAAAGCCTTGATATTAAAGGTTTTTTCTTTTGACTGAAAAAGCTAATAAAAAACGTCAAAAAAAATTAATTGACGGGTAAGCGCTAACAATGTAATATCAATTTGTAACTTAAACGATAACTTAACAAAAGTTAAAGAGAGGGGTTCATAAAGTGAAAAGACGTAAAATGCTGTTAGGACTTATGTCAGCTCTCCTGGTTTTTGCAATGGTGGGCTGCTCATCCGCTAAAAGTGAGGAACCAAGCACCAATACCGGATCAAGCGGAACCGCTGCTACAGGTAAAGACCTTAAAGGGGAGATTACCGTTATCACTCAGAAAACAGATATCGTGGATACGGTATTCAAAGATTATGCGAAGAAATTTAACGAAGAATACCCAAATATCAGCGTGAAGTTCCAAGCGATGTCTGATTATGAGGGACAAATCAAGGTACGTATGAATTCCTCCGACTATGGCGATGTTCTTCTGCTGCCTACCAGCGTTCCGCTGGCTGATCTTCCTCAATTCTTTGAGCCGCTTGGCAACTATGAGGATATGAAGAAGCAGTATAACGGTCTGGAAGAAAGAGTCGTAGACGGGAAGGTCTACGGGATTCCAACTACGATCAACTATTCCGGAATTGTGTACAACAAGAAAGTGTTCAAGGATGCGGGTGTAACTGAGGTTCCAAAAACGCCGGATCAATTCCTGGCCGCTCTGCAAAAAATCAAAGACAAAGGCCAAGCTGTACCGCTCTATACGAACTATGCCGCAGGCTGGCCGCTGACCCAGTGGGAAGCCGATCTGACCACCGTTGCAGGCAACGTGGACTACGTAAATGTAACCCAGCCTACTACGGATGACAATTTCGTTAAGGGCCAGCCGCACTATGAGCTGTACAAACTATTGTATGATGTGGCACAGAAAGGTCTGATTGAGAAGGACCCTACTACTACGGACTGGGAATCTTCAAAGGCTGATATGGCTAACGGCAAGATCGGAACGATGGTTCTTGGCTCCTGGGCTGTTGGACAAATCCAAAGCAAGAGCCAGAATCCGGACGATATCGGATTTATGCCTTTCCCTACCAATGCAAGTAAAGTGATTGTGCCGCTTGCAGATGACTACACGATTGGTGTCAGCTCCAAGAGCAGCAACAAAGAAGCTGCCAAAGCGTGGGTGGACTGGTTCATTAATAAATCCACTTACCCTACAACCGAGGGCGGCGGTATGAGCCCGGCGGTTGGTGCAGAGCTTCCTGCCGCACTGAAACAGTTCGAAGGAACAGGAATTGAGTTCAAGTTCCAAACTCCGGCTAAGGCTGGGCAGGAAGGTCTCGTGGATAAGATTGATAAAGACTCCGAGATCGGACTATGGCAGCCGGACTTCAAGAAACGAATTATTGAAGCCGCTGTAGGTAACAAGAAAGAATCCTATGACGACATCATGAAAGACCTTAATGACAGATGGAAGGCATCACGCGCATCCGTTGCAAGCGAATAACAGAGGAACCAACAGACAAAAAGCTTCTCATGAGGAGATGGGAAAACGAGCACAAGTTCGTTTTCCTTCTCTTTCCTTAGAGGGAGGAAGGGAATATTGGAGGTGTGAGTGGTGTTTAAAAATATGAGTTATAAAAATCAGAGAAAAGTCATCATTATAGCTTTTTCATTGATACCGGTTATTCTACTGTTTACCTTTGCATATCTTCCGGTAATCAATATGTTTAAATACAGCTTCACGAACTGGAATGGATACAGTCCAAATTACAAATGGGTCGGATTCAAGAATTATAAAACGATCTTTACCGATCCCAAATATTTCACCGTATTTAAAGTCAGCTTGTACTATTTCGTAGCCACATTTATTCAGATGGGTCTGGCTTTATATTTTGCGACCATCTTGAGCTTTAAAGTGCGGGCCAAAAATTTCTTCAAGGGTGTGCTGTTCTTCCCCTCACTGCTTAACGGGGTGGCGATCGGTTTCATCTTCCTGTTCTTCTTTAAGCCGGATGGAACTTTGGACACAATTCTGAACTTCCTTGGGCTTAGCAATCTCTCACAGGGATGGCTGCTCAATCCAAATATTATTAATGTCTCGCTTGCCGGTGCCTCTATATGGAGATACATGGGCTTCAACTTCATCATTTTCCTGGGAGCCATTTCTTCCGTAGGCAAGGATGTTTATGAGGCCTCGGATATTGACGGAGCGAATAAATGGCATCAATTCCGCCATATCATCATACCTAGCATCAAACGTATCGTTCAGCTTAATCTCATTCTTGGTATCAGCGGTGCGATCAGCGCCTTTGATATTCCATATATTATGACAGGCGGTTCGAACGGAAGTAATACCTTTGTAATTCAGACGGTTGACGTAGCTTTCAAATATAGCAAACTTGGACTTGCATCTGCGATGGCGGTTGTGCTGCTGTTTATCGTTATTATTGTAACGGTGCTTCAGAACCTGCTGTCCAAGAAGGAGGATTAAATATGTATAGACTCAAGTATGCAACAGCCGGCATATTTAAATACCTCTCTTTGATTCTTGCTGTTTTCGTTGTATTAATTCCGATTGTGGTGGTTCTGTTCGCTTCACTCAAGACAGGCCAGGAGTATTCTACAACGAGTCCGCTTCAGCCTCCGACTAACTGGCTCAATTTCGATAATTACCGGAAAGCCTTTGTGGATGGGAAAATGCTGCTTGGCTTCGCAAACACAATCTTTATCGTCATTGTCTCGATTGCCGGTGCGACATTGATTGGCTCGATGATCGCCTTTGTGCTCAGCCGGTTCAAGTTCCGTGGAAGCAAGCTGCTAATGGGAGCCTTTCTGCTGGCTACCCTGATTCCAAGTGTAACCACACAGGTGGCCACGTTTAAAATTATCGATTTTCTACATTTGGTAGATACCCGTTTTGCTCCGATCCTGCTTTATTTGGGTACAGATATTATCGCAGTTTACATTTTCCTGCAATTCCTCGATTCGATCTCCGAGTCGCTGGATGAGTCGGCCATGCTTGACGGTGCATCTTACTTTACGATTTTCTTCAAAATCATTCTTCCACTGCTTGCGCCGGCTATCGTAACCGTGATTATTGTGAAAGGGGTTAATATTTACAACGATTTCTACACACCTTTCCTGTACATGCCGAGCCAGGATTTGCAGGTGATATCCACAGCGCTGTTCAAATTTAAAGGGCCGTACGGCTCGCAGTGGGAAGTCATTTGCGCGGCGATCATTATCTCAATCATTCCGATTACCATTGCTTTTGTATCCTTGCAAAAGTATATCTATAACGGTTTTGCCCAAGGTTCCGTAAAGTAACACGAGCTCTATCCAAAATATATAGACATATTAATCAAAGGAGAAATCTATCATGGGACAGTACAAAATTATTGGAGAGAAACTGGACAAAATGCCTTGGCAGGATAAGCCGGCAGGCGCTGTGGGGCCTGTATGGCGCCATACGGAGAATCCGATCATTCACAGAAATCCCGCTAAAGGGATTGCGCGCATTTTCAACAGCGCGGTTGTTGCTTATGAAGGCAAATTCATCGGTGTGTTCAGAGCCGAGACGATTAACGGCCGCCCTCATCTTCACATGGGAACAAGTGAGGATGGGCTCAACTGGACGATTGATGAGAAGCGGATTGAGTTTGTCGACGAGCAAGGCCAGCCTTTCCAGCCGCGGTATGCTTATGATCCACGCCTTGTGAAGGTGGAGAACTCTTATTATATTATCTGGTGTACGGATTTCTATGGTGCAGCTATCGGTGTTGCGAAGACCGATGACTTCAAGACCTTTGTGCGGCTTGAGAATCCTTTCCTGCCGTTCAACCGTAACGGCGTTCTTTTCCCGCGGAAAATTAACGGCAATTATGTCATGCTGTCCCGTCCGAGCGACAGTGGACATACCCCGTTCGGTGATGTTTTCTTAAGTGAAAGCCCTGACTTCGTATACTGGGGCAAGCATCGTCATGTGATGTCCAAGGGTGGGGACGGATGGTGGCAGTCCGTGAAGATCGGCGGCGGACCAGCACCAATTGAGACGTCCGAAGGCTGGCTGATGTTCTATCATGGGGTAACCGGAACCTGCAATGGCCTCGTCTACAGCATGGGTGCTGTGATCTTTGACAAAGACGAGCCGTCAAGAGTGAAATACCGTTCTTCCAACTATGTGCTTACTCCGGAGGAATGGTATGAAGAGAGAGGTTTTGTAGACAATGTGGTGTTCCCATGTGCAACGCTGCATGATGCCGAAACAGGAAGAATCGCGATTTACTACGGCGCAGCGGATACCTATGTAGGTGTTGCTTATACCACAGTGGATGAGATTGTGAACTATGTTATCGAGACCAATGAAGTAGTTGGAGATGATCAGGAAATCGGAATTATGTAAGGAGGAAGCCAGCCACATGGAATACATCAAGGGATTTACTTACGGCTGGATGGCCCGTAAAGGGGAATTTCTGAAGCCTGAGGCGAGGGAATCGCTTCGGCTGCTGCAGGAAAGAACAGGAACTACCCACGTGATCTTTGCCTTGGCCGCTCACCAGGCTAAACCCCAATCTACCGTGATTGATTATACAGGGGATCACATGGTCAGTGATGAAGAGCTTGCTGTTATGATTCGTTACGCCCAGAGCCTCGGATTCAAGACGATTCTGAAGCCGACCGTGAATGTTACGGACGGCACCTGGCGGGCGCATATCAATTTCTTCGATCTTGATGTGCCGTGTGAGCCGAAATGGCGTGATTGGTTCGCCAGTTATACGGAGTATCAGGAGCATTATGCCCGGATCGCCGAGGCATGCGGCTGTGATATGTATATCGCGGGCTGTGAGATGGTTCAGACGGAGCGGCGCGCTGATGAATGGCGTGAAGTGATCGCCAAGGTTCGTGAGCATTATCATGGACCTGTTACTTATAACACGGACAAATACCAGGAAGGGAATGTAAGCTGGTGGGATGCCGTGGATGTGATCTCCTCCAGCGGTTACTATCCCTTGGGGGATTGGGATAGGCAGCTTGACCGGATTGGGGAGATCGTGAAGTCATTTGGCAAGCCGTTCTTCTTCGCGGAGGCGGGCTGTCCGAGCCGTACAGGATCTTCCCAGATTCCGAATGACTGGAATCATGAGGGAAGTGTAAATGTACAGGAGCAGGCTGATTTCTACAGGGACATGTTCGACAAATGCGCCCGGAGGGAGTGGGTGCAGGGATTCGGCCTGTGGGACTGGAATCATCTATTATACGCGGAGGCTGAAGCATCCGGGAACGATGGATATGATGTGTTTGGCAAGCCTGCTGAGCAGGTGATCAAGGAGTTCTACGCGAATAATTAATAGGTTCGTATAATCCGCAGCCCGTCTCAGACGGGCTGTTTGGGTATGGAGAGGAGAGAGCGGAATGGCTTTTGAAATGTCGATAGAGGAATTGAAGACATATGGGGGAAGAAGTCCGAAGCCTGACGATTTTGACCTGTACTGGGAGCGGGCGCTGCAGGAGTTAGAAGAGCAGGGCTTGGATTATGAGCTCGTCCCCGCTCAGTTCCAGACGGAGTTGGCAGAGTGTTTTCACTTATATTTCAAGGGTGTAGGCGGAGCGAGGGTTCACTGCAAAATGGCCAGACCCAGAAAGCTGACAGATCGTAAAGGGCCTGGCCTGGCGATTTTTCACGGATACTCTAGTGACAGCGGAGACTGGCTTGAGAAAGCGGCCTATGCTGCACACGGCTTTACCGTCCTGGCTCTGGATTGCAGGGGACAAGGAGGCTTGTCCGAGGATAATCTGAATGTGAAAGGGACTACGATTCGCGGACATATCATCCGGGGGCTGGATGATCCGAATCCTGACAAACTGTATTACCGGAATGTATTTCTTGATACGGTGCAGATGGTAAGAATTCTCATGGGCATGGATGGGGTAGATCCGAAGCGCATCGGTGTATACGGACAATCCCAGGGCGGAGCCCTGGCTGTAGCGTGTGCGTCCCTGGAGCCCCGGGTGAAGATGCTCGTGCCAGTTCATCCTTTCCTGTCCGACTACAAGAGAGCCTGGGAGACGAATATTACGAGCAGCGCGTATGAAGAGCTTGTGTATTACTTCCGGATGTTCGATCCGAACCATCAGCGCGAGGATGAAATATTCCACAGGCTCGGTTATATTGACATTCAGAATCTTGCGGACCGCATTAAAGCCAAGGTGCTATGGATCACGGGACTAAGCGATCCGATATGTCCGCCTTCTACCCAATTTGCCGCCTACAACAAGATTAAGTCCGAGAAGGACGTATTGCTCTATCATGAATATGGACATGAGTATATGCCTTATCTGTCTGACAAAGTGTTTCAGGTTATGTCTGAATTATAGTAGGGGAAAGAGGACTGACATATGACACAGATTTGGAATCATCGTGGGGGTTTAAAGCGGACCCTGGAGGGAATCCGCAAGGGTTCTCTGACCCTTGGATTCATCGGAGGGTCGATTACCGATGCAAGACCACGTCACAACTGGCCGGAGCCGGTCATTTCGTGGTTCGCGGAGACCTTTCCAGAGATGAGAATATATGTGGAGAACGCGGCTATTGGCGCTACGGGCAGTGATCTGGCCGCATTCCGCGCACAGCGGGATCTGATTAACCGCGGCTGCGATCTTGTCTTCGTTGAATATGCGGTTAATGATTATGGTGAGCCGAAGGAGAAGCGGGCCCGGACACGTGAGGGGCTGATTCGTCAGCTGCTGGCCGGGACAGGCCGGGATGTAGTCCTCACGTATACTTACATGCAGGAGATGTACGAGATCATGATGATGGGCGGAGTGCCGGACTCCATTGCCGAGCTTGAACAGCTCGGTGAGCATTATGGGCTAGGTTCCGTCTGGATGGGCAGGTATGCGCTGGATGAGGTGCAGAAAGGCCGTATGAGATGGCAGGAATGGCTTCCTGACGGGCTGCATCCCACTCATCGCGGCAGCTTAAGCTATGCGCAAAGTGTCATCCGTTTCCTTGAGCAGGAACTGGTTGCCCAGCCAAATGGGACCGGACCTGCTGCTTGTGAGGACAGACCTGTTCCTATGAATGCCGGGAACTGGGAACATGTGGAGCTACTGCCCTTCGAGGAGATCAAGTGTGAGGGTCCTTGGGTCATCCGCCGATGGGTCAATCTGGAGTGGATTGACCAGGTGCTTGAGACGGCGGCCGTCGGGGCGAAGCTGGAGTTCAGCTTTGAAGGCCGGGGACTTGCGCTTGGATTTGACTTTGGCAAATCCTCAGCTGAATTCCGCTACCGTCTGGACGGGGGAGACTTCAAAGTATCATCTCGTGACCGTCCTTCCTGGGTGGGAGATGAGGGCTGGTTCCGGCTGGAGCTGATTGCGGACGATCTTCCGAAGGGCAGTCACCGGTTCGAGCTTGAAGTCATCCACGGCAGTGCAGATGGCTGTACAGGGACAGACTTCCGGCTTGCTTTCGCTGGTGTGATTAAATAGTAGAAGCAGCTGCATTTTACAATTTTAATCTGATCTTCAGATTACTATAAGGTTTATTTAAGTAAACGGAGGTATAGTTAGGACATCCCTCTTCTTCGCCTTATATATATAGGACCGGCCAGTCTCCCAACCGTGCCGGTCCACGGATGGCAGCAGCATGTCACAATCAGGCGAGACATGCGTATGCCTAAAGAATCCCCCGCCGGGTAGGCGGGGGATTCTTTAGAGTTAAGGCGCTTTTCACGTTTATACGGCTTGCTTGGAGATAAAAGTCGCGCAGTTCTTGCCGGCGCCCTTGGAGAGATACAGCGCCTCGTCCGCCTGGTTAAGCACTTCAACCGGGTCCGGGCTGTCCGTCGGATATATGGCGCCACCAATACTGCAGCCGATGGCTACCCTCTGGCCATCCAGTTCAAACGGCTGATTGATCGAGTTAATGATCCGGTCGGCCACGACCTTGGCTTCGGTTAACGGCTTGTGGACCGAAGTACATAACACGATGACAAATTCATCCCCGCCCATGCGGCAGACCAGTTCTTCTTCACGCACAACCTCCTTGAGTCGCTGGGCGACCAACTGAAGCAGCTTGTCACCGGCCGGATGGCCCAATGAATCATTAACGGCTTTGAATCCATCCAGATCCATATACAGAATGGTGAGCGTAGAGGATTTCCCAGTAACTTCCCGCAGGGCCTGCGAGAGGAAGTCACTAAGTGCAATCCGGTTAGGCAGCCCGGTGAGCTTATCATGCATAGCGAGGACCGACATTTCTCCGAGCTTATCTTCAGTATGAGTGAGATCAGCTACCAGATTGCGCAGCGAAGAGGAGAGCTCCTCAATATCCCGAATATGCTTGTAATGCGGGATTTCGGCCGGTTCGCCCCTGCGGAGTCGATCGGCGGCCTTGGCTATCTGGCTCAAGGGTCCTGCTACCCACCCGGCAACCACCCATCCCAAGGCTGCGAACAGAACGGCTGCAATAATTCCGGTCATAAGGATCATCATCCGAAGTTTATCCGCTGAGGCGAAGGCTACCTCTACCGGCTGGCGGATTAGGATGGACCAGCCAAGTCCGGGATAGGTCAAGTAACCTTTTCCATAAGCATAGCCAGTGAGATAGGACTTGCCGTCAGGATACCTTGCGGTTCCCCAATGATTCTTTCCGGACTGAGCTTCAGCAGTCATGCTCGAATTTAGAGGCTTGCCAAGCATGCTCTTGGGGCCTAGAATGACGGTATTGTCTTTCTTGCTAATGACGATAATGTCCAGCTTCTCGAGGCGGTTCTCCAGCGGAAGCAGGATGGACTTCTCGACTTCGCGCGACCATTCCCAGCTTAAGTGGGCGGCTAATACCCCGGTCAGCTTGCCATCCTTGCCGAATACAGGTGTGCTGATATCGACAAATTGCAGCGGCTCCCCGCTTGGATGGGGAAGCAGCTTGGCAAGCAGCTTGGCATCATGCACATCCCCGATAAAAGACTTGGTAAGCGCATTCTTGAAAACCGGACGTTCGGCAATGCTCGCGCCGGTTAGAATGCCGTCCGTGGAAGCGATCACTTTCCCTGTGGTGTCCGTAAGACCGGCCCATGTGAAGACGGGAAAGTTCGTTTTGAGTTCATCCAGCAGCCTTCGTACATCAGCGGGGCTGCCTGGGCTGCGGAACGTATCCAGCTTGCTGAGCACCTGGATTTCGCCAGCCCGTGACCACATGAAATAGTCAAGCTTCTCCGCCATTTGATAGGAGACCTCGGCAAGTGAGGAGCCAATCGTATTCTCGATCTCTTTGGAGGATTCCCGGCCGATAATCAGGCTTAACAGCGCGGTTAGCACTATAATTAAGCACGCAAAGGCCAGGGTGAAAAACGTGCGCAAACGAAAAGACACAAACATTCTCCTTACCTGATGAAGTGAGGCCATCCAAAAACCTATGTGTTCCTTTATTTATTGTATATCGGCTGGTTAGAGGCAGAAATAAAGACAGAACGCTTGGGTGGCTTTTGGGTTGCTGTCCATGTCATGCCCTGGATGGGAAACATAAACTGTCTCGTACGCTATAACAAAAGGAGGAGTTCAAATGTCTGGAATTGGTGGAGGCTGCGGCGGCGGCAATGTTGGTGGAGCATACGGTGGATTCACATCTACTGGGACTATTCTTGTTCTGTTCATTCTGCTTGTAATTGTATCCCGTACAATATTCCTGTAAGTTAGTGAACTATAAGGGAGACCGTTACAAAGCAGGTAAGCTTACAGCAGAGTGAACGGCCTTTCGTAAAAGCAAAGCGCCGGTCCAAGGGGGGCTACCCTTGGGCTGGCGCTTTGCTATTGTGGCCTGCCGCATGCTTTTTTGGAAGATATTGAATATACAAACGAAGCTGAACCACCTAATTAATTTGCGGAAGGCAGTGTAATGTGAAAGCAAGTGCCTTCTCCAGGCGTGCTTTCGGCACGGATGGTCCCGTGATGGGCTTCAACGATGGACTTCGTAATGGAGAGCCCGAGACCGGCACCACCTGATTTGCGTGTTCTGGAGGATTCACTCCGGTAGAACCGGTCAAAGATATGGGGCAGGTGCTGGGGATCAATCCCGCTGCCGTTATCCTGAATCCGCATGTCCACCTGCTCCTTGGAAGCGTGAAGGGAGAGAATGATAAGGCCTCCATCTTCCAAGGTATGCTGGACCGCGTTATGGAACAGATTCAGCACCACCTGCTTCATCTTATCGGGGTCCGCACATACCGTCACATCAGCCGTGACATCCAGGCGGACTGTCCGGTTCCCGGCAAGCATGAGCAGCTGGGGCTGCATCTCCCGCAGAAGCGCATCCAGCCGCAGCGGCCCTGACTGGAGTTGGGGAGCCTGATCCAGCTTCGTGAGCAGAAGCAGGTCTTCGACCAGCTTGTTGATGCGCCGGGATTCGCCGTGCATGCTGGTTAGGGCGGCGTGCAGCTTCTCGGGATTGTCGGCCGCTCCGCGCAGCAGCACCTCCAGGAATCCATGGATTGAGGTGAGCGGGGTCCGCAGCTCGTGGGAAGCATCTGCAATGAACTGCCGCATCAGCTCCTTGGATTCCCGCTCCGCTTCGAAGGAGTGCTCTAACCGCTCCAGCATGCCGTTGAAGGAACGCGACAGCCGGTCAATTTCCACCTGTCCCTGCGAGACCGGCAGCCGTTCGGCTAAATTTCCGGCATCGGTCTGCTGAACAACCTCCACCATTCTGGACAACGGGACAAGCGTTCTGCGCAGCACCGGGATATACAGGAGAATTCCACCGGCCAGAGCCAGGCAGGACAGGACCACAAAGATTAACAGCTGCTGGAGAAGCTGCTCCTTAAGGGGCTCTGTGCTTGTGCCCATCTGGATAAGACTGCCCGGTTGGCCCGGATGCCGGAGCGGGCTGAACACAACCAGCTGCTCGGTGCCTGAAGAGTCCTGAACAATTCTGTATTCGTCAGGAGCGCGGTGCTCTTTATGCCCAGTTGTCATCCCGGCAGCAATCCCGGCATATTCCGTCTTAGCCAGCTGGGGGGATTGCATCCCGAATTCGCCAGAAACATCAGTATAGCTGCCCTCACTATCGATCAGAGCGAGCGAGATGTCCCTGAATACAAACGGCCTTCCTTCCTGATTCATGCCGGTTTGGCTTCTTGGCTTATCCCCATCGTCATCTTGATCCAGATTCGGGTTCGCCGGAGAACTGCCTGTATCGGTTCCCACTTCTGTTCTCGCATCTAGGCCAGGGGTTTCTTCCTGCCGCTTGAGCAGTCCCATTGGAACTGACATTGCCTGGGCTCTAAGCCCCTCCGCCCGGCTTTGATACAGAAAATCCTTCATCAGCCAGTATTGCAGGGCACCTATAAGAAGCAGTAGGGCGGCAAGTATAAATAACGAGCGGACGAGCAGTTGGGAGCGCAGGGAACCCGGGACCAGTCTGGCCCTGGCCCACTCGCGAGCCCGGCGGATCATGGCAAATCCACCCTGTAGCCCACGCCCCGGAGCGTCCGGATCAGCTTATGCTCCTTGTCGCCGAGCTTCTCCCGCAGAGAACGCACATATACTTCCACAATGTTCTCTTCTCCACCGAAATCGTACCCCCATACCCGGTCCAGGATAAGGGTCTTGCTGAGCACGATACCGCAGTTTATAATCATAAATTTTAATAGCTCGTATTCTGTAGGTGAAAGCTCAAGCACCTTGTCCATATATATAATTTCTTTCCTCCGGTCATCAAGCCGGAACGGGCCCTGAACCACCTCGCCGAGCAGATCAGGGAACTGGTTTCTCAAGCGGGCCTGAATGCGCGCCAGCAGCTCCTCGAAACTGAATGGCTTCACCATATAATCATCGGCCCCGAGTGTAAGACCCTTAACCCGGTCCTCCACCTCATCCTTGGCGGTCAGCATAATAATCCCGACCTGGCTGCTGCCGTCCCCCTTCAGCTCTTTGACAACCTCGAAACCGTTCATTTCCGGCATCATCACGTCCAATATAACAACATGGGGTTTGAAATCAGCTGCCTGCTCTATTGCGTCCGCTCCGTCTGAAGCGGTTTGTACCTCAAATCCTTCATTAACCAGCCCCATCTCCAGGAACTGAAGAATATGAGGCTCGTCGTCCACGAGTAATATTTTTATGCCTTTGGCTGTTTTCATTGTGTGGGATCTTCCTCTCTGAGGCTTAATAGTAATTCTTAAGTTCAACTTATATATTAATCTTATTATCGGTGATTTATCTGAATTTTGTCTGAAAAAGCAGGTATGAATGACTCCCTGTCCGAATATTCAGCGAACATTCAGCGGGGATTCAATCTGGGTTCAGCTAAGGATGGCACAATGGGCTCAGGATAAACAAGGGAGTGAATTTGAGTTATGAAACTGCTTAAGAAGATTTGCACGGATAAAATAATGATTCTGATTGTCCTGCTTGCCGCTTTTCTAAATTTGTACGGCATTTGGAATGACAAGTATGCGAACACTTATTACACCACAGCGGTGGCGAGCATGCTGCAGAACTTTCACAACTTTTTTTACGGGTCGCTGGATTCGGCAGGCTCGGTGACGGTGGACAAACCGCCGGTTACATTCTGGATTCAGACCATAAGCGCTTATATCTTTGGCTTGCATGGCTGGAGTGTTATACTTCCTCAAGCTTTGGCGGGGATAGGCTCCGTTCTGCTGATCTATTTCCTGATTAAGCCGACGTTTGGCCTTGCAGCGGCCCGGATTTCTGCGCTTGTGATGGCTCTCATGCCTGTAGCGGTCGCGGTCAGCCGGACCAATAATATTGACAGTATGCTTGTATTTACCCTGCTGCTGGGGGCTTGGTTCTTATTTAAGGGAATTCGCAACAACAGTGTGGGCTGTTTGCTTGGGGCCTTTGCCATGATTGGGGTCGGCTTTAATATGAAGATGCTTCAGGCTTATATGGTGGCTCCAGCGTTTTATCTGTTCTATCTCCTGGCGGCCAAGGTGAATTGGAAAAGAAAGCTGGGCATCCTTGCCGGCTCCACGGCGGTTCTGATTGCAGTGTCCCTTTCTTGGGCCGTTACAGTGGACTCGATATCCAAGGACCAGCGTCCCTACATAGGCAGCAGCCAGACGAACTCCGTTTTGGAACTGGCCTTCGGCTATAACGGCGTCTCCCGCCTCACAGGGAACCAAGGTGGAGGGAGAGGAATGACTCCTGGAACCTCTAATTCAGGCGCTTCTGCGGGGGATGATATGAGTGCAGGCAGTACTCCGCCAAGCACCAATCCGCAGTCCGGCAGCAGCCAGACTTCTCCTGCCGACGGAACCGATCAGGCTGGACGGACTTCCTGGAATGGCCAAGGGCAGCCCCCTTTTGGCGATAACAGCCGGGACGGCGGTGGTGGAGGCATGGGAGGCAGCTTCGGTACCGGTACACCGGGCGCGCTGCGTTTGTTCCAGACCGAGCTGTCGGGTCAGGCCAGCTGGCTTCTTCCTTTTGTACTATTCGGTCTGATTGCCTTATTCGCGGGAATCCGCAGAAACCAGATCACACAGAAACATAAAGAAGGTCTATTCTGGCTTGCATGGCTGGGACCGGCGATGGTCTTCTTCAGCATAGCCGGGTTCTTCCATCATTATTATCTTATTATGCTCGCTCCACCGATTGCGGCGCTTGCCGGGGCTGGCTTCATGGCAATGTGGAAGGCATACCGCGAACGGGATGGCTGGCAGACTTGGCTTCTTCCAATCTCTATCGTGCTTACAGCTGCCTTCCAATATTACATCGTTCAGGCCTACGACAGCACGATCGGTATGGGCTGGTCTATCCTGATCGCTGCTGCTGGTGTAACAGCTGCCGTTCTCCTGATCCTAATCCGCAGTCAGGAAAAAGCCTGGAAACAGGCAGCTGTGATGGCGGGACTGCTGGTGCTGCTTATTGGCCCGGCTTACTGGGCACTAACCCCAATCACTTATGGCTTGAACAGTATGATTCCCCAGGCTGGACCTGGAACAGCCGATGGCCGGGGCATGGGCTTCCCTGGAGGTGGCGGGCAAGGTGGCATGACCCCTCCGGGAATGAATGCTGAAGGTAATAGCGGCAGTTCTGGAGATACGGCCCCAGCAGCAGGGTCAGATCGTACAGCTGGATCAGCAGCTTCATCAGATAGTACTAGGTCAGATTTCCGGATGGACGGAGGCCGTGGAGGTGAGAGCGGGCAGGTTAATGCCAAGCTGCTTGCTTATTTAAAGAAGAACAACACCGGACAGACGTATCTGTTCGCTACAAATAATTACGGTACGGCGGCCCCTTACATGATTGATGAAGGACAATCCGTCATCATTATGGGCGGGTTCTCGGGCTCCGATCCGGTCTATACCACGGAGAAGCTCGAAGCTATGGTGAAGAGCAATAAGGTCAAGTATTTTCTGGTTGGCGGCGGTATGGGAGGCCGGGGCGGCAGCACCGAGATTACTTCATGGATCAAGGAGCACGGTACTGAGATACCATCCAGCGAATGGAATGGGACGGCAGACAATCAGGCGGATTCGGGAGCGGTTCAGAATGGCCCGGATGGCAATATGACGCTGTACGAGGTAAGTGTGAACTAAATTTTAAAGCTTGGAGGATTGGAGGATTAAGCGAATGAGTACGCAAATGATGTATTCGATCATTATCCCTATGTATAACGAAGAAGCCGTTATTCAGGAAACGTATAGACGGCTTAAGAAAGTGATGGGCAGTGTCGACGGGCCGTATGAACTGATTTTTGTTAATGATGGCAGCAAGGATCAATGTGCCGAGATTATTAAAGATTACAGCTGCTGGGATGAGACGGTGAAGCTGATTGACTTCTCACGGAACTTCGGCCATCAGATTGCCATCACCGCTGGTATGGATTATGCCTTGGGGGAAGCGGTCATCGTAATTGATGCCGATCTGCAGGACCCGCCGGAGCTGATTTTGTCCATGACCGAGAAGTGGAAGGAAGGCTACGATGTGGTCTATGCCAAGCGGGTGAAGCGAAACGGAGAGACTCTGTTCAAGAAGCTGTCGGCAAGCATGTTCTACCGGGTGCTTCGGGCTTCTACGGAAATCAATATCCCGGTGGATACGGGTGACTTCCGGCTCATGGACAAGAAGGTGATCCGGCAGATGAAGCTTCTCCCGGAGAAGAACCGGTTCGTACGCGGCCTGGTGAGCTGGGTTGGCTTCCGCCAGACCGCAATCGAATACGAACGCGATGAACGTCTGGCCGGGGAGACGAAGTATCCGCTCAAACGGATGATCAAGCTGTCCTTAGACGGAATCATGTCCTTCTCGTACAAGCCGCTCAAGCTGGCCGGGTATACAGGGATTACTCTATCGGCCATGGGATTTATTTATCTGTTGTATGTGCTCTATCTGGCACTGTTCACGGAGGCCACCAGCAAAGGCTGGCCCTCCCTGATCGGAATTATGCTGATTTTTGACGGATTTGTCTTAATTATGCTGGGAGTGCTCGGAGAATATATTGGCCGGATCTATGATGAGACCAAGGGACGGCCGCTGTATATCGTAAATGAACTTCACGGTATTCAAGATGACAGGAATAGCACCCGGCAGGAGCTTACAACCAAGGTATGAGAGGCAATCTTAAACAGTGGATTCAGTTTGGGATTGTAGGTCTGCTTAATACGGGGATTGATCTGGGGACATTTACGCTTCTGATCGCTGGAGGCTTTCCGGCTATCCCGGCTCAGATCATCTCTTACAGCTGCGGAGTGCTTAACAGCTATGTGCTTAACAGCAGATGGACCTTCCGTGAGGAGAGCGGCCGCAAACAGCAGGAAATCCCCAGATTTATCCTGATTAATTTGGCGGCCCTGGCGGTATCTTCACTTCTGCTGAAGCTCATGTATGGAAGATCAGGAATAAGTCTTATCCTGTGCAAGCTGGCAGCGACTGCCGCCAGCCTTCTAATCAATTATGCGGGGAGCCGCTATTTCGTATTTACCCGTCAGATCAAGAGAGAGAAGGAGTGAACGGCATGAAAATCAGAAAAGCAGTAATTCCTGCGGCGGGACTAGGCACAAGGTTCCTGCCTGCTACCAAAGCGCAGCCCAAAGAAATGCTGCCGATTGTAGACAAGCCGGCTATCCAATACATTGTTGAGGAAGCCGTGCAGGCCGGGCTTGAAAGCATCATCATTGTAACAGGCCGGAATAAGAAATCCATTGAGGACCACTTTGATAAATCCATAGAACTCGAGCGTATCCTCAGGGAAAAGGGGAAGCAGGAGCTGCTTCATAAGGTGGAAGCGATCAGTGAGCTCGCCGGAATTCATTATATCCGGCAGAAGGAGCCGTTAGGCCTCGGCCATGCCATTCTCTGCGCCCGCCAGTTCATCGGGGATGAGCCGTTTGCCGTGCTGCTTGGCGATGATATTATGGTCTCTGACCCGCCTGCGCTGAAGCAGATGGTCACGGTATTTGAAGAGACGGGCAAGAGCATCGTTGGTGTTAAGCCTGTCCCATTGCCAGATGTAAGCAAGTACGGCATCATTCATCCGGGAGACGGGACAGATGGTCTGTACAGCGTGAACGGGCTCATTGAGAAGCCCTCGCCAGAGCTTGCTCCATCGCGCATGGCCGTAATGGGACGGTACATCCTCCAGCCGTCGATCTTCTCGGTTCTGGAGCAGATTGAGCGTGGAGCCGGGGGAGAGTACCAGCTCACCGACGCGCTTCATGAAATTTGCGGCAGAGAAGGGTTGCTCGCCCTGGAACTTGCCGGGAAGAGATACGATATCGGGGATAAATTCGGCTATATTCAGGCTACGCTTGAGATCGGGCTCCAGCAGAAGGAACTGGTTCCGCTTCTGCTTCCTTATTTGAAACAGCTCGTTAACGCTTGAGTTATTGAAGAATACCGGTATCCACAATGTTGACCTCGACCTGAGGGCGGAACCGCACTTTCCGGTAATCCTCAGACCAGTTCATTGTCTTCCACTCTTTATTGTGATAGGCAATGAGCTTTCTGCCAACGCCGAGGACATCTGAATTCGCCTTCTGGATTTCATGGAGCACGGTTTCCGCATCTCTGGTCAGCATTTCGGATAGATCCTGGTTGATCTTCTTAATTTCGGGTTCGTCCAGCTTGCGGCCACCGGTATATTCTTCAACTACGGCCTGAAGGTTCAGTTTTAGGTCAACTTCAATCTCCCCTTTGTCATTGACTTTAACGTCAAACTTCCGTTTTATTCTTTTTCTTCCGACGTTGATGGTGATGGTCCCTCTGTCTTTCTGACCCGTTTCAGTATCCACTCTTTTGGTAATCCGTGCGTTGGTGCCTTTCTTGCCTTTCAGGAGAACCAGCATCAAGCCCTTTTCGACGTCCAGACTGCCGGTGTATTGGTCATTATGGAACAGCGCAACGCCTTTGGCGACAATGTTGTCCCCTTCTTTAGCAAGATAGGGCACAGCGAAATCCTGACCCGGATCCATCATGGCGCGAAAAACGGTGTCCATCGTTTCTGCAGGGAAGAATACACTCATCTGCTCCAGGCTTTTGATTTTGTCGTTAATGAATTCCCCGAGTTTCAGTTCACCGACCATCTTAGGCTCAAAAAGATCCGAGGCCTTTCCATCCGCGATCAGCAGCCGCACATTGGATGTCGGGTTGCTGGGATCTCTGAAATTCACATCCATAATAGGGGAGATCCCCTTTTGAGCCAGAGATTTCCCGATGAGGAGAAAGCCATACTTGTTAAACCGGATATTCCCGCGTACCTTGGTTCTCAGATTATCTGAGGCGCTGCGAGCCGTTATCCCAACGCTGGTGTGAATTTCGTTCTTGGTGTTTAACTGTTCGTTCTCGGGCGGAATAATCAACTCCACGGTCTCTTGGAGCATGCCTTCGTCATTAAGATCGTACCCTGCAGTGTAAGCCAGGTGCAGATCCTTCAGATATTCCCTGTCCCAGCATCCGGTCAGGCAGAGCGAAAGCAGCATTACAATAAGAAATATAGAGATCCGTCTGGTCATGCGGGATCACCTGTCTTTTTGCTCATAAAGAGTGAGAATATATATATAATCAGCGGCAGGCCGGCAAGAAACAGATAGGCAGTGTACTCTGAAATCTTATCCAGCTTGTGAACAGCAGCCGGGGTCATGGGGGCAAGGGCAATCGAAAAAGTTAAAACTTTAACCAAAGGGGAGAACGGCCTGTGTTCCTTTTTACCGAACAGAACGCTCATCCCAACCGCGGCACCATAACAATAGTAGACGATAGAGCATACGAGTGTAATGGCCCAAATAGGCAGGAACAGAATGTCTGCACGGTCCACGATGTAGAAGTTAAGTGATTTCACCAAATAGATCACTGGTTCGGGAATGAACTTCAACTGTTCGGAATTGAATACCGTCAGACAGGTTGCCACGACAAATACATAGAACAGGGTGACAAACAGGTTGGCCATACTGATTGTAAAAAGCCTCTGTTTGTCCGTTCCTTCCGAAAAGGGATAGATAAGCAGCATGATTTCGAAACCGTACATAGAAATGGCACTTTCTTTAGCCCCCTTTATGATATTAAAAAGTCCCTTTTCCATCAGAGGGAACATATACTCCATATGGGCCTGGGTAAGCCCGTAACTGATCAGCAGAATTAAGGGAATGAACAAGAGAGTGGCCAAGGCATAGAATCTGACTATAGTCGTAAGCTTCTCTTTGGCAAGATACAGGGTCATGGCGGAGAACAGAGCCAGTGAGACCCATCGGGGTGTAGATTGCAGCAGCCACCGGTGCAGCACCTCGACGGAACTGGACATGATGTTGGCCCCAAGAAGAACGAAGTATCCGATATAGGCTATGATGAAGACCCGTCCTATAAATTTCCCGAAAATCTTAAGGCAGATGTTATATAGACTGAGCCCAGGGAACTTCTTCATGATGGCCCACATCAGGATAATAATCATTTGGGTGGTCATCCCGGCTATAAGTACGGATAGACCTCCGCCACCTTTGACGGTATTATTCAGTTTATAAGGAAGGGATAGAACTCCTACTCCGATTTGCGCCTGGATAATGACTAGGAAAAGCTGGTCCCTTGATATCATTTTTTCTCTTTGAGTCAACAGCAGTTCCTCCTTAGTTCAGGATATATCGATGAAGGTTAGCTTCCTTTGCCGGGGAAATCCGAATTCTTCCATAAATTCCAGATCGGAAACTGTGCAAAGGTATCCCTGAATAAACCCAATTCCGCTCAATAAGCATGAGATCAATAAGAGATTCCAGGTAGAGAAGAGTGCCGGATGATTTGGCTCGTCAGTTATTTAACCGTACTGTTCCCGGAAGGTTTGTAAAATATTCCGGTATATCCGGGAACGGCAAAACCCCCTTGATCTTCTCAAGGGGCCTGTTCTCTGCTTATCATAGAGTCCAAATGCCTGAATTATTGAAGAATACCGGTATCCACAATGTTGACCTCGACCTGAGGGCGGAACCGCACTTTCCGGTAATCCTCAGACCAATTCATTGTCTTCCACTCTTTATTGTGATAGGCAATGAGCTTCCTGCCAACGCCGAGGACATCTGAATTCGCCTTCTGGATTTCATGGAGCACGGTTTCCGCATCTCTGGTCAGCATTTCGGATAGATCCTGGTTGATCTTCTTAATTTCGGGTTCGTCCAGCTTGCGGCCACCGGTATATTCTTCAACTACGGCCTGAAGGTTCAGTTTCAGGTCAACTTCAACCTCCCCTTTGTCATTGACTTTAACGTCAAACTTCCGTTTTATTCTTTTTCTTCCGACATTGATGGTGATGGTCCCTCTGTCTTTCTGACCCGTTTCAGTATCCACTCTTTTGGTAATCCGTGCATTGTTGCCTTTCTTGCCTTTCAGGAGAACCAGCATCACGGACTTCTCATAGTCCAGCATGCCGGAGTAGTATTCATCATGGAAGAGAGCCACTCCTTTGGCAATAATGTTGTCCCCTTCTTTGCTGAGAAAGGGCACAGCGAAATCCTGACCCGGATCCATCATGGAGCGAAAGACGGTGTCCACCGTTTCAGCAGGAAAGAATACACTCATCTGCTCAAGGCTTTTGATTTTGTCGTTGATGAATTCCCCGAGTTTCAGTTCACCGACCATCTTAGGCTCAAAAAGATCCGAGGAATCGGTGTCTGTGATAATCAGCCGCACATTGGATGTCGGGTTGCTGGGATCTCTGTAACTCACATCCAGGATAGGAGAGATTCCCTTCTGGGCCAGAGGTTTCCCGATGATGATAAAACCATTTTTGTTAAACCGGATATTCCCGCGTACCTTGGTTCTCAAATTATCTGAGGCGCTGCGCGGTGTGAATCCAACACTGGAGTGAACTTCGTTCTTGGTGGTTGACTGCTCGCTTTCGGGTGGAATAATTAACTCCGCCGTTTCTTTGATCATGCCATCCTCCGTTAGATCGTACCCTGCAGTGTAGGCCAGGTGCAGATCCTTCAGATATTCCCTGTCCCAGCATCCGGTCAGGCAGGCCGATAGCAGCAGTACAATAAGAATCTTAGAGATCCGTCTGGTCATGCGGGATCACCTGTCTTTTTGCTCATAAAGAGTGAGAATATATATATAATCAGCGGCAGGCCGGCAAGAAACAGATAGGCAGTGTACTCTGAAATTTTATCCAGCTTGTGAACAGCAGCTGGGGTCATGGGGGCAAGGGCAATCGAAAAAGTTAAAACTTTAACCAAAGGGGAGAACGGCGTATGTTCCTTTTTGCCGAACAGAACGCTCATCCCAACTGCGGCTCCATAGCAATAACTGACGATCGAGCACACGAGTGTAATGGCCCAAATGGGTAGAAACAGGATGTCTGCACGGTCCACGATGTAGAAGTTAAGGGATTTCATCAAATAGATCACTGGTTCGGGAATGTACTTCAACTGTTCGGAATTAAATACCGTCAGACAGGTTGCCACGACAAATACGTAGAACAGGGTCACAAACAAGTTGGCCAAGCTGATGGAAAGGAGTTTCTGTTTGTCCGTTCCTTGTGAGAACGGATAGATGATCAGCATTAATTCAAATCCATACATGGAAATGGTTGTTTCTCTAGCCCCCTTAATGATATTCACAATTCCTTTTTCCATCAGAGGGAACATATACTCCATATGGGCCTGGGTAAGCCCATAACTGATCAGCAGAATTAAAGGAATGAACAAGAAGGTGGCCAAAGTGTAAAACCTGGCCAGGACAGTCAGCTTCTCTCTGGCAAGATACAGGGTCATGGCGGAGAACAAAGCCAGTGAGACCCATCGGGGCGTAGATTGCAGCAGCCACCGATGCAGCACCTCGACGGCACTGAGCATGATGTTGGCCCCAAGAAGAACGAAGTATCCGATATAGGCTATGATGAAGATCCGTCCTATAAATTTCCCGAAAAGCTTAAGGCAGATGTTATACAGACTGAGCCCAGGGAACTTCTTCATGATGGCCCACATCAGGATAATAATCATTTGGGTGATCATCCCGGCTATAAGTACGGATAGACCGCCGCCACCTTTGGCGGAATTATTCAGTTTATAAGGAAGGGATAGAACCCCTACTCCGATTTGCGCCTGGATAATGAACAGGAAAAGCTGGTCTCTTGATATCATCTTTTCTTTATGAGTCAACAGCTGTTCCTCCTTAGTTCAGGGTATCATCGATGAAGGTTAGTTTCCTTTGCCGGGAGAATCCGAATTCTTCCATAAATTCCAGATCGGAAACCGCACAAAGGTATCCTTTAATTTTTTGAATTTCAAGGGGGCCAGAGGAGAGAAGTAAGGCTTCCCGAAAGATTCAAGCTTGCATAGATGGATGAACATGATGGTTAGGCCAAACGAAATTCCAATGAACCCGAACATTGACGCCATGACCATAAGTGGAAACCGGAGAATCCGCATCGAAGAACTCATCTCGTTGGAAGGGATGAGGAAGGAGGAGATGGCGGTAAGGGCGACCACAATAATCATGGTATAGGAGACGAGTCCGGCTTTAACAATCGCATCCCCAATTACGAGACCGCCGACAATGCCGATAGTCTGTCCAACCCGGCTGGGTAGACGGAGCCCGGCCTCACGGAGCAGCTCGAATATCAACTCAAGCAGCATAGCCTCAACCAAAGGCGGAAAGGGCACTCGTGTCAGCGATCCCTGAACCGTGAAGAATAACTGAAGAGGCAGCACGTTCGAGTGAAAAGAGACGGTTGCGATATAAATGGCAGGAAGCTGGAAGGCGGTGATAAAGCTGATCAGACGGATAATCCGGACGAAGGAGGCGATTATCCAGCGGTTATTGTAATCATCAGGTGTCTGGTAAAAAGCAAAAAAACTTGCAGGCACAATCAATGCCGTCGGATCGCCCTCCAGCAGAATAGCGATTTTCCCGGTGAGCAGGTAGGAACTGGCATGGTCAGGCCGTTCGGTGTTCAGATGCTGCGGGAAAATTGAATAGGGGTTATCCTCCATATTTTCCTGAAGGAAACCGGTGGAGATCACAGAATCAATGGAGATGCTCTCAAGTCTCGATTCTACTTTCTGTACGGTTTCCGGTTGGGCAAGGCTGTGCAGATAGATTAGGGCTACTCTTCTGGGAGCGGTGCTGCCCAGAGTATAGTATTTAACTATGAGATCTGATGCATTGATCGCCTTGCGGATCAAATACAAATTTACTGTCAGACTTTCGATAAACCCGTTGTGGGGTCCCCGAATGATTCCTTCGTTCTCAGGCTCAGTAATGCTCCGATCATATTTGGCAGGCGCAGCAAGGATATAAAATTCCGGTTTGCCCTCCTGAAAATATACACAGCTTCCCTGAATGAGCCCGTCGACTCCTTTGGATAGATCTGTTTGCTGCTCATATTCAAGCGTGGTAAACAGCTCGTCCAGTTCCTTATCCTCCTGATGTTTGAACGGTATAATGATATTCCGTTCAATAAGCATAGGATCAACAAGGGACTCCAGATAGAGAAGAGTGCCGGATGTATTTGGGCCCCTCAGCGTTCTTTGCTTGAGATCGTTGGTGTTAAACAACGCTTCTTCTATATATTTAACATTGCTGGATAAGGATGAGGTTGAAGTTTGCGCAGTGGCAGGCATATAGGTCACCCGGCTTTCCAAAGTCATTTATCCGTACTGTTCCCGGAAGGTTTGTAAAATATTCCGTTATATTCGGGAACCCAGAGTGAGAGCAGTCACAAGATGAACAAGGGGTTTGTGATAGCTTGGAATTAAAAAGTCCAAGTTAGGAGGAGCTGTAGCTTGAGGGAACTAATTGGGAAGAGGAACTATGCCGATTCCCCTTTTATTGTAATTTGGGAGGTTACAAGAGCTTGTGCCCTGAAATGTTTACACTGCCGGGCAGAAGCCCAGTATGCGGCCGATCCCAGACAGTTAACGACAGAGGAAGGAAGGGCGCTTATCGATCAGATCGCTGAGCTGGATAACCCCTTGCTGGTGTTCACCGGTGGAGATCCATTGATGCGTCCTGATCTGTATGACTTGATTAAGTATGCTGTAGAGGAGAAGCATTTGTCTGTGTCCATGACACCGAGTGCAACGCCGAGAGTAACAAGGCAGGCGATCGAGCGGGTCAAGGAAGCCGGCCTATCCCGGTGGGCCTTCAGCCTGGACGGTTCATCTGCAGCGATTCATGATCATTTCCGCGGGACGAAGGGTTCCTTTGAGATGACGATGAAAGGGATTAAATGGCTTAGGGAGCTTGAGCTTCCGATTCAGATTAATACGACGGTATCCAGGTATAATCTGCACGATCTTGAAGCGATCTCAGGTATCGTCCGGGAAATGGGGGCGGTGCTGTGGAGCCTGTTCTTCCTTGTTCCAACCGGCCGCGGGATGGTCAAGGACATGATTTCGGCGGAGCAGCATGAAGAAGTGATGAAATGGCTCGCGGTGCTGTCAGCGTCCATGCCCTACGGGATCAAAGCAACGGAAGCTCCCCATTACCGGCGGGTATATGTCCAGGAGATGAACCGGCAGCGGAGGGAACTTGGGGAAGGCCGGGCAGCTGCCAAGGGCCAGATGGCCGGAAGAAGGATGAGTGACGGAGCGGAGCAAGAGGTTGGAGCAGGGATCGGGGCAGAGATTGGAGCGGGAGCCTTACCGGATGATGGCACACCTGATGCCGGTGCCGCCATACCGGTCGCAAAGCGTAGGGATGTGCTCGGGAGGGCGCCTCAAGGTGTGAACGACGGGGATGGATTTGTGTTCATTAGTCATACCGGGGAGGTGTACCCGAGTGGATTCCTGCCGGTGATCTGCGGGAATGTGAGGGAGATGACCCTGGGCGAAATTTATCGTCATTCCCCGGTTATGAAAGAGCTGCGTGACAAGAACCGGCTGAAGGGCAAGTGCGGCTCCTGTGAGTTCAAAGCGCTGTGCGGCGGGTCCCGGGCCAGAGCTTACGCAGTGACGGGAGATTATCTGGAGAGTGATCCCTATTGTGCATATATCCCTGGAGAATTCCATATAACGACTTAATTGCAAGATGATGTGCGGATTAGATACCCAAGATGATATGCGATTAGGGTTGTGATCATTATCACAATTTGCCCGGTTCCACCTATGCTAAGTTAAAAGCAAATGCTTGAATAAGGGGATAGCTATGGAGGCAAAAAGGATTGTTATCATCGGCGGGGGGATCAGCGGGCTCAGTGCAGCCTATTATTTGAAAGAGCGGTTTAAGGACAAGGGAGTCCCGCTCAAGCTTACGGTTGCCGAGCAAAGTGACAGGCTCGGCGGAAGAATCCGGACGCTCCGCCAGGACGGATATGTGATTGAGACCGGGCCGGACTCTTTCCTCGGGCGGAAAGTGGCTGCGCTCCATTTGGCCAAGTCCCTCGGGCTCGAAGAGGAGCTGACCGGAACGAACCCTTTGGCCCGGACAAATTATATCCTGCATCGAGGCAAGCTGCACACCATGCCCGCCGGCCTGGCTCTTGGCATTCCAACGCGGGTGGGACCCTTCATCAAGACGGACATGATCTCGCTGGCGGGTAAGGCAAGAGCCGCCATGGATCTTCTGCTGCCGCGAAGAAAGACCGTGGGCGATGAGGCACTTGGCGCTTTTATTGAGCGGCGGATTGGCAGGGAGGTGCTGGAGCGGCTGGTTGAACCGCTGCTGGCCGGTATTTATGCCGGAGATACGGGGAATCTCAGCCTTCAGGCGACCTTTCCACAGTTCCACGATATTGAACGGAAGTACCGCAGCCTGATTCTGGGCATGATCGCGGGCCGGACCGCTCCAACCAAGACAGGCCCGGAGGAGCTTCCCGAAATTGCGAAACGAAGCATGTTTCTGACGTTCAAGAACGGGCTCTCGACTCTGGTCGAGAAGCTGGAGGAAGAGCTGTCTGGAGCAACAATCCTTAAGAACTGCGGAGTCCGTTCTGTACTGCGTTATGAGAACGGATACCGGGTGACGCTGGAGAACGGGGAGGTCTGTGAGACAGACGGGATTGTTATGGCCCTGCCCGCATATGCCTGCGGCAGGCTCTTGGAGCCGTTCTCGGCTGCGGACGTGTTCGATTCCATTCCGTATGTGTCTGTTGCAAATGTTGCGCTAGGCTACCGGGCGGAGGAGCTTCAGCACGATCTGAAGGGATCGGGCTTTGTGATTCCCCGGACTGAGGGGAGAATGATGACCGCATGCACCTGGACTTCATCCAAATGGCTTCACACCGCACCGAAGGGAAAAGTTCTGCTGCGTGCCTATATCGGCAGGGCGGGAGCCGAAGCTTCGGCCACCATGGATGACCGGGAGACCGTGGCCCGGGTCAGGGAAGAGCTGAAAGAGATCATGGGCATCACCGCCAAGCCGGAACTTGCTGTGGTATCCCGGTTACCGGAGTCCATGCCCCAGTATAGGGTTGGCCATAAGGAGCGGATAGGACATTTACGCGAAGCATTGGAGAGCCGGTATCCTGGTGTGCTGATCTGCGGCTCCGGATACGACGGTGTAGGTATTCCAGATTGTATCCAGCACGGTAAGGCGGCTGCAGACCATATGGCGGACAGGCTGCTTGTCTAAGCGCTTAACTCATTGAAAAACAGCGGCATTGTAGGACACAAATATCCTAGAATGCCGCTGTATATTTCAACTATAACGTTCCCCGTTAGTTACTACGCCTCATCTCTGCAGTTCCCGAAGGGGTTAATGTACAATAAGGACTGGGCAGCTTGATAGCTGGGAAACCTTGTGACTGACACTTCCAAGCATCATTTCTTTGATGCCCCTTAACCCACGGCTTCCAATAATAATAAGCTGCTGCTCGGTATCTCTTGCATAATTTAATATTTCATGTGCAGGATCTCCCTTAAGATGAACGGTTTCCGCGTTAATCCCCGCAGATTCTAATTTAGATTTGGCTTGCTGCAACAGCTCCAAACTCGCTTTCTCCATTTCATTTAATACTTCTTCCAAGAAATTCTCTGGTATATATGTCATGCCATTCGATACATATTCCGGACTGACATTAACCAAGGTAACTCGGATTTGTTTGTTTCGGGCTATTTCAACGGCTGCATCAAGGAGTTTGTTCGTGATCTCAGCTTTATCAATGGCCACAATAATTGTGTCAAACATATTTATTCTCCTCTCCGTGGCAGCTCATAACTATTTCGGCTGCCTACAAAACGGTTTCTTGCTGCTCCTTTACCGACTACCAAGAGTAAGACCGAAGCGCCAAGCAGAATGAAAAGTGGCAGGTTCCAACTATTTGTGACATCATGTAAATATCCTATTAGGGCAGGACCGACCGCAGCAAGAAGATATCCGATCGATTGTGCCATGCCAGACAGTTCTGCTGCTTGGTGCGCATTTTCAGTACGTAATCCGAAGAACATCATGGACAAACTAAAGGCGAAGCCTCCACCAATTCCAAGGATTATGATCCACAACAGAATCAAATCGGAGCTTCCATAAAGAAGGCCGAGCGTTCCCGTCACAAGTAAAATGGTTGTGATGACTACTAACAAACGTTGGTTAGACATGCGCCCAGCAATAACAGGCACAATAAAGGTAAATGGAAGCAGAGCTAACTGCATGATCGAGAGGTACCACCCTGATTGGTTTGAGTCAATTCCTTGCTGCTTTAAAATTTCAGGCAACCATGCGATCAACACATAGAAAACCATAGATTGTATACCCATAAACAAGGTTACTTGCCAGGCAAGAGGGGAACGCCAAACATTCACATCGTTGCCGGCCATCTGTTGACTCGTCGTGGCTGTTTGCTTCTTTTGATTTCTTAATTGGGGCAACCAACAGAGGATCGAAACAAAGCTTAGGATCCCCCATATTCCCAGTGCTCCCTGCCATTTTAGCCCTGCGTTCACGGCTAGCGGCACACTCATCCCCGATGCGATGGCTCCACATAAACTCATTGATATGGAGTAAACACCTGTCATGGAGCCAATTTTATTTGGGAAATCCCTCTTGATTATACTTGGCAATAATACATTACATACGGCAATTGCGAATCCAAGAATGGCTGTCCCAATATACAGATTAGCTGCGCCAGATAAAGAACGTATTACTATACCAATAGTCAGGAAGATTAGGGCAATCAAAATGATACGTTCAACCCCATACCTTCGTCCCAATTTTGGTACTAGAGGCGATAATAGAGCAAAAGCAAGCAAGGGTACCGTTGTGATCAGGCCTGCTAATGTATTTGAAATATGAACGTTATCCCTTATAAGACTCACTAAAGGACCGACTGAGGTTAAGGGAGTACGTAAATTGGCTGCAATAAAAATAATGCCGAGTATGATCAACCCTATAGAGGAGGGTACGGCTTTAGTTTGTTGTTTGTTCGGCATTCTTCATTTTCTCCTTCCTGAGTTGTTACGTAATATTTGTTACATACTGATTGAAAAAACTATGTTATAATATCCGCGCGAACAACAAAAGTATATTATAGTATACTGATTTTAACAAGAAGTATTTTATAATTCATCAAAACTTATCTGAAAACAAAAATACAACTCTGAATTCCCGTTATGGAATTCGAAGTTGTATTTAGGGTGTGGAACTTTCGACTTTTTAGAAACCATACTTTAAGGATATATGCAGCACTGCTTCGCTATTCGTATGATTGGTATAAGAGTGAGGACAATCTGCACGAAAACTGATCGTATCATATTGATTTAATGTGTAGAGCTCTCCATTGACTTGGATTTCAATGGAACCCGTCATGACTGTCGCAATTTCAGTTGTATTCTCGTGATGCCCTTCAGGGTGATACGAGCTATGTGGCTGTAAGTAAGCCCGACACATTTCAATGTCATTGCTTGCGTTTTTAAAGATGGGTTCAATGGTCCAATTTTTTTGATCGTTAGAAAACCGCAGTCCTTCGCCTGCCCGATACATACTAACAGGGTCCTCTGTTTTGAACAAAGCTAATAGCGGTAAAGATATGCCTTTTGAAATTTTCCATATAATAGCCAAAGTTGGATTCGTATCGCCACGTTCGATGTTTCCTAGAGTAAGCTTGCTTACGCCGGTTAATTCCGCTAAGTCGTCTAAGCTCATATTTTTTTCTTTTCTGTACTTTTTCAAGGCACCGCCGATTTGTAATACAATTTGTTTTGATTCATCGACTTCATCCATCTGATATTCACCTCAACAAATAACTTTATAGCTAGTATATTGTTTATTCAGACTCTTTTCCATACGATCGTTTAACCCGCGCGGGTTATCATCCTACCTTCCGGGTACTGCTTGGAGGTTTTTTGGTGTGAATTTACATTGATTTAATTCTGAAATTGCGGATATAATACAAACAAATGTTCGTATATATAAAAGAGCTGATTCTGTTAAGGAGGAATGGAAGATGGCAGGTAAGCTGGAAGCAAATGGGCTGTGGGAATCCTCAAGAATGATGCTGCCGGAGCATAAGGAGGCGATTATCAGGGCAGGGCGTGAGCTGAACCGGCGTATAAGGCCGATCATAGATGCCCAGGAGCTGGAGCTGATTGAGCGTGCCTTAAGTGAGTCTCTGCGGGGACACACCGCTGTAACCGTAAGGCTCTGGGGCGAATATGAGGACGTGGAGCTGCGGGGAGTTGTGACCTCCATCCATACACACAGCCGGGAAATTAAGCTGCAGCTGGGTCAGGACTGGCAATGGATCAAGATCAGGGACATTGTAGGAGCCGCCACTTCATGATAGCTTCATAAAACAAGCGGCCCCGGGTGCTGTAAGAGAGCACCTGGGGCCGCTTGGTTGTTATTCTTATGAACTAACGTGTCAGCCAGCCGCCATCCACACATAGAATATGCCCGTTCACATAATCGGAGGCGGAGGAGGACAGGAAGATCGCAGCACCCTTAAGATCATCGGGCGTGCCCCATTTTCCTGCCGGAATCCGCTCCGAAATCGATTCATACCGGGCTGCATTCTCGCGGATGGCAGTGGTATTGTCTGTGCTCATGTATCCAGGAGCAATTCCGTTGATTTGCACGCCCCGGCTGGCCCATTCATTGGC
Source organism: Paenibacillus sp. J22TS3 (assembly GCF_018403205.1). Lineage (NCBI taxonomy): Bacteria > Bacillati > Bacillota > Bacilli > Caryophanales > Paenibacillaceae > Paenibacillus > Paenibacillus sp. J22TS3. Next base: position 117,106 of record NZ_BOSF01000002.1, read on the forward strand.
CATCGCCTTGGTCAAGCCTGCAATCCCGTGCTTGCTTGCGGTATAACCTGGAACGTTAATGCCGCCCTGGAAGGAGAGCATGGAACAGATATTAATAATCTTCCCGCTTCCGCGACTGATCATATGCCCGCCTGCAAGCTGGGAGAGGAAGTGAGCCGTGCTCAAATTCAGATTAATGACATCGAACCAGTCTTGTCTGCTGTGCTCGGCTGCGGGGGTTCTGCGGATAATTCCGGCATTGTTAACAAGAATATCAATATGCCCGTTTAGGCCGAGAGCTTCTTGAAATACTGCTTCCAGCTGGCTGTGATCACTAAGATCGGCCTGAATATCGGCTGCTTGCACTCCGTAAGCGCGGGCTTGTTCAACGGTTTCACGGCTTGAAGTTCTGGAGACAGATATGATATCCGCTCCTGCTTCAGCAAGCCCAAGTGCAATGCCCTGCCCAAGCCCGCTGGAACCGCCTGTCACAAGGGCCGTACGGCCTTTAAGATCAAATATGTTCATAAGGGTAACCTCCGTATTATGGCTGTAATTACCGAAGGCGCAATGGCTTAGCCTGCTATCCTTCGAGGTTTACCCCGGCGCTGCGGTACTGCTGGATTACTTCGGGAGAAAGTCCGTTATCCGTAATCAGAGCCGTCATCTCGGTCAGAGCGGCGAAGCTGCGCAGCGCGCTCTGGCCGAATTTGTGGCTGTCCACCACGGCATAGGAGCGGGCCGCCGTCTCGATCAGTGCTCTTTTGTAATCAATCAGATCCCCTGTGTACACCGAAAGTCCCTGCTCCAGATGAACACCGGTAGAAGAAATGAAAGCCTTGTTAATATTGAGATTGCGGATATAGGTGACGGCCTCCGGCCCAACCAGCATATTACGTACCCGGTAACCGCCGGGCACGACGAGACGAATGTGTTCCTTGGGTGTCAGCTCATTGATAATATGAACGTCATTGGAAATAACGGTCAGCGGAAGCTCGGGGAGCTTGCGGGCAAGCTCCAGCAGCGTGCTCCCCCCGTCGAGAGCGATGATATCCTTGGGCTCAATGTGCCGGATCGCCCTTTCGGCAATCTGGCTCTTCTCGGCCAAATGCTTGACTTGGGATTCCGGGGTAGAGAGGATGCCGAACTGGTCACTCTGGGCCAGGATCGCTCCTCCATGCACTCGTCGGATCAGCCCCTGCTGTTCGAGCTTGCTCAGATCATCACGAATTGTTTTGCCAGTGACAGCCAGGCGTTCACTTAGTTCGTTGACGGTAACTTCTTTCTCGTTGAGCAGCACTTCCATGATTTTTTCGAATCGTCGAATTGAATTCATTCTTGTCCATCCGTTCTATATCAAATCTTTAGCTTCTATTTTAAGTCTTTCATGGCCACGCCGTCCATATCCTCGAAGACTTGATTCTCTCCGGCCATTCCCCAGATAAATGTATAATTGCTTGTACCTACTCCGCTATGAATGGACCAGCTTGGTGAAATAACGGCTTGTTCGTTGCGCATAACAATATGTCTTGTCTCCTGTGGCTCACCCATCATATGGAACACAGCAGCATCCTCTGGCAGGTTGAAGTATAAATATACTTCAGAGCGGCGGTTATGCGTGTGAGCCGGCATGGTGTTCCACATATTCCCCTTCTCCAGCATGGTCATGCCCATGACCAATTGACAGCTCTGAATGCCTTTCTCATGAATAAAACGGTACAGTGTCCGTTCATTTGAATTCACGATGTCTCCCAAATGCATATTGAATGCTTCATTCGGCCCGGTTTTGGCGATCGGATAGCTGCGGTGTGCAGGTGTGGAGTTGAAGTAGAACTTAGCAGGCTGTGCGGCATCCGTACTTTTCATCACAACTTCTTTGACACCAAGGCCAATGTACAAGCACTCCAGCGGCTCTAATACATAATCGGTACCATCTGCGGTGATGATGCCTTGTCCCCCTATATTGATAATTCCAATCTCCCGGCGCTCCAAGAACGAATCCGCTCCAATTTCTTTGGAATCGGCTTCAAGAACAACCTGCTGGTGTATCGGATAAGCGCCACCAACGATAAAGCGGTCCACATGCGAATAGACTAGATTTAACTGCTCAGGAGCAAACAGACTCTCGATCAGGAATTCCTGGCGCAGACGCTCCGTATTGAATTGTTTGACTTCATTGGGGTGGGAAGCATAACGATTTTCCATGATATTAAAATCTCCTCTGTGTGTTTTGTTGTTCTTTATTGTTCATTTGTGTTCATATTATATTATTTTTGTTTGTAATTCAAGTGAAATGGAAGTAATATAAACCAAAAAGAGAGAGTGGTAAAGGATGAGGGAGAAGTCCCAGTCTTTGACGCTCTAATTTTTGTACTGTACAAAGGAGAAATCGCAGATGGAATCATTTCATTCGAAATTATCAGGAAGCCCGGAGGTAGTAACTTTTGGAGAATCAATGGCACTCTTGATGCCTCAAGGCCCTAAAGGGCTGGAATATTCAGCGGTCCTGGACTCCTCATTCGGCGGGGCGGAGAGCAATGTTGCCATCGGCCTATCTAGGCTCGGCCACAAGGTTGGCTGGTGCGGCAGGCTTGGGGATGATCCATTCGGACGAAAAATTCTCAGAGCGATCCAAGGGGAGGGGGTAGATGTGTCCCGCGCTGCATTGGCTGTGGATGCGCCAACAGGATTTATGATGCGTGAGCAGATCCGGGGACGGACTTCAGTGCATTATTACCGTAAGCACTCGGCGGCAAGCCGGATGACTCCGGGGCATCTGGACGAGGAGTATATCAAGCAAGCCTCGATCCTCCACCTGACCGGCATTTCCATGGCGCTCAGCCCTTCTTGTCTGGACACGGTTCTAGCCGCCGTTGACATAGCCAAGCAGAATGGCGTGAAAGTCAGCTTCGATCCGAATATCCGGCTTAAATTGTGGAGCGCTGAAGAGGCACGGCGCGTTATTCTGCCGCTGCTGAGGAAAGTCGATTACTTCCTGCCTGGTTATGATGAGCTGAAGCTGCTCTATCAGACGGAATCCATGGGGATGATTCTCCGTTATCTGAACGAGCTGTCAGCGATCACCGTCATTAAGGGAGGGCAGGATGAGACTCTGCTCGTTGAGGAAGGGCTGATTACTCCGATCCCTTATTACAAGGTGGATCATGTTACAGATACGGTTGGAGCGGGAGATGGCTTCTGTGCGGGCTTTCTGTCAGGTCTGCTGGAAGGAAAGACGGCCGCCGATGCGGTTAAGCTCGGCAATCTGGTCGGAGCCATGGTGATTCAAGTGACTGGAGATTGGGAGGGGCTGCCGCTGAAAGAAGAGGTCAGGGCGTATATGGATGGCTTGGAGCATGTGGAGCGCTAAGCATATTTGTGATTCCGGGACGAGAGACGGATCGAATGAGGATAAGACTGCGAGTCTCGGGCGAATGGAAGACATAATCATTGTGTTTGTAAACATGTGGAGAAGGGGAAGAGGATATGAAAAAAATTCAAGTGCTTCAAGCGATTACGGGATATGGGGTCGTTGCTGTTCTGCGGGGGAATTCTCCCGAGCAGGTCGTAGAGATGGCCGGGCAGGCCATCGCTGGGGGAATTAAAGTCATCGAAGTCACGCTTACGGTACCGTTCGCGCTGCAGGCCATCGAGGAGCTGGCACGCAGGTACAGCTGGAACGCGGAGGACGAGGGGAATCGGGCGATTATTGGGGCGGGAACGGTGCTTGATCCGGAGACGGCCCGGGCTGCTACCTTAAGCGGAGCAGAGTTTGTCGTAGGCCCGTCTCTGAACCCGGACACCGTAAGATTATGCAACCGGTACGGGGTTCCGGTGATGCCTGGGGCCATGACCGTGAAGGAAATCCAGGAAGCGTTTGAGCTGGGCGTTGACATTGTGAAGCTCTTCCCCGGCAATCTGTATTCACCTTCCGTGATTAAAGCGATTCAGGGTCCACTGCCTCAGGCGAATCTAATGCCGACCGGTGGGGTATCGCTGAACAATCTGAAGGAGTGGGTGAATGCCGGTGCGGCAGCTGTGGGGATCGGATCAGATCTGACCACGGAAGCCGTTTCGACGGGGGATTACACCCTTGTAGCCAAGAAAGCATCGGAGTATGCGCGGGCTTTCCGGGAAGCCAAGAACGGAGCATAATGACGCTTCCGTACGCAGCTTTCTTTACTCGGTCTGCCGCTCATGAAGGTGGCAGACCTTACTCTGTTGAAGGGCCGCAGGCTAGCGGATGGGCCTTGGCGATTAGGGAATGGGAACTGCACAATTCTGCATAGGTCAAAATTGTGCACACTCCCGGCAAAATTCGTACCCGCCTAAACGGGCCACCGATAGTATACTTCTGCCTGCAAGGTTCAGTCAGGTTTGTAAGTAACGACAAGGTTCAGCTCAGGAAGGGAGACAAGGGTGATGTGGCATGCCGCAATTGAAGACGCTGTTGCAAAGACACGGAGAAATTTGGACAAATTCGGAGAGAAATTCCCTCATGTAAGCAGTAATGGCGTGTATCAGCTTATCGATAATGAGGATTGGACCAATGGATTTTGGAGTGGAATTCTGTGGCTCTGTTATGAATATACCGGGGATGATCGGTTCAAGAAGGCTGCGGAGCGTTCCGTCGCCAGCTTTCGGCGACGCATGGAGCAGCATGTGGTTCTGGATCATCACGACATCGGATTTTTGTATTCGCTTTCTTCCAAGGCCCAGTGGATTTTGGAGCGCGATGAGGCTGCGCGGCAGCTGACTCTGCAGGCGGCGGATGTGCTGCTGAGGCGCTGGCGTGAGCCGGGAGGTTATATCCAAGCCTGGGGACCGGAAGGGGACCCGGTGGAGGGCGGACGGATTATTATCGACTGTCTGCTGAATCTGCCGCTGCTGTACTGGGCGGGGGAGCAGACTGGAGATTCACGTTACCAGGAAGCGGCCGTTCTACAGACCGAGAAAACCAGGCGTTATCTTGTAAGAGGGGATGACAGCTCTTATCATACCTTTTTCTTCGATCCGAAGACCGGAGAGCCGATTGGAGGGTCCACGCATCAGGGTTATACGAACGGTTCGACCTGGACCCGCGGGCAGGCATGGGGTGTATACGGGTTCGCGCTGTCTTACCGTTATACCGGGGAGTCCGCATTTCTGGAGACTTCCAAGCGCATGGCCCACTATTTCCTGAAGCACCTGCCGGAGGACCATGTGGTATATTGGGATTTCAATGTTCCGGTGGAAGAATCGGGGATCGGGTCTTACAGGGACAGCTCCGCTTCAGCTATTGTATGCGCCGGCCTTCAGGAGCTGCTGGCTTGTTTACCGGAAGACGATTTAGACCGGGCTTATTTCGAGAGAGCATTAATGAACAAGATGACCTCACTCATAAATAATTATTCAACTGCGGATGAACCGGAAGCAGAAGGTCTGCTTAAGCGCGGTTCCTACCATGTGCGCGGAGGGATTTCGCCGGATGATTATGTCATCTGGGGGGACTATTTCTACCTGGAAGCTTTGATGAGACTGGAAAGGGGAGCCGGGGGATATTGGTATGAGCGCTAATACACCGGCACCCATGGAGATGGAGTCCCGCCTAATGGATATGCTGGACCTGAGGCATCCAAGTCTCGACCGGGTGAGGAAAGCCGCAGGCCAGGGGGAACAGCCAGATAAAATATACGCGGATCTAAAGCAGCACTGGATCACAAAACAGGTACTGGTCATGTTTGTTCGACAGGAAGAGACGGAAGAGATTTGCCGGTATGTCAGACAATACGGCGGCGAAGCGCTTCAGCAGGCGATGCGGACGGCGGATGAAGTCGTATCGGGCACCTTTTTGTTCCGCTTCCCCTGGGATATGGAACGCACGCGTGTGCCAGTCACCTTCAGCGGTCTGGTAGACTGGAATCATGTGCCCGACCGGGACGTGGAATGGTCTTACATGCTGAACCGGCACCGCTATTGGATAGCTCTAGGCCAGGCATATCTGTTAACGGGAGAAGGGAAATATGCGGCGGTGTGCTGCCAGCAGATGGAGGATTGGATCGACAGAAATCCTGTACCACAGCACTCTAGCCCGAATGCGATTCCGGAGAACGAAACGCTTGCCTGGCGCTCCATTGAGGCGGGACTTCGTTGTGTGAACTGGATTAAATCTCTGCCTTATTTGCTGCGCAGTTCGCATATGACACCCCGGCTTACTGCTAAAGTGCTGGTATCGCTTCATGAGCATGCTGAGTATTTAGCTTCCTCATTTAGCGGGTGGAAGAGGATCAGCAACTGGGGAGTTCTGGAAAGCTGCGGCCTATTCATGGTCTCTGTATTCGCCCCGGAATTTCGGCGTGCCCCACTCTGGAGGCAGCTCAGCCTTCAGAGGTTGGAAGAGACCGCACGGCTGCAAGTACTGCAAGACGGAATTCATTGGGAGCAGTCTCCGACCTATCATCATGAAGTGCTGAACTGCTACTTGGACGTAATCCGGGTGGCCTGCCAAGAGGCCATCCCGCTGCCTGGGGTGGTAATCCAAGCGGCGAGGAAGATGGCTTATGCCTCTTTGCTGGAAGCCAAGCCGAACCATAGGCAGCCTCTGCGGGGAGACAGCGATGATAATGATGTCAGATCGGTTCTTACTGCAGCGGCACTTTTGTTCGGAGATGCGGAGCTTAGGTTCGGGGGATATGACCAGGTGGATTATGACAATGCCTGGAGCTTTGGGATAGAGGAAGTAAGGAGGTATGCCAAAATGCCGTTATCTGCCCCGACCCAGATTTCCCATGGCTTCGAGCATGCTGGTCACTACATTATGCGATCTGGTTGGGATGAGCATGCGATGTATCTGAACTTCCACTGCGGGCCGCTTGGTGGAGGACACGGCCATGCGGACATGCTGCATATCGATGTTCATGCTTATGGCCGGGACTTTCTAACGGATTTAGGCCGCTATAACTACAGCGAGCATACGCCGCTTCGGCGGGAGCTCAAATGCTGCCGTGCGCATAATACAACGCTCGTGGATGGGGTGGACTTCACAGAGGTCACCGGCACGTGGGCGTATGGACGAATCGCACATCCTTCAGGTACAAGATGGATTCCGGGGCGGGATATCGACTATGCCGAAGGAAGCCATGATGGATATTTTGGCCTGAAAGATCCTGTCCGTCCCATCCGGAAAATTCTATTTATCAAGCCGGGTTTCTGGATTCTGATAGATACATTTATAAGCGGGGAGCTGCACAGCTACAGTCAATTGTTTCATTTTGCACCGGGAAAAGTCTGTTTGGACGGGGATAGCGGCATATGCCGGACAGAGAACGGAAAAGGAGAGCCGAACTTTGCCATCATTCCGGCAGAGCCTGATCATCTGCGGGCCGGGCTCCATGCAGGCACGTTGTCCCGCGAGTACAATTGGGCAGAGCCTCATTCTTATGTGGAATATGAACGGAAAGGGACTAAGGTGACATCCTTGATGCAGGTCTTGTATCCGCTGGCTCCAGGGGATGAGCAGATTCCAGTTGTGGAGAAAGTCCCGGTCTGCCGCTATACCGGGGAGCCAGCTTCGGATGAAGACGTTCTGGCTTGGCGGATTCAGCTGCCAGCCTCGCTTCGCACTGTACTGGTTGCGGTCTGTCACCACGCGCCTGCGGGGCCTTTAGACTCTTACGTGATAGAGGGCAACCAGATTTTCGGAGAAGTGGTGGTTATCAACCAAGGACTGGAAGAAAGTGAAATGATCGTGGTGAAATAACCGTTCTTTTGCTTGAAATTTGGTAGAGACCGCCCGTTATTACTGCACTATAATAGTACATTATGCAGCATGAAAGAGGCGCGATAATTAATGTTTAAGCTGACCTACTACCGCAGAATTCAATTGTCGTTTCTTCTGTTCATTATTCTGCCAGTATTAACGGTGTCGGTCATTTCTTTTGTCCTAATTAAGGAGACGATGGTAGAGAAGCTGCAGCTCAGTAATGAGAATCTGCTGAATGTGATTGTGAAGGAAATTGGCAAGACGGTGGATGACGTAACATTCGCCTCCCACTTCATTGTCAACGATACGAGCTTCCGAACATATTTGAAAAAATTTGCGGATACGGACCGGATCCGAACTTATAACGATTATGTTAATTATACCCAGATCAAGGACGGCTTCTCCTTGATCACCTCCAAACCGCTGAACAATAATATCCGAATGTACCTGATCAATCGGCGGCAGTTCGTCATTTCCTCCACAGCGGATGATCTGACCTTAGTGAACGGCAGCATTGATGGGCTGTTCAAGCGGGTAGACCTGAACAAACCGGAGGCCCTTCAATGGCTCGGAATGGTCCGTGACCCCTCGGGCAGCGGGGGAGCTTATTACATCGCCAGGGTGATTCGGGACAATGCCGAGAGCAACTATGTATCCGTACTTCTCATCAGCATATCCGCTTCTTACTTTGAAGGGGTGCTGAAGCCTGTGGAGTTCGGCAAGCTGGCCCTGTTCGACGCGTCTGGAAGCCGGATTGCCGGGAGTGCGGAGCTGCCTCTTCGCGTTTCGAAGGATACTGCGGACTCAGGGCTGCGCTCGGTCGTGGCTCTGGATAAAACAGATTGGACGCTTGTATACGGGGCTTCCAAGGAAGTGTTCACCGGCCAAATCTCCCGCACGTTCTATGCCGGGATCGGCGGGGTCATTTTGTTCTTTATTATTTTCCTGTTTACGTCGATGGTCTTCGCCAAGAGGCTGCACAGCCCGATTCTTAAGCTGCAGCGGGTGGTCCGCCAGTTCGTGAAAGGCAACCGGGAAGTGAGACTGGATGTCAAGGGAAAAGATGATATTGCCGAGCTTGGAAGCAGTCTGAACGGAATGCTGGATCAGATTCAGCAGCTGATCTTGGATATTGAGCAGGAGCAGGAGCAGAAGAGGGTTATGGAGCTTGAGGCTCTGTTCATGCAGATCAGGCCCCACTTCCTGATGAACACGCTGAATTCCATCAAATGCAGCCTGCTGCTGCAGGAGGATCGGATGCACAGTGGAATTATCGACTCCCTGATGAGTCTGCTCCGTGCCTATTTGAAGATCAATGAACCAACCACACTTCAGGAAGAGTGCAGCCTGCTCGGTCATTACGTCGATATTATGAAGATCCGCAATGAAATTCCGCTGGAGCTTCAGGTGGAGCTTCCGCCTGATTTGGCCCGGTTCGTTATCCCGAAGCTGCTGCTTCAGCCGCTGGTTGAAAACGCTATCGTGCATGGACTGGTGGATCACCCTGATGCCAGAATCCGGGTGGGCGCAAGGAGAGAGGCGGACCAGATTATTATCGAGATCGGAGACAATGGGGAGGGCATGGAGGAGCAGCAATTGGCCATGCTGAACCAGCGGCTGCAGTCCGGTGATCCGGAGCAGCTCGGCTCTTACCCAAGAGTTGGCTTGATCAACGTGGTGCAGAGATTGAAGTTAACCTATGGAACAGGGGCCTTCATTCATCTAGGAGGTAACAGCCAAGGCGGCGTCACAGTCTATCTGAATATACCGGTGACGGACAGAGTCGCTTTCTTACAGGGAGGTCAGGGATAATGCACAAAGTAATGTTGATTGATGATGATGTCCCGATGCTGAAAGTACTGCAAAGAATGATTAAATGGGAGGAACTCGATCTAAAGATCGTGGGAACTGCTTATTCCAGTGTAAAAGCATTACATTTGTTCAAGGAGAGCTTGCCGGATATCGTAATTACGGATATCGGCCTGCCCCAGCAGAACGGAATTGAGCTGGCCTCGGTGTTCACCCAATTGAAGCCGGAGACCCGCGTTATTTTTCTAACGTGCCACGAGGATTTTCATTATGCGCAGCAGGCGATTAAGCTGAATGCCGACGATTATCTGTTAAAGGATCAGCTGACCCCTGATCAGTTGACGTCAAGCCTGAAGAAGTCGCTTGGAATGATCAAGCTGCGGACTACCGGAATGGATAATGAGGTGCTGAATCACAACAAGGAGCTGCTTAAACAAGCTTTGTGGCAAAGAGTGCTTGATGGGGTTGGCCTGGATGCAGCGGCCTCCTACGCTTCAAGGATCGGTATCTCATGGAGCTACCCTTGCTTTATGTTCGGGATCGTTAGCATTCATTTCTCCAGTTACGTGAAGTATTATCAATACAGCAATCTGTCTGTAATCCGGTATGCTATCGGCAACATTGCGAGTGAACTGTCCGCGTCCTACGAGGGAATCACGACGTTTATGGGACAAGATAACAACCTGATTGTTTTATATAATTACCGGTTCAATTTAGTCGAGAACACTCATCAGAACTTTGAGAATTATTTGCAGGAGCTGAGATGGCAGTGTGAAAGGCTAATTAAGGTTCAATTGAACACGGTCACCGTGAAGGACAAGCTTGAGCTGCCGGCGGTTGGAACCTGGTATGAACGGTTAAGCCAAACCAAGTACGGTTTCTATGAGGCCGACTCTGGGAAGACGGATCTTAACCTGGATCATTTCGGACCAGAGACCTATCATCCTTCACCCCAGGGACTTCTTGAACCCTACCAGTCTGAGCTGGAACGCGTGGTATTAAAGAATGATCCGGGGGAGATCCATCGGATCATGCGGGAGCTGGAAGACACAGCGAAGAGAAGCCGGATTGAGCCCGGCGAGTTCATTCAGGAGATTTCTCTACTACTTCGCAGTGTAGAGCTGCTATTCGCTAAATGGCGGTCGGACGAGGAATATTATTTCTATTTAAGCTCAGCTAGAACGCTGCGGGATGTGGCCGAATTGGTCAGCCATAAGCTGACCCGCATTGCCCATGAACGGCCCAAGGACACTCATGCAGGTGTGCAGGAGCCGAAGCTGCAGGTCATCCAGCAGTTTATCGACCAGCATTTATCCGAGAATGTGACTTCGATTGATATCGCTCGTTATCTGTATTTGAATCCAAGTTACTTCTCCCGGTATTTCAAGCGGCTGACCGGGATTAATTTTACGGACTATACCCATCAATACAAGATGAAGCTTGCCGCCAAGATGCTGAAATCGTCAAGCCAGACCTTGGAGAATCTTGCCGCAGAGCTTGGTTATTCAGACAGAACCTATTTCTCGAAAGTATTCAAGAAATATATGGGGCTGACGCCAAGCGAGTATAAGGCCAAGTACACCCCGGTTAAGCACTAATTGAGCAATAACCTGTTCCGATATAACGGACAGGTTATTTTTTTTGTGTCTATATAAAATGACTTTATGAAGGTTACCCTTGGGGCGCTGCGAGCCGAGTGTTCTTACGACTAATTTTTAAAGTTCGTTTTATATAGCTTTGGCTTAAAACAAGGTCTTTTGGCAAGAGGTCAAAATCTTACTCCTTCCTGGTCATAATCCATCCCTTGGAGAGAAGGACAATATTTTATCATAATTACATACCAACATATTAAATTGCTGAGGTGATACAAAGTGGAAGCTGCAAAACCAATGATAGCTCCAGAACAACTTCACAAGACCCGAAAATTTTGGAGCCCCAAGCGGAAGGAAGCTCTGATTGGCTGGTTGTTTCTGGCACCGGAAATCATAGGAATGATCATGCTGAACGTGTTCGCATTAGGCTTCTCCTTGTACTTGAGTTTTTCCAAGTGGGACCTGCTGTCAGGCGTCTCCGGCATTAAGTTCGCTGGACTGGATAACTATATTCAAATGTTCAAGGACCCTACTGTATTGAAAGCGCTCGAGAATAACTTACTGTACACCGTGCTGACAGTTCCAATTCCCATCGCCATTGCCCTGGTGCTGGCTGTCCTGATTCACAGCAAGGTATACGTGAAGGACTATTTCAAAGTTGTATTCTTCATTCCGTATATCTCTTCCATTATTGCCATTGCTGCGGTATGGAGTGCGCTCTTCCACCCGTCATTGGGTCCAATCAACCAGTTTCTGATGGATCTCGGAATCCAGAACCCGCCAAAATGGCTGGTTGATCCGAAGACTTCTCTAATATCGATTGCGATCATCAGTATCTGGGCAGGGCTTGGATACACAATCATCATCTACCTTGCCGGATTATCCAATATTTCTAACGAGCTGTACGAGGCAGCAGAGATTGACGGAGCCACATCTTTGAAGAAATTTTTCAGGATTACGGTTCCGCTGCTCCGTTCAACAACGTTCTTCCTGTTCATTACGATGCTGATCGGCTCGTTCAAAGTGTTCGATATTATTTCTTTCCTTACCGAAGGTGGTCCGGACAATGCTTCAACGGTACTTGTATTCCGGATTTATGAGGAAGGCTTCAAAAATTACAACATGGGATACGCCTCGGCTATCTCCTGGCTGCTGTTCGCCATTATCGGGCTGATCACCGCGGCTACATGGAAGTTGAGACAAGACGATGCGATCTAGATCAAGGAGGGAATACAGGTGCAATACATCAAGAAAAATGGTTCCAAACTGATAATTACCGTGCTTATGGCCGGGTTGTCCATCTTCTTTCTAACCCCGTTCATCTGGATGCTCTCATCTGCCTTCAAGTTTGAAAAGGATGTCATGAGGTTCCCGATTGAATGGATACCCAAATCCATAAATGTGGTTTACAATTTTAAAACAGTCTGGATGGGGCGTGTCCCCTTCTATCAGTTCTACTTTAATTCAATCGAGATTGCGGTTATCGTTACTTTGATCACCCTGGTCATCTCGTCCATGGCGGCCTATTCTCTAACGAAGCTTCGCTTCAAAGGCAGAAATCTGGTGTTCCTTGCGCTGATCTCCTTCATGATTATTCCGGATCAGGCGACGCTGATCCCACGGTTTCTGCTCATTCGCTGGATCGGTCTCTATGACACCCATGGCTCGTTGATTCTGATGAGCATGTTCTCGATTTATTTCACTTTCCTGCTGCGCCAATTTATGGCCGGGGTAAGCGATGAGTTCATTGAAGCCGCAAGAATCGACGGGGCAGGTCATATGCGGACGTTCGTATCGATCATGATTCCGCTGTGCAGACCGGTTTTGGCGACCGTGGCGATTATCAAATTTATCTGGACCTGGAATGACTACCAGAATCCGCTGATCTTCCTGCTGAGCAAGGACTTGTATACTATTCCGCTAGGAATGACATTGTTCAGGGATGATTATACCAACAACGATGCCATAATGATGATGGCCTCACTGTCTGCGATCGTTCCGCTGCTAATCCTCTTTGTGATTCTTCAGAAGCAGGTCATTAACGGAATCGCTTTAGGCGGAGTCAAGGGTTAAGCAGTCTGTGTCAAAAAGTCAAAAATGTTATCTTCACACCTCAAAATTACACACTTGGCAAGGCAGCGCAGTCCTTATACTAAACGATGTAAGCGGTTAACAAACGCTTAAACAAAGGGGGATAACACAAATGAATCAAAAGGGTAAACGCAAGCTCTCCATCGCGGCATGTCTGATGCTGACTTTCACACTCCTCTTAAGCGGATGTGGCAGCAAAACGGGTACAGATACTAGTGCCGCAGACAGCGGAAGCGGCGGAAAAAACGAACAGGTTACGATCAAATACTATAACTGGGATAATGCGGATCAGACGCCAAAGACGGATGCCCTGCTGAAGCAGTTCGAGCAGGAGAATCCGAACATCAAGGTAGAGCATGTGGTGCTGGTGCCGGGGAACTCCCAGGAAATGCTGAAGAAGCTGGACTTCCTCATCTCTTCCGGTGAAGCGGTAGATGTGGTGGCCATGCCGAGTCTTGGAGCCGTTAACGAGCGGGCTGCCAGAGGAGCTCTTGCCCCGTTGAATGATTACTATAAAGCCAGCAATCTGGTTCCTGAAGACGAGTATTATGTCAATCCGAAAATTGGGGACAAGTACTATGGCATGCAGCTTACAAACAGTTATCAATATGTGCTCTTGAACAAGGATGCACTGGATGAGGCAGGACTGAAGGTTCCAACTTACGGATGGACTTGGGATGACTACCGGGATTATGCGAAGAAGCTGACCAAGGGTGAGGGCGTCGATAAGCGTTACGGCTCCTACTTCCATACTTGGGAATTGTACATGAATGCTCCTGCACAGACGGTTATGAAGAACCCATTCCGTTACGAGGATGGTACTTCGAACTTCTCTGATCCTACTTACAAGTATTTCTTCCAGCTGCGCAAGGATATGGAAACCGTTGATAAATCGGCTAAGCCATACTCTGATGTGCTTGCGGCCAAGCTGAATTACCGTACGGAATTCTTTAACGGGGATGCGGCTATGATTCTGTCCGGCAGTTTCATGACACCGGATCCGGGGAATACGGAGCAGTATCCGCACACGTTCAAGACAGCTTTTGCTCCAGTGCCACTGCCTCCTAAGAATGCCGAGCCTAAGGATTATGAAGGTGGAAAATATTTTGTCGGCGGTAACCATGTTGTAATGGGCGCAAGCTCCAAGCACAAAGAGGAATCCTTCAAGCTGATGCGCTTTATGACCACTGTGGATTCCGACTCGAAGATGGAATTCTCCGGCTGGAAGAAAGCCGACAACAATGCCGTATTGAACCGTCTGATTGGCAAGAACAGCAATATGTATGATGTGGATTCCCTGAAGAGCACCCTCTTCGGAGAGCATAATCAGTTTTTGGAAGCTTCTCAGGTTGTCAGCACAACCGACTCCGAGATGATGAGCATTGAGGACGATGGGTTCAGCAAGTTCATGCTGGGGAACACCCCTATTGAAGAAGTTCAGAAGTGGATGGTAGATGAAGCGACAAAAGTGATTAAAGAGAAAGAATCCAAATAGTCCATATCTGCCGATCCGCAAATACCATCAAGAGCTTGGAGCGCTTGGAGTGAGATTTCCAAAGGCCGCTCCAAGCTCTTCTGTATTCAAGACCCTAGAAGGGACAAGGAGGAAGAAACATGAGCCGATTGGATTGGAACAATGGGGAGTACCTGCTAGATGGGCAGCCTATTCGGATTTGGTCAGGAGCGATTCATTATTTCCGCGTGGTGCCGGAGTATTGGCGTGACCGGCTGGAGAAGCTTAAAGCCTGTGGATTTAATACTGTGGAGACTTATATTGCCTGGAATGTGCACGAGCCCGAAGAGGGAGGGTTCAATTTCACTGGAATGGCCGATGTGGTCAAGTTCATTGAGCTTGCCGGTTCGCTCGGACTGCATGTTATTGTCCGGCCCAGCCCTTATATATGTGCGGAATGGGAATTTGGTGGACTCCCGGCATGGTTGTTAAAGTATGATGAAATCCAGCTAAGATGTATGAATAAAGCCTATTTGGACAAAGTGGACCGCTATTATGATGAGCTTATTCCAAGGCTCGTGCCTCTTCAGTCCACCCACGGCGGGCCGGTTATCGCGGTCCAGGTGGAGAATGAATATGGGAGCTACGGGAACGACACTGCCTATTTGGAATATTTGAGGGACGGATTGATCCGCCGGGGCATAGATGTGCTGCTCTTCACCTCAGATGGACCTACGGATGAGATGCTGATTGGAGGAACCATTGAGGGTGTGCATGCTACCGTGAATTTCGGCTCACGGGTGAAAGAGTCCTTTGACAAGTACCGGGAGTACAGGAAGAATGAACCGCTGATGTGTATGGAGTATTGGAATGGATGGTTTGACCACTGGATGGAGCCGCACCATGTCCGGGACGGGGATGATGTGGCCTCGGTTCTGGATGAGATGTTTGAAAGCGGAGCATCGGTTAATTTGTACATGTTCCACGGGGGCACCAACTTTGGATTTTATAATGGAGCGAATCATATTCACACCTATGAGCCTACCGTAACCAGTTATGATTATGACTCTCCCCTCACTGAGTGGGGGGATATAACCCCTAAGTATAAGGCTGTCCGTGAAGTTATGCTGAAGCATGGAGCCAGTCCGGCCAGCCCGCTTCCCGAACCGGCAGCGAAGATTGCTTATGGAACGGTGCAGCTCCTGGAAAAAGGGACGTTATTCAGCCAGCTGCAGCTTGAGAGCTGGTCCGGCAGCCGGGTGGACAGCACTTCGATTCTGCCTATGGAGAAACTCGGCCAATCTTACGGATTCATTCTGTACTCAACCTGGGTCCGGGGACCGCGTACCGGACAGAAGTTGTATATCAGGGAAGTCCGCGACCGGGCCCAGGTGTTCTTGAACGGGCAGCTGCTGGGTGTGGTGGAACGCTGGAATCCACAGCCGCTGGATATCTGCGTGCCGGAGGAGGGAGCCCGGCTGGATATTCTGGTCGAGAACATGGGACGGGTAAATTACGGCCCTTACTTAAGAGACCCTAAAGGCATAACAGAGGGTGTGCTAATTGATAACCAGTTCCAATATAATTGGACGGTGCTGCCGCTTCCGATGAAACCCGAATGCCTGTCCAAGGTTGTTTATACAAGAACCGAAGCGGTGGTGCAGGGGACAGGGCAAGCTCAGACAGCAGTAGAAGTACGGGAAGAGCCGGCATTCTATCGTGGACACTTTGAGGTGGACATCATCGGGGATACATTCCTGCGGGTGGGCGGATGGAAGAAGGGTGTGACTTGGATCAATGGCTTCAATTTGGGACGATATTGGGAAGCTGGTCCACAGAAGGCGTTGTATGTACCGGGGCCTTTGCTCAAGCAGGGGACCAATGAAATTGTGATCTTCGAGCTGCATGCTTGTCCGGGCGTGCCTGCGGTTCAGTTTGATGACAGGCCGGATCTTGGGGACACGGCGAAGCTGGATGAACGGGTGCTTAATTTTGTGCAAGATGAAATAAACGAAGATTAGAATACAGCGCAGCTTCTAGAGAATAGAATAAGCTCACTTGTGATATACGCAATCCGGTTAATATTTCACAAAGATCCATATAATAAGCTCAATTCCAAAAGACAGGAGCGATGGATCATGCAATCAGCGCGAAGATGGGTAGTTACACTAATCGCGGGGCTGCTATTAAGTGCAGGCGTGACAGTTTGGGGAACTCATCATGCCCAAGCAGAACCGTCCTATGCGGAGTGGGGACGAGTAGCCGTTCTTGAGGCGAAGAAGAAGTATAATGCTGAGATTACGGACTACAAGCATATCGGACGCAAAACGCTCCGTGACCACGTCTACGAAGAGAAATTTAAGCTTATAGTTAAGAAGCCCCTTGAGGAGTTCGGGGTATATGTGAATGTGAGGTTTAATGAAGACACGGGTGAACTTCTGAATATCAGCTATAAGGAAGCTGGGAATCATCAGGAATAGGAATTTACAAAGCCGGAGGCTCATGATGAGCTTCCGGCTTTGTTGTGTCACGGAGAAGGTAACCTAGGAACGTGCATCAGGGGGTATTCTAGGCATGCATTCCAGGAAGCCATCCGTGTCACACCAGGGAAGTGCCAGTGAATACAATAGGGCCAATAACATTCGCCCTGTTAACAGCATAGTTGTTCGAGACGGAGGCTTGAAGGATATAGGAGTGGTAACCGCTCACCGCATTCGTATCCACAAATGTAAAGCTTAACGTCTCCAAAGCAGTACTGGTGAAGATAGCGGTTTGAGTTGTGGCAATTTCAGTGGCATCCCGGATAATGGACAGGAGAACAAAAGGGGAGCCAGCCGTGGCCTGCAGTCCTATGCTTGCGTGAAGTTCAACCAGGCCACCTGTGTAAGCCAATATGCCGAAGTTGGCCAAGGTGTTGGCGCTTGGCGTGGCGACAAGAGGAATATTGGTAGAGAAGGTATAGCTGTTTGGAATACTTCTTCCAAAATCAACGATCGATAGAGTCATCTAATCACCTCCTGCGGGGGAAATATCCTACACCGACAGGATATGCGGAGTTTCCCTATCTTCTTGTTTATTTGGCCATGCCCGCAAATAGACAGCGAAAGTTATTGCCGGAATGCCTGTTCACTGTCCGGCTATTTGCATATTTTATAAATAAGAGGCTAAAATGCCTGTCTTGATGCGGCTCTTGGTGATAAATCCGCGAAAGGAGGATGGAGAATGCCGTATACAACCGGAGCTATATATAATCCCTCAACAGTCCCTACTGCAGCAGGCCAGATCCTGGTGGTCTGCATTAATGACTCCGCCAATTTGACAGCCAACATTGAACTTGAGGTGTTCCAATGGGGAGTCGCGGATGGGCCGAGAACCCCGCTGGGGCATAACCTGATTGCGCTGCCTCCCCAGGCTGTTCAGAGCTTTACGTATCCGCTGAACGCGGCAGTGTATTATGAGGTGCAAGTGGATTACTTCAGTGCAACAAGCGCTGTGGTCAATGTATTTGGTCTGGATGCGGTTGGAGGCGTTGTGCAGAGAGTGCTGCAATGGGAAATGAGCCAAATTGACCGGCTGACGAATCTTCCTTAAATCTATGTGAAAGGAGCGATACCTGTGCCTGTCGTAAATATTACCGCGGCTCTGCCGGGCAATCATTTCGAGCCTTCCATCGCAGTAAACTCGGTACTGGCTAACTTTATGTGTGTTGTCTATGTGGATGACAGTCTGGGGACCGGACGGATCGGCGTGTCAAGGTCAACGGATGGGGGCCAGACGTGGACCAGTGCGATTCTTCCACAGCCGCCAGGATATGCAAGTGCCGAGGCCCCGACGATTGATTATACCTTTCCTAATACTTTCATAGTGGCCTGCCACGTGTATAATGACTTCAATGACGGAACGATTGTCAGTTATACTTCATTTGATAACGGAGCCAACTTCAATCCGCCTGTGATTGTACAGCGGGGATATGGCACGATCATCCATAATGATGAACCGTTCATTGCGGTGGACCGTTCACCGGGCAGTCCATATCGGGGAAATGCCTATGTAAGCTACACTCCGCTGTTTAACTACTCAGCAATTTTTATCCAGCGATCTCTGAATGAAGGAGCTACTTGGGAGACTCCGCAGAGATTGAGTGATCCACGAGGATTTCATGACAGGGCAGCTGTGGCTATTGGCCTGTCCGGTGAGGTGTACTCCGGGTACATTCTGACCGGACCTGTGAATCCTGCGGCGAATTTGCGGATTTCTTATAACGGAGGAGTGAGCTATTACCCGGATATTGCGAGGGAATCACTCCTGATTTCATCTGTGGTCCCAGTGCCATCTCCGCTTCCAGTTACCGGCTACGGCTTCCGCGTACAGACGAATCTGACACTGGGGGCGGATATTTCAAGCGGACTTGGGAGTGGTAACGTCTACGCCGCCTGGAATGATTACCGGAACGGATATGCGGACATATTTCTATCGATCTCACCGGACGGACAGCTTTGGTCAATACCGAAGAGTATTACCGGTGCACCACCGGGAACCCAGAACTTTTTCCCCGCGATTACGGTATCGCCCTCCACGGGGACAGTGAGGGTAATCTATTACACGAATAGAGTCAATGGTTTCCTTCTGGATGTGTTCGTGGCTGAATCTTTTAACGGGGGTGGATCGTTTACGAACCGCCGCCTTACCGACGCGTCCTTCGATCCGAATGGCAACTCTCCAACGCCGGTGGCCTTGATCGGAGATTATATTACGGCGGCCACAAGTTTGCCGGATACGCTGGCTGCAGTATGGAATGCAACGACTCCACCAACAGGGAAGCAGGATATCTACTTTTCCACATAAATGGAAATGGGTATACTTTTTATCCCAGCTAAGGTATACTTAGGTCAACTTACTATTTGCGTTAGAAGTTTCAAGGGCTCCCGGTCGCTGTGGCATTAGGGGGCCCTTGCCGCATTTAGAAGTGAGATTGGGGCGATTTATGAACAATGTACAATCTTTGTTGGAACGCTACCAGACTGTGGAAGATGAGCTTCGGATTTTCCTTCTTGAGTACTCTGAACTGAGTTATATGGAGGGATCGGTGGAAGTGGTAGACACGGGGGCCTATACCTGGTCGAAGCTTGAACAGCCGGGAAGGAAAGCTCAATGCAAGCTGTATTCCGTGTACATCAAGCTTGTGGAAGAGGCTGCTGAAATAATGACCAGTTCAGGTCACTCTGCTACGGAGAGGTTTAGCCAAAGCTGTGAGGAAGTGCTGTCCCACATTAAGCAGGATTCAATGAGTTGGGATTCTTCGCCGCAGCTGTCGTTTGACCGTGTGCGTGGGGAGCTAGAATTCCAGAAACATCTCTTGACTAAGCCTGTTCATGTATAGTGTTAGTCCGCGGGAAAGGCTCCGCGGATTTTTTGTGTGGTTTGTTAGGAAGTCGTGAGAGAAGTGTAGGGATTCTTAGTAGGGTAAGGACTCTGATTAGGCTAAGGGTATAATTTGATTTAAGCTAAAGTATACAATTGTACGGTGTTGCTCCCATAATTTAGAATAGATTATAGAAACACAATGACTGATAATTACTGGTAGTCGGGCCGGCCGCTGTCAGGAAAGGATATAATCATGAAGCAAAACAAATATGATGAGACGGGTTTCTTTACAAGCTACAGTCAAATGGCCCGTTCCACCGGGGGATTAGACGCTGCTGGGGAATGGGGGACTTTCCGGTCCATGCTGCCTGATCTGCGGGATAAAAAGGTGCTCGATTTGGGGTGCGGCTTCGGCTGGCACTGCCGATTTGCCCGTGAACAGGGAGCTTCTTCCGCAGTGGGAATCGATCTGTCTGAGAACATGCTGGAACGCGCCAGAATAATGACTGACGATCCAAACATTGAATACCGCCGCCTTGCGATTGAAGATATTGACTTCAACGAAGGGGAGTTTGATGTAGTTATAAGCTCTCTTGCCCTTCACTATGTTGAAGATTTCGATCTTATTTGCCGCAAAATCCATCATTGTCTTGTGCCCGGAGGCAGCTTTGTGATGTCCGTTGAACATCCAATCTATACGGCTCTTGCGCAGCAAGCCTGGTTCTATGGGCCACAAGGGGAGAAATTGCACTGGCCGGTTGACCACTATCACCAGGAAGGACTACGGCGAACCATTTTTTTAGATCATGAAGTGGTCAAGTATCATCGAACTGTGGCTTCTATAATCAATTCCTTAATCCAAGCCGGCTTTGTTGTTAAAGAAATTTCCGAGCTTAAGCCGACGGAAGAGATGCTGAAGAGAAATCCGGATTGGCAGGAAGAGACCCGCCGTCCTATGTTTTTCTTAGCTTCTGTAGAGCGTTATTAAAAGTAACACCCCCGCCCTGTGTTTTACGCAGAGTCGGGGTTCACCGAATTGGAACGTTTCGAATCAAAAGGGTCATTTTTTAATGGAATGACAGACATGTAAGATCCAGATTCAATCCCAAGCAAGAAAAACGGTGCTGTCCTCATAAATAGGACGCACCGTTTTGTTGTATTTTCTGACATATCACGAAAATGTAATCCGCTTAGAGCTGGGGAAAAATATCCGCCCAGACGGCATCAAGAATGCCCTGCATATCATCCTCGTCACTGTTGATGGCGATCACAGTCTCTTTGTCCGGGATGACGACGCAGAACTGTCCGTGCATGCCGTCAGCGCGGTAGGCTTCGTGCGTGCACATCCAGAATTGGCCGCCGTATCCCGCGCCCCAGTCTGCCGTTCCCGGCGTATCGATTTGCTTCCGCGTAACCTCACCGACCCATTCCTCCGGGATCAGCTGGGCGCCCTGCCACCGTCCCTTCTGCAGCATCATCTGGCCGAACCGGCTCAGCTCTTCGCAGGTGAGCCACAGCCCGGTGCAGCCGAGTGTGATGCCGAGCGGTGACGTGTCCCACCGGACATCCCGGATGCCGAGCGGCTCGAACAGCCGCGGCACCAAATAGTCGCGTACCGTCTCCCCGACCGCGGCCTGAACCATGGCCGAGATCATAAACGTATCGCCGCTGCTGTATGTGAAGATCTCTCCGGGCAGCCGGTCCAAGGGCAGAGACATGTAGTATTTGATCCAATCCTTCTCCTGCAGCGTTTCCCGCTCTTCCACAGAGAGTGGCGGTGCATCGTGGCCGGAGGTCATCCGGAGCAGATTCCTAAGCGTCAGCTCTCCCGGAGGATAGGGCGAATCCTTTACCGACTTCCCGTAATCCGGGAAAAAATCGTTTAACCGTGCATCCAGCGTCAGCTTTCCTTCGGCAACGGCAAGTCCGACCGCCATGCTTGTAAAGGACTTGCTAACCGAATGCTGAAGCCGGCGGGCGTCACCATCCCGGTCCCACTGCCCCAGCAGCTGCTCCTTTTGCAGCACCCGGACAGATAAGACGTTCAGTTTTCTCATGGTGAGGTAATCGACAAAACCGCCGATTTGAAATGTCATCGTTAAGCCTTCCTTCCGCTTGATTCCCATGACTAAAACAGGTCATATGCCGTTCCGGCCGTGTGGAATAGGATGAAATTTATAGAAACGTTTTCATATTTACTCGTTAATCTTGAGATTATTACAGATCGCTCCCTCTTGTCAACCATAATTTGTAAGCGGTTACTATCTATCTTTCGGCGAGGATTTTGTCTTGTTAACGCAGGGGAAATCAGGGATTTGCACAAAAATACAGATCGCTGGGCCTTTTTAAAAAAGATTGTTGACAGGTTTAGGCAACGGGATTATGATGTAATCGAAACGATTCGAAAAATCGCTTTCATCGCTATTAACGACCTGCAGCATCTACCCCGATAATGCTTGATAAGGCTGAAATCGGATCTTGCTTGGCAGGAACGCGAATGGTGATCACAAGAACCAATGACGGGCCGAAACTGTCCGTTATCGGCTCAGCCGAACCGGCTTCCCGTAAGGGGGCTGCCGCTGACTAAGGCGGACAACACAATAGAGCAGTCGAACTGAAATGAAAGGGGTTACAAGTGGCGCACTTAATGATCGATACCGGCTCACCAACGCTGCGGATGACGACCAACATCCATGTGATCTCTCCGGTCGATACCGGCGTCCCCACTTCAAGCACGCTGTACCTCCTGCATGGAGCGGGGGACAACGCCAGCACCTGGCACCGCCTGACGACCGTGGAAATGTATGCGGCGAAGTACGGCTGTACGGTGATCATGCCGGAAGCAGGACGAAGCTTTTATACCAACATGTTTTATGGGCTGGACTATTTCCACTACATTACGGAGGAGCTCCCGGAGTTGTGCAGACGCCTTCTGCACTTGAATACTGATCCTGCAAGCACGTTTGTGGCGGGTTTGTCGATGGGCGGCTACGGAGCGCTCAAATGCGCGCTCACTTATCCGGAGCGATATGCCAAAGCGGTATCTTTCTCGGGCCCGACCGACATCCGCCAGCGTCTGGCTGACCCGGAGATGCCGGAAGAGATGCGCAGGGAGATGCAGGCCGTCTTCGGACCGGAGCTTGAGGTGAAGCCGGATCAGGATTTGTATGCGCTGTCCGCGAAGTTGATCGAAGAGGGCCGGAGGCTGCCTCAGGTGCTGTGCTGCTGCGGTTCGGAAGATCCGTTCGTGGTGATGAATCGGCAGTTTGCCGGCTACATGGAGCACAGCCCGTTCGATTTCCGGTACGTTGAAGGGACGGGAACGCATGACTGGCTCTTTTGGGAAGAGCATTTGAAGACAGCTTTTGATTTTCTGTTTAAAGACAAGACCCAAGAATAGTGAGGAGATGCCAATTGAAACCTGCAGCCTTAGGGCCAAACAAAAATACAAAGGGGCGTTCCAAAACCGGCAATCTGTTTACGGAAATTTGGAAGCACCGGATGACGTATACGCTGCTTATTCCCGGTCTAATCTGGTTGATCCTGTTTGCTTATCTGCCAATGGGCGGCTTGTCGCTAGCATTTAAGCATTACAAAGCCAACATGGGAATCTGGGGCAGCCCCTGGGTCGGCCTGGAGAACTTTAAGTATGTTTTCCGCGACCCCATGTTTGCCGAAGCGGTGTGGAGAACACTGTACATCAACATTATCAAGCTGATTATCACCTTCCCGTTCCCGATTCTGCTGGCGCTCCTGCTGAACGAGCTCCGTATGCGGAAGACGAAGAAGCTGTTCCAGACAATCTTTACGTTTCCGCAGTTCCTGTCATGGATCATTGTCTCAGGGGTCGTGATCAATGTCCTTTCCTATGACGGTCTGCTGAACAGCGTGCTGCAGCTTCTTGGACTTCCAACGATCAACTTCCTCGGCTCCGAGCCAATGTTCCTGCCGATGCTGATATTGACAGACATTTGGAAATCCACCGGATGGGGGGCCATCATCTTCCTGGCGGCCATCTCGGGGATCGACCAGGACCAATACGAATCGGCGCAGATCGACGGCGCTTCGCGGATGCAGCAAATTTTTAAAATTACGCTGCCGAACATTTTGCCGACCGTTACGGTCATGTTCATCCTGAACGTGGGCGGCCTGATGTCCGCTGGCTTCGACCAGATCTTCAACTTGGCGAATGCGGCGACGCAGAACGTGTCCCAGGTGCTCGACGTGTACATTTACCGGATCACGTTCCTGTCTTCGACGGACTTCTCGTTCTCGACGGCGGTTAGCTTGTTCCGTTCGCTTGTGAACATGATTCTGCTGCTTGCTGCGGACCGCGTGGCTAAACTGATGGGCGGAGACGGATTGTTCCGTTAGGAAAGGAGTGTTAAAGAGATGAGTACGCATGCTGAGAAACGGCATAAATACCGGATCGGTAAAATGACGCTTCTCGATTACATCTTGTTTACAGTGCTGATTGTTCTGGCTTTAATCATTTTGATTCCGTTCCTGAACGTGATCGCGGTCTCACTCGCCTCGCAGAAGGAATATGCAGATAATCCGATGATGCTGTGGCCGAAGCATCCAACACTGGATGCCTACCGGGAGCTGTTCCAAGACGGCAGGCTGCTGACAGGCTTCTGGAACACCATTCAAATTCTGGTGATCGGGCTGCCGCTGAGCTTGTTCCTGACAACTACGATGGCTTACGGCCTCAGCCGCAACAGGTTCCCGGGGAAAAAGTTCATTTTTTTCCTTGTCCTGTTCACCATGATCTTTAACGGCGGAATCGTGCCGCTGTACCTGGTTATGAAATCGCTGAGCCTCACCGGTTCCCTGTGGTCCGTCATCCTGGTAGGAAGCTTCAGCGCTTTCAATATGATCCTGATGATGAACTACTTCCAGGGCCTGCCGGAATCCTTGATGGAATCAGCAAGGCTTGACGGGGCGGGCGAATGGCGCATCCTGTTCTCCGTCGTCCTTCCACTGGCGGCGCCGATTATGGCGACCATTACGCTGTTCTACGGCGTAGCCTTCTGGAACGGATGGTATGATGCGATGATCTTCCTGCGAAAAGCGGATATGCTTCCACTGCAAAACGTCCTGCGGACCATTATCGTCGAATCAACGACAAACGTTTCGAATGCGGGCAGCGTGGACGCCCTGAACAAATCCGGTTTTTCCACGGGAATGAAGATGGCCTCGGTCTTCGTAACGATGGTGCCGATCATGTGCTTCTTCCCGATGCTGCAAAAGCACTTCGCCAAAGGGGTGTTAACAGGGGCTATCAAGACCTGATTACACAATAGATTTTTTACCGCAAAAAAATCTGATCAAAAGAGGGGAAAAAACATGAACACAAAAAGAATGTTCAAGCCGCTACTGGCTGTTGTACTGTCTGCAGCTATGCTGACGGTCACAGCCTGCGGGAAAGACTCGGCATCAACCAGTGGTGACCAAAAAGACGCGGCCGGAGGTTACAAGGACAAATTGAAAATTTCCGTCGCACAGACCACGGAAGTGAAACCCGGCGTGCTCGACAACGAGTTCCACAAGTACTGGAAGGACAAATTCAACGTCGATTGGGATTACAACTATGTACAATGGGATTCCTGGCCGGAGAAGCTCCGCCTGTGGATCAACTCCGGCGATCTGCCTGACGTGGCCAGCTGGAACTATGTGCACGGCGATTTCGTGAACTATGTCGATCAGGGACTGCTCTATAAATTCCCGGATGACTGGAAAGAGCGCTGGCCGAACGTGGCGGCGGCCTACAAGCTGACCGGCCTAGGCGACAAGCTGGAACAGTTGACAGGCGGCACTTACATTCTGCCAAAACCGGTGTACTTCCAAAACAAGCCGGCTGATCCGCTTGTGAACCAAATCGGCGTCATCGCCATCCGCAAGGACTGGGCCAAAGCCGTCGGGTTTGAATTGAAGGATGCTTATACGACAAGCGAACTGATCCATTATGCGGAACTGGTCAAAGAGAAAGATCCAGGGAAGGTCGGTTCCAAACTTGTTCCGATTTCTTATACGGCGGATGATGCCTTGACTAATATCATCATGGCCAACAGCGAGCATTCCCGTGTGGAATCAGCTTTCTACAAGGGAGCAGACGGCAAGTTCCATTGGGGACCAGCCGATCCGGAGACGCTGACCGGTCTGAAGCTGATGCAAAAAGCATACAAAGAAGGCCTGCTCAACCCAGAATTCTATACTTGGAAAAACAACGAGGGCAGCGACAACTTTAGAGTCAAAGGCGTTGCTGCGATGATGTCCCTGGGCGGCTTGGCTTCGTACAGACAGGACATGGAAAAGAATATGCAGAAGAACCTGGGCGTAAGCAGCGATGATCTCGTCCATACGGCGATCGTCCTGGGTGACGACGGCAAATACCGCAACCTGGAGCAGCCGAACTTCTGGTCCGCGCTCATCTTCTCACCGAAAATCAGCAAAGAGAAATTTGAACGCATCATGGATATCATCGATTATTCGACGACCAAAGAAGGACAATTGCTCCTGAACATGGGCTTTGAAGGTAAGGACTGGAAGTACGATGATAAGAAGGAGCCGGTCAGCTTGCTTCCGGAAGGAAAGACCCTGGAAGACAAATATCCGGCACGTTTTGAAGGACTGTACATTTTGGGCGACGACTTCAGTATCGTGAACCCTTCGATCAAGAAGGAATACCGCGACCGCGCCGTTGAGCTGTTCAAAGAGAAAGCGAAGCTGGGCAGCGAAGGCGGTAAGCTGGCAACCTACGACTGGGATGTGCAGCTGTACGATTCCAAAGCAAAGAGCCAGGCATCCTTTGACTACCAAAGCGAGTATGCCAACCTGATTCTGCAAAGCGGCGATCTGGAAGCAAACTGGAAGAAATGGGTACAAAGCAAGCAGTCCCTCGTTCAGCCAGTGCTGGATGAACTGAACAGCAAGTTCGCCAAGTAACCAATAGATTTGAAATCAAGATAAGCACAGAGAACTTATACGCAGTCCGAGTCTAAGGAACCCGGTGTGCAGCAGATTTGATGCAGCCGGGTTCTTCTCTTCCACGGTGGTGCCGGGCGGGTTTCTTCTATTAAAATTAGGTCCGCCTGGCCACAGGGAGGGGAGACAGTAATGATTCTTCTTTAGATTATAGAATGTACATCGATAGACGCTTTTCATTAGAGATAAGCAAGTATAGGCCTCAGAGGTTAAACATCAGTATCTCGCAAGAAAAACTACCGCTAAATGCGGTCTGTCTTCTATGAATGTACATCGATAGACGCTTTTCTTAATGAGGAATTTGCACAAAAGATAAACAACCAAGATCGAGCTGTATCCTTGCTGCTCTTATCAGCCAGGTTTTGTGCAAGCTCCTGAGAAAGGAGAAGGGGTCTGAAAGAGCCTGACAATTCGTATCCGGAAGGCCTGAACATCATACGATTTTTGTATGGAGGCGATAGGGATCACCGAATCGATGGTGACCGCTGGCGCTCCGTTATCATCATTTCCGATCTTACCCAAGCCAGCGATCCGGGAACGTTCCAGGTGTTTGTCGGTCTACCAGCCGGTACCCCCTGGTTAAGTCGTTCCAGATGGTTTATTGAACAGCCGACCATGCGCGCACACAAAGAACAGCCATGGTCTTGGAGAGAGCTGACAACAAGACGATGTAGGATGAAAAATACTGTAAAAATCTGCCTTGAAGCCGTACCGGTCAGGTTCGGTTGGCTTCGTGGATAGGAGGATGAATAACCATGACAACCATTACGAATTCCAAGATTCACGTCCAGGCCGGCGAGCTGATCTTTACGTTCTGGGAAAGCGGCGACCTGTTCCAGGCCGTCAGCGGCAAGACGATGATCAACCAGCTAATGAGCAGCCCCCTTGACGGAGCTTTAAATAATCTGTATCTGCGCATCCATGACGACTCCGCTATCCGCTTCTACCCGCTGCTCGGCATCCGTTCGGACAGCCGGGTCAGCTCAGGCGAGGGACGCATCGTCTGGACAGGCGAAGCCGAAGGGGTAGCGTACAGCGTGACGTTTGCACTTAGCCCGCTCGGCGTATGGTTCTGGGACGTCCGGACGGCAGGTCATGGCCTCAAAATCGATGTTGTATACGGCCAGGATATCGGGGACGCGGATACGGGCGCCGTTCGCAGTAACGAGGCGTACCTGTCCCAATATATCGACCATACGGTCTTCGAAGACAAAGACCACGGCTATGTGGTGTGCTCGCGCCAAAACCAGCCGCAGGGCGGTGCGTTCCCTTACATACAGCAGGGTTCGCTGACGCGTGCCGCGGGGTTCTCTACGGACGGCTTCCAGTTCTTCGGTCTGTCTTATAAAGAAACGAACGTGCCGGCCTGCCTCAGCCAGCCTCAATTGGCAGGCGAGGTCTACCAATACGAATTCGCCTACACGGCACTCCAGTCCGAAGCGGTAACGCTTGACGGGGAAGCGCGCTTCGTGTTCTACGGTTTGTTCAAGCCGGATCATGCGGCTGCGGTAACCGAGCTGGAATTCAAGGATGAGGTTCTGAAGGCCTGGGATCAGGTGCAGGAGAGTCTTGCTGCTTCAGCCGGTCCCCTGCATGAACTGCCCAAGGTCCGCCTGAATCCGGAAATCGGCGAACCGCTGCATACCCTGCCGCTGACCGCTGAGGAGCTCGAAGCTCTTTTCCCAGCAGCTGGAAGACAGGAGGAGGAAACCGAGAACGGACAGCTTCTCGCGTTCTTTACCGACACCTATGAGCATGTCGTGCTGAAAGAGAAGGAGCTGCGCGTGGAGCGTCCGCACGGGCATATCCTGATGAGCGGCGGCAGCGTGAAGCTGGGGGCCAAAGTCGTAACAACGACTTCTTATATGTACGGCATTTTCAACTCCCATCTGGTGGTGGGCAATACCAACTTCAACAAAATGATGAGCAATGCCCGCAGCGCCTTGAACGTGCCGAAAACCGCAGGACAGCGGATATATGTGGACATTGGGGGAACGTACCGTCTTCTGACCATGCCATCCCTGTTCGAGATCGGCTTCAACTACGTGCGCTGGTATTACAAAACAGCGGATGACATGCTGGTAATCACCAATTTTGCAGCGGCGGATGCCCCTGAAGTACGCCTTCATGTGCGCTCGGAGAGCGGCAAAGCCTATAAATTCCTGGTGGCCAGTCAGGTCACCATGGATGTCAACGAGTTCGAAGCGCCGGTCCGCATGACGGAATCAGCGGGTGTGCTGACGTTCCACGGCGCCCAGGATGCGCTCCGGAAGGACGCCTATCCGCACCTGAAATACACCATGCGGATCGACGGCGCCAAGGTGGCTGTTAGTGATGAAACGGCACTCGCAAGCGGCGTTCGTGCTGGGGAAGCGTCGGTGGTAACACACAAGCTGGAAGCTGCCGCGGAGTGGACTTTAACGATGCAGGGGCTGCTGGACGGGGAAGACCTTCCTGAGGCAAACCGCAGCGCAGAGGAGGAAATCGCGAAGTACCGGGAGTTCTTCCGGGACGTGATGAATGGTTTCCGCTTAACTGGCAGGGATGGTTCGGAAGGCAAGGACCTTTTCAAAGTGAACGCCTTGGCTTGGTGGTACACGCATAACATGTTGGTCCATTATTCGGTGCCGCATGGCTTGGAACAGTACGGAGGCGCGGCTTGGGGAACGCGGGACGTGTGCCAGGGGCCGACCGAGTATTTTATGGCAACGCAGAAGTTCGAACAGGTCCGCGATATTCTGAAAATGGTGTACTCTCACCAATACGAAGACGACGGCAACTGGCCGCAGTGGTTTATGTTCGACAACTACTTTACTGTCCAGCAGGAGGAAAGCCACGGCGACATCATCGTATGGCCGCTGAAGGTGCTCAGCGATTACCTGCGGGCGACTGAAGACTTCGGCATTCTCGAGGAGAAGGTGCCTTATACGGTCAAGCACAAGTTCCATTTTACCGAAGAAACAGCTGCAATTCTGGATCACGTGTACAAGGAGATCGGTTACATTCGCAGTCACTTCCTGCATGATACCCATCTGTCCTCCTATGGAGATGGGGATTGGGACGATACGCTGCAGCCGGCCAACGCCCAGCTGAAGCAGTACATGGTCAGCAGCTGGACCGTCGCCCTGACGTACCAGACAATGAGCCAGCTATCAGACGCTCTGAAATCCGCCAAGCCGGAATTGGCTCAGGAGCTTCAAGACATGGCACAGGGAATCAAGCGCGATTACGAAAAATATATACTCGGAACGGATGTCATTCCCGGGTTCCTCTATATGGAGAATCCGGCTGAGGTGAAGCTGATGCTCCATCTGACCGACAAGGAGACCGGCATTCAGTACCGTTTGCTGCCGATGACCCGCAGTATGATTGCTGAGCTGCTGGATCCGGAGCACGCGAAGGCTCATTATGAACTGATCAAAGAGAAGCTCATCTTCCCGGACGGCGTCCGTCTGATGGACCGTCCTGCCCAGTATGCCGGCGGCGTCAGCACGCACTTCAAGCGGGCGGAGCAGGCGTCGAACTTCGGGCGCGAAGTGGGCCTGCAGTATGTTCACGCCCATATCCGCTTCATCGAAGCGATGGCGAAGCTCGGGCATGCCGAGGATGTATGGAACGGTCTGAACGTGATCAATCCGGTCGGGATCCGGAACGTGGTGCCGAACGCCGAGCTGCGTCAAAGCAACGCTTATTTCAGCAGCTCTGACGGGAAGTTCAACACGCGTTATGACGCTCAGGAGCATTTCGATGAGCTGCGCAGCGGCAGCGTGCAGGTGAAAGGCGGATGGCGCATTTACTCCAGCGGCCCGGGGATTTACATGAATCAGCTGATCTCGAACGCGCTGGGCATCCGCCAGGAGCAGCAGGATCTCATCGTGGACCCGGTGCTGCCGAAGGCGCTGGATGGCCTGCGCTTCGAATTCCGCTACGACGGACAGGACGTAGCCTTCATTTACCATTTGAAGGGCACCGGCGAGCGTCGCGTGAAGCTGAACGGCCGCGAGCTGGAAGCTTCTGCGGTGAGCAACCCGTACCGCGAGGGCGGTCTGCGGATTTCGAAGGATTTGTTCGAGCAGGGAATGATGCCGGACCACCACAATGTGGTTGAAATTTTTATATAGCAGTTTAAGGCGATCTTGAGAGATCGCCCTTTTCCATGAGAACTGGAATGATAATTTTGACCTATATAAAATGAACTTTAGAATTAACCAATCTCAGCTTCGATCCCGAGTGATTCTGAAGTAAGCGGAGCGTCCGCTTTGGTCTCCGAAATGCCTCTGTTTGGATATCTAGTTCAAGCATTTCCGAGACAACCGTGGCCTTAAAGAACACTCGGCATCGCAGCGCCCCGATTAGGGTAACTTTCATAAGTTCATTTTATATAGGAATGGTTTGATACGGGGGAGAGAGGAACATTGGTTAGTATTAAAGATATTTCTAAAAAAGCCGGGGTTTCCATATCGACGGTATCATATGCCCTTAACGGCAGCAGCAAGGTGACGGATGAGACCCGCTCGAGAATTTTGGCGATCGCCAAGGAGCTGAACTATGTGCCGAACGCGGCTGCGAGATCGCTGAAGAAGCGGGAGTCCCGCATCATCGGGGTATTTCTGACGGATTTTAAGGGGGACGTGTATGGGGACCTGCTCGACGGAATGAAGGAAGTCTGTAACGCCCAGGGCTACGACCTGATCGTATGCAGCGGCAAGCAGTCCCATCGGATGCTTCCGGAGCGGATGATCGACGGGGCCATTATTCTGGATCATGCCTTTACGAGCGCCGAGCTGCTCAAATATGCTGAGCGGAACCACAAAATCGTCGTGCTCGACCGGGAACTGGAGCATCCCAACATCAATCAGGTGCTGCTGGATAATAAGGCAGGGGCTACGCTGGCCACTGAATTTTTGGTTGAGCAAGGCCATAAGAAGATTTACATCGTGACGGGACCTGATGACTCATTTGACTCCATACAGCGCATGAAGGCGGTCAAAATGGTTGCGGACCGCACGGAAGATGTGGAATGGATCGAGATCCCCGGCAATTTCAAAAAAAGTGGGGGGGAACGCGCTGCCGAACAGGTCATCGTGGAGTATACCGGCCCGGCGGCCGTGTTTTGTCTCAATGATGAAATGGCCATCGGCTTTTGCAACCGGCTAGCGGAGACCGATTACCGGATCGGGGAGCATGTGCATTTGATCGGTTTTGATAATATTGAGCTGACGAACTACATGCAGCCGCGCCTGGCGACCATTAACTACTCCAAACGCAAATGGGGGACGCTGGCGGCAGAGCAGCTGATCAAGATTTTATCCGGCGAGGAAGTGGAGCATGAGCGCATCTATGTCACACTCATCAAAGGGGAATCTGTCCGAAAAAGAGCCCGGCAGGTTAACTTGAGCTAATATGGAGAGCGCATGTGCAACGTTAAACAAACAGAAGGGTATCCGACTGACTAGAGCCTGTCGGGTACCCTTTTTGCATGTTCATTTTATGTTAACGAATGGCGAAATTGTAGGTTTTACAACCAGTTGTTGACCTGGGCCAGGCAAGCAAACAGCTGTTTGTTCTGACATCTGCTGGCCAAACCATGGCAGATTGGAGGACGTCTCCGGGGAAGCGGCGAATTTGGGAATTTTGTTCTTGTCGATCAGCGGCAGCTAAGGGCTTATGGCTTTAAGGTTGAAGGCTCCATAAGGCCGGGACGTTCGGCGGTTCCCATCCTGGAAGCGAGGTGTGCGGCTGTGTGCATTTGTACACCTTGCCGGAATAAGCAACCAGGTCGTCTTTCACATAAGCCTTGTTGGCCACCCATGCCGGAGCGGCGGGAGCGGCAGGGTCAGTCGTTACCGTCAAAGGACTGCTTGCCGGTGAAGCGTTGCCGGCCGCATCCTTCGCCACCACTGTGAAAGTATACGCGGTGTTTGCGGTAAGCCCATTCACCACAGCGGTAAGTGTGCTGCTGTTTACCGAAGTGACGGGCGTGCTTCCCTGATACACGTCATATCCGGTGACCCCGGTATTGTCGGTGGAAGCCGACCAGGTTAGGGTTACACTCGTCTGCGTTTTGGCCGCAGCGGCCAAACCTGTTGGCGCTGTAGGCGGCGTTGTATCCGAAGACGGAGCGTCCGTCGTCACGGCGGCTTCATTGCTGGCTGCGGATACATTGCCCGCGGCATCCTTGGCTTTCACGATGAAGGCGTACGCCGTGCTTGGTGTCAGGCCGGTTGCCGTAGCCGTGAGCGTGGTTCCGTTCACGGAGGTGGCCAGCGTGCTTCCGCTGTACACCTCATAGCCGGTGACTCCGATATTGTCGGTGGAAGCCGACCACTTCAAGGTGACTGAGGTGGATGTCTTGGCTGTCGCGGTCAAGCCTGCCGGCGCAGAGGGCGCAGTGGTGTCATACGCGGGCAGGGTTATCGTGGCCGCATTGCTCGCCGCGGATACGTTGCCCGCGGCATCCTTGGCCTTCACGGTGAAGGCATAGGCCGTTCCGGCCGCAAGCCCGTTCACCGTGTAAGTCGTAGCGGCCGCGCTGCCGATCAGGGCGCTGCCCTGGTAGACATCATAGCCGGTGACGCCAAGATTGTCGCTGGCCGCAGTCCAGGTAAGCTTCACCGATCCCGCACCCTGTGCTGCAGCAGTCAGACCGGTTGGTGCCGAAGGTGGCTGGGTGTCTGCAGGAGGTGCGGCTTGAAGCTGCCACAAGGTCGGCGAGGAAGAAGGCTCCCAGCCGGTCAGTGAAGTATGGGCATAGATGCATTTGTACAGGTTGCCATTATAAGTCACATAGGAACCGGAGGTATAAGCCGTATTTGGCTGCCAGACCGGATAATTCGGGTCGGCCTGGGTGGTTACACTGATGCTCGGACTGGCCGCTGAGGCGTTGCCCGACAGGTCCTTCGCTTTTACATAGAAGCTGTAGGTGGTTCCCGCCGTTAATCCTGTGATCGTCTCTTTGGTATCCTGGGTGGACTTGACCAGATCTCCGTTCTGGTAGATGTCATAACTGCCGATGTCGTCATTATCCGTAGAGGCGCTCCAGGTCAAAGTGACGGAGGTCTTCGTCTTGGCCGCAGCAGTTAAGTTTGCAGGCACGGTTGGCGGCTCATGATCCACGATCGGTGGGGCAGTCACCACAGTCAAGGCATTGCTGGCGGGTGATGTATTGCCCGCAGCATCCTTGGCTTTAACGGTGAAGGTGTAGGAGGTGCTGCCGGTTAGTCCTTTAACGAGCGCGGTTGTGGTTGCTCCATCCACCGTTTTGACCAGAGTATTGCCTTGGTATACCTCATAGGACATCACCCCGACATTGTCTGTGGATGCGGTCCAGCTCAAGGTGACCTTCTTGTCTGTGTGGTTTGGCGAGGTCAAATTCCCTGGTGCGGTTGGTGCGGTGGTGTCTGCCGGGAGAGTTCCTGTGCTCAGATCGCTGACCACTTTATCGAGCAGTTTCGGTCCGGTGCAGCTGAATTTCGGACTGATCCGGCAGTCTGAGCTGAATTCCCAGAACATCGCTCCGCCCAGATATTTGTTCTTGATGTAAGCCGTCTTGTAACCGATGGATTCCACATCGTCATATGAAATGAAGATTTTGGTGCTCGGATTGTACAGGTACGGCACCTTGGCCGTATCGTTCCAATAACGGGTGTATCCGTTCTTGTTCACATAATTGGCTGCAATATCTCCGTAATCGAACACACCCGTGTTGCCAGAGTTCTGGTCATCCCAGGTTCCTACGGGAGACCATTTGTAGGTTGAGCTTGGGTCCGCTGCGCAGGTCTGGAATTGTCCGTCATTATTCGGCCCAGGCGGACAGTTCTTCCAGCTCCGCGCCATGAATTCCAGGCCGAGCACAATTTTGTTCAGAGGCACTCCGGCTTTTTGATATGCCTGAATCGCACCGTCTACTGTGAAGTTGGAGCTGAGGTAAGGGTCCCTCAGGTCTCCATAGAGGCCGGTATTGTGGCTGGTTGTATCTTCAAAAGATCCGCCGTGGAAATCATACGTCATGATATTAATCCAGTCGAGAATATGGGCAATCTTGGCCAGCTCGGTGTTGTCCACGAATCTCTGGCTGGCCCCTGAAGCGATGGTAAGAAGATATCGCTTCCCATCCTGTTCGCCGGCGGCATCCAGTTGATTGCGGACTTCCTGAAGGAGCAGGGTGTAATTCTCTTTATCCGCTGGGCTGTAGCTGTTGCCAGGAATGGCTTCGACATTCGGATATTCCCAGTCAAGATCGACGCCATCGAATCCGTAGGCTCTTAATGCATCCACGGCCGATTTGGCAAAAGTTCTCCGGGTCTGATCGGTCGCTGCTGTATCCGAGAATCGGTTAGACCAGGTCCAGCCGCCAACCGACAGAATCGTCTTGAGCTGCGGGTTCTTGGCCTTCAAGGCGCGGAGGGCTCCGAAATTCCCGCAGGCCGCGTCGGCCCAGCAGCCCGTTGTCGGTCCACCTGGAGTAGGACGGAGCGCATCGGCGTCGGGATCACCAAGTACAATGCTGCCGTTCGGCACATTGCCTGACTGGAGAGGAATTCCGCTTTGGGTGCACGGCCAAGTTTGTTTGTTCGGATTCGACGGATCGGTGGACGGATTCCCGTGCTTGCCATTCCAGCAAATATCCGCGAAAGCATAGTTGATATGTGTGACCTTGGATACATCGATGTCAGACACGTTGTAGCTCCGGCCGTAGATTCCCCAGGAAGGGAAGTAGCCAACGATTTTGTAATTGCTGTTAGCCGGGGCAGCTGCGGCAGTGCCGCTAGTCTCCCCTTGGAGGATCGGAGAGAAGGAAATTAAAAAGCTGAGCAGTGTGAATAGAGCCGTCTTCCATAACCTGCTTCCGCGCATGGATTTGCCCCCTTAATATAAATCACATTGTTTAATTCCAAGTTCTTAAGTCTCTTAGATCCCTTAGATTCCCTGTATCCTTAGATCTTTTATTTCTTGCTCCAGAGTGCAGGCACATTCGGCGGCTCCCAGCCCGTTAAGGAAGTGTGAGCCAATCGGCATTTATAGACAGCTCCGTTGTAAGTGACTTCGGCGTTTAGCGCATAGGCTGTATTAGGAGCCCAGGCAGGTGCGGTAACTGGACCTGAGGAATCAGTTGTAACCGTAACCGCGTTGCTGGCAGCGGATATATTCCCGGCGGCATCCTTGGCCTTGACCGTAAAGGTATAAGCCGTTGCGGCAGTCAGGCCTGTAGCGGTATAGGTAAGCGTGGAGCCGGATACCGAGCCTGCCAACGCAGAGCCTTTGTAAATGTCATAACCGGTGACCCCAACATTATCCGTGGAAGCGGACCACTGGAGAACAACGGTTGTATCCGTATGGCTTGAAGATGTCAGATTCGCCGGGGCTGAAGGCGCCTGCGTATCTGCGGATGGAGCTTTGGTAGAGACGGTAAGAGGTGTGCTGGCAGCCGATATGTTGCCTGCGGCGTCTGCGGCTTTAACGGTAAAAGTATAAGACGTTTGCGGAGTAAGTCCGTTTACGGTATAGGTGGTGCCTGTAGTGCGGGTAAGTCGTGTGTTTCCTTGATAAATGTCGTAGCCGGTGACACCTACGTTGTCCTGGGATGGGTCCCATTTCAGAGTGATCGAGTTCGATGATTGCGACGGTGAGATTAGATTGGATGGGATGGTTGGTGCAGTAGTATCGACAGGTATGGAAGATGATCCGAGTTCAGTGGCGAGCTGGTCCAGCAGCTTCGGTCCCGTACATGCATATTTCGGGCTTGTCCGGCAATCCTCACTGAGCTCCCAGACCATAGCTCCCCCGAGCGCACGGGTTTTGATGTAGCTGGTTTTGGCTGTCAAGGATTGTGAATCTTCATAACTGATAAAAATTTTGCTTGTAGGGTTATAGAGGTAAGGAACTTTGGCGGCTGCATTCCAGTGTCTTACAAACCCGTTCTTGCCCACATAGTTCGCGGCGAGGTCGCCATAATCGAACATGCCGGAGGCGCCGGTCTCGAAAGTATCCCAGGTTCCGTTAGGGATATAGCTGCCGTTAAAGTCCGGGGTGCAGGCCTGATACTGGCCGTCACCGTTTGGTCCTGGCGCGCAGTTCTTCCAGCCGCGGCCGTAGAATGGGACACCGAGCACAATCTTGGAAGTTGGGACTCCTGCGTTCACATAGGCATTGATGGCATAATCAGCACTGAGCTTATTAGGATCTGGATCGCTTGGATCAGAATAGAGCGGGGCATTGTGGTTGGTGCTCTGCTCCCAGTCTCCGTGGAAGTCATAGGTCATAATGTTAATCCAGTCAAGAATTTGGGCGATCGTGGAGATTTCAGTGGTTTGGGTATAGGATTCATTTGCACGGCTTGCAATCGTCAGCAGGTACGATTTGCCGTCCTGGGCACCAGCGGCGTTGAGCTTGGCGCGGGTCTCTTGAAGAAGCAGTGTGAAGTTGTGTTTATCTTCCGGGCGGCGGCTGTTATCCGGCAATCCGTCGCTTACCGGGTATTCCCAGTCAATATCAATGCCATCGAAACCATAAGTGCGAATGATATTTACGGCGGAGTTTGCAAAATTCGTCCGGGTTACCGGGTCTGCGGCGACATCCGAGAACCGGTTGGACCAAGTCCAGCCGCCAACGGACAGCAGCGTCTTGAGATTCGGATTGGACTTCTTCAGCTGCTGAAGCTTGTAGAAGTTCCCGCATTTCCCTTTTTCACACTCCTCCCATTCGAGAGGCACTCCGTCACTGTTGTTCACATCCGCCCAAGGGTCGCCGAGCACGATTGCCCCGTTAGGCACTGACCCGGTCTGGGTTGGAACTCCTTTATCGGTACAGTTCCATGTTTTCGGGTTAGGGTTGCCGGGGTCCGGGGAAGGGTTGCCGTGTCGCCCGTTCCAGCACAGATCGGCAAAAGCGTAATTGATATGTGTTAATTTCGAAGCATTGATATTCTCTACTTGGTAATTCGGATCGTAGATGCCCCAGTTGGTGTAATATCCAACAACCTTATAGGAGGAGCTTGAGGAGCCTCCGGCTTCGGCCCGGGCGGTGCCGGTTCCCAGTGTGAGTGTCCAGGAGGAGAGAATCAGAAGAAAGCTTAGCAATACGAATAAGGCCTTTTTCTTAATTTGCTTTACGTGCATTATTCACCCTTCTTTCGGTTTGAAATGCTTGAACGGGCATGTTCGGATATCCATTGAACATGACGCCCAAGATGCCTTGCAGATTCCGTGTGTTGCTTAGTTCACCTCCTTTCATGGAATCCAACGGGCACTCTCTCTTGCCGGAAAAAGGGACATCTATAGAGACGGACTTACCTAATTAAAGCCGCCTTTATTTCGGTAATTGCCTTAAATATTTATTTAATCCATTAATTGTAATTCCTCCTGACAGGTACTTATTCTAATCCTAAAGTTTCACTTCTTCAAGCATTTGGATAGGATAAATTTGTATTATTATCCAACTAATTTTGTGAAAATTAGAGGAATGTATAACCCTCGTCCAAATTCAAAACAAGAGACTGATCGGGCATACAGCCTGGCAGTCTCTTGTTTGTTATACTCCAGTTTCTTTGCTTGCGGGCTTGCTGAAATGACCGGATTTCGCCCAATTTTTATGTTTTTTTTACAGGTACGCCAGGGATTCTTAACCGCTTTTTTATACGGCTTGGCGCTACAATGAGTCCATGGCAGGGAGGTGCTGGCTGTGGACAATGATCTGGTGATGCTCGGACTGCTTGTACTAAGCTTCCTGGGGTTCTGGGGAATTGTGAAATTAAGTGAGAAAGCGTAAGGGGGAAGCAGCTGTGATCGTAATGGGGCTGATTGCGTTAGCCATTATGGTGTATCTCGGATTTGTGCTGATCAAGCCTGAGAAATTTTGATCTTGAAGTTGAACTAATGTGAGCAAGGAGAGAGACCTGATATGGGGATGGGATTGTTGCAGGTTGGAATTATCGTCATAATTTTTCTGCTTCTCGTAAAGCCGATGGGCATTTATCTGGTCAAGGTGTTCGGGAATGAGGAGAGCAGGCTGGGTAAGGTGTTCGGCCCTGTGGAGCGGGTAATCTACCGGATTATGGGTGTGCGCGAGCAGGAATCAATGGGTTGGAAAAAATACGCGGGAGCTGTGCTGCTGGTCAACTTCGTCATGCTGGTTCTGATGTACATCGTGTTCCGCATTCAGAAATATTTGCCGCTCAATCCGGACGGGCTGGACAATGTGCCGCCTGGCCTGGCTTTTAATACGGCGGTGTCGTTCATTACGAACACGAACTGGCAGGCCTACAGCGGGGAGAACACGCTGTCGTACTTGTCACAAATGATCGCTATCACATTCCCGATGTTCACCTCAGCGGCCACGGGATTTGCCATCGCGGTGGCTTTTATCCGCGGATTGATTGGCCGGCAGGACAACTTGGGGAATTTCTATGTTGATTTGACCCGCACGATTACGCGGGTTCTGCTTCCTTTGAGTTTTGTGGTAGCTATAGTCCTCGTTGCGCAGGGGGTTCCACAAACATTGCTTGGAGCGGTGCATGCGACGACGCTGGATGGGGTAGGTCAGACCATTACGCGAGGCCTTGTGGCCAGCTTTGAATCGATCAAGCATTTGGGTACGAATGGGGGCGGCTGGTTCGGTACGAACGCAGCTCATCCGTTTGAGAACCCGACACCGCTGTCGAACGTGGTGCATATGGTCTGCATGATGCTTTTGCCAACGGCACTTGTATACGCGTTCGGACTGTGGGTTAAAGACAAACGTCAGGGCTGGGCTTTATTCACCGCCATGGGACTTATTTTTCTGGTTATGCTGGCTACCGTACTCTATTCGGAATACCGGGGTGTGCCTGCTGTTCAGGCGGTTGGGGTTCAAGGAAATATGGAAGGCAAGGAAGTCAGGCTGGGTGCTTCGGAATCAGCCCTGTTCACTACGGTAACTACAGCGGCGACGACAGGTAGTGTCAATAATATGCACGAGTCTCTGACCCCGCTGGGCGGATTCGTCCCGCTTGCCCAGATGATGCTGAATAACGTCTTCGGGGGCAAAGGGGTAGGGCTGCTGAATGGACTGCTGTACTTGATCCTATCGGTATTTATCTGCGGTCTTATGGTGGGACGGACACCGGAATTTCTGGGGAAAAAGATCGAGGGGCGCGAAGTCAAGCTGGCCGCTGTGGCCATCCTTATTCATCCGTTAATTATCCTGGCCCCTACCGCATTGGCCCTGGCTCTTCCGGGTGCTACGGCTTCCATAGCGAATCCGGGCATGCACGGCTTGTCGGAAGTGCTGTATGCCTTCGCTTCTGGAGCTGCCAACAATGGCTCGGCTTTTGCCGGACTTGGTGCCAACACGGTCTTCTATAATGTGGCGATCGGACTTGTAATGCTTGCGGGCCGTTATATTTCAATCATTGTGATGCTCGCTATCGCAGGTTCGCTGGCAGTTAAACGGGTTGTTCCGGTGACCTCGGGAACGCTGCGGACGAATACGCCACTGTTCACCGGGATTCTGATCATGATTATAGTGGTCATCGGGGCGCTTACTTTCTTCCCGGCGCTTGTGCTGGGACCGATTGCTGAACATATGGCCGCATTATAACGGAAAGTGTAATAGAGAAGGAGGACTGGCGTGTTGTGGAACGAAAACCAACGCTGAATAAAGAGCTCGTGAACCGGGCGGTTATAGATGCATTTAAGAAATTGAACCCACTTGTGATGATGAAGAATCCAGTTATGTTTGTGGTGGAGATCGGGACTGTGATCACATTGATTCTGACTCTTGTGCCAGATTTGTTCGGAGCGACAGATGTGGGGCGCGGTTATAATCTTGCCGTGTTCCTGATCCTGCTCTTCACTGTGCTGTTCGCCAACTTCGCCGAAGCGCTTGCTGAAGGACGGGGCAAGGCCCAGGCCGATTCCATGAGGAAGACCAAGTCGGATACGATGGCCAGAGTGGTTCAGAAGGATGGCTCCTATAAGGAAGTCTCCTCTACCCAACTTCGCATTGGCGATGTGGTCCGGGTAGAGGCCGGGGAAGTAATCCCTTCTGACGGAGAGATTATTGAGGGCCTGGCCTCCATCGATGAGTCGGCTATAACCGGGGAATCCGCGCCTGTGATCAAGGAAGCTGGAGGCGACTTCTCCTCGGTTACCGGCGGGACACGGGTTGCCTCCGACTTCATTGTTGTAAAGGTGACGACTGATCCCGGCGAGTCTTTCATGGACCGGATGATTGCGCTGGTGGAGGGAGCCAAGCGGCAGAAAACGCCAAATGAGATCGCGCTGACCACGCTGCTTGCCGTGCTCACCCTGATCTTCCTGATCGTAATTGTCACGATGGTTCCCATGGCTCAATATTTGGGCGTAAAGCTTGAAATTTCGACCTTGATTGCCCTGCTTGTCTGTCTGATTCCCACGACTATTGGCGGCTTGTTGTCTGCTATCGGGATTGCGGGGATGGACCGGGTGACTCAATATAATGTGCTGGCGATGTCTGGCCGCGCGGTGGAGGCGGCGGGCGACATTGATACGATGATTCTGGATAAGACCGGAACGATTACGTTCGGGAACCGGATGGCCTCCGAATTCGTACCGGTGAGCGGGGTTAGCGGCAAAGAGGTGACCTTCGCTTCCCTTCAAGCCTCAGTGAAGGACGAAACGCCAGAGGGCAGATCGATTGTTGAATTGGCGCACCGGCTTGGCGAGAATTGGCCAGAGCCTGCCTATGAAGGAGCCGAAGTGGTGGAATTTACGGCAGAGACCCGGATGTCAGGGCTTAATCTTGCGGATGGGACGAAGATTCGCAAAGGGGCGGTTGATTCTATTGTTCATCATGTCCATTCTCTTGGCGGCAAAGCACCTGCCGATTTGGAATCCATAACAAACACCATAGCCAAAGCCGGAGGAACCCCGCTGGCTGTAGCGGTAAACGACCGGGTATATGGAGTGATCTACCTTAAGGATACGGTGAAGCCAGGACTTAAGGAGCGGTTCGCTGAGCTGCGTGCTATGGGCATCAAGACGGTTATGTGCACCGGGGATAATCCGCTGACTGCAGCTACGATTGCCCTTGAGGCCGGAGTGGATGAATTCATTGCCGAAGCGAAGCCGGAGGATAAGATCGCCGCTATCAAAAAGGAGCAGCAGGAGGGCAAGCTGGTGGCGATGACCGGAGACGGTACGAATGATGCCCCGGCTCTGGCTCAGGCCGATGTGGGTCTGGCAATGAATTCGGGGACTATGGCCGCCAAGGAGGCAGCCAACATGATTGATCTGGATTCCGATCCAACCAAGCTGTTGTCTGTCATTTCCATAGGCAAACAGCTGCTCATTACCCGGGGGGCACTGACCACGTTCTCGATTTCCAATGACATCGCCAAGTACTTTGCGATTATCCCGGCCATGTTCATTCTGGCTATGCCCCAGCTGCAGGGGCTGAATATCATGGGGCTGGCCTCGCCGGAATCGGCGATTCTCTCCGCTCTGATCTTCAATGCCATTATCATTCCGCTGCTGATTCCTATAGCGATGAAGGGTGTGAAGTACCGGGCTGTGTCGGCTGATAAGCTGCTGCTGCGTAATGTTCTGCTCTACGGCATCGGCGGGGTTGTGGTGCCGTTCCTAGGTATCAAGCTGATTGACATGCTGCTGCATGGATTGAATCTGGTGTAAAAATGGATGCGATGACAAGAAACGGGGAGATAACATGCTTAAATCTGTGACTATAGCGATTCGGCTATCCTTGGTGCTCATGCTGATCTGCGGAGTGGTTTATCCGCTTGTTACGACAGGTGTTGCCCAAGCGGTCTTTCATGACAAGGCGAATGGCAGTCTTGTGGAATCCGGCGGCAAGGTGATCGGCTCGGAGCTGCTTGGGCAGAAGTTCGATTCGCCAAAATGGTTCCATTCCCGTCCGTCCGCCGGGGATTATGATGCGGCGGCCTCAACCGGTTCGAACCGGGCGGTTGCCTCAAGCGAGTATGCCAAGGAGATGAAAGAGAAGATAGCCAGCCTCTACAAAGAGAATCCGGGACTTCAGTCCGTGCCTGCGGACCTGGTGACCGCCTCCGGCTCGGGTCTTGACCCGGACCTGTCCCCGGAAGGGGCCAAGGCGCAAATTCCGAGAGTCAGCAAGGAGACTGGAATCAGCGAACAGCAGCTGAACCGGCTGATCGACGACCATACAACGGGCCGACAGCTCGGTGTGTTTGGCGAACCCCGGGTGAATGTGCTGGAGCTGAACCAGGCGCTTCTCAGTGAAATGAAATAAAACGACGGCCGCTCCCGGAATACCGGGGGTGGCTTCTGTGTGTAACTGGAGCTGTACAGGTCGAGGCAGGGCGAAGTAACGGAACAGCACCGCACGCCATAGGCAGAAATGCTGAAGTGTAGAGTAATGGAGCAGCAAACGGTTGTACATAATTCCTAAGAACAGGGAATATTGAACGGCGGAGAATGCGGACAAAGC
This sequence comes from Paenibacillus sp. J22TS3, assembly GCF_018403205.1. Taxonomy (NCBI): domain Bacteria; kingdom Bacillati; phylum Bacillota; class Bacilli; order Caryophanales; family Paenibacillaceae; genus Paenibacillus; species Paenibacillus sp. J22TS3. The sequence goes on from NZ_BOSF01000002.1 coordinate 160,565, forward strand.
GGAGAAGAAGGGGAGATCGGCATGGAGGGTTTTCATAGAAAGTCGCCGGAGGAGATTCTGCAGTCTATTTCCAAGCTGCACAGGGGAAGCTTTAAGATCTATATCGGTGCGGTAAGCGGGTCTGGCAAGACTTATCATATGCTGCGGGAAGGTCAGGCGCTCAGACAGCAGGGCATTGATGTTGTGATTTGTGCGGTATCCACGCTACAACGTCCGGAAACCGTGGAGCAGCTTGGGAACCTGGAGCGAATCCCTAGTATTCATTGGACCAAGGATGGAAGGGAGTGCAAGGACCTTAATATCGAGGCGCTGATCGAGCGGAATCCTGAGGTGGTGCTGGTTGATGATCTGGCCCACCGGAACCGGCCGGGAGCCCGGAATCCGAGCAGACTCGAGGATATCAAGTACCTTTTGTCCCATAACATCAGCGTGATCACCACGGTCAATGTCTATGAACTGGAAGAGACGATGGAGGTGGCCCAGAAGCTGACCGGCATTGAGGTGAGCCAGTATGTGCCGGCTGATACATTGGAGCTGGCCGATGAAGTCAGACTGATTGACGTCACGCCTGAAACCATTCTAGGACGGCTTGAGGACGGACACCTTGACCGCAGCCTGTCATCAAATCTTTTCAAGAGGGGCAACTTGGGCGTTCTTCGGGAGCTTGCCCTGCGTCTTGTGGCTGAAGGGGTGAACGAGTCCTTGGAGGCCCACCGGGAGAAGATGGGCTTTACGGGGCCTTCAGGAGCTTCCGAGCGTATCCTGGTTTCCACCCAATATCACTGGAACGGCTCTATCTATGTGCGGCGAGGACAGCAGATTGCTAAACGGTTGAACGGAGAGCTGCTTGTGGTAACCCTCCGCAATTTTCGCAAACCCTTGTCGAAGGAAGCCGTGGCCTTCTGCAAATCTATTATGAAGCTGGTGGATAAGGTGGGGGGGCAGTTCGAGGAGCTGCCTTTTCACTCCCGTCGCGGTATCTCAAGGGCTCTGGTCGATTATGCCATGAAGAACCGGGTGACCCGGATGGTGCTGGGCCACTCCAGGCAGACTCCCTGGCAGACCTTGTGGCAGGGCTCCATCGTCGATGAGGTGCTGCGGAAGTCCTCCCATCTGGATGTGTTCGTAGTGGCTGACCGGGCATTGCAGGAGGGGGAGAGGATTCTGCCGGCAAGCCTGCGTAAAAGCAAAGAGCCTACGGCTTATCGCAGGCTGAGCCGCCAGGAGGTCGAGGAGAAGATCGGGCAGATTACCCGCGGGAAATTCAAGGTATATATCGGTGCCGCCCCAGGGGTAGGCAAGACCTATACGATGCTGCGGGAGGGGAATGACCTGCTCAAAAAAGGAGTGGACGTCCGAATCGGGCTGCTGGAGACGCATGGCCGGGAGGAGACGATCGCCCAACTCGGAAGTCTTGAGGTGATTCCCCGCAAGGAAGTCCTCTATCAGAATGTCAGATTGGAGGAAATGGATACAGAAGCGATTATCCGTCTCGCCCCCGAGGTGGTGCTGGTGGATGAGCTGGCCCATACGAATGTTCCCGGCAGCAGGAACGAGAAGCGGTACGAGGATGTTTTGGATATTCTGGATGCAGGGATTTCCGTGATTGCGACCGTCAATGTTCAGCACTTGGAGAGTCTGAACGATGCGGTGGAGCATATCACAGGCATTCGGGTCCGGGAGACGGTTCCCGACAGCATCCTGCGTGCTGCAGACGAGGTCCAGTTGATTGATGTGTCACCTGAAGCCCTCCAGACGAGGATGCGGGAAGGGAAAATATATGCAATGGCCAAGGTGGACCAGGCTCTGAATCACTTCTTCAAGACAGGCAATTTGATCGCACTCAGGGAGCTAGCTCTGCGCGAGATTGCAGATGATGTGGATGAGAGGCTTGAGTCCATGGAGCGGAATCACTCACTGCGGGGACCTTGGCGGAGAACCGAAGTCATCTATGTGTGTGTGACGGCGAAGTGCCAGGCGGAGCGGTTAATCCGCCGAGGGTTCCGGATTGCTTATCGGCTGAAGGCCAAGTGGCATGTAAGCTGTGTTCTTCGAAACAGACAGGCACAAGATTTGGGCAGCCGGTTAACCGAGCTGGAGAAGCTAACGGTCCGGCTGGGCGGCCAATTCTCTGTTCACGAGGTGGAGAGTGCCAAGCGGATTCCTTATTTGTTCGCTGATCAGGCCAGGGCAGCCGGGGCCACACAGATTATTCTCGGGAAGGACCTGTCCGTGACCCGGAGGCTGCTGCCATTAACCCGAAATATCGACGTGCTGATCACAGCTGATTCGGGAACGTGGCAATCCTGCGGAAATCGGATAAAATAGGAATATGGAACAGAAAACGACGGAATCATTCATATGGAAACCGTATTTGATTACGGTGCTGTTTATTGTTTTGATGACGATTGGCCTTCGGGCCACCAGGGATTTTTTTGACCAGGTTAATGCGGTGCTTCTATATCTGGTGCCTGTGCTGTACAGTGCCGTGAGATGGGGAAGGGGACCTGCATTCTTCACTGCGGGGATAGGCATTCTCGCCTTTGACTTCTTTTTCGTGCCCCCGGTATTCAGCTTTACGGTATCGGATCTAAGATATTTGATCTCATTTATAGTATTCATGTCCGTAGCCGGACTGACAGCAGGGCTTGCCTCCAAGCTGAGAAGCCAAATAGTTCAGGCCCGGCAGAGAGAAGCGAGCACGGCCGCGCTGTATGCCTTGAGCCGCAAGATTACAGCTGTGTCGGACCTGGAGGCTTTGCTGGCCGAGGTTGTGCCTCATATTTCGGAAATGCTGAAGGCGCAGGCCGCCGTGCTGCTGCCCTCTAGAGTAGAGCCGATGTCCATGGAGGTGTATCCCATGGATGCGCAAGCATGGGCGGCAGATGAGGCCCATGTGTCGGTGGCCGCCTGGGTATACCGGCATAATGCCATCGCAGGACGGGGGACCAAGTCCCTACGGGAAGCTTCGGAGTTGTATGTCCCCCTGCATACAGGCCGTCAGGTTCACGGTGTCCTGGTTATTAGTGTTGGGGACATTCCGCTGGCCGAGATGCCGGGTTTAATCCTGACGGCAGAAGCTTTGTCAGACCTGGTGGCCGTGGCCATCTCTAGGGTGAAGCTCGCCAGTGAAGCCAAGGTTGCCCAGCTCTCGGCGGAGTCGGAGAAGCTGCGGACGGCGATGCTCGATTCACTCTCTCATGAGCTGCGGACCCCGCTTGCGGCGGTTACCGGTTCGGTGACCAGTCTTCTGGAACACGAGTCCCTCTTTACCCCGGAAGATCGCAGGGAGCTGCTGGTCACGATACGTGAGGGGGCGGGCCGGATGAACAGGCTGGTCGGCAACCTGCTGGGCATGGTCCGGATCGAGAGCGGCATGCTGCGCTTGAACAAGCATTGGTGCGGGGTGGAGGATATCGTAGGCGTTGCGCTTACCCAGCTGAAGGACAGCTTACAGCAGCGGGTGGTGGACGTCCGTTTTGACCCGGATCTGCCTTCAGTTCCACTAGATGAAGTGCTGATGGAGCAGGTGCTGATCAATGTGATCAGCAATGCGGTGAAATATTCGCCGGAGAACAGCCGGATTCTAATTGAGGCAGGCCGAAGCGGGGCAATGCTGGAGCTGAAGGTGCGCGACGAGGGTAAAGGAATCCCGGCGGGCGAGCTTCAGATGGTGTTTGAGAAGTTCTACAGGGGGAAGGCAACCAGCTCAATTCCTGGAACAGGACTTGGGCTTGCCATTTGCAAAAGCATTGTGGAAGCACATGGAGGAAGAATTACCGCACGAAGTGGGACTGGACAAGGGACCGAAATTGTAATTCTTCTGCCGGTCCACATGGCAGAGGGAGAGGATGGGAAGATATGAGCCTATCAGGCGCGAAGATACTAATCATTGATGATGAACCCCAGATTCGCAAGCTGCTAAGAGTGACGTTGAACGCACACGGTTATGATATTTCAGAGGCGGCGACTGGACAGGAAGGGGTAGTTCAGGCCACGATGATCCGCCCAGATCTGATCGTGCTGGATTTGGGACTGCCTGATATTACCGGGATGGAGGTACTTAGGCAGATCCGCGAGTGGGCACAGATGCCGATCATTATTCTTACGGCGCTGGATCAGGAGCAGGACAAGGTGGAGGCGCTCGACCTGGGGGCGGACGACTATGTCACCAAGCCCTTTGGGATGGGTGAACTGCTTGCCCGCATGCGGGTCGCTCTCAGGCATACCGCGAAGACCCAGGATGAGCCTGTGTTAAGGCTGGGCGGACTGGTCATCGATCTGTCCCAGCGCTTGGTGGAGCTTCATGGTGAGAAGCTGAAGCTGACACCGACAGAATATGATCTGCTTAAAGTCCTGGCCATTAACGCGGGACGTGTCATGACCCACAAGCAGCTGCTGAAGCAGGTATGGGGTGGTCATCAGTATGAGTCCGACAGCCAGTACCTGAGGGTGTATGTTGGCCATTTGCGGAAGAAAATCGAGGAAGATCCGGCAAGGCCGAAATATATCCTGACGGAGCCAGGCATAGGCTACAGGTTCGCTTGGCAGGAAATGTAGAAAGAGGGCGAATAATATTTTTTCCAGAAAAGGTATTGACTACATAGGTGAGAGACTGTAATATCACCTTTAAATCTTAGTAATCTTATTGGTATTTGTTAATTTAATCGACCGGACCACCGGAGACACGATCATCCCCGAGATGAATGTGTCTTTTTTTGTTCCCTGTCACATTCCGCTTTGGTTGATTGGTTGAACGAGCTGGCAGTATGGAAAATGAAAATTTGATTTGAGATGGAGGTCATGCTCATGATTGCTGTTTCCAAAATTGCAGGTACCACAGCCGCAGCCCTGCTGCTGGTGTCAACACTGGTTATATCCGGATGCGGCGGAAGCAAGACAACCACGGCAAGCGCCGCTGGACAGGGCGGGCTCGAGGTATCCGAGCTCCGGTATCAAGGGAGCGTGGGCGCAGTTACTTATCCCGAGTTGGCTGAAGATTTGGGCTATCTGGCTCCGCTGAAACTTAAGTACATCGGAAATACGATCAGTGGACCTCAGGATATCCAGTCAGTTGTTACCGGGGATACGGATTTCGGGGGCGCTTTTAACGGAGCGATTGTAAAGCTGCTTGCAGCCAAGGCCCCAATTACGCCCGTGATTGCTTATTACGGTGTGGATGACAACACATGGACAGGTTATTACGTGCTGGACGGGAGTCCGATTAAGACGGCCAGAGATTTGATTGGCAAGAAGATCGCCGTCAATACGCTCGGGGCCCATCATGAGTTCGTGATCAAGGAATATTTGCACCGTCAGGGATTAACGAAGGAGGAAATCAATCAAGTGACCCTGGTTATTGTTCCACCGGTCACCTCAGAACAGACACTGCGGGCCCAGCAAATTGATGTGGCCACCCTTGGCGGAATTTTGAGAGATAAAGCGTTGGAGCGCGGAGGCATTCATCCGCTGTTCACAGATAAGGATTTGTTCGGTGTCTTTAGTGCCGGAAGTTATGTGCTGACCAAGCAATTTATCCAGCAAAATCCGAAAGCAGCGCGCAAATTTGTGGAAGCTACAGCCCAAGCGATTGAGTGGGCACGGACTACACCCCGCGATGAGGTCGTGGCCAGATACGAGAAGATTATTAACAGCCGTGGCCGCAAGGAAGACACCACCGCCATTAAGTTCTGGAAGAGCACAGGAGTTGCGGGAAAGGGAGGAACGATCTCAGAGGCGGAGTTCAGCACCTGGGTCGATTGGCTGGTGAAGGAAGGCACGCTAAAGCAGGGGGAACTGAATCCGAAGGAATTGTATACCAATGAGTTCAACCCCTATGCGAACGGGAAGTGAAACAGGCAGAACTTGTGAAGAGGTTTGATTAATACCAGTGAAATGAGAGGAAGTGGTTTGATATGTCGAGCACTGCCCTACCCGTAAAAATCAGCATACAGGATGTAAATAAATCTTTTCGGATCAGGCGGAATACAGATCAATCCAGGGACAGCTCGGAGCCGGTTACCGCACTCCAGAATATTAATTTGGACATCCACACTGGGGAGTTTATGGTGATTGTAGGACCATCCGGCTGTGGCAAATCCACCCTGCTGGATCTGGTTGCAGGCCTGACGAAGCCGAGCAGCGGGCAGGTTCTTCTGGATGGAAGACCGATTACCGGTCCTGACCTTGACCGGGGCATTGTGTTCCAGCAGTACGCCTTGTTCCCCTGGAAGACGGCTCTGGCGAATGTGGAGTTTGGTCTTGAGGCCAAGGGGGTTCCACGTAAGGAAAGGAGGAAGCTTGCCTTGGAATACATCCAGCTGGTCGGGTTGGCCGGGTTCGAGCACCGGTATCCGCATGAACTCTCGGGCGGCATGAAGCAGCGGATCGCCATTGCCCGGAGCCTCGCGTATGATCCGGATGTGCTGTTGATGGATGAGCCTTTTGCCGCCTTGGATGCCCAGACCCGGGAGACCCTGCAGAGTGAACTGCTGCGAATTTGGGAAGCTACGGGTAAGACGATTCTGTTCATCACGCACGGAATTGAAGAAGCGGTATATCTGGGCCAGCGGGTTGCGGTCATGACCTCCCGTCCGGGAAGGATTAAGGAAGTGATTACGGTTCCGTTCGAGTCGAGAACCTCGGAGGAGGATCTGCGCGCCCACCCGGACTTTGTGCGGGTAAGACACCAAATCTGGGATTTGCTAAAGGATGAGGTACAGCGGGCACAAGAGCAGGAGAAGAGCCGTGGGCTGAAGGCAGCCGGCTCCAAAATACCAATGAAGGGGGCAGGGTTCAATGGCTAATCCAAGTACAGGAGAGGCGCTGGTCCGTCTTGAGGGCGGCAGGAGGAGTTCGCCAGGCAGGGCAAGGAGTCTGTTGGGATGGGGACTTGGAAGGATTCACCGGGTCTTTAAAGCGGTTATCGTACTGGCCGCATTTCTGGCACTGTGGGAAGCGGCCCCGCGGCTTGGCTGGACCAACGCTACGTTTCTTCCTCCTCTTACCGAGGTTCTTAAGACATGGTGGAGGCTGCTTCTTTCAGGAGAGCTTGCGGAGCATACTCAGGTCAGTCTGGCCCGATCTCTCGGAGGGTTCCTGCTGGCTCTGCTTGTTAGCATTCCGCTCGGGCTGGCTATCGGCTGGTGGAAGACGGCGGCACAATACTTGAACCCGCTGCTCGAATTATTCCGCAATACCGCCGTACTTGCACTTCTTCCCGTTTTTATTATGCTGCTTGGGCTTGGAGAGACCTCGAAGATCGCAATTATTTTCTATGCCTGCGTCTTCCCGCTGCTGCTGAATACAATCAGTGGGGTCCGTAATGTGGATCCGCTGCTGATCAAGTCTGCCCGTTCCATGGGCCTGACTTCGGTGGGATTGTTCCTGAAAGTTGTCTTGCCGGCGTCGGTACCTACGATTTTCGTAGGCATCCGGCAGGCCGGTGCCGCCTCCATTCTGGTGCTGATTGCGGCGGAGATGGCCGGCGCGAAATCCGGCCTCGGCTATTTCGTACAGTACACTCAGTTCAGCTTCCAAATCTCTGAAATGTATGCCGGAATTCTGACCATCTCGATCTTTGGTGTCCTGCTTAATTATGCACTGGTTACCTTGGAGAGGCGTCTGACTTCCTGGAAGCAGACACAGAGTGAATGAAGGGTAAGGAGGGATACGGTAGAGCTTAGCAGAGGATTCGTAGGGTCTGATAAATAGAGTGAGTCTGATAAAGATGAATTGGTTGTTCGGTTGCTTGATTGTTGTGATACTGAGCTGTTGAACTGCTTGTTTGTTAGGGTCTGTACTGGGAACAGGTCGTACACAGATCAGAGGGTATACCTTACATCACCAAAACCAAGTAAATTAATTGGAATACATTAATTCACACGCGAATCTTAAGGAGGAATATATCGATGAGTGAGCAGCGGAAGATCAAGCTGGGCGCCTTCCTGATGACCCCGGGTCATCATGTGGCAGCCTGGCGCTTTCCCGGGGCGGAAGCCTCTGAGGTTCTGAACCTGAAGTTCTACAAGAGGCTGGCCCAGACGGCGGAACGGGGGAAGTTCGACATGCTTTTCCTTGCGGACGGATATTCCGTCTCGGACAAATATCCCGAAGCCATCGCCCAGACGGTCACGGTGCGGCCTGAGCCGATCACCCTGTTGTCCGCCCTCGCGGCGGTCACCGATCATGTCGGTCTGGCGGCAACCGTATCCACCACCTATAACGAGCCTTACCATGTCGCCCGGAAGTTCGCCTCCCTGGATCATTTGAGTGGCGGACGGGCAGCCTGGAATGTGGTAACGTCGGCGAACCCGGACGAAGCCCATAACTTTAACAAGGAGGCGCATCTGCTTCACTCCCTCCGGTATGAGCGGGCGGAAGAGTTCCTGAACGTGGTGACAGGCCTCTGGGACAGCTGGGAGGATGACGCGTTCTTGTACGATAAGGATAACGCGGCTTTTGCTGACCGGAGCAAGCTGCATCCCCTTCATCATAAAGGGGAGTGGTTCTCGGTGAAAGGCCCGCTCAATGTGGCCCGCCCGGTTCAAGGATATCCGGTTGTTATCCAGGCCGGCTCATCGGAGCCCGGCAAGGAGCTTGCCGCCCGCACAGCCGAGGTGATCTTCACCGCTTGGCAGACCTTGGAGGAAGCCCAGCATTTCTACAGCGATGTGAAAGGAAGGCTGGCGAAATACGGGCGCTCGCCGGACGACCTTAAGATCATGCCGGGTGTGTTCCCGATTATCGGAAGAACGGAAGCGGAGGCTGAGGAGAAGAAGGCGCTTCTGGAGCAGCTGATCCCTGTGGAGGCAGGGGTAAGCCTGCTGTCCCAGCTTATCAGTGTGGACCTTTCGCCATATCCGGTTGACGGGCCGCTGCCGGACCTGCCTGACCTGGCGGAGATTAACGGCGGCAAGACCCGCTTTACGCTGCTGAAGGATCTGGCCGAGCGGGAGCAGCTGACGATCCGCCAGCTGTACCAGCGGATAGCCGGAGCTCGGGGGCACCGCGAGATCAAAGGCACCCCGGTCCAGATTGCGGACCAATTGGAGGAATGGTTCCGCGGTGGGGCCGCAGACGGATTCAATATTATGCCTCCTTATCTGCCAGGAGGCTTGGAGGAATTCGTGGATCTGGTTGTGCCCGAGCTGCAGCGGCGCGGATTGTTCCGCACCGAGTATTCGGGAACAACGCTGAGGGATCACCTGGGGCTGAGACGGCCCGAGCATCCGGCAGCTTTTACCTATACCGCTTCACAGGCGACTTCTTAATGAGTGGTTTCAACCCTAATCAGGATCCAATATAAGGAGGAATGGTGAATGAGTCATTTGGTTAACGAAAGCGTAAATGTCGGTATTGAGGTTCATCCGGTTGGCGGGAGAATTGGTGCAGAGATCCGCGGTATACATTTAAGTGCCGATCTGGACACGGATACGGTGCAAGCGATCCGGGAGGCGCTGCTAAAGTACAAGGTGATCTTTTTCCGTGGACAGCAGCACTTGGACGATGCCGGGCAGGAAGCGCTTGCCGGAATTTTCGGCGCTCCGGTGGCTCATCCGACGGTACCGATCAAAGACGGAACTAATTATGTGCTTGAGCTGGACTCCTCACATGGCGGGAGAGCGGATTCCTGGCATACGGACGTGAGTTTTGTGGATGCCTATCCGCAAGCATCCATTCTGAGGTCTGTTGTAGTGCCAGCCGCAGGAGGAGACACGGTGTGGGCCAACACGGTGGCGGCCTATGAGAATCTCCCGGAAGAGCTGCGGAATTTCGTGGACCATTTATGGGCGGTTCACACGAATCAATATGATTATGCGGCACACCGGGAGCACGTATCCGAAGAGGCGGCCCGCCATCATAAGGAGGTGTTCGTCTCTACCTTGTATGAGACTGAGCATCCGCTAGTCCGGGTACACCCGGAGACAGGGGAGCGGTCGCTGCTGCTGGGCCATTTTGCGAAAAAGATCAAAGGGCTCTCTGCCAATGACTCCGCCCAATTGATCTCGCTGCTCCAATCCCACATTACGAAGCTGGAGAACACGGTGCGCTGGCGCTGGTCCGCCGGGGACGTGGTGGTCTGGGATAACCGGGCAACCCAGCATTACGCGGTGAATGATTATGGAGATCAGCACCGGGTTGTCCGCAGAGTCACGATTGACGGGGATGTGCCGGTCAGCATCGACGGCCGCCGCAGCATCACCCATACCAAGGTGGCTACGCAGCCGGAGAAAGGGATTCAATCGGCTTAGGTTGAAGGCTAGGCTAAATCTTAATGTTGATTTTTAATCAAAAAATAAACCGCCCCGTAAAGGGCGGTTTATTAAGCTATTTCCAACCATTCAAAGACAAAAGTAAAGTCTAAATCAGCACACACGCTAACTGCCCGTTCGGCTCTAACGTTTATTATGCTCTGGTCACCCAGCATCGCTCCGCCTGTCACGCCGGTATCGCTCCATGCAAATTAAAACGTACTATATACATTTTCACATTCTTCCGCGGTCGGTTCATAAAAACAGTGCTTCTTCCAACGTCCTGCGAGAGGCTGATTATACCAGGTTGGCGGACATGGTCCGGGATTTTCGAACGTTCCTGGACGGAAATACCAAAGGGAGAATTTGGCTGGCCAACTCCGCTCCCCATTCACAGACCGCTGCGCCAGCCGGCGTTCCCTATCTCTTGCTTTTTGATAGTACAAACCATGCTGCAATGCTTCGAACGCGTGCGCCTGGTTGATCATTTGGGGAATCGTCCGGATTCCTTTAAAATCGGAGCAGTTCGCTCTTATTCGGTTAATGCCCACATTTCCAACAAGGAGCATGCCTTGTTCGCCTTCGGTCTCAGCCTCAGCTCGAAGCAACCTTGCCAACATATCAATATCCTGTTTTCTGGCTTTTACGACTGCCATTGGCTCACCTCTTTAGGTTTCTAGACTCATCATATTATAGGCGAAGCGAATGTGTTACTCTGGCAAAATAGAGAGCGATAATGTGATGTGTCCCTGATTCTTTCTGGGCATCACGCCGCTTCAATATATGTAAAAGCAGAAGTACTTAGAACACTTCGCAACTCGACAAAGGCAGGATATTCCTGCCACCTCTACCTCTTACACGTCTATCGGGTGACGATAATCTGTTTCAAGTAAATTGCTACTGTTTGGTCGGGTTCACAAGCTCAAAGCTGCTATCATTAATAACTTGTCCTTTGATATAGCCCATAAAAGCAATTTCCAATCGCTCTACGTACAGGTTAAGGTCATCGGCAGGGAGATTAGAAATAGAATACAAGTCATCTGGGCAAAAATTCCACACCAGACTTCTCATGATATATGAATATGTATAACACACCATATCTGTAGTTTTTCTATCTAAATCCCGGTTTTCTTTGGTCTCCTTGGTGATAAAGACCAGAGAATTGTAGTAGTCCCAAAAAGCAGATACGTCAAAGTGAGCATTTTCATGAAGACCGTAAATAAAACTGCCTTCTAAGCATTTAAAGTTATTTATAAGGATCTGTTTCAAAATATTCCACTCCTTAATTAAAGCTGCATTCTGTTGTTATTTCTCATGATAGCATAAGATCAATAGAGATAATTTAGGGGGATGCACATGAAGGATAGAGCGCTAACTCCTTGGCATCCGAGAGGGCGACTTTCCCTTTCTATATTATGGGGAAGGTAGGAGAGGGGATTTAGCCAAACAACTTGTCAATGACAATTGGATTAGAGAATTTTAATAGTCTTTTCATAAATCCTAATAAACCCTTGTCTAATGGTAGTTTGCCTAGGTGGTGGAACTTCCTGGAAGTTTAGCGTGTGTTACTTTAGTTTCAGGTGGTGAACACCTCAAATCCATACACAAGGGAGTAGGACATGAACAACACGAAGAATAACCGTATCGGTAAAACAATCGTAGGAATCAGTCTTAGCCTTCTGGTTTCTTTGTCGGGAAGCATGCTAGTTACACCTGGAGCCGTACATGCGGCGGCAGCGGCCAGCACTTCGATGGCTGCCAGCATTATTGCAACAGGCAAGCAATTTCTTGGAGTTCCTTACCGCTTTAGAGCTCAAGAAGGGAGGACGGATGCGTTCGACTGTTCGTCTTTTACCCAGTACGTGTTCAAGCAAAATGGGATTAATCTGCCACGTTCATCGAGACAACAAGCGGGTGTAGGCAGAGCGGTGTCCAAGGATCAGCTGCAGCCGGGCGATTTGGTGTTCAGTGATACGAACCGGGATGGCGTCATCAACCATGTAAGCATCTATATGGGGAATGGAAAGCTTCTTCATACGTATAGAGTGGGTATCGGTGTAACGATTTCGAATTTTGCGGGGAGCGCTTGGGATCGGACTTTCGTAACCGCACGGCGTGTTCTAGCTGATGGGCAGAGCGTATCCACGTCCTCATAGACCGCAGGAACCGATGGCCAATCACAGTCCAGTACACAATCTAGTGCACAAACCAGCTTAGGTGATCGGTTACAATCCAGACCGCAAACGGGCTTTGCGGCTCCGTGGGGAGACGACAGCAGATATTACTACTTCTAACATGGCCCTACAAGATTTAGAAACTATAACGAATCAGATACTTGGAAGTATAAAAGCAAAAACATAGGTTCGGTGCGGGCCACCTTTTTAGAGTGCTTTTTTAACTACTCAGGGGTCATATGATTATAAATATCCTGTCAAGAAAAAATTGCTCCGAAATTTTAATAAACTTTTCATAAACTGGGATAACCCTTGCTGTGATGGTAGTTTGCTGACTTTCAGGTACTTAATGGAAGTTACAAATATGTTACCTTTGGTTATGGTGGTTCACCCCACACTATACCAACACACAAGGGAGTAAGCATGAACAACACGAAGAATAGCCGTATGGGTAAAAAATTAGTGGGAATCGGTCTTAGCCTCTTGGTTGCTTTTTCTGGCAGTACGTTAATTCATTCTGGTTCAGTGCATGCAGCAAGCAAGTCGACAGTCAGTGCCGCGGCGACCAGCAGCACAAAAGCAAACCAAATTATTGCAACAGGGAAAAAGTATCTTGGAAAACCTTATAAATTCGGTGCAAAGAGCGGGGTAACCAGCAGCTTTGATTGCTCCTCCTTCGTTCAATATGTCTATAAGAAACATGGAATCAAGCTGCCAAGATCGTCCAGAGACCAGGCCAAATCAGGCAAATATGTCTCCAAGAGCCAGCTTAGAGCCGGTGACTTAGTATTCTCGGATACGAACCGCGATGGTGTGATTAATCACGTGAGCATCTACATGGGGAACGGCAAGCTGCTTCATACCTACCGGGTAGGTGTCGGTGTGACTATTTCCACGTTTAAGGGAAGCACTTGGGATAAAACTTACGTCACAGCCCGCCGAGTACTGTAGTAGTGAGAGGCTGTAAACTAACTGTATAAGGAAACATAAGAGAGTAACTTGTGCGGGAGATAGAGAGCGCAGGGAATAGAGGAAGATGGGGACCCGTTTGGGTCCTTTTTTGTTAAAAATATTGAGGTAGTGCTTGCACATCTTGTTTGTATATGCTATATTAATCTGGTCGGGAAAAATGGAACGGATGGTTTCGAGCACATCCGATACATATAACTTGGGGCCTTAGCTCAGCTGGGAGAGCGCATCGCTGGCAGCTAAGCCACGCAATTGCCCGTAATTTACTCGTTGAATGTACGATGACAGCCACGTCGACTGTACGTTGACACACGCAGATATACGCTCCGACTAAACGTTGATATGTGTACATAAGTTCGCTCCTTTCCGTTAATATGCGGAAGGGAGTTTTTTGATTTGGCGGAAGATAAACGTAAGGGCCGAGCGGTTAAAAACGAAAGAACTTCGGAACGTTTGCGGTATTCACTCGATTACCTTTTTGAGTACTATTACCAAGCGAGGAAGTCAGAGGGGCGCGCCCTTAATACGCTGAAGGTGTATTCTCAGAATTATGGGTACTTTTGTGAATTTCTTGATCTTAAGGGAATAATACGCGATGTGCGTAATATAACCGTCGAGGTTGGGCGGGAGTACATAATTTGGCTTAGGGACGAGAAAACAAAGTTTAGCGACGCCTGCAATGTGCCGGATTCGGTACGTACGGTTGGGCTCTTGCCAAAGTCAATAAACACGCGAATCAAAAACATGAAAACCATGTTTAAATTTCTATACGAAGAGGGGGTTATAGACTCAGATCCTTTCGCGTACTTGAAGAACGTTAAGGATATTGGGCGGGACATAGATGTCTTAACAACGGACGAGCTAAAACGATTGCTAAGTGCTCCGAATCAGCGTAAATACAGCGATTTCCGGGATTTCGTTGTTCTTAAACTTACTAATAGATGGAATGTTCCGCATAGATGAGGCGTTGACTTTGAGGAAAGAAGACCTCGATTTATCGGCCTGTTACGCATCTCTTAGACGCGAGATAACAAAGACGCGTAAGCCACGGATCGTTCCTATTACTAAGCGCACAGCTAAGCTAATACAGGAGCTTATTCGTGAGACAACCGAATTTGATAGTGAGTATGTGTTTCTTAATAACTATGGTGATAGATTGCTTCCAAATCACTTCCGACACCAACTAAAGAAGTACGCAGCCCGAGCAGGAATTGAGAAACGTATCTATCCACATCTACTTCGACACTCAGGGGCAACACTCTTTCTCGAAGAAGGCGGCTCCGAGCGCCATTTGCAGGCGATTCTAGGCCACGCCGATGGCCGAATGACCGCGCATTATACCCACCTTTCCGATAGAAACGTGAAAAAGAACCACGAAGAGTTTTCTCCACTGAGCGCGGTAGTTGGTAAATCCGATCGTTCAAGGAAAATAACACGATAAAGCGATGCGCTGGGCGGATATCCTTCGTTTCCAGCGCATTTTCACCGTCAAATTAGTGTCTTTACCTTGCCCGGAATGGAACGGTAGGGTACGAAGAGAGAGCGCTACTTTGACGGTTATTTTCTGCGTTATCATACATCATGTGGCGGTACCCACGCGCACCCATTGCGAGTATCTCACTCGTCACTTGTACATAATTTATGCGCTAGTTTTCTGTTTAGTAGCGGCTGTCTTTTCCCGCATCTGCAGCAGCATCTCGACCAATTCGTCCCTACCAATAAGGCGGACTCCATTGGATTTCGCAAGCTTATACGCCTGGTCCGTGTAATCCCGGTTAGTCACGACCCAGCCCGCAGAAGCCCTCTAATGTGCGACGGCACTTTTTAAGACAGTGGCATGGAATATGATTCGTGTTTACGATCAATTTTCGAAGGTTCCGACGTCGGACCGTTTGCTGGTCGGAAAATTCTGACGTCGACCGCGGCAAATTCGTAGCCGAACCGCACACAATCCCGTCAACTGGCGAAATCAAAACGGTCGACGAAATGACAGTACGTGAATTACGTGAGGTAAAGGCGGCACTCAAGGCGGAGAAGGAGGCACGGGAAGCATCCGAAGGGGCTGCGAAGGCTCACGGCACTGACGGCAAGGATTACCGGGAGCCGACGAAGAGGAAGCGGACGGCTTACGAAAATTACTGCGTGGAGAAGAATGCGCAAAGGTCAGCGCAGTATAAGCGGGACACCGCGGCAGGTCCAGTATTGCGAAGGGTAAGCGAGCCATTTACGCAGTGCATCGGACTCGGGCGCAGGTGGGCGAAAGATATGGGCGCGATGAACGAGGTAATAGTGGAAAGGGCGGAGGAGACTCCGCTTACTCTTTCGGCTGCAGCGTAAGGAGTTCGCCAATGCCAACGTTAAAATAAACGCAAAGTTTTGCTAAGAGTTCGCGCGGATATGGTCGCGAAGTCAAAAAAAAAATCATTCACTAACATTTAACTACATAATTAGACAATTTTGTTTAGAATTTCTATTTAAATAATAGTAAAATTAAAATGTTCTTACTTAATAGAAATGGGGAATTACATTGAAAAAGTTTATTGCGTTCCTAGCCTTATCACTCTTTTTATTATGCTTACCGATTTCCAATGCTTCAGCAGCTCAAACCGACCTTCTACGTGGGTTGCAACCTGAAGCAGTCGGGAGTACAGTATTTCTTAATTCAGTAGGCAATGCAACAGATGGGGATGATAGCACATATGCAGAAGCAAAGAGCAACTTAGTTGATCAGCCTTATGAATATAAATTTGTTCTTCCTACTCCATCTACAATTCGAAAGATTAGAATTAAAGTAGATAATTTAAATAGTATGTATCCGGGCGTAATTCTACATAACACCGATCGTAGCGTAATAGCTGATGTTAGGTTAACATCAACCGATCAGACAATAACAATTGATGCAGCAGAAAAAGTGAAATATGTACTTATAGATGGACGAAAAAATACAAATTTAAAATTATTCTCATTAGAAGTTTATTCTGATACATTATCAGCAACTGGTGATGATGGAAAAGTGTATCTATCGTGGGACCCATTCCCTAATGCTACTGGTTACAATGTTAAAAGAGCAACCACACAGAACGGTCCTTATGTAGTAATTAAAAGTAACGTCATAGAAACGAACTTTACTGATACAACCGTGACAAATGGAACAACTTACTATTATGTGATCAATCCTATTGTTGCGGGGGCAGAAAGACCAAAATCAAACGTAGCTTCAGCAACACCTACCGGAACCACCAACCCACAACCAACTCCAGCACCGTCAAATCTAACAGCCACTGCTGGAGATACCAAAGCATCACTAAACTGGACTGGGTCCACTGGAGCTACGTATACTATCAAGCGATCTCTTACTGCGAATGGTCCGTATACTTCCATTGCTTCAAACGTAACTGATCAGTCTTATACAGATACAAATGTTATAAACGGTACGACATACTATTACGTGGTTACTGCCACTGTTTCCGGAGCAGAAAGCATAAATTCAAATGAAGCTTCTGCAACGCCAAATAAAGCCACTAACCCTAATCCACAACCAACTGGGGACCGTGCTATCCTTACAGTCACCATGACAAATGGTTTAGAGAAGGAATATGACCTATCTGCAAGCGAAATAAGCAGCTTCATTAGTTGGTACGACGCTAAGGATTCAGGAAGAGGACCATCACTCTTTACAGTCAACAAAGGGAACAATAATAAAGGCCCATTCAGTGCCCGAAAAGATTTCTTAATCTTTGATAAGATTTTAACTTTCGAAGTAAGTGAATATACAGACAAGTAAGCAATTCTCAGCAATTACCGCCTCTATCCGTAGTAGCTACGCGCTATAATCGTATAGAGGTGTTTTTATGTTTATATCCCCGATGTTACTCGAAACGGCAGCCGCTCCGTTCTCGGATTCGCGCTACATTTACGAACCTAAGGTCGACGGCCACCGCTTAATATATACGCAAGAGGGCGGAACCGTCCGCCTCTACACACGTCACCACAACGACTGTACACGCCAGTACCCTGAGATCGCAACCAATCTGTTCCCGCATGACGTCGTTCTGGACGGCGAAATCGCGGTCTATGATCCGCAAACCGGCGTAGTCGACTTTGAGTCCGTGATGTCCCGCTTTCAGGCGCGTCGGCCCGATAAGATAACGCAGCTCAGCGCCCAGTTACCGGTTACGTTCGTTGTTTTCGACATCCTGCGGTACAAGGGCGAAGACTTGCGCCAATTACCGCTCATGCAACGCAAAGAAATACTTGCGGGCCTATCGCTACCGAACGCTCATTTCGGTATTGTTCCTTACGTAGAGAAAGCTGGCGAAGCCTTGTTCACGCAGATGCAGGCGCGATCGCTCGAAGGCATGGTCGGGAAGCGAACGGATAGCACGTACGTCAGCCGACGGTCGGCCGCGTGGCTAAAGGTTATCAACTGGTCGTATGCCGACGTATGGCTGACCGGCTACCGCAAGGCGGAGTTCGGCTGGCTTGCGTCTGTGCAAGCGGAAAATAGCGCGAAGGTACGTCCGGCTGGCATTATCGAGCATGGCGCTAGCCCAACGCACAAGAAGGCGTTTTATGGCGTGGTGAAGCCGCTGATTACCGGTGAGGATCGCGATTTCGTATACGTGGAGCCGCGGATTAGAGCTCGCGTGAAAATGCGAAACTGGACTCGCGCGGGGATGCTGCGGAGTCCAGTGTTTACAGAATTTATTGTTTAGTAATTAGGTTTTTCATTTAAATAGAAGCCTAAATTATGGTCTTTGGATAGATGAGAAAGAAAGCTCCTTGTGATTTGTGGAGCATTTTGCGCCATTTTATTCAGACGGCCGTCTAAGTAAATCTCATTGTTTAAGGTAGTTTTATAGTGAATCAGCCTATTCCTAAACGAAGTAAGGGCGAGATAGTCTTCTCTTACCTGTGAAGGGATTTCAACTTTTAAATAATTAGTCACTTTTGAAATTTTACTTGGTATACTTTTAAACTCTTGTGGTGGCTGCTTGTCCACTCTGTTTAAATAAGCTAGTATTTCCCGGTCGACTCTACCCAACCTCGAACGATTCTGTGCTTTTAAATGTTTTTCTGCTAGAAAAGCCATAGCAGCCTCTGCAGATGCGCAAAAATTAATAATAGACGACCTATAAAAACGGGTCTTTACAAACGTGTCAGTTTCACGCTCTGCCTCTTGTAGATAAAATAAAGCATCGTTAAACATTTCTGCCATGTAGCTTCTTACTGTAAGAAAATCCATTTCACTAGTATTCTCCTCTCTCTGTTTTAAATGACGTACTTAAACGCACATACATCGCGCATATAATACTCTCCGCGCACCTTAACGGAAACCGCCGTTATATCTTCGATTACTCCGCTCACCATAAGTTCATCCGCGATAAATATGACGATCGGGGTGCCTTCGAGCTGCGCGGTGTAAAAGTGAACGTTATGGGTCAGCGTCCTCATAAAACGGCTCATTTGCGTTATTCCTTTCGTTTGGTAGCGCCCATAAATAAAGAAGCGTAAGAACAATTCTTTTTTACTTTGCGAATAAAATTGTTAAAAGGGCCCCTATACTTCCGCCAATAATTGCTGAAGAAGCCCCGTTTAGGTTAAGTCTTCTTTGTTCAAACGTATTAATATACCTCAAAACTTGTTCGGTTGGAAATTCCATAAACTCTGCATATAACTCTTCGATATTTTTTCTGAAAAATGAGAACTCGCCGTCAGTATAAACTTCCTTAATGTCGTTGTTATATCGTTGCTTAAAAACAATTTCATCTCTTTCAAATTTTGAAATTGCATGAAATAATTCGTTTAGAAGAGCACGAGATTGTAAAAATCTACCTTTAAATTTCCAAAAACTTAAACTTTGACTCTCAAGTAGCATGTCAACCATGATTTCGATTTTAGTCCAACTGTAGTTTCTTCTATTATCAATTTGTTGAAGCTCATAATAAAAGCCAAGTTCACGAGCTGTACTCAAATAAATATCCCTTTGTATTTCTTCATACTCTAGTTCATCATCGGTATTTAGAACAAAAGTATAATTATGGCGTCCTCTTCTCTCTTGTTTTAATAATTTGACTGTAAAGTCTTCCTCATATGGTTCTGTAAATTTATTTGTGATTTTAAAATTCACATAGAAAGGACTAGGTCCCATGCGCATAAATTTATAATTTTCTGATTTGTTATTAAGCTCTTTTGATAAAAAATTCCAAACCACGAGAACTCCGTCGGAAGGTAAGCATTCGCCTTTTGGCTCTACGAGTTCAATGATGGTAACAGGAAAACCGGTGTCATAGATAATATGTACTTTAAAGTTATCCGTGTAAGTTTTTACATTTCTCCCCTTAAAATATTCCTCCTATACCCTCTGCGGAATAAAGAGGTCGAACTCAACCCTTAGTAGGCTGGGATGTGGGAATATTTCATTTAAGTTGTTATATGACAGATCATTCATGAATTCGTCTTCATTATCGTTATAGTACAAAATATTACGAGGATGTTTTATCTTGAAAACCTTGTTATCTAATATTTTGATATTGTTAATATTACTGCAAGTGCCTAAAAGTTCTTCTACGTCTTTAGTATAAACTGAATTAATATTTGATGTCTCCGAAGTAGTACAGTAAAAATGAAAACTCCCCACTGCGAAAAAAATATCCTTCATAAAGCTGCTCCTTTACCACATTGTCCATTGTAATTGTGAAATTGAAAAAATAATTATGTTTCTCTTCGATAAAATCTCTGAAAATCCTTCTTTCATGGAGGAAATTAGACCCAAATATCGAATTATTAGGTATAAATAACTAGGGATTATGGGGGATAAGTATGGCAAGACGGAAGAGTAAGGCAAAACAGCAGGAAGAATTATTTCAGGCACCACTTGGGGCAGCGTTCGTATTCCCCGCTCTGGGTATTTTCTCCGCAACTGGGTCGCTCGGAACAGCGATAACGGCCGGTGTATTGTGCTCGGTGAACGTCAATTCTCCGTATTTTCCACGTGTTACAAGCGTCATTCCTCTGTACCCCACCGTAATTACTCATCGCAGGCTAAATCGCCTAATTCCACGTTCAAAATCGCTGATTCAACGCATAAGAAAGACCGCCTAATGATGGGCGGCCGGTATGTATTATTAATTTTCCTCGGTTTCAATTAAAGTGATTATTTTGCTTATATCGGTAGTCCCCAAAGCTTCCGCAATTTTTGCTATATGCTCGAAATTGATATTTTCCCGCTTTCCATTCACCAGTTCAGAGAGAGCTGCACGCCTTACATTTGCTTTCTCTGACAACTCATTCAGAGACATCCCTTGCTCTTCCAAAAGCTTCCCAAATGCAACTATGACTTTTACTCCCATAAAATATCCTCCCAAAAAGTATTGACTGTACGCATAAACGTACAGTATAATCAAATCACAATCATCGTACGCATAAGCGTACAACGAATAGTATACAACTCATTTACAGAAAAATCCACAACTTTCTGCTTATTTGTTATGCCAATTTTTAGGACAAGGGGGCGTCAGCCATATTTCGGGGAGGCAAACGGATGAACGGACATCTTTACGTCCGGACGTATGGCGGAAATTGGATCGCACTACGGTTATTAATGCAAATCGAGGGGGATTCCGAATGAACGTATTGGATGAACACGCGCAAGAATGCTATTTGCGGTATAGACAGACACGTGATAACGAAAGCTTCACGGACTTATACGAGGTATTGAAGGATATTAAGTCGTGGCATCGGGCGAAGGTACTATCGACGGGCGCCGGTGACGTGTATGATGCGGAATCATCGTTTGACGACGTGCTGCTCGTCATCGCTAATAGGGACGGAATTACGGACATTTGCCGCCTGCTTTACGTGAGTCTCCGTTATGCTCGTCTCCGCGTATATAAGAAGAACTCGAGCTGGAGCGGTCGTATATATTATCCGGAATCGGACGCAGAGTTCGGAGGGACAAACGATCGAGAAGAAACGGACCGGGCCGGTTTTATCTTATCGCTGGTCAAGCGGAGTAACGAACCGGTAGCGGCACTTATAGCTGATATGGCACTAAAAACCGATGGAAAGGAATCGATCAGCTCACTCGCCGACCGGGCTGGTACGCATCATCACAAGGCATTCCGGTCACTCCGGCGGCTACGGCGCTACTATAATCCGGAAATTGACGGCGGCCTCGCGGAGTATCTTGCGTAATTAACCGTCGCGCTCCGACGATACCGGCCTGCGTTCGATTATTCCGCGGGACGGGCGCGGCAACGCCCGAAATGGCTCCGCGTTCACAATAGATGCAGACGGCCAAGCGTGCGGTTTGCTCCAGTATCAGGAGACGCCGGCCGTATAATCAGATGCTAACAGGGGTTACATTTTACTCGTGCAGCCTGCTGCGGGTTTTGAAGACGCCACGGGCGGTAGAGGCAGCCGCCTGTTTTTGCGTCTTATGACAAGTTGGGAACAAACGGTCCGTTTATACTAGAAAAATAATATTTTAATTTACAAACACAAGATATATTTTTTCAACCACTAATCAAACACTATATATTGTGGTAGTGTAATTAGAGAGGAGAAAAGGGATCGTATGTTCTGGTTATCGGGGATGCGTGCGGTCTATTTTTTACCCTAAAGAGGAGGAGAAACGTGGAAAAGCAGTTTGTTATTCATTCTCAGAAGATGGCCGGCTGGCTCATGTACAAAGGGAACAAGATGATTAAGACCGCTCAGAACAAAAGGCAGCTCGGCTACCACATATTTATCTTTGCTGATACAGATAAGCTACATATTGATATGACGGAGTATACGAAGTGTACTACATAGGAGGCGGAGTATATACGGACGCCCAACTGGGCTTACGTTATTAATAACGAAATTTTCATAGTGTTTGTGGCAGGCAAATCGAAAAAAATAAAATAAATTTTCGAAAGGACGTAATTATGTCCACTATTCTAAGAAAAGGGCACGAGTCCCAGCTCGAAACTGCACGTCGGAACTATTACTCACAGCGCCGACGCGATGTTGATGACGCATGGGCGACGTATATGCTAGAAGTCCTCAAGAGGACCGAAGACGGAGACGAAGAGCCATACCGTCACGCCTTTGAAAAGCTGAACGCACAGACGGAATCCTTTATCCTACGCGAGGCGCATCGCTGGTCCGTAACTTATCGGAAGTACCGTATATATGAAGACGATTTCGAGAGTGAGTTCCGTTTTGTTGTTGCGAAGGCGGCGCTCGCTTATGACGGCCGACGAGGTTCGTTTTTCGACCTCCTCCGTACCTCAGTGCGGAACAAAGGCCGCGATATGGTCAGACGCGCCTTAACTGAGAAAAACCGGATTAATCACCTGGCGCAAAGTATAGAGGATGAAACAGTCTTACGGGAGGTAGAACGAAAATACCCGGTACCGAGCGCGGAGTCTGTAGCGGTAAATAGGGCGACGATCGCAGAAATGGCCGCGGATCAGTCTTTAAACGAGCAGGAACGTGCTGTACTTGACCTGCTACGGGTAGACCCGGATACAACGCTTCAAGAAATAGCCGATGCGCTCGGTCTTCGTGATCGAAAACAAGCACAACGGGTAAGGCGGCGTATGGCAGACAAACTCCGAAAATACATAGAGGGATAGGAGATGAGCGGATGTACCCGGGAGAGGGAGCGATAGAGTACGCTCGGCAATTAACGGAAGGAATGACGCAGGCAGAAGCGGCTATCGTAATATCTAAGCTGCGCGCTCAGTTGCCGGGCGATAAGCGGATTAAATTTTGCGCCGTCTGTGGGTTCCCGTTTCGAGATAAGACACGGCCTTGTAACGCAGTAGTATGCAGCCTGGCGTGTAAGACCGTCCGGAAAACGGCACAGAAGGCAGAACAACGGGCCAAGAAGGCAGAGGAAAATCCGCCCAAGCCGAAAAAGGCTAAGAAGTATGACGAGCAAAGTTACCTCTTACGACTATGGCGGCATGAAAAGCCTTTTAATCCGGACAAGTTAGAGCGCATCCAAGCGGCACGAGAAAGATACGAGCAAATGGGCGGCAGACGTAAGCCGATCCGCGAGATTGATTACTGATATTTAGCTGGCGACAATTTAGATAGGTGAGAGGGAGAGGGTAATATTCTCCCAGTTAGATTATTATTAGTGACATTTAAGTACAGAAAGGAGCAATTATATATGATGGACTCGACGGCGGTAAGGGCGATCCGCATTAAACTTGGCTTGACGCAGGAGCGATTTGCCGCGGAGCTTGGTGTAAGCCGCTCATTAATTGCGAGCGTTGAAGCCGATCTCCGTGCGGTCAGTCTTAAGTTGCAAATTAAGATAGCGCAGTACGTGGGCATTAATAGCGATATCGTACAGGCGGTTGAGCGGGCTCGTTACTCCTCCATGCTCGCGTAGATACACCAACCGAACGGGACGGTAATAACCCCGGGAACACGCCGGATCAACAATAATGGACGTGGGCTCACGGCAGGCGCCACGCAATAGGACGACACACGCATGGAAGATGCTATTTGGCGGATTAATGACGACCAGCTACTCGGATATACGGAAGACAAAGCGGTCTGGACCAAGATACGTCGATCATATCCGGACATTATGATTCAAGCCCGATATTATGCGCCGGGAGAAGACAAGCCGTACGCGCTTCAATACTTGATTCCTAACGCGAGAAAACGGTCTGCACGTAATTTATTCGGATGTAAGTTAACCGTATAATTCACGTGAAATAGAGCGGTTTAGTTGTCGCAGGTACAAACACCTTCGCGGCCTATTTGTCGTGCCTTAAATCAGGCGAAATCAACGTGTTACTTACCGAATATGCACGAGTTTTATCGAGGGGAGGAAGCTGATGGACAGACACGAAGATGCCCGTCTTTACTGTGGATATTACAAGCAGGATTCAAGCTGCGCGTTGCTTGCTGCGATGGATAAAACGGAAATTCGCTGCAAAGTAGCTCGCGCCCGGCGGAATCAATCCGTTGTCGCTATCTGGATCTATGTGTATCGAGACGAGGGGGGTAACGGGATGATTAGCGTAGATTACGGCGCTCGGTGGCCGATCAAGTTCGTACCGTTTCCGGTCGATGAAGTGCCGGAGCTATACGATAGGCTAATAGACTTTGCAAGCCGGGGAATCGTGATCGAAACCTGGCGCAAGATGGATGACGTTAAACGCTGCAAGCTGATTGAGAAAGTAACAATTGAGTTCTGTAAGGAAACTTCGCCAAAGAGGAACTACGGCGTTGGTCAGGCGGAAATTCGCGGCGGCATCATAGAAGCAATCGACATTACCGAAGGAGGCGCGATGGAATGGCTAACGGGATTATCGTCACCGCAATAGAGCCGATTGAGTTCCACAGACGGCGCGTTATGATGATCGATGCTGCTGCCAGTCTAGAATACGAAATCCTGTACGGATGTTCAGTAAGTGAGCGGGTCATTCCATGAGGGCGCCGCTATTAGCGTCAAAACAACACATTAAACGGGGGTAAGCGATATGTTTATCGAGTCAAAAACGTGGGCAGGCAGCGAAGAGGGTACCGGAGAAGATATCGCGGTTATTGGTCCATCCATCCGTAGATCACCGGTCAAAAAGTCAGCGCAGCCAATTCGTAAAGGAGAGTTCACCGGAGTGATTATAGATCCTATTAGATCCAGAGGTTTCGGATTTATAAAACCGGACAATGGCGGAGAGGATGTCTTCTTGCACATCCGAAACAATCCGAATGGCGAATCCTTTTCACGTGGGGATGTCGTTAACTATGACGTTATGGGCGATCCTCGTAGTGGCCGGCAGTTAGCCGTTAACGTGAGTCTGCTGTGAGACCGTTGTTTCAGGCAATAACAACGAGTGTCGGACCTGTTCGGCTGATAGCAGTCAACGTGTTTAATGATTCCGGAGCACACGCGGATCAAATAATAAAGCCGATGTACGAGGAACTTAGCGCTCTTGATGCGGTACTCGACTTGATGAGCGCACATAGGTACGAGACGGTCGACATAGAAACGGACGATGAGCTGCTTTTCAAAACGTTTCTAAGCGTGCCGGGCGTTAATGTTTCTTACGTAGAGTCAGAAACGCTCGAACCACTGTATCGGCATGTATCGCCTGGATCGCCGGTGTACCCGCTAATTGCTGAGATATATGCGGTCGAGGAAGTGAAGCCAATACAAGATGAACCGGAGGTATAGCTTCAATTGCCGTGGTATCGCCAGCTTATTAAATACCTAAAGGGGATGTTTGCTAATGATTAAGTGGGAACTAAAAGAAAAATACGACAAACAGGATCAACGATTTCATGAGATACGCGCTCGGTACGATAAAGCAGTAATTGAGGCCGGTACGCACCTAGCGGACCTGATCGCCCAGAAAGACGCTATTCTCCGTCAGGAGTTCCAGACTGGGAAGGACTTTTCCGCGGATAAGCAACGGATTAACGCCGCAATTGAGACCGCCAAGGAGGCGAAAACCCAAGCCGAGGAAGACCGCGCCAAAGCCTATGAGTTTGCGACAAGCGCATCTCTTGACGGCCGTATCACTATTCGCGATCTAACGGTCGATTGGAATACCAACTACGCCCCGATGGTCCGAACAAAGGAGTTTCCGGCCATATTGGAGCGCGTTAAAAAGGCGAGGGCCGAGTACCTTAACGGAATTATTGATTATTATGACATGGTGGCTAAATATGAACCAGCTTACCTAGACATGCGCCAGTTGGAACTATCTGATGCGCGCCCCGGAGACGGAATAGCAGTGCATCAAATTGTGAGCGAGAGTGACTTATCCCTTATTACATCCGAGGACTTGCACAAAGTTGGCGTACGTAAAGAACTGCCGGCAGATGTTAAGCGATTGAAGATCGGAGATGACGCGGAATGAAACTAGATACTAACTACTCCCAACTCGTAGAAATGAAAGCCATGTCTTGGGGTAATCCGGAGCGTATCGCGGCTTACACGCTCGCCCAGCGCCGATATGACGACACGGTGGCGCATTATTTTGACGAGGAGTCTGGCGTTAAGTTTATGGCAAATCCATCACAATCCTACGTTGAGGGACTTGAGGCCAAAGCCGCAGAGACCGGTAATGATGACGACAAAGCGCGCGCGATTATCGCACGTGATCAATTCGAGCACTACGAAAAGGATCGCGTTAAACATATCGCCTGGCAAGTTTCTCGCCAAAATCTGCGAAGACTTCTAGTTGAGGGCGGAAAGGTGACACGGAAAGACGTTGACGAGGCGCATAGGATTGCCAAACTAAACGCGACTATGGAGAACCTAGCGGTTTATTCGCAGATTAAACAAAAATTTGGGACTCAGGAAGGAAGTAATTAAATGAGAGCATTTTACCCGGAAAATAGCAAAATGGAGATTGTTGGTGACGAGGATGTTTTAAAATATCTGGTCGGAGTTGACCCGGCATCATACGAGCCGATCGACATCTCTAATCTACGTTTGGATATGGACGAGCTCGCGGCTCTTTATACCAAGGCTCAATTTAGGAGGACGCCAGCCGCTACGGACGCATACAAGCGCCACAAAGACCGAATGATCGCCTGGTCACAACGGAGACTAAACGGAGAACGCTACGAATAATTGAAAGGAAGGGGCCGGCGTTTAAACGCGTCGGTCTTAATTATAGAGGGGGAAGCGGTATGAGTTTGTGTCTATCACTGTTTCACGACAATAAGATTTTTGTATGGGCTGACAGTCGTGTTAGTGCGGAGGTGGGGAGCGGGAAATATGTTGTAACGGATGAATATCAAAAGATAAGACAGGTTGGTAATCGCGTTATTTTTATGTCCGGGATGACTGGGATAGTGGAAGACGTATTCGCTCGAATTAAGCCGGACAGTACCTATGAAGACATCCAAAGCGTAGCCAGGACAACGTACAATGATTTTGTTGCCGAACACAAAGACGATCCAGGTTATACGGAATCCAAGCATGGTATTGAGTTCGGTGTCTACCTGCACGAAATCGTAGATGGTAAGCCTTTATACGTCCAATTTGCGTATCGTGATAACTTCAAAATTAACCAACAGGGGCCAAAGGAGGCGGAAGTCTTCGGGGTAGCTGCGCACTCTGACATAGCGTTACCTTTATTTGTGCGTAAGATTAATTCGGGCCTGCCGATCGAAAAGGCTGCTCGTCGAACTTTCGAGCACGTAGCGGATGAGATAGTTGGCGGATACTTGACGATGTTTGTTGTACAGGCGGAAGGGATTGTAGCTAGTAAATGCGTAATCAGGGATCGAAAGCCTTTACCTAAATTCCGTGATTTAACGATTCCATACAATGCGACGATGGACGGTAGCGTAGTTGCGCGTAAAATTACGCTCACAGGGCAGATCGATAATTCTTCGATGTACAGCTCCGACATAACGGGCGGAACGATAACCGGGGCGCTTATCCGGACATCTGCGTCAGGTGCCCGCGTGGAGGTTGACGCAAGGGGCTGGCGAACTTATGACCAAAGCGGGCACGAACGGATTTCTATTAACGCCAATGATACGTACGGAATGAGCGCCATTTCTTTCGCGAAGTCTGACGGTTCCGGTGCGGGAACATTAAACGGGTCGGACGCGGCGTTTCAGGTTTATTCTTTCGCAGATATGCTTATCGCTGCTGTCGGTGGAGGAACTGTATACATCGGGAATCAAGGCGGAAGAGTAGACTTTTCGGGAGCGAATGTAGCTGGATTAACTCCGACGTCTGTAACTGGGCTGTCGGCTCTTCTTAGTGGAAAGGCTGACAAAGGGGCCTCCACTACTCCTGTATCGGGTGGAGCTCATAATCACGGGTTCCCTGATGGTACGCAATTCAAGTCCGTTGATGGAAAGATATATACCTGGAGTGCTTACGGTGGATTTACTCATCAACACTCAATCTAATGTCATTCCCTATTGAAACATTCTTCCAAATCAGACCATAATAGATATAACAACCATAAGGGGGAAGTCTGATGAAGAAGTTTGTAGCGGGTGTAGTTGTTGGAGCCGCGTTGTTTGCGGGAACCTCTGTTTTCGCTGACTCTATCAAAGGCTTAATTGGCATGAAAGTCAGTGGTACATATGAGGTAGTGAAGAACGGAAAGAAAATAGGGGACGCGGCTGTGATCGGGGAGAAGGCATATGTACCTGTTAGGGCAATATCCGATGCGGCAGGCATTCCGTTAACAGTAAAGGGGAAAACGATAACTATGGCCGAGCCTGCCTCTGCTGAAAAAGTATATACGAAGGAAGAACTAGAGATATTGAATGAGATTACAACACTCCAAAATAGTGTGCTTTCTCTTAATAATGATATTAAATACTCGGAGGCATACGAGATAGCGCCGCTACAAAAGAGTATCGAAGAAGAGCAAGCAAAGACGGATAAGATCCCGGGCCGAATCGAGACGCTTCAAGCGAAGGTAAAGGAGCGCCAGGATTACGTCGATGGCCTGCGTAAGAGTGTTACGGAAAAACAGGCGAAGATAGACGCACTTAAAGCGCAATTGAATAAGTAATACACAATAACGGCCGTCCTCTATAGGGCGGTCTTTTTAATTCGAAAGGGGGAAAACGTAAATGGCTCGCTACGAAACAGACGATCAACTACGTACTAGCATCGCAGACTTAACGGAGAGATTGCGCCAGATACGTATAGAGAATGGACTGCCGCCGGATGCGCCAAAACGAGAGCGCTCCGTAGACATTCCGCTATCACTGGCTCTAGTTGATCGGCTGCATCGGTTTGAGGTGATTGCGATTAAATATACGTCACTTATGGCGCAAGGACATGCGCAGAGGATCGACCTTAGTAAGCTAGAGGAGTACGCAGAAACGGCTAAACTACTGGGCCGGTCTAAGGGATTCTTCTTTACAATGATAGGTCTCGGTGTTCGTGGCATTCTGGATACGATGCGGCACGTTAACAAAACGCTCGAAGAAGGCCCAGACAGCCTAGATATAAACGAGTGTATGCGGCGCTTACATTGGGCAATTGAACTATTACGGGATAGGAACGAAGGGACGCGTCATGACACGTACGAATACCGTAACGAGCATGGCGTACCTCCGAAGGCAGAGGCAGATCGCCTGTTATCCGATCCTGCAGCATTACAGGCGGAGATTCATGAAGCACTAGCGCATATAAATAAAGAGGGGGACGATATAGAATGAGCAGACAACGTAAAGTATTAGAGGCGCAGTTAGCACCACAACAACAACGGGCCGCACAGCTTATCGTAAACAATGAGTGGGCGGAGTTACTTAACGAGGACGGGAAGAAGAAAACAGCGCAAGAACTGGCGGATGAGATCGGGATCGCACGCTCAACCTTCTTCGAATGGAAGGCACAAGAAGCGTTCGCTGCTTACGTTAACTACCTAACTGAACGTCAGCTTGACGCCATGCGATCGGAAGTGTACGTTCAACTCATGCGTGCGATCCGCGGTGGAGCGAACGGGATTCCTTCCGTTAAGGCGCTCGACTTGTATATGCGTAGATACGGATTGCTTACCGATAGAACAGTTGTGGAGGATACGCGTAACGTGATCGAAGAGAGACGGAAGACTGACGACGAGATCCGTAATGAGATCGCGGAGCTTGACGATATGCTTAACGGTAAACACGCGGGATAAGGCGACTATTTCGGACTAAGATTGCGTTTCACCTACTAGCGACTCCCGACGGACGGACGCGCTAAAACTCAGGGGGTCACCGCTGCATAAACGGATGCATATCGTACAGATTACGACTATTCACTCCGCTAAAGTGAGCCGCATAACGACGCGGTTTCTGGCGTATGCATAAACGGTGCATAACGGGATATCCGCATATACTCGGAAGAATGGCGCAGTGGTACGGGTTGGCGGCCGCTAGCTTTACGCATAGCAATCAGCGATGCGCCCTTTAAAATGAATACGGGTGCATATCGATTTAATACAATAACGCATTACCCCAAGGCGGTATCCGCTAACCTCTACATCAAGTGCACATATAACCGACAAATAAAAATTTGATTTGGGGGTCAGTTTTAACAGTAGTCTATCGAAGAGAGTCCGATTTAAAATAGGCGCAGGTTCACGGGAATTCCGTTGAGCTTGCGCCCTTTTTGCTTATGCATCTTTGCGCAGATATCTGAAATTAATAGTTGCAGCGATGCGCTCCCGTGTGTTATATTATTCAAGCGGAAAGAAAACGACGAAATGAATGTACGCTGACAAACCGTTGACAGAAGCGGATTTATGCGTTGACTTGACGATAAATTTACGGGGCCTTAGCTCAGCTGGGAGAGCGCATCGCTGGCAGCGATGAGGTCAGGGGTTCGATCCCCCTAGGCTCCATAACACTTAACACAAACGGCAGAAATGTCGTTTTTTTTATTGTATTTTTTGAGCTTGTTTCATTTGTGAACCAAGTACTTGAAGAGAGGATAGAGTCTATAAAATAAAGGTATAAAGAACTCAGTCCATCCTAACCGGCACCGAGGATGCAAGGCGTATACGCAGTTGTATTCCCCGATGCCATTCACTTCAAAGATAAGACAGGGCTCACTCTCCAAATTTAATATTTCATCACAATAGGTCTCACAACAATAATTCCATGGCTGTGCGTTCTTTATCCGCTATCTCAAGCAAAAGTTTCGACGCCTGCGATAGCTCTTGGTAGTCACCTGTTCTGCCCGCACGGTCGATCGACTCAGACACGCTGACCCACAACGGGGCTATTTCCGAAAACATACCGTGGGCTTGTTCGATTTTTTGATCTTCCAACAGATCGGCGCATTCTCTCAAAAAATCCCGGTATAAATTCCGAAATAAAGCCCCACCGGTGCCCGCACGCTCCATCAGCAGCGCGGTCAGACATAAATCATGTTCGATATTGCTGCTGCGGGAAGGCCACTTCAAGATTTCATTGCTCATTTTTACAATGCCTTTAATGCCAATATTGCGAATGGGTGGGTTCAGATAGTCATACGCATTCTTAGTCAAGGATTCGCGTATGGCAGGAACGAGCGGAGGTAATTCGCCGATGGGCTCAAGCGTAAAGGAACGATTTCGGGAACTCATGGGCCCCTTTGCGTTTCTGGCCTCGGCCAAACTTGTCAAGCTCGTCTTCACCTGTCCGCCCTGTTGTTTAGTATCCGCCATGTAGGCGTATTCATCACTGAAGCCGTGTAGGACTGCATAGTGACCGGCAAAATGCACCTTGTTCGTAAAATAATCCAGGTAATAGGAGTCTAATTTCAGCCCAACCGGAATTCCGCGTTCGATGTAGCTCCGTACGTTCTGCCAAGCCTTGTCCACGGACGACGTTTCTTGAATTTTGACGGTCAAATCAAGCCGTTTGGCAAGGTTGGCGGTCAATTCATCCGGTTTGACCCTTCCTCCGATAAACGGAAATTCCATTCCCTTCGAGTCCCAATATATGAATCCAAGCCCTTGTCCAAGTCCGAACAGCATCGGTTCAGACAGTTGGACCCCAGCATGCTGTAGTAAGTTGCCGATGGTGGTCGTCTCGCAATGTTCGCCTTGATAAGGAACAAAACCCTCAATGATTTTTGTCATATAATCCTCTCTCTTCCATCATTTCATTTATTAGACGGGCAACGAATGCCTGCTCGTTCTCAATTAAGCTTATTGGATGCAAGAACAGCGCCCTTACGTTCAGGGGCAGACTGGCACCGCCTTGTGATTCGTACTTTTGGTTAAGGTTCATTGAAATTTGTGCAAGGAAATCCAACCGTTTCCGTAATGCAGTGATAGCTTCGTCTTTCCCGATATGAGGCAAAGCAGCCAATGCGAGATCAAAGCGGTTGTCGCGTTCCCTCGTGGAAGACAGACTGTCCAGGATTTCATTTCTCAACTGGGCCATACCAGCTTCGGTGAGGGAAAAACGGGACGGCATGGGTCCTTTGCCGGATTTCCCGTCGCATTCTTCGGGGACGATCCATCCTTTATCGTTCAATTTCTTCAGTCCTGTATAGATCGAAGTTGTACCGATATTAGCCCATTCCTTATAACCTCGCTGATCGATCAGCTTCTTGATATCGTACCCGGAAGCTTGACGACATTCCGCGAACATTTGCAGGAGCATGAATTCGACATTCGAAATGGTGTGCATGAAGCCCTCCTTTTTATATTTCACGTATGTAATATATCACCGGTGTAATAAAAGGTCAATAACCGAGAATACCAGGTAAATAATACAGGCGCATGTGGTGCTATTCGATCTGCTTGTATTTATGGTGACCGCTGGAAAGATTGGATGTATTATTTCACTGATTGAACTACTATAATGAGCAAGGATTTTCTGTATGCTTTGTTAATACTGCCCCGAATCTCTCTCGCCAGGAGTTGTTTATTGCGCTTTAAAAATATATATTATATATAAAAATATAATAAATGAATTGGTGATGTGATTATTATGAGCACTAACGATCGAATACCGTTATACCAGCAAATCCAGGACTATATCCGCAAAATAATTAACTCGGAAAATCTGAAGCCGGGTGATCGAATACCGACAGAGAAGGAACTAATGGATCAATTTAATGTTAGCAAAATTACGGTTGTAAATGCCTTAACAGGCTTGGCTAACGAGAAGCTGATCGATCGTGTCCCTGGTAAAGGAAGTTTTGTTGCAGAAGAGACAGACTCATCTTCCACAGCATTGTCTGAATCTTCAGTCCCTAGGAGAAGAGGGCATAGTACAGGGATGATCGGTGTTATCATGCCTTCGATCCACGACTACTTTGCTATCCGGCTGATTGAGGGGATTGAACAAACACTGAATCAAGAAGGTTACCGCAGCATGATCATGTTGACGGATGGCAAGATTGAGAAAGAGAAGGATGCAATCAAGGAGCTAAAAGCTATTGGAGCAGAGGGGTTGCTTATCTTCCCTGTGGATGAGGAGAATTATAACGAGGAAATTCTTGGCATGAAGCTGTCGGGATTTCCCTTTTTGCTAATTGACCGGTATTTGCCGGGAGTGGAGACCCATTTCATTGCGGCCGATGGGAACCTAGGCACGAAGCTGGCCGTTGAACATCTGTGGGAGTTAGGACACCGTGATATAGCTATCTGTTCGGATTCACCCCTGCAAACTGTCACGGTTCAGGAGCGAATTGATGGTTATATTGAAGCCTTGAAAGATAAAGGGGCGCTTATTAATCCAGCTCATATGATTACGGATTTCAAGCCACTGCCTGTTCTGAAGGATGCCGAAGTCCATCCGTTGTATCGATATATCCGTAACAAAATGGCCACGGCTTATATATCACTTAATGGCAGGCTGGGTGTTCAGATTTATCAAATGGCCAAACAGGCAGGACTTCGTATTCCCGAAGACGTATCCATTGTAAGCTTTGATGACCCAACTTCCGTCGTGGAGGAGTTCAGTATATTCACGCATGTTAAGCAGTTTGAGAAGGATATGGGAAATCAGGCGGCCAGCCAGCTTCTCGAAGTCATTCGTGGGGGTCCTGCTGTTACAGGGTTTAGCAAGATTCTAATTCAGCCTGAGCTTGTCATTAGACAAACCTCAGGAACCTGTCCCTTATCTTAAATTTGGAGCTTTGATTAAAGTCTTTTCCGGATACGAAACGGAAAGGACTTTTTTATTTCGTAAAATATATTGAATATATTGTTAATGTATATTATATTTTAGGAGTAGTTAAAACTTACATTGAAAAACAAATCATCCAAGGGAAGGGAGGTTATAACTATGCTTCGAGATCGCAAAGAAGAACGAATCGGGTTCCAGGAATCAGCACCCTATCATCCTGATTATGATCTTCAAACTGATTTTGTGATGGTCTACGGAATTGATGAAACCATGCCCAAGCGTATTAAGGAATGGAAGGATAAAGGGTATATTGTGCATTTAATGACCGGGGTAGCGTGGGGAACCTATAACAGCTACTTGGACGGTGAAGTAGATGGAGAAACGCATTGGGATGAAGCACAAACAGACCGTTATGGGGAGATGATCCTTCATGGCAAGGAGCCTGTTATCCCTTACATGGTACCTACAGTCTCGTTCGGCAGATTTCTCTCAGATCGAATACGTTCAGCTGCCGATTCCGACGTGGAAGCGATCCATCTGGAGGAGCCTGAATTCTGGGTAAACGGTGGTTACTCCGAAGCCTTTAAAAGAGAATGGCAGCTGTATTATAAAGAACCCTGGAATCCGCCTCATGCTTCGCCTGATGCGCAATTTCGCTCCGCCAAATTGAAAGCGTTTTTATACACACGTGTGTTAGACAGGTTATGTACTGAAATGAAAGACTATGCTCTCAAGCGCTATAATCGCGTGCTTCGATTTTACGTTCCCACACACAGCCTGATTAATTATACGCAGTGGCGGATTGTTAGTCCGCAGTCTCGCTTGATTGAGCTTCCATCTGTAGATGGATATATTGCGCAAATCTGGACCGGGACTTCACGGACTCCGAACGTTTATGAGGGGGTACGCAAGGAACGAACTTTT
Organism: Paenibacillus sp. J22TS3; assembly: GCF_018403205.1. NCBI lineage: Bacteria > Bacillati > Bacillota > Bacilli > Caryophanales > Paenibacillaceae > Paenibacillus > Paenibacillus sp. J22TS3. Next base: position 195,441 of record NZ_BOSF01000002.1, read on the forward strand.
GAAACCGCATACTTGGAATATGGGGTTATGCAGGAGCTGGTAAGAGGAACAGATAGACGAATGTGGTTTCTTCATGATCCTATCGAAGACAATCCGAATCATACATGGGCCGATTATAAGATGAACTACCTAAAAACAGTTGCGGCTTCACTTCTTCATCCCGGAGTTTCCCATTACGAGGTCGCCCCATGGCCGCAAAGAATCTTTAAAGGGACTTATCCCTCTGATGAGGGTACAGGTAAAGAGCGGATTCCTCCTGACTATGCAACGACATTGCTGCACGTGATGCACACACTTGGAAACATGGATCAGGACTATATCGAAACAGAGGATGAATCACTCCAGATTGGTGTATTCATTGCCGACTCGGCGATGTTTCAGCGCATGAAGCCAGATCTAGAAGCACCCGATGCCGGAAAGTATGACGGAACAGATCCAGAAGGGTTCCATGAGGATGGCGATACAGAGCTGCTGGATTTCTCTCCATTTTACGGACTGGCACTGCCATTGCTTAAACATGGGATACCTGTGAGACCTGTCCAACTTGATAATGTGAGGCGCTATCCGCATTATTTGGCTCCATACCGTGTTCTTCTTTTGAGTTATGAGTTTATGAAGCCGGAGTACTCTGATATCCATTATGCACTAGCCCAGTGGGTACAGGATGGCGGAGCTTTGATCTATGTCGGTGATGACAGCGACCCGTACCACAGCATTCGGGCATGGTGGAATGATGACCACTGTTATGGAAGCCGAAGCAAGGTTCATCACTCTCCCAGGGAGCACTTATTTGAGCAGCTTGGTCTTGAAACAAAGCAGGAAGGCATTCATTACTCGGGCAAAGGACTGGTTAATTGGCTCGCTGTGCATCCGGCGGCTTGTTCCTTAACGAAGACAGGTGCAGACCAGCTCCGGCAGTTGGTTAGAGAAACGTTGGAGAAAATGGATGATTCAGCGTTCCGCTTTGAATCAAAAAATTATTTCAAAATCAAGCGTGGGCCTTATATCATTGCCTCTGTTCTAGAAGAATCGATATCGGAAGCACCCTTAGTTATCACTGGCCCAGTTGTTGACTTGTTCGATCCGACTCTGCTCGTTCGGCAAGAAGTAAGTTTAGCCCCAGGGGAGCAAGCCCTGTTATACGATGTTACGGCCGGACGACCGCATCAAGGCGAAGTTAAGCTAATCTCTGCCTCTTCTAGAGTTGAAGACTTGACTATAACCAATACAGGTTTTCAATTTGCAGCCAGGGGTCCAGCAAGCATACAGGCAACAGCCAGACTTTACTGCCCAGTCGAACCCATATCAGTCATCTTCGTGAGCCAAGACAAGACAGCATCTGTCGTATGGGAATGGGATCCGAAATCGCAAACCGTACTACTGCAGTATGAGCATGGCAGCGGGAACAAGATAGAGATTCGGGCAAGCTGGAATAGTGAGACTGTAAAAGCTTGATGACCGAGAGGAGAGAAAACAATCATGCCCTATGAGCCGATAAGATCCGGACATTTGAATCAAATGCTGTCTAAACTCCGCGAAGCCATTTATGAGCCGGTGGCCCAGTTGAAAGTTACGGCATGGGTTACCCCTGAGCCTGTTCCATTTGAAGAAAGAACGTCAGGGAGAAAAATTACACTTTCGCCTGGTGCGCAATGGGGGGAGTTATGGGATTGTGCCTGGTTTTGTTTTACGGTTCATCTTCCACAGCTTAGTCTTGATACAAAGGTTGTTCTTCTGCTGGATGTGAACGGCGAGCTCTGTATCGTGGATAACGAAGGAACACCTGTGCAGGGCTTAACTACCATTAATTCTGAATTTGATTTTACACTGGGCCTCCCTGGAAAAAGAGTAGTTGAAGTAGATCGCTCATCGATAAGTGGTGGCGAATTTGAATTATGGGCTGATGCCGGTAATAATGACTTATTTGGCAAGTACCGTGGTGGTACTTTGAAAGAAGCAGTACTTGCGATTTGTCATGAAGATATCCGAAGTCTGTATTACGATGCAGAGGTGCTTCTGGAAACAGCAGAGCATCTTCCTACCGGCACAGCGCGAAGAGAAAAGATTCTTCAATCGCTATATGACGTTTCATTAATATTAACGGAATTCACTCCAGACCTTATTCGCCGTGCGAAGGGGTTATTAGAGGAACAATTATCCCTTCGTGGTGGAGATCCTGTGCTCAGCATAAGCGCCGTTGGTCATGCACATATTGATTTGGCTTGGTTATGGCCGATCCGTGAAACGATCCGAAAGGGCGCAAGAACATTTTCGACTGTGCTTCGCATGATGGAACGGTATCCCGATTATGTGTTCGGTGCAAGTCAACCTCAGCTATATGATTGGATGAAGTCCTATTATCCCAAGCTGTATGAGCAGATCAAGGAACGGGTGCGAGAAGGAAGATGGGAACTGCAAGGGGCCATGTGGGTGGAGTCGGATACCAATGTGCCAGGTGGTGAATCCCTTGTACGCCAGATCCTGTATGGCAAGCGTTATTTTCAACAGGAATTCGGGATGGAGATGAAGTCTCTGTGGATGCCGGATGTATTTGGTTACTCCGCAAGCTTGCCGCAATTATTGAAAAAATCCGGTGTGGATTACATGATGACCCAGAAGCTCTCCTGGAGTGAGTACAATCGCCATCCCCACCACTCCTTCCTGTGGGAGGGAATCGATGGTTCCTCGGTATTAACGCATATGCCACCTGAGGATACCTACAACAGTCCGGCGGCTCCGCGTTCTATTATCAAGGCAGAGCGGGAGTACTTGGATAAGAATGTATCCAACCATGTACTGATGTTATTTGGCATTGGGGACGGGGGCGGTGGCCCGGGAGAGGAGCATTTGGAGCGCCTGGCTCGTGAGAAAAATCTGCTTGGCTTGTCCCCTGTTATACAGGAGCCTTCCTGGAAATTCTTCGAGCGGCTGAATGAAGAACGTGACAAATTTCAGACCTGGCGCGGCGAGCTTTATCTGGAGAAGCATCAAGGAACCCTTACCAGTCAGGCGCGGAGCAAGCGTTATAACCGCAAGATGGAGAAAGCCCTGCGTGAACTGGAGTTCGCTTCTGTGCTTGCTGCCCAGCTTGGCAAGCCGTATCCGTCCGGGAAGCTGGAGAAGATCTGGAAGGAAGTCCTTCTGTACCAGTTCCACGACATACTTCCGGGCTCTTCAATTAAAAGGGTGTACGATGAGTCGTTAATACGGTATGAACAATTGCTCCAGCAGACAGAAGCTATGATCACTGAAACCTACCGCTGTTTAGCAGACCATATCTCATCGGGTGAGGTGGATTCCACTAGCGTTGTGGTATTCAATTCACTGCCTTGGGAGCGCCAGGAGTGGCTGCATATCCATGGGCGATGGCGTAAGGTGCAGGTTCCATCTATGGGGTACACCGTAGTATCCGATTATGGCGACCACGGCGTTCAGAAGGAAGTAGCGTCCAGCATTGAAATAGACATGGAGACACTTGATTCGGGTGTTCAGGTTATAGCTGACGAACGCAGTATTGAGAACGACAAACTTATTGTGAGATTTGATCGAAATGGTGCCATCCTCTCGATCCTGGATAAGGCAGAAGCTCGTGAAGTCATCGCGCAAGGCCGACTTGGTAACGATCTTCGTGTGTATCATGACAACGGGGACGCTTGGGATTTCCGCCATGACTATTCGGCGAACCCCGGCATGCGGTTAACCCTTCTCAACATCCGGGAGCTTCGGGATGGGCCAAGAACCGGTCTAATCTTCGAATACAACTATGGGGAATCCACATTAACCCAGACGGTCGTTCTAACGGAGGGCAGTCGGCGTATCGATTTCGAGACCACCGCAGATTGGAGAGAGAACGGTAAAATGTTACGTACTTCGTTCCCTGTTCATATCCGTACCGATCAGGTTCACTGTGAAATCCAATTCGGCAGCTTGAGCAGACCAACCCACCGCAATACGATGTGGGACTTTGCGAAAGATGAGATATGCGCTCACCAGTGGATTGATTTATCGGAACCGGATTACGGGGTCGCACTGCTCAATGATTGCAAATACGGACACCGGGCTCTCCATAACGTGCTTGACCTTCATTTGCTTCGCAGCAGTTCGTATCCGGATCCTGAGGCGGATCGTGCAGAGCATAGGTTTACTTACTCGTTATATCCGCACCAAGGAAATCATGTGCAGGCTGAAATCTATCGAAAAGGAAATGAACTGAATATTCCGCTTCGTATGATTTCCTTGTCATCATTGGTTGATATGCCTGAAGAAAAGCTGCCTCATACCAAGGCTTTCCTGCAGCTGGACCATCCGCACATCATGGTGGAGTCGGTCAAAAAAGCTGAGGACAACAACGACATCATCGTGCGTCTGTATGAGACATCTGGAACACAGGTCAAGACCAATCTTCATATCGGATTAGCTGTAACCGAAGCCTGGACGACTGATCTGATGGAACATATCATCTCACCAGTACCCATAGACGAACCATCTCAACTAGCCCTCTCCTTCACGCCATTTGAAATCATAACGTTACGATTAAAAGCACTGCAGCAGGTATAAAAGCGGCTTATTGTCCCCCATAAGAAAGGAGAGTTGGGAATGTGATGAGGCCAAACCATCGATTAATGAAACGAATCTGGAAACATAAGCTCTTCTACTTGTTCATGCTTCCCGGCATCGTTTGGTTTTTTTTGTTCTCCTACGTGCCCCTGTATGGGATTCAAGTTGCCTTCAGAGATTACACCTTCGTTGGCGGCTTCAGCGGAAGCCCGTGGGCTGGCTTCAAGTACTTTGAACAATTTTTTAACTATTATCAATCCGGGGATATCATCCGCAACACGCTCATCATCAGCCTCATGAAACTGCTTATCGGCTTTCCCATGCCTATCATTCTTGCTCTACTGTTGAACGAGGTTCGGAAGCTGAGATTTAAGAAAACCGTTCAGACCTTATCCTATTTACCGTATTTCGTATCCTGGATCGTGGTTGTCACCTTGATGCAGAGACTGCTTACTCCTTATGGCGGTCCGGTCAATGATTTATTGGGGTTATTTGGAGCAGAGCCAATCCAGTTCCTTAACAATCCCACTTGGTTCTATCAGATGATTCTGGGATCTGATATCTGGAAGAATATCGGCTGGAATTCCATTATCTTTATGGCTGCTATTGCGGGAATCGATCAGCAGCAGTATGAAGCTGCCAAGATGGATGGCGCAGGACGTTTTCAGCAGATGTGGCACATCACTCTTCCAGGTATCCGTAATGTGGCCATTATATTATTTATTCTTGCCGTGGGTAATTTGATGAGCGCGGGTTATGAGCAGCTGCTTCTCTTGAATGGACCGGCGACCGCCAGCATGGGCAGTGTGCTGGATGTGCATGCCATCAATTCCGGTATTCGGGAAGGGCGCCTTAGTTACGCTGCAGCTGTTGGATTATTTCAGAGCATCATTGGTCTTATCTTGGTTCTGACGGTCAATCGGATTGCACGCAAAGTCAGTGATGTATCCCTGTTCTAAGGAGGTGACGTTTTGAAGCGGAAATGGTCCTTGTTCTCCGTGGTCAATTATACCTTTCTTGCTTTGGTTGGCTTCTCTATGATCTACCCGTTTATTTACATTTTGGCTTATTCATTAAATGACGGTAAGGATTCAATGCAGGGCGCGATCTATTTTCTTCCCCGAAAGTTCACCCTAGAGAACTATGCTCAGGTATTTGATAACGCCCGCATCTGGAAGGCTTACCAAATTACACTCATTCGCACGGTCTTGGGAACGTTCCTTCACGTGGTCCTCTGTACGCTCATGGCCTATGCGCTTTCCAAAAAGACGCTGCCCGGCCGCTCGTTTTTCACTTTTTACATTTTCCTGCCTACCATTTTCAGTGCCGGTTTCATTCCGTTGTTTATTACGCTTCAGAAATTGCATTTGATCAATAGCTTCTGGGTATACATTCTGCCGATGCTGTTCAATTTCATGCATATCGTCATTATCCGCACCTTTCTACAAGGCATTCCAGAGGAACTGGAGGAGTCAGCTTACATTGACGGGTATGGCGATTTTCAAATCTTTCTCCGGATCATCCTGCCTCTTTCGGGACCCGTGCTGGCCACCATCTCGCTCTTTATTGGGGTGGCGCATTGGAATGACTGGTTCTCTGGTGCCTATTACGTATCCAACAAAGAATTGATCCCGGTGCAGACCCTGCTGCAGGAAATGTTGACGGAAGCGGAGGCATTATCCAATTCGATGCAGCGCGCCGCACAACAGGGCGGGCAAACGATTGGCGGTGCAGCCGGTGCAGGAGCAACGCCTGAATCCCTCCGTATGGCCTTGCTGGTGATCACGGTCTTTCCGATTCTATGTATTTATCCGTTCTTACAACGATATTTCGTAAAGGGGGTTATGATCGGTTCGGTTAAAGGTTAGGTCATCCTGACCCGGAATTTGTTGAGCTTCACCAAGCTTCATCAAGATCATCAATATTCAGATTCCAGGAGGCGATTGGTTTGAACAGGATTTGGTCGAAAGGCGTATCCATATTACTCGTGTCCATCATGGTTGGGGGAATGCTGGTCAGCTGCTCGAATTCATCAGGGAATGGAGAGAACGGACAAGGTGCCGAAGGAGATTCACAGAAACTCAAAATATTACACAATTGGAACGGGTCAAGCGGATCTGATAATGGAATGACCCCTGTGGAAAAAGTGATCAAGGAGAAGACCGGGGTAACCCTCCAGTGGGAGTATACGAAGGGCAGTGAGACGGAGAAGGTCAACCAAATTTTCGCAACGCAGGATTTACCGGACATTTACACTGGACCCGCATGGGGAGGCGAGCTGGACGGCATCGTCAAGGCTGCCAAAGAAGGCCAGTTGGTGGATATATCCGACAAATTGAAGGATTATCCAAACCTCTCCAAATCTATTGCAAAAGAAAATATACCCCCTGCATTATATGAAAAAGCGATTGATGCCTACGGGGGCAAAAAATATTTGCTTCTTCAGAATCAGCCTGCCACGAACAAAGACGGCATGGACTGGCTCTACGGTTTCTATGTCCGCAAAGACATTGCTGAGAAGGTCGGTGTGGACCCTCAGTCTGTCGTGACGAAGGAGGATTTCTATAACTTTCTCAAAAAGATTAAGGAGGCCAATTTACAGGAGAACGGCCAGCCGGTCTTTCCGCTGGGAGGGTTCAGTAATGGCTGGGCCGTAGGCATTGGCAACACCATGTTCTACTCTGGGGCCAGCTATGTAGATAAAGGTGATGGAACTGTTGAGCGTGACTTCTTCACGAAGGGTTATGAAGAATACACACTGTTCTATCGCAAGCTGGTTCAAGAAGGACTGCTCGATCCGGAAGTCTTTACCCAGACAGATCCTATCGCCAAGGAGAAAATCAATCAAGGACGTATCGCCGTCCTGGCGGCACACTATCCGGCCATTTTGGATGCTTCCAAGGATTATGCAAGCTCGCATCCAGGAAGCGACTATGTTCCTCTTGGCCCATTGGAGCGGGCGGACGTTGAGCCGAACCGGCCGGTTGATCTCGGGATTCAAGGCAACAACGTGACGGCAATTACGAAGAACTGCCAAGGTGCCTGCGTTGATGCTGCTCTGAAGTTTCTTGATTTCATGGCTTCGGACGAAGGATTCATGCTGGCGCGGTACGGAGTTCAGGGTGTTCACTGGGAGATGAAGGACGGGAAGCCGGCTGCCAAGAAGGAATGGTTCGATAAATTCAGCACGGATACCAACATGAAGCTGCGCAGGAACGAAGGCATTAGCATCGGCCTTGAATCGCTTACTGGGCTTGATCGCATCAACTCCGCAGCTGGCGGAGACATCTGGGCTGAACAGAAACGGCTTGATGCCATGGAGAAGGCTCGCAAAATCCTCCGTCCTAACGGCATTCAAGTCATTACGGCCTATAATCCGGGGGACGTCATTACAAAAGCGCCGGAATGGGAAATGCTGAAGCCTTCAATGGATCGTATGGGGGATGCGTGGAAGGAAGCTGTTTTTGCGAAATCAGATGAAGCTGCGATGGGCATTATCAACGACCTTCGGGAGCAGCTCCGAAAGACGGGATATGAGAAAGCGATGCAGTTCACGAATGAGAATTTGAAAGGTAAGGATGTCGTAACCGTTCAGATGCCGAACTAATGACTTTATAATCATTGGAGCCTGATAAAAAAAAGGCTTCGCAGCACCTTGGGAACAAGGAAGCGAAGCCTTACGTTGTTTGGCTTCATCGCATGGCCAACTCATCTTAGAAAAATGCATTAGTAGTCGTAATTCTTGACACCTATCTCTTTAAGGAGTTGTTGTACAAATGACAACAAATTTCAGACCTCCGTCCGTGCCTCTTGTAACCGTAGATCCTTATTTTAGCGTTTGGTCCGCTGCCGATCAATTGTATGATGATCATACCCGACATTGGACGAACAAGATTCATGGCATGACTGGCCTTGTGATCATTGATGGCAAGCCCAGACGATTTATGGGGAAGATTGCCTTGCAGGATCAAGCTGAATTTCCGGAGCCGGAGACACTCGTTCAAACCGGTCTGACAGTTGAGCCTGTAACGACCAGATATTCTTTTCAAGGGGAAGGAATTGAACTGAAGGTTCAGTTTATCACACCTTTATTGCTGGATGATCTCGATTTGTTATCCAGGCCTGTAACCTATGTGACTTTTCAAGTTCGTTCTATGGATGGGGAGTCACATCAAGTTAAGATCTACCTTGATGTGACGGGCGAGTGGTGTGTACATACACCGGATCAGCAAGTGGTCTGGGAACACCACGTGATTGGTGGACAACTGGATGTGATGTCCATGGGGACAGTCGAACAGCCAATATTGCAGCGAGCAGGAGATGATACAAGAATCGATTGGGGGTATATGGTTCTGGCAGTTCCCCGAACGTCCAGCATTCAGACGGTGATTCATTCTGCAGCAAGCCGCAGGTCGTACGTTGAGAAGGGACAATTACCGTCAGAAGATGACCAGAACCATCCGAGAGCGGTTTCCGATAATATGCCGGTCATGGCGGCAGAGCTGGATATGGGTTTAGTTCAGGAAGCGCCGGTAACCCACTACCTGATGCTTGCGTATGACGACATTCATGCGATCGAATATTTTCATCAACCGCTGGATGCGTATTGGAAACGAAACGGATTGACGTTTCATGAAATGCTCTTAATGGCAACGGATCAATATGAAGAGATTCTGCAAAGATGTGAGCGGTTTAATCGGGAGCTGTTGGCCGAAAGCCAAACCGCAGGCGGTGAGAAGTACCGGGACATCCTGGCGCTTACGTACAGACAGGCGATTGCCGCCCATAAATTGGTTGCCGATGAAGCGGGAAATGTTTTATTTTTCTCCAAAGAGAACTTCAGTAATGGATGTATTGCTACGGTCGATGTCAGTTATCCGTCGATTCCATTGTTCCTGAGATATAACCCTGAGCTGATCAAGGGCATGATGCGTCCGATTTATAAGTATGCGATGAGCCGTGAGTGGACATTTGATTTTGCACCTCATGACGTGGGAACTTACCCTAAAGCCAATGGTCAGGTGTATGGGGAGAACAAGCTGGAGTATCAAATGCCGATTGAGGAATGCGGCAATATGCTCTTGATGGCTGCTGCCATATGCAAGTATGAGGGGGACACGGATTTTGCCCGGGAGCACTGGGAGCCTCTTACAAGATGGGCAGAGTACTTACTGCAAAATGGACTTGATCCTGAAAATCAGTTGTGCACCGATGACTTCGCCGGACATTTGGCGCACAATGCTAATTTGTCCATTAAGGCTATATTAGGCATTGCCGCTTATTCGTATATGTGTGACAAGCTCGGCATGCAGACTGGGGCCTCTTATCTTGCGGCTGCTCAGAACATGGCGAATGAGTGGGTGTCCATGGCAGATGCCGGGGATCACTATAAGCTGACTTTTGATAGTCCGGACGATTCGTGGAGTATGAAATACAACCTGGTGTGGGATCGTCTCCTGGACTTGCACCTGTTCCCAAAGGACATCGCAGCCAAAGAGCTTGAATACTACAGGCTTAAACAAAATCGTTATGGCCTCCCACTGGATAGCCGGGATACGTATACCAAATCGGATTGGCTGGTATGGTGTGCCTCCATGAGTTCGACACCAGCTCAGTTTGAGTCACTGCTCACACCCCTATGGGATTTCATGAATGAGACAACGGCCCGTGTTCCGGTAACGGATTGGTATGACACCATCACGGCAAAGCAGCTGAATTTCCAGAATCGTTCTGTTGTTGGGGGCTTCTTTATTCAATTACTTATGCAAGAAGCCTAAAGACAATTTTATATGATAACAGGCGATGAATGTCTAACGCTATCCAAGAAGTTCGAAAGGAGCTGATACAGCTAGCTGCAAACAGCAGTTCGAGAAGCAGGAGCTTGGAGGAGTGAGTACGAAAAACAGAACGCGGTTTGATCCGTTACATCCCATTATCATTAAAAGGAGAGATGTAAATTATGATCCGCAAGTTAGCCGTTTTGTGTATTGCTCTAGTCTGTACAACCGTGTTATCGGTCAGCGCATTTGCTGCTGATGATGCTTCTATGCAAGCGGATTCTTTGAAATGGCCTAAGAATCAAGCGCTTCCGAATTTCGGCAAGGCTAAGCATCTGGATGTTGCCAATGTATATGAGGCACCTGGGGATATCAAATTGCTTTTGACAACTCTTGAAGGGATTATAAACAGGCAGCAACCTCGAATTTATGTGCTCCAGAATAAAGTTGACCCATGGCTGGAGGATTTGAAAGTTCCTTACAAGCAGTATGACAACGCTATGGAGATTCTCAAGAAATATGCCAAAGAAATTAAAGGCATCATTGTATATGATCCTGACATGCCGGATTCAATTAATGTGGCAACTACGCTTGCTGGACTGAAGGATGCTGTTGTCGCCAGCCCTGAGCAGGCACAGCAATTAACGGCTTCACCGTACAATCTTGCGGTACTTGAAGACTTGCAGGGTAAATTTAAGAGCCGCATGGATGCATACAATTGGCAATATGAAAATCTCTGGAGCCAAACGACTCAAAGAATGCTGGTCGGATTGAGTCCGAACACATCCATCCCGATCCCGCCGGGAAATTTTGATTCGTTCCAGACGATTGCCGTCGAGAAAGAACAGATTCGTGACGCAAGTAACCGGCAAATATTTGAATATGATTTATCTTCCTATTTGGGGCAAGAGGCGGTCTACCTCCGCTTCCAGGATGCCTTTCCTCAGGATGGCTGGGGGCCAGCCGTTCATCAAGTGACGGTAAAGGCAGATGGACAGGTCATCTCAGATTTTAAAACGGGTACCTCAGAGGAAGAACCTTTTCTCTATGACCAACATAACTCCAAATTTTTACCTGGTAGCGATCACCGCTTCGCTGATAACGGTAATTACTTTGTATACGAATTTAAACCTTCGGCCAATACAAAGCAATTAACAGTTTCGATTGAAATGTGGAACCAATACAAAGTATCAGCAAGCAATACCAAACCACTTTCATCCGAGGAGAAGGAGCCTTTTGGTTTTCTGCGGGATTATGCGGTAGCTAACAAAGCCATGGTCTTCTGGCTGTCAACCAGCATACCTGAGGAAAAGGCGCTTTTCGAGAAGATTCTATCTGATGTAAAGCCGGGGACCCCTTATATGGGATGGTTTGACAATGATTTCGAAGGAGAGGTCGCTGGTCTCGAACTAACGTCCCGCCATAGTGTGTATGTGCTGCCTTCGGACTGGTTCCATAACATGACCGTATTTTCAGGAACAAAAGTCAAACAAGAACCAGAGCCTAAACGAGTGAATTCGAAGCTTGAGAATAAAATTTACGTGACATATACCTTTGGCGAAGGGGACAATTTGCAATACGACCAGAACCATATGCGCAACTTATGGAATGATCCTGCTCGGGGCAAAGTGCCAATAAACTGGACCTCAAGTCCGCTGTTATATGATGCAGCACCTGCCATTCTCAATTATTACCGTTCAACTGCGACGACAAATGACCTTCTTATCGCAGGACCATCAGGAGCGGGCTACTTCTATCCGCAGGTCTGGCCGAAGGAGACATTTACGGATTACTTGAAGCAATCCTATTCCTATCTTAAGAAGACCGGCATGTCGTACCCTTATGTACTGAATCGTGAATTTGGAAAAGACGTTCCGCTTAACGAGTCGACGGCAGCTGCATATGAGAAAAATTATAAACTTCCAGGTCTTTTCTTGGCAGGGGAAGATAAAGACAATATTAAAATTATAAATGGGAGTCTGCCGGTATCTATCATGCGAGGCATCTCCACTGTTCAGGACGGGAAAAATGTATTAACTGCTGCACAGAAAGACTGGGATGGCAAATCTCCTAAGTTTATTTCAATAGGAATCAACGCGTGGAGTATGTCACCATCAGATGTTCTAGCTATCACTGAATCTCTTGGGCCAGAATACAAGATCGTTAAGGCTGATGAATATTTCTCACTTGTTCGAAAAGCCTATGGACTGCCTAATAAGAATTGAGAAAATAAGTATGAAAGCCTTCCTTATTGGAAGGCTTTTTTGTTGATGATGGTAGTGCACTTTAACCTTGAATCGGCTTGATTGTATCCCGTATGACCAAGCTCGTAGGCAGCATGACTTTCTTGTTACCGTAGGACGAGCCTTCGGTAATTTCGAACAGCAGTTTGGCGCTCTCGTAGCCGAGGACGTCAAAATATTGCTTCACCGTGCTCAAGGCGACCTTGGCGAATTTGGAGCTCTCGAAATCGTCAAAGCCCATGAGGGAGACTTGTTCGGGGATACGAATATCAAGTGCAGTGAGCTGTTCAATGACCTCAAGGGCCCGCTTGTCATTCGCACAGAACAGGGCGGTTAGCTCTCCGGCATGGATGAGGCGCGCAAGCGCAGTATAGTCCAATTCCTTGTCCAGGAATAGGAGCGACTCGGGTACCGGAAGGGACGCATTCGACATGGCGTTGCAATAGCCGTTATATCTGTCTACCTCCGGGCTCAGGTGGTAGTCGTAAGCCGCGAATCCGATTCGGCGATGGCCTTGGTTAATCAAGTATTCTACTGCTTCATAAGCTCCATCGTGGTTGTTGCAGGTGACGACGTTGACCGGATAGCCGGAAGGGGAACGATCGAGCATCACGAACGGAATCGCTTTTTTGCGAATTTCCCCGAGATAGCCCTTGGCTGCTTCAGGATTAGAGGAATAGATCAGTATTCCTCGTAGCTCCGCTTGGATTAACTCCAGTACAAGCTCCCGCTCCTGTTCGAAGTCATTCTCCACGAATTCAATGATCAGCTTGCAGCCCTGCTTGCCCAGAAAAGATTGTATGCCCCTCATAATCTGCATATACGAACTATCATACAGGTCGATGCCGGAGATGACGAAGGCTACCAGATTGGAGGTCTTCTCCGGGGCGGCTGCCTGGCTGGCGACAAAGCTTCCCTTACCTCTGACGCGGTAGATCACACCCTCGTTCACTAACTCCGACAGCGCCTTACGGACCGTGATAGAGCTGACATCCAGCAGCTTGGAAAATTCCGATTCGCTGGGAATCCGGTCATCCTTCGTAAATTCCTGATTCTCGATCTGGGATAAGACATAATCTTTCACCATTTGGTACTTTGGCAGAGCCAAGTCCTTCTTGCTCAAGTGGGTTCACCTCGTATCAACATTTCCTCAATTATAGCGCATATTGCTTTAAAAAGTATACTTACTTATAGCGAATCCCCAAAAATGAATTTGTCGAATAGGTGGGTGATTTTTAAGAATCAGGCAGAAAAAGGGGTGAAATGAGATAAATGGTTTGAATTTCATGAATATATGTATTACTATGGGGTCAAATAAAGTATGTTTTTTAACTAACCTCTTATAATAACTTCGAGAGAGAAGTATCTTGGGAAAATGAAGGATACACACTACTTGCATCACATCGGGCCGCCAACGGACAAAAAAACGAGCTGCCAGGCTATCCAGCAGCTCGATATTTGAGTTGTTCCTTTAGAAGGTTACAATGGCGCCTTCCTTCTCGAACGGGTAGTCGATAACGATGCGCGCCGCTTCAGTATCCCCGATGCCGCTGTACAGATTGACCTTGCCGTCGGGACGCATTTCGATGCCGGCGGTGAACGCGCAGTCGGTCAGATGAGGTTTCTTGGCAGGGCCATCCGGATAACAAGGCCGGGTGCCGATGATTTGTAAATCCGAGAATTGATTCGTCTGCGGGTCCAGTACAAAGGCCATGTTCATATAAGTCGATGTATCTCCTTGAGCGTAACAGATATGGCCGATGACACCGATCTTTCCACTTTCAAGCAAGTAGGCCTGGTTGCAGCCGCCCCACTCATCCTTGCGGAATAATCCGCGGGTATAAGGAGCGCTCTCGATGATTTCCGCAGACAGCTCGTCAAGGCTGTCGATGATGGTGAATCCCACCAAGGATTCACTTCCAAATTCCTTGCGAATCGCTTCGCCACGCGGCCTGGAGAAGACGCCGATCCTCCCACCGTGCAGCTCCACGAGCCGAATGTCCTTCATATAATCCGGACCCGTCGTGAAGTAGTAGAGATCGTGAAGATCGCTGCCTTTGTAGAAATAACCGTAGAAGGTGTCGAGCTGTCCCTGCTTGTAACGAACATGCGTGCCGCCCAATACAAGCTGTTTGTTGATCACGCTAATATAAGGATCTTCAAGCTGATAAATCATCGTATCCGGCACAACTGTCCACTCATCCGGACCGCTCTCCTCGAACAGGCGAACCCAAGACCTGGCCCACTCATGGCGTTTTTCTACACGTCCGTAAATGTATCGCTTGCCGTTCCATTGGAATGGAATCGTAGGATTGTAGACATCGAAGCCATCGACTCCGTGGAAGACAAGCTTGGCGCTTTCATAGATGCGTTTGTTGGCCTCGAATTGCTGACGCAGTTCCATTAAGTTCATTTCTGACAAATCTCCTTTCAGGCTTCAATCACAATTCTATCTTAATCAATAGCGTTGCCCTAAATCTTGCTCCATTTTTAAATGCATTTATGGTGTTTTGACATCTCAAGGAACCTTTCATGGTCAATATACGAATAAGGGGGAATCACGTTTATGTTGAAGCTTCTTGCGGCAGACGGCATTGATTCTGAAATTCAGGCCCACTATCGGCTGATCGCTTCGGTGCGCGATACGATCGGTATGCATACCCACGATTTCTTTGAATTGTTTCTTATCCTGAAGGGAAGCGTCGTGCATGTCATTAACGGCAGCCGGCAGCTGCTGCAGGAGAATACACTCGTATTCATACGGGACCGGGACGTTCATTACTATGAGCAGACGGCGGATAGCGATTGCCAGTTCATCAATTTATCGTTTAATCGGGAGGCCCTTGACGACCTCATAGCTTTCCTGGGAGAAGGGTTCCCAAGCGAAAGATTGCTTGGACCGGCCATGCCTCCGTCGACCCTGCTGTCCAAAACAGAGAAGGAATATGTGCGGTACCGGCTGGAGCAGATCAATCTAATCCCGCAGGAGAAGAAGCTGGCCGTCAAAGCAGAGGTAAGAGCCATTTTGACCGACCTGTTCTCCAGGTATATCAAGACTGACGCAGATCCGATTGATCTGACCGGACAGCCGGAGTGGTTTAAGTCTCTATGCAGAGAGGCGGGAAAGAAGGAGCAGTTTACGCGGGGAACGGCTGCGCTTGTGCAGCTGTCGGGGAAGTCGCATGCCTACATATGCAGAATGTTCAGGAAACATCTCGGAATGTCCCCGACCCAGTATATTAACGAATTGAGAATGTCCTATGCCGAGAATTTGCTGTTAAACACGGATATGGACATCGTGAACATCAGCCTTGAGATCGGACTTGACAATGTCAGTTACTTCTACGACTTATTCAAGCGGAGGCATAACCTGACGCCGCATCGATACCGCAAGTTTGGAGTTGTTCGAAGATAGTATACTGAAATCAGTTGATTTTTATTTTGGTTATTATGTATTGACGGGTTAAATAGTATGTGTTATTTTCTACCTAGCATAACAACTTGTGAGACATCACGATGCTTATAGCTGTAGGGGACGGTAGCCGGGGGCGAAGAGCGTTTTCGACGAACGTAAGGATACAGCCTGGAGGTGAAAATGAATGCGCTTACACAGAAAACAACCCCCATGGCGGGGCTCTTGCATCCGCTTTCCGTAGTGCCAGCCGTATACACATTCCCAACCACAACAGGATAACAGCAAGGAGGTGTTTTTTTGAAAACAACCAATAGCAGGCTGGCGGCCAGGATCATCAAGCACCGCTATCTTTACCTTATGGTGCTTCCCGGCTTTCTGACGCTGTTAATCTTTCACTATTTTCCGATGTACGGAATATTAATCGCCTTCAAAGACTTCAACGCTTCTAAAGGGATATGGGGAAGCGAGTGGGTGGGGTTCAAGTACTTCACTTCTTTCTTTAACGATCCGATGGCGTTCAGGGTTTTAAAGAATACTTTGCTTCTAGGTTTGTATACTTTATTTTGGTCATTTCCAGCCCCGATTATATTGGCTCTGTTGTTTAATGAACTGAAAAACAAGCGATTCAAGAAGCTTGTGCAGACGGTTTCCTATTTCCCGCATTTTATTTCGGTTGTCATTGTTGCCGGCCTGCTTAAGGAATTTACGGCGAGAGACGGTTTGTTTAACCACATTCTTGGCTTCCTCGGCGGGGACCCGATCATGTTCCTACTCGAACCCGACTATTTCCGGACCATCTTCATCTCTTCGGGCATATGGCAGGGCGTCGGATTTGGCACGATCATCTACCTTGCTGCATTAAGCGGCATTGATCCAACGCTGTATGACGTGGCCGAAGTAGACGGCGCAGGCCGGTGGAAGAAGGTTCTGCACATCACATGGCCGTCGCTCAAGCCGACCACCATTATTTTGCTGATATTCGCCGTCGGTGGAATCCTCGGGAACGACTTCCAGAAGATCATTCTGCTCTATTCGCCTGAGACGTACGAGGTAGCAGATGTCATCGGTTCCTATGTTTACCGTCAAGGTATATTAGGCGCACAGTACGAGTATACGACAGCAATCGGATTATTCATGTCGGTTATTTCCTTTACGATCCTCTACTTGACCAATTGGTTAAGCCGTAAAGTATCAGAGACGAGTTTGTTCTAGGTGGTGGGATGTTGAAAAAGGCTAGCTTGGGTTCCAGAACCTTCGATGTAATAAATCTGCTTATCATGTTGTTCATCCTGATTGTCGTGTTATATCCGATTCTGAATATTATCGCGACATCGCTAAGCAGCACGCGTTACATCTCCTCAGGGAGCGTAACGATTTGGCCTAAGGGACTTAATTTGGAGGCATATACTACGGTATTTAATGATCCGTACATCTTTAAAGGGTACCTGAACTCGATCATTTATGCGGCAGGCTCCACCGGTATTATGCTGCTGTTTACGGCGCTGATGGCCTATCCGCTGACGATTCCGGGATTTGCGGGCAAGAAATTTCTTACGATCTTTCTCATGATTACGATGTTTTTCGGCGGCGGCTTAATTCCGACCTATCTGCTTATGCGTAGTTTGCACCTGCTGGATACGGTCTGGGTCATGATTCTCCCTGGTGCGGTCAGTGCCTACAATGTGTTTTTGTTTCGGACCTTCTTTCTGAATATTCCTTCTGAATTGAAGGACTCTGCTTATATTGATGGGGCGAATGATATGGTGGTTTTATTCAGGATCATCCTGCCGTTGTCCAAAGCACTTTTTGCAACCTTTGCTTTGTTCGGTCTGGTCGGAAGCTGGAACAGTTGGTTCGAAGCTTTGATTTATCTGCGGGATCAGGATAAGTATCCCTTGCAGATGGTGTTAAGAAACTACCTGTTCACCTTGGATACAACTGCGATTCAAGGCCGGATCGGAGGCGGCGCGGTCGCCGTCAATGCGCCAGGAGACACGCTTGATCCGAAGGCGGTACGAATGAGCGTCATCATTATAACTATGTTTCCGATCATGTGTATTTATCCGATCTTCCAAAAGCATTTCACCAAAGGGATATTTGTCGGCTCTATCAAAGGCTGAGAGGGCGGTGGTGCAGGGAGGAGAGTGCGCAGACGGTTCATTGCAAGTGGATTGCAGATTTGAAAGCGGTTTATCGTGCGAATTAGGGGGAAGTTGAATGAACAAACTGGCAAAAATACTGTTCCTTGGGTTGGCCGTACTGATGGTTTTTTCCGGATGTTCGAATGATTCCAAAAATTCTGCCGCCAATGGGGACGATTCAGAAGTGGTGCGCTTCTCGGTGACGCTGCCTTCGAACGGCGTGGACAATCCGAACAGTCTGGTAGGCAAGGAATGGCACAAACGCATGGAAGCCTATATGGGCAAGAAGGTAGAAATTAAATACAACTACATTCCGTCTTCCGAGTATGACGAGAAGGTCAAGCTGATGATTGCAAGCGACGATCTGACGGACTTCTTCGTGACACCTTTATTCTATGATACGAGCGAAATGGCCGAACAGGGCCAGCTTCTAGAGTTAAGCCAATATAAAGATTTAATGCCGAACTATATGAATTACATTAGCAAGGTAAAGAACGGGATGAAAAGGGTAACGAATGCCGACGGCAAAATGTACACCTTTAAAGAAACCTCCACACCGAGATTCCCCAAGGATCGCGGAATGCTCATCCAGAATACGTCCGCTTACCGTTATGACGTGTTCAAGACTAATAACATCAAAATTCCGGAAACCCTCGACGAATTTTATGAGGCTGCCAAAAAACTTAAAAAGCTCTATCCCGACAAATATCCCGTTGCGACAAAATGGAACAGCTTGAGATCGCTGTTCTCCGCGAACCACATCCGCGACGAAATTTTCTGGGATGGCGAGAAATACGTATATGGGGTTCTGGATGAAGGATATAAAGATGCGCTTCAATTCGCGAATAAGCTGTATGCGGAGAAGCTGTTAGATCCAGAGTACACCATTGATACGGACGATACGCTGAAAAGAAAAGCGCTGAACGGCGACAACTTCATGTGGCTGACGCAGTGGTTTACAACGCCAGCCGAGTATACGAGAACAGCCAACGACGGAAAGATATTTGCGGTTTCCCTGTATCCCGATAATCCGAAGTACGGAAAGGCCTGGCAGGAGGTTGTAAACGGCAATACCCCTGACTTGGGCTGGGGAGCCTACGGCATAAGCTCAAAGGTTAAAAACCCTAAAGAATTGATCAAATTCATCGATTATCAATATTCAGATGAAATGATCAGGCTCATTACCTGGGGAATTAAGGACACTACCTATACGATCGGGAAGGATGGAGTTCCGACCTTTGTCGACTCGCTGAAAAAAGCCAAGGATCCATGGCTGGAGGGCGATAAGTACGGCATGCGGGCAAGCCGGAACTACAACCCAGGCTTGCAGATGGTGAGTGATGCAAGAGCGTTTGTGGATTTTGCCGCGACAGACTATACGGTATTTAACGGCAAATATGAAGAGGTGCCGATTGAGAAGGCGCAATTCCTGACGAGTCTGCCGATGCCGGAGAACGAATATGTTCCTTCCTGGTTGAGTGAGCCGTCGATTCAACTCTCCGGCAGTGAAAGCCAGCGGGTCTCGGAGATTATGAACCCGATCAAGACGTTTGTTACGGAAGAACAGGCCAAATTCGTTGCAGGCAAGAACAGTTTTGATAATTGGCAGGCCTTTATGGATAAGATCCAAAAGATGGGCAACATTGATGAAGCGCTGAAAATCTATAATGACGCTGCACAAAGAGCTTTAGGAAACTAATAGAAAAATCGTCCCTCTGCTGCCTGCCGCCGCGGAGGGACGGTATTTCACAAGGCGGCAGGATTAAAGATAACGAAACCATAGGATGTGAGAAACCTTGAGTGAAAAAAAAGAGATTTTATTCCATGTAGAAAAACTGTTAAATAAAAGAAATCAATTCATGATTACGAAGGTCTCTTCTATAGATTTTTCCGGTTTTACGACCATGAAGCAACTGTTCATCCATGAAATGAATGGGCAGCCGTTCGAGAGCATTGCTCCGGGCCAGCGGTGGGGGGAAAACTGGGGATACGGCTGGTTCCGCTCGGTCATCGTTGTACCCGAAGAAGCTGAAGGCAAACGGCTTGTGGCCATGCTTGATTTTGGATCCGAAGCGACCGTATACATAAACGGTATCGTAAGCGGTGCAAAAGACCTTAACCATCATTACGTAACCTTAACCCGTTCGGCGAAAGCAGGCGAGTTATTTGAAATTGTCGCAGAAGCGTACGCCGGTCATAATAACTCTCAGCCGACGTTCGGAGAGTCGCAGCTCTGCATTTTTGAAGAGGAAGTCTATCAATTTTTCATCGATTTGGAATGTTTGTACGATCTTCGCAATCATCTTGATGCCAAGTCCCTCCGCGTTGCGGAGATTGATCGTTGTCTGACTCAGGTGTTCGCAACCATCGATCTGACCCTTCGTCAGGAGTTGTTGGGAGAGAACGCAAAGTTGTGCCGGAAGATTATGGAGCCGCTCCTCTCCTGCGTGAACGGTTCAACGGTGCCGACCCTATACCTTATGGGACAATCCCACCTGGATGTCGCCTGGCTGTGGCCGATCGGGGAGACAAAGCGGAAGATTGCCCGGACCATGTCCAATCAGTTGGCGCTCATGGATGAATATCCGGAATACACGTACACCCAGAGCCAGCCATATTTGTTCCAGTTGGTCAAGACATTGTATCCGGAGCTGTATGAGCGAATCAAACTGGCGGTGAAGGAAGGCAGAATCGTTCCCGAAGGCTCCATGTGGGTAGAGCCTGATACGAATCTGCCCAGCGGTGAGAGCCTGATCCGCCAGGCGCTGCATGGCAAGCGGTTCTTCAAGGATGAATTCGGCGTGGACAATGAGATGCTGTGGCTGCCTGACGTTTTCGGCTATTCCGGGAACCTGCCGCAAATCATGAAGGGATGCGGGATCAAGTATTTCGCATCTACAAAACTATTTGGTACTTACGACAATATAGCAGATCCGTTCCCGCATAATACGTTCCTCTGGGAAGGGATCGACGGTTCGCAAATCTTGACACATCTGCTCAACTACGGCGACTACTATCCGATTCGGATTAATCCGTCGTTCTTAATCCATCAGTGGAATGATCGCGTCCAGCTTGAAGGAATTTCTACACGGCTCACGCAGTTCGGACACGGTGACGGAGGTGGCGGCTCCAACCGGGATGATCTCGAATTTATGCGCAGGCTTGGCAATTTGGAAGGTGTACCCAAGACGAAGCATGGCTCGCCGATCGAATTTTTCGAGAATCAGATCGAACAAGGCATTCCAGATGCCAAATATGTGGGAGAGCTCTATTATCCCGCTCACCGCGGGACTTATACAACGCAAGCGATCATCAAAAAGCTGAACCGGAAGGCGGAAATCGGCTTCCGCGAGGCAGAGCTATGGGGAGCAGCGGCGCAGCTTCTGAATCATCGGGCATATCCTTACGAGGAGCTGGACCTGCTATGGAAGACTCTGCTGCTGCACCAATTCCATGATATTCTGCCAGGCTCCTCCATCCACCGCGTCCATGAAGAGGCGCAGCTTGAGTTGAAGGCATTGAATGAGAACGTATACGACTTGGCTTCAGATACAAGGGACGCGCTCACGGACGACGATGCCTCCCAGGTTACTGTCTTTAACTCGCTGTCCTGGCCGAGAAAGGAACTGGTTGCGCTGCCTGCTGATGTCCATGGCCTTGCGGACGGGAGCGGAGCAGTTATGCCGGTGCAATTGCTCGAAGGCGTTGTGTTTGCCGAGGTGGAGGTTCCTTCTATGGGCTGGTCGACGTACAAGGCTGAAGCGGAAGGTACGGAGGCTTCTGCTGTGTCTGCGGTCTGGGCAACGGAATCGCATCTGGAGAACGAATGGATTTCGCTTGGGATTAACGAACAGGGTGAGTTAACGAGTATTTTTGACAAGGAGACCGGAACGGAATGGGCAGCGGATCACTGCAATGTCATGCGGATGTACCGGGATCAAAATTCGGATTTCGATGCTTGGGAGATTGATCGGCGCTACCGTATGGCACCTGTCGAGCTGAATGCAAGGGCCACGGTATCCGTTACTGCGAACGGCCCGCTCTTCGCAAGCATTCGGGTTGAACGCGAATTGAACCAATCGACCATGGTGCAGGATATCCGGCTGCGTGCAGACAGCCGCCGGGTGGAATTTCTTACGACGATTCACTGGCGCGAGAAGAACAAGCTGCTCAAGGTCGATTTCCCTGTTTGCGTTCATACGAACGAGTCGCTGCAGGAAATTCAGTTCGGTTACGTCAAGAGACCGAATCATGCTTCGCGTCCGCATGATGCGGATCGTTACGAGGTGGTTCAGCATAAATGGTCGGCGCTTGCGGAGACGAACCGCGGCTTCGCACTGCTGAACGACTGTAAGTACGGGATTTCTGTGAGCGACAATACGATGAGTCTGACGCTGCTGCGGGCTCCGACGTGGCCGGATGAGACGTCTGATCAAGGAGTGCACCATTTTACTTACGGATTTACGTTCTGGAACGGCGCGTTCCTGGACAGTCCTGTCGTGCGGGAAGCTTACGAGCTGAACTATCCTGTCAGCCTTGTGTCCGGAGGAAACCGCGAGGCGTACTCGCTGCTGCGCATTGATCAAGCCAATGTGATCGCGGAGACGATTAAGCTTGCCGAAGACGGATCAGGCGACCTTATTGTGCGGCTGTACGAGAGCAAGGGAGCCTCCGTAGTGTGCGTGCTTCACTTCGGGCTGTCCGTTAAGGCCGTTTATGAAGCAAATATGCTGGAGGAGAACATTGCGGAATTGTCGCACGAGGGCGAAGATGTACGGCTTCAGTTCCGTCCGTTCGAGGTGAAGACGATCAGGCTCGAATTGAATGGGAGGCAGATTCATAGACAAGGAGGTGGTTTGTAGGGGAGAGTGCATCATCGGTGGTTTGAATAGAGAACGTCGTTAGACGGCGCAACGATTTCATTTTATCAAAACGACAAGGGTCGGGAGGTAAGTAAATGAAAATGAAACGGTGGAAAAGTGCAGGAATATGGGCTTGCATCATGGTGATGGCCATAACGGCACCCGGTGCTGCGATGGCGGCGCAGGAGGCGGAGAGCAGCGCTGGACAAGATGTGAACATTGCGAAGAAGGTGGTTCATAAGCCGTTCACGATCAAGGTTGTGGATGCCGAGACGGGCCGGGGAATTCCTCTTGTTGAACTAAAGACGACGAACAACGTTCTGTATTACACGGATAGTGCCGGTGTCGTGGCCTTCGATGAGCCTGGTTTGATGGATCAGTCGGTTTTCTTCCATCTGTCGAGCCACGGTTACGACTTCCCTGCCGACATGTTCGGCAATCGTGGGCAGGCCGTACAGACCACACCTGGGGGCACGATTACAATCAAGATGAACCGGGTCAACATCGCTGAAAGGCTGTACCGGATTACAGGACAGGGCATATATCGCGACAGCATGCTGCTGGGTCTGGGTGCGCCGATTCAGGAGCCGTTGATCAACGGTCTGGTTATGGGACAGGATTCCGTGCAGACGATAGAGTACAACAATAAACTGTACTGGTTTTGGGGCGATACCGACAGACCCGCTTATCCACTGGGGAACTTTCGCGTAACAGGAGCAACTTCTAAGAAGCCGCAAAACGGTGGATTGGACCCGGATGTTGGCGTGAATCTGAACTATTTCAAGAACGCGGACGGCTTCGTCAAAAGCTTGGTGCCCCAGCTGCCCGACGGTGCGGGAATAGCCTGGGTGTTCGGTTTGATGACGGCCAAGGACAGCACCGGGAAGGAGCGTCTGCTCGCCGGCTACAGTACACATAATCCCGATCTTAGCGCTTTTGGCATTCTCGCCTTTAACGACAACACGAAGGAGTTCGAACAGGTCGTACAGTTTCCATCGAAAGACGATTGGCGCCACCCAGGCGGCCAGGCCACGTATTATGAGGAAAAGGGGGCAGGTTACTGGCTCTTTACCGAACACCGGGTGCCGAATTTGCGCGTTTCCGCCAGCTATAACGCCATCATCGACTATACGCAATACGAATCATTTACTTGCTTGACTCCGGGAACGGCATACAACGGGGCTCAAACGTCTCTGGAACGTGATGCAGATGGCAAACTCGTTTGGGGCTGGAAAAAGAACACTCCGCCGCTTACCCAGAATCAAGAAAAGGAGCTGATCCAGTTAGGCCTGATCCAGGCGAATGACCCGCACTATTATCAGTTGAAAGATGCTGATACCGGCGAAGCGGTGGAAATCGCCTCAAGCTCCATCGAATGGAATGAATACCGGCAGCGTTACGTGATGATCGGGCAGCAGATGCAGGGCAAGACATCGGTGCTCGGGGAAATTTGGTATGCGGAAGCTCCGGCGCCTCAAGGTCCTTGGACGAATGCCAAAAAGATCGTGACGCATAATAATTATACTTTTTATAACGTGGCCCAGCACAAAAATTTCAGCAAAGATGGCGGCCGGATTATCTACTTCGAGGGGACTTATACGAATACATTCACGAATCAAGTCCCGACACCGCGGTATAATTACAATCAAGTTATGTATAAACTCGACTTGGCGAATCCAAAGCTGGGGCTTAAGCCGGTTCAGGGAACAACCGGTCAATAGAGCGCCTAACCCAACAATGAAATAACCGAATAAGGACCTTTCCAGAAGCGCTCGTGGCTTCATCGGAAAGGTCCTTTTTGACTGCGGTTTGTCCTGGGAAATAATATCCCTGCCTTCCGGTTCTCTATGATAACCGGAAAGCAGGGAGGAGCAATATCTATTTATGTTGGAGAGTCTCCGTGAATTTCCCGATACTGCTTCGGAGTAAGTTTTGTGAACTTTTTAAAAGCAGAGAAGAAATGCCCTTTGGATATGAAGCCGCATTGATCCGCGATCTCCAGCACGGAGAGCTGGCTGGATACCAGCTTTTCTTTCACTCTCTCGATTCGTTCCTGGAGGATGTATTCGGACAATGACACGTTCATGATCTCCTTAAATAACTGCCGGATATAACTCACGGAGAAGGAGAAATTGTCGGCTACCTGTTCGATCGATAATTGCGTATCCTGCAAATGGCTGTCCACATATTCTTTGATTTCCAGGACGATCTCTTCCTTGCGGTTCAAAAATTTTGGAACCTCGGTCTCGGACGCGAGCGTTGTGACGATGCCCTCCAGCCAATCTTGAAACTCGGACAGCGTGCTGTACCGTTCCAACAGTTGATGAATGCTGCTGATCTCATGCAGGGCGCTGGATTTGTTAAGGTTTTTGAGCAGATCGTAGGTGAAATAGGTCAAGTTAAGCCTGCAATCGCGATAAGGAAGCTCCTGAATGTGTTTCATCTGCTGGCGCAGGAGAACAACGGCGGTCTCCGGGCGGCCGCGACGGATCGCTTTGATGATCTCGGCCGTCTCAAGTGCCTCGGATGCAGAAGGATACCCTGCCATAAACTCCTCATAGTCGCTCTCCAGATAAATTTGCTTTTCCCCGTCAAGGAATCGCAGCATCGTCAACTCGTAGATATGATCATATACATTTCGGAAATTAGCGCCGAAGTCATAGGCATTGCTGATTGCGACGGTTGTATCGACGCGTAGAATGCGCGCCACCTGATTGTGCGCTTCCTCAAGAAGATGCTGTAGTTGAAGCTGGCACGATTCATGGCCGCCAATGACCAGGATGAGATGGTCACCGCCCATATCGAGGCCTTCCGCCGCATAAGAACCGGCACCAATCACTTCTTCGCTAATATTTCGTATAGCGTACTTAATCAATTTCCGGGAAGGGAAATCATAACGTTCGCAAAAGACCTTATAAGCTTCGATTCGCAGGACTGCCAAAAACAGGACTTTGCAGGAAGTTAGCTTGGTCCGGGTCTGAATATATTCGTAGCTTTGGGTACCCGGCGTTCCGTGGAGCATCCACTGGGCCAGAAATTCCGTTCGAACGAGCTCTGATTGATTTCTCATGGAGGCATGAAGCTGCTCCATATTGTTCAGCAGCATATCGATGCCGTCATTGATCCATTGGATATCCGGCTTGCCATCGGACGTGGAGTTTACAACAGCCACCTTCTTCAGTTTCTCCGACAAGAAGGTGATGGAACGTAAAGTGCGGCGCGAACTCCAGAAGAATAACACTGAAACGATTCCCAACAGCATTAATGTATACGCTATCAATTTTTGCTGGTATAAGGAGATATGGCGGGTCAAAATATGATACTCGGTTGAGTAATATACCGACCAGTTTTCGGTGGTCAGCTTGGCTGTACTAACGAACCATGTCTGATGCGGGAGCCGAACTTGGAAGTCGCTCGTTTGCTGCTCGCGTCCTGCTTGATAAAGCTGTTCGTTCAACGCAGGATTGAACGCGCCTAATTGGACTGTTCCTTGACTGTCGAGTATCCGGATGTCTTGCTCCGAGGAGACCGATTGGCCGAATAGAAGCTTGGACAGTTGAGGTTTATCGATCAGGAGCACGAGATAGAAGTCGGACGGTTTCTCCGGAGCTGCAGGCAGAATAAGGGCAAGGCAGTCCGAGCCATCCGGCGAATGATTAAAGAAGCGCAAATAATGGCGGTGGATTGATTTCACCTGCCCCAGCATGCTCTGGTCAGCAAAGGCTTCAAAACTAACGATGCCGACTTTGGAATCGATGACAAGATTGTGTTTTAAATTAATTAGATAGGATCGCTGGATGAGCGACTCGGTTGACATGAAGTTGGATTGGGCAACGAGCGCAGCATGGTCGATGAGCGGATCTTTGCTTGTACTGAAGAACCAGTTCTGGATATTCTGATCGGCGTACATGCTGAGCCCGTATGCTTTCAATTTACCGAGAATCATTTCGGCCTTCGAAGCCAGATTGTTGACTTCGTTCTGCGAATTGCTGCGCACCTCCAGCATAGTGTATTTCGCGAATTCGGCAGACAGAAAGTAAACGAAGGGAATCATGGAACAGATCAGAACGGTAGTTAGTAATAGAAAGGTACGAAAATAGGTCTTCTGCAGAAAAGGTTTGATCTTCATATTCTTCATATAATACCTGCACCCCGTGCCTCATTGATGGACTGACTGTTTATGGGTGTACCTTAAGCTTGTCTCGATAGAAAAAATGGACTGGGACACTCTTCTACATAATCATATCCTGACTTCCGTGTGAAGTCCTCATTTTGACAAAGTACAAATTAAGATGGCTCCGGAAGCCGGATATAGGCGCTTTAGTACTCCTTGTGACACATTGAGGACTATTCCAAAGCTAGTCTTTCCGTACATAATGAACACTGTCAGGTATGGCCACATCGGACAGACCAGATAGAATGGGGGGATACTATAAATTGAGAATGCTTAGGGATCTTGCAAAGAACCGGGGCTTGTATTCGATGGCGATACCGGGAATCATCTTTCTCGTTGTCTTCTCCTATATTCCTCTGTCCGGACATCTGCTGGCGTTTAAGGACTTTCAGATCAGCAAAGGCATATGGGGCAGTGATTGGGTGGGGCTGGACAACTTTCGCTTCTTTTTCTCCAATCAGGATTGGATACAAGTGACAGTCAATACGGTTTATTTAAATGCGCTGTTTATTATTTTCGAGATGGTCTTTGCGCTTCTTATTGCGCTCTTCTTGAATGAGATTCGCTTGAAATGGTTTAAACGTACAATCCAATCCGTCGTTTTCCTTCCTTATTTCATTTCCTGGGTTGTTGTAGGGTATATGACATTCGTTCTATTCAACAATACAGACGGCATGATTAACCGCGTGCTCAGCATGAGCGGACTTCAAGCCGTTGATTGGTACCAGACCCCATGGGTATGGCCGATTATTCTAACCTTAACGCGAATCTGGAAGAGCGCCGGTTATTACTCGATTATTCTGCTCGCTGCCATTACCGGTTTCTCTTCCGAATATTACGAGAGCGCCCGCCTGGACGGGGCGACACGGCTGCAGCAGATGAAATACATAACGCTGCCCTTGCTGAAGCCGCAAATTATCATTCTTGTCCTCTTGGGAGTCGGACGGATCTTCTATGGAGACTTTGGCATGATCTATGGAATTATCGGGGACAACGGGGTTCTATTCCCGACGACCGATGTCATCGATACGTATTCATATCGGGCTTTAAGGCAGCTTGGCAATTTCAGCATGTCCTCGGCTATCGTGTTCTACCAGTCTATCATGGGGCTTATCGCGGTCGTTTCGTTTAATGCGTTAGTTCGAAAAATCGATAAGGACTCCAGATTATTTTAAGAGGCTGTTCAAATTTCACAATATACAAAGGGAGGTGAATTCCTTATGAATCGTCCGGTTGCTCTGATTCCGCCCGCAGGGGTCCGGCGAACAAGCGGTTTCTCCGATAAAATGGTGGTGTGGTTGTTCGGACTGTTTTTGATTCTATTTGCGCTGGTTTGTTTGTTTCCTTTCTGGCTGATGGTCATCAATTCGTTCTCAAGCAGCCGAAGCTTGGCGGTGAACGGATATTCCATATGGCCGGATGATTTTACGCTGGAGTCATATCGGTTCCTCCTTCAAGGCAAGCAAATGTTTGCCAGCTATGGCATCACCATGGTGGTAACGGCCATCGGAACCGTTATCGGCCTCGTTGTCACCGCGTTGTTTGCTTACGTGCTGGCTCATCCGAAGAACCGATACGGCGGCTTCCTCTCGTTTATGACCTATGTGCCGATGGTCTTCGGCTCGGGACTCGTCGGCTTCTATCTTCTGGTCGTTCAGTGGCTGCATTTGAAGGATACGCTGTGGGCGCTTGTGCTGCCTTACGTTATGAATCCGTTCTTTGCGTTTATCTTAGTTTCGTTCTATCGCTCGCTGCCTTATGAATTGAACGAATCGGCATACATTGACGGCGCTGGGGAGTGGACGATCTTCTTCAAAATTATCCGGCCGATCTCGACGCCGGTTATTGCAACGATCAGCTTGTTCTATGCACTGCAATATTGGAACGATTGGTGGCTGTCGCTTCTGTTCATCGATAACAGCGATATGTACCCGCTCCAGCTGCTTCTTCGGCAGCTCATGTCACAGATGCAGCTTACGTCGCTCAATCACGGCAATGTGTTGACGCTGCCGCCAGCAGAAGGGGTCAAGCTGGCAACGGTATGTCTGACGATCGGTCCAATTATACTTGTCTATCCGATGGTTCAGAAATATTTTGTCAAAGGTTTGACCCTCGGTTCAGTGAAAGGCTGAGTGTAGGAATTTCTGAAAACCTGACATTTTGAGCTTAAATTATAAGATGATGATTTGAAGGGAGTAATCGATATGGCCAAATCAAAACGCAAGTTCTTGATGCTGGTACTGCTCGGATTAGCCGTAGCTTTATCCGGCTGCGCTGGCGCCGGCGGGGATACATCCGCGCCGGGCGATTCCGGAGGAACCGGGGCTTCATCCCTTGAGCCGGTCACCTTGGAGGTTGTCATTCCAGGGGCGAAGGGGGCTAACTATGACAAGGTGCTGGCAGAGGTCAACAAGAGATTAAAAGCCGAGATCAATACGCAGGTTAAATTTACATTCGTTGACTTTGCTGATCTAAATCAAAAGACCAACGTCATGCTGGCGTCGGGAGAGAGTGTGGATTTGATGTTCGACGCCCCTTGGCTGCATTTGGACACGATGGCTTCCCAGGGATATTACGAAGAACTAAGCGGACTTCTGGACCAATACGGCCCCAATGTGAAGAAGACAAGGCCGCAGCAAATGTGGGACGCGAACAAAATTAACGGCAGCATCTACGGCGTTCCCTTGGGAAGCGCCTATACCCAGCAGAGATCGGTGTTCATCCGAAAGGACCTGAGGGAGCAGTTGAACCTGCCGCCCGTCAAAACGTATGAGGATTTGAAAGCTTATCTCTACGCCGTTCGTGATGGTAAGTCCGGTATTACGCCTCTTCTTGCAGGCGCAGATGACGTTACCTACAGCTGGGTCAACTGGCTGATCCGGGACGATACCAGCGTCAACATTCGTCCGACGAATTTTGCTGGAGCTAGTTTGATGCTGTATTACAAGGGCAACGATGGAAAGGTCTACAACTTTTTTGAAACCAAGGAACCTAAGATATGGTCAGGCATCCAGGATGTCCGCAAGCTGTTTGTGGACAAAGTCATGTCGCAGGACGTTTTAACGAATAAGAGCAGTCCGGCGGAAATGCAGCTTCAGAATAAAGTAGCGGCTACGCCCCAAATGGCTTTTGGAATTCCCCAATCGTTCAACGACCAGCTGAAGCAGGTTGTGCCTGACGGCAAGCTGGAAGCCGTTCGTCTGTTTGATCTAACTCCTGGAAAGAACCTGTCCAATTTCAAGATGGATAACTTCATCTGTATTGTCAAGACGAGCAAACATAAAGACCGTGCGATGATGTTCCTCGATTGGGCGAACCGGCAGGAGAATTATGATTTGCTGGAGCACGGTATCGAAGGTGTCAACTGGAAACCAACCGGCGAGCATCAGTATGAAACGCTGAACAACGATGGCGGGATCGTCTCGTTCCAGCTCATGCTGAATCCTACGTTAGAGCGGGAATGGGCCGGTACGGACGAAGAGACTCAGAAGTACAGTCAATTCATTACGAAGGCCGACAACTTCACCAAGGACATCCTCACCGGCTTTACTTTTGATCCAACGCCAGTGAAGAATGAAGTGGCCCAGTTCGCGACCATTCAGGCCAAATATTATAGCGGATTATTCAACGGTGCGCTTGACCCGGACCAATATTTCGCCCAGTTTAAAACAGAAGGCGAAGCGGTGCTGGGTAAAATCCAGACTGAGCTGCAGAAACAGGTTGATGCCTTCCTGGCAAAATAGAAATTGCTGTTCATCAGAATAATAGTCCGCACAAAGGGGGCCGTCCTAGAAGACGGCCCCTGATTTTGTTTAGGAGTTGGGTTTGTGTTCGGAAGGCTCCGAGAACAAACGCCCACTCCCATCGCTGTTGGTTTTGGATTTCTTGAATTATTATTTTCTAGTGGATGGTGGGGAATCCCTTTCCTTTATTAGAATCGCTGGGCAACTTCCTTCGCTTGGGCGATTGCTTGTTCTTTAATAGCCGGAGCTTGCTCCGAGGAGGCCGTTCCTTCAACAAAAATCCCCTCAATCGATTGAATCCCGTAGAAACTCAGGATCTTATTCAGATAGCTGTAGCCCATTTCAATCGAAGCAAGAGGACCTTCCGAATAAACGGAACCGCTAGCTTGAATGTGTAAGGCTTTCTTGCCGGGCAACAGCCCTACTGGACCATTTTCGGTATATTTGAAAGTTTTGCCCGGAACTGAAGTCGCATCCGTATATGCTTTCATAACCGGTGGAATCGAGAAATTCCACATAGGGGAAACATACACGTACTTATCAGCAGCCACAAATTGCTCAAGGATTTCTTCATGACGGGCTATTTTTGATTTTTCGGCATCAGACAGCTGATCGAAGGAAGAACCAGACCGGATCTTCTCCCAACCACGTAGAACATCGGCATCAATCTGCGGAATATCCTCTTGATACAGATCCAAATGAACCACTTCGTCGGTTGGATTGGCTTGGCGATAAGCTTCAATAAATTCTTCCCCTACCGCGAGACTGTAAGAGGATTTGGAATCCAGGGGATGTGCGGTGATATACAATACGGTTGCCATGAATGGAAACTTCCCTTCTGTAGTTATATTAAATTTATTTTATGGGTTAATCATATAATATATATTTCGTTTGAGAAGTACGCACATAAATGTGCTATAGTATTAAAAAAGGTACTGTAATGGAGGGAAGCGTATGGAAAAGAACCCTGCCCAATGTCAATTTGTTGTGGCACTGGATTCGATCGTCGGCAAATGGAAGCCGATTATCCTTTATCATTTGCTTCAAGGTGAACCTTTACGGTTCAATGAGCTAAGAAGATTGCTGCCCGATATCACTCAAAGGATGCTTACGCTTCATCTGCGCGAATTGGAAGAGGAAGGGATTGTTAGCCGAGTCATCTATCCGCAAATCCCGCCGAAAGTAGAATACTCTATCACGGAATACGGCAAGAGCCTGTCTCCGATTCTGGAATCCTTACATCAATGGGGAGTGGCCCATGTTAAGCGAAAGCAGCTCCAAAAGGCCAGTAGTGAACAGAAAGAAACGGACTAGCGTTTGACATTACGCTAGTCCGTTTCTTTCTGCATCGAGAACCGCCGATGCGATTCACCACGCACCACCTCGTTCACCATGCCGACGAGGTGGTCTCTGCGGAATTCTCTTCTAAAATCGTGGATACCTTTTTGCGGGTTAGTTATGCTCTAACGGCTGCCGGTAGATGAGGTTGGATTGAAACAAATCTGACGGATCGTCCCGGCCAATTGTTCGGCCATTTGCCGATGCTTCTTGACGGAGGGATGTCCGCAGCCACCCATACCGTCTTCCGGCCGCCTGATGAGTGGGAATTCCACGAAATGGATGTTGTCGTCGCCTTCCTCGTTGAGTTGCTGGACGAGAGCCTTCAAATGGGGAGCGGGATCAAGCGTCATCGGACCGATTGCGCAGAACAATGGGACGGACGGATATCGGTGACGTATGAAACCTGTCAATTTGCGGTATTGTTCAATGTAATCCGAAGGCTGGATGGGTGCGGACCAGTCATTGGTCCCCAGATTAATGACAATCATTTCAGGATGAAACGGGTCCATGGCTTCTTGATCGAGATAAGGACAGATGGTTTCCATAAAATAATCTGACATACGGCCTTCCTTGGCACCGCCGAAATTCTGATAGCAGCCAGTGCCGGACGCGCCTACAATTAAAGTTTCGGCGTTCAGCAGCTCACCGGTCAGCGAGCTGTAAGCAAGCGCGATATTTTCCCGTGAAGCATCACAGTCGCATGGAATCTGTGCCTCATTGCCGAACCCGCACGTAATCGAATCGCCAATGATGAGCAGCCGGTGAGGCAGAGGGGACGGCGGATTTAGAAAAGTACCGCCTCCCGCTGTTAAATCGGTAAATTTGATGCTGCCGAATGCCGCCTCCGTACGTTTCTGCAGCGTTAAAGTATGAGGCGCATCCTCCAGGTCGTCCGCAAGCTGGTACAGCCGGTTATCCGGATCGATTCTCATCACCCGTACCGGGAGATCGTCGATATAGACGTTAACCCAGCTTTTCCCTTCGCCATTGACGTCCTCAATTTCGGCGCTAATTTCCCGTCCTTGAAAGCGCACGCTTATCGCACTGCCGGGAAGAAAGCAGGAGATCCCATCCTGCTCTTGACGGAAGAGCCCGTGTCTCAGACTTGAGTTTAAAAAGTCGAATTTCATAAAACACCTTCCTCTCATGGAACTATTTGAGTTCAAGAAGTTATGCGTAAGGGTTCTCACATGTAGAATCCCGGAGCACCAATGAAACCCCAGACAATATTTTTGTGCTGCCACCATGGGTACTGCCCTGAATAACCTGGTTCAGTAAATTCGCGGCGTTTCTGCCGATTTCTTCGAAATCTTGCCGAACGGTGGATAATCCGATCGATAGATTGCCAGCATGATCCCAATCGTCAAATCCGATGATGGAAACATCCTGTGGGACTTTAATGTCCCGGCTGGTCAACTGCTCGATCATTTCAATGGCGAGCTTGTCGTTGGAACAGAACAAAGCGGTGACATCCCGCTTTATCACGCTGTCAGCCAATGCATCATAATCCATGTGGGTCAACAAATGATCGTCGGTTACCGTGAGTCCTGCCTGGCGCATAGCGCTGCAATAGCCTGCGAACCGCTCCTGCTCGGAATGAAGGAAGAAATGGTAGCTTGCGAATTTTATTTTGGTGTGTTTCAGGCGGATCAGCTCCCGGGTGGCCAGGATCGCCCCATCATAGTTGTTGCAGCCCGAAAAATGGCTCGGATGATCCACATTGTAGCGGTCTACCAATAGGTAGGGGATATTGTTTTGTTCGATGAGCAGGAAGTTATCCCTGCTTTGGATCGGATCGAACGGATAAATCAGGAAGCCGTCGACCTTCCGGTCCAGCATTTTCTGAATGGAGGCCTGTTCAACGGCCAAATTTTCGCTGCTCCATTCCACGATCAAGGAGTAACCAAATTCGGCTGCGGCTTGTTGCGCGCCCTTGATGATCTTCAGATAAGAGACATCGTAATTGTCCTCTGCCGATAAAATGAATGCGATCAAACGGCTCGAATGGTCTGCGGCTGTCGCTCCGTTGACAAAGGAGCCCTTTCTTTTAATTCTCGTGATCACACCCTCATTGGCCAGTTCCGTCATCGCTTTTCGAATCGTTATTCCGCTTACCTGAAATTGTTTCATCAGATCCTCTTCACTCGGCAATTTATCGCCGGGTCGAAGCTCGCCTGCATGGATCTGCTGCTGCAGCGCTTGTTTTACCGTCTCGTACTTCGGCTCGTTCACAAAAACTCTCCTCTTTCTCTTGAATCAGTATCTGGCATTATAATTGATTAATTAAAGTATACTTTAATATTTAGGGTGACTCAAGGATATGACCCGATAACTATTCTTTATGTAATAGTATAACAGAATACTCATGGTTTTGTTGACCTAATATATAGGTGGTGATAGTATTAATATATAATATTTACAAATTAAAGTATACTTTATTTATGTAACAGAATTCAAAGATTCTATTTACAGAAGTTGAGAGGAGGAGCTGCTTTGGAGTTTAGCTTTGCCAAATATGCCAGGCTGATGGGGAGATTTGATCTCGCCGAGAAGGAAAATCCGAAATGCGGATGGGTAAACAGCGCCGTTTTTGTTGCCTTCCGGGGTACGGCCATCTCGATGACGGCCGAGGATTCCGGCGGTGAGGATTACGTTGAAATTGTATTGGATGGTGTTGCCCGCAATTGGATCAATCTGAAGAAGGGGGTTCATGAATACATCATTGAACAGGGGCTGCCGGATGGTGAACATACTTTGGAGATTCACAAGCGTACAGGGATTCTGACCGGCAGTGTTGTGTTTCATCAATTTTCTCTGCCTGACGGCGGAAGCTTCCTTGCCCCTCCAACCGCAAAGCCCGTCAGGCTTGAATACTTTGGCGATTCTATCACGGATGGAGCCGGGATCGGCCATCCGCATGAGCTCGCTGAAGCTCCGCATCTGGATGATGGGTACATGTCTTATGTTGGAATCAGCGCCAGAATGTTGAACGCGGAATATCATACGATGGCCATTTGCGGGATTGGCGTCTGGCAGGATGCGATAGGGAACAGGCAGGGATTGCCCGAACACTTTTCCGGGACGCTCGGCAAGGGGACGGCGCCATGGGACTTTTCCCGGTATATCCCGGATGGAATCGTCATTAATCTGGGCCAGAACGATTATTCCACGCCAATTGATGATGAGGAGTATATTGCTGCTTATATTGGATTCATCCGCGATATCCTGGAGAAGTATAACGATCCTTATGTCTTTTGTTGTGTCGGAACGATGAATAACAACTATCTTGAC
Organism: Paenibacillus sp. J22TS3; assembly: GCF_018403205.1. Classification (NCBI taxonomy): domain Bacteria; kingdom Bacillati; phylum Bacillota; class Bacilli; order Caryophanales; family Paenibacillaceae; genus Paenibacillus; species Paenibacillus sp. J22TS3. The sequence continues at coordinate 230,985 of NZ_BOSF01000002.1, forward strand.
AGTGTGAATAAGGTGGTGTCCTATTTCAATCAAGGTGGAAACGGGAAGGTTTTTGTGGTTGATCTAGGCTTGATCCATCCAGAGGTGGAGGGATGGGGCGGACGATACCATCCCGGATATCAGACGCATTACCGAATGGGCTGGGAGCTTGCTTCTTTTATATCCGCCAAGACCGGCTGGGAATTGCTTAAGCGCCCGTCAATCGCTACGGAATGCGTGTTCTGAAATCGATCCAATAAGGACATTCGCTTCACATTTTGGCAAGTTGAGAAATGTATATAGATTCTCAATTGGTTATATCAACTAACTTTTCTATTTGACCGTTGGACTTTCTGACTACTTCAAGGGATACGCCACTTTTCGCGGTACTATCGCTTTCGTCCACATAAGTTGTATGATCCTCGTCATAAAGATAATGAATCGGTTTGTTACCATATACCCATTGCTTGTTGTCCTTATCATAAGAAACGCCATAGTCCAAATAAGCATTTAAGGAATTATCAACATAGTTGGGATCACCTTCAGAGGAAGCCGCAGTAGAACCGTTAACAATATCACCCGTTTCATTTTCCACGGTGCTTGCTGTGCCGCCTGTTTTGTTTACAGAGCCGTTTTCCTGGGCGGCCCCTTGTTTATTTGAAGCCAGTGCATTTTTCAGAGATTCCGTGTGTTTGTCATATTCTTCTTGGCTGACAGGTGTAATTCCGGTTAATTCATAGTTGGCATTTCGGACAGCTTTTAAATCCATGACACCATTTGTACGAGTAAATGAATTGTATGTGCCATCTGCATCTAATTTATCTGAAAAATACCGAACCAGCTTACTATTATAGTAAAAACTGTCTGTTTTATTGTCATAAGTCAATCCGTATTTTTCATAAACAGCATAATTCTTAGCAGTAGCTTCTTTAGTTTGCTGATTAAGTTTTTCTTGTTCCTGCGCGGATATAGGCGTACTGGTGGAATAAGCTCCAGATCCTGCATCATTTACTGCAAATGCTGCTCCGGTACCTAACGTGCCTAATACAACTAAGCAGAGAATAAGAACACCTGCTCTTTTCTTACTTGTATCCATAATGGAGAATATTCGGTTCTTCATATCTTTCTTACCTCCATAAAAATTTGTTGAGAAGGCCGTTTGCCTTCTTGACTGATTTTTGATAACTCCAATGAGGGCCTCACTGTATTGTCGTCTTGTGCCAATATCAGTTTTGCTTACTACCTCTGCATCACATGAGATTTCGCACTGTGACGAGACAGCCCTTGCCATCACATACATTACAGGATTAAACCAGTGAACGGCGGTTGCAAAAAGGACCAGACTCTTATACCACAAATCCTTACGTTTGAGGTGTACCAATTCGTGTCTGAGAATATATGGCATTTCATCCGCTGAAAAATCAGACCACGGCAATAAAATTGTAGGTCTTATAAAACCGATCATCATTGGGCTTGAGATACAGGAACATATCTGCAATTTAACGGGTGTGGTTATTCCCATTTCTGTCTTAATCTTATGTAAGGTATCATTCAAGTGCTTATCAGGCTGTTCGCTCCATCGGCTTACCATTCTAAGAAATCGGAAATGCTTTAATCCGTGATAAACTATAAAAGCAAAGAGCCCGGCAGCCCATAGGCATATACCAATTTGAAACCATAAAATTGCCGGTAGCTCTTGGGATGGTGTATTGGTTGGAATAGTTGAATCGACAATATTTGCCACATTTCCTGGTAGGATTGGCTGGGTATAATCGGGCGTGGTACTCATCTGAATAAATGCTGTGTCGGGATGAACCCGGAATGGAATGATTAGACCTATCACTAGTACTAACCAGGTATAATACAGCCATTTTGCAGAGTATCTTTTTGACAGCCACGGGGTAGCGGCAATGAAGCCCAATACAAGCACTGACATGGTAATAGAGCATTCTATCAATGCAGTCACAAATTCCCGCATATCAAATCCTCCGTTCTTTTACCCATTTCATCAGCTCTTCAATATCGGCATCGTTAAGCTGCTTCCCGACATAAAGGGTATTGACAAAGCTAAGAAATGAGTTTTCATGATAACGCTTCATAAAGTTACCTGTTTCAAACTTCAGATAGTCCTCTTTGTCTACAAGCGGGAAATAGGTGCGTTCCTTGCCGTTTTTCTCCGTCCGTAAAAAACCCTTTTCCACCAGCCTAAGCATCAGTGAAATTACAGTTGGTGCTTTCCATTCACGCTCATGGCCTAGCGCTTCCATAATCATGTTAGTTGTGATGGGCGGCTCGTTCGCCCACACCACCTTCATAATCTCAAATTCCGTGTCAGGCAGTTTTTTAAAGTTACTCATTCAAATTATCTCCTTTTAGGCAGTTGTCTATATTTGTTATTTTACACTTGCCTAAAATGATAATCAATAGTGTTCAGAAACATTTTTTACTATTGTCTAAAATGAATTCGAGCTAGAGATACGTTGTTCCAAGACAGTCTTGTGGATATCTAAAGAGGTTGATTATAGAACGTTTAGATCGAAGGTTACTGTTAACAATCCCAGAACCCATATGCGGCATTCATCATGTTTCCTCCTTTTTTTTGAATACAAAAAAAGCCACACAAACGACCAGTAAGGCCTTTGTGTGGCGAAAATAGAGTGGATCTCCAGAAAAGTCCACATCATTCCAAATAGGTTTTAGATATGATGTCCAGTATGGGTAACTGTGTAAAAGCAGATTTTGAACATTGTCAAGAAACTCCGTAATTAGGCCTGCTCGTCGGCCGATGGACCGTACATACTGGGCACCGGAATATCGAGAAGCCGCAAGTATACCCCTAGCTGTGCCCGGTGGTGGACCATGTGGCTTAATCCGAAGGTGCGGAGCGCGAGTGCCCGCGGTGCGCGGAGGATGATATGGCTGCCGTGGCGCAGAGTCCATTCCTTACCGAGTGCTGTTTCATCACATTCGGCGAGCAGCTTTTCAAACTTGCCAACGTTCGCGTCGAATTCTTCCAGAATGTCAGCCCGTCTTTCCAAAGCCTCCCGCCGCTGCGGAATGGTTGATAGATCAAGCTCCGGGTACTCAAAAATTGCGATTTGCCAGTTGAGCAGGTTGACCAGATGCGTAGCCAGCCCACCAAGCGTCATGGATTTGTCATGCGGCTTCCACGACATATGCTCCTCAGGCAAGCGTTCCAGAATGCGGCGCGTAGTGCTCAGTTCATTCGCTGCGTCGCCGATGATCAGTTGTTTAACCATAAAATCCTCTCCCTTCTTAAGGTCAAGCATACTGCAAGTTCCGGCACAGTGGAAAGTTTGGTCCTGTCTGCAAATTTATGTAGGATTTACTACAAAAATAGAATGAACATTTCCCTCGGGATCACCGAAGAAGCCAGTCGTATGCCCCCATGACTTGATCTGTGGTGCTGTGACATCCATGGCTCCCTTCGAAACGAATTCATCGTACAAGGCGTATACTTGATCTGGCGAATCACATTGGAAATTCAGCTCGACGGCCTGCCCTTTTCGGCTTTCCTTGAAAGAAGCATAGCCGTTGGTGTTGTCTGCCATTAATGATTTAGAGCAAATGGCCAATCTCACTCCTGAATTGTCGAATTCTACGTAATGCTCCTCCTCTATAACAATAGTAAATCCCAAGACTTCCTCGTAAAATCGGGCCAAACGCGCAACATCGTCAGCTAGCAGTGTAAGTCCTTCCAGTTTTACTTTCATTATGTTATCACCTCCAATTTGAGTTTAGCATATTATCCATTGATGTAATATACTGCCACTGCAGAGAACGAATCTGTGAGATGACACAGTACATGAAGAAACTTCCCTAAAATGGAAACACCGTGGACAGGGGGCATAGGAGATGCGAGAATATAAACGTCTCGCGAGGCGCGACCTTGATGAATACGGAGGAGCTATAATGAATACCAACCCTGTATCGGAATGGACAGTGTCCCATTTTCCATTATATACGCTGGAGAGCATCGAATCGCTCTACAGCACCACGAATCAACCAGGTTACCGGATTAAGGAGAATGCTGCGGTGCTGATTGTAGTTGCTGGTGGCAGCGCAGTTCTTACCTGCCGGGATCAGAGGTACGAGCTTATGAAAGGGAGTGCTGTTCTTCTTCCTGCACATGAGGAAGCAGAGCTGGCTGCCAATCATCTGAATCCCCTTCATGCCTATAAGCTGACCATCCATACCCTAGAACAGATCAGATCCTTTCCTGAAGAGGTATTAATTCAAAAAAGCGGAATCAGTTCGAATGCTCAAATCCATTTTTTCTCCTATGAATCTGAGATTGCGGCCCTTGCGGAGAAGCTTTACAGGCATCGTATGCCTGAAGGGGAAGTTCGTCATGTGCAGAATCAGATTTTGTTTCATCAGCTTCTCCTTATCCTGCTGGAGAGGATGGATGCCAAACCTGTTGCAGACGAGCAGTCCTCCATGGAGCGCAGTATTACATATTTGGAAAATAACTTTCACGAAAAGATCACGCGGGAGCAGCTAGCCCAAATCGCGGGGGTGAGCAGTTCGCACTACTCCATTCTGTTCAAGCAGCTAACTGGCTGCTCACCCACAGAGTACTTGTTTCGTCTGCGTGTTCACCGGGCTAAGGAACTGCTGCTTGACAGGCACAGCACGCTTAGGGAGATCGCACAAAAGGTAGGGTACAAGGATGAATTTTATCTCAGCCGCCGTTTCAAGCAGCAGACGGGAGAGACGCCTTCCAGTTATAACGGGAAGTCCATCCAGCGGGTGGCTGTGCTGCTTGCTCCTTATGCTGCTCACTTGACGCTGCTTGGCTTGGAGCCAGCCGTCATCATTTCTGAAACCAGCGAATATGTCCAATCAGCAGATCTGAAGCCACTGCAGACAGCTGTTTATGTTAATACGGGCTGTACGGTTGAACAGATAAATTCGGTACTGGATGTCAACGGGATCGAAGTGGTTTTTGCCGCAGACATGCATATGAGACATCTGGGGCTAAGCCCTGAGCGCCTGCGGTTATCAGCACCCATAGTCCATATTCCGTGGATGGAAATAGGATGGAAGGAGCAATTTCGTCTCCTTGCTCATTACATTCAGAGAAGTGATCAAGCTGAGCAATGGCTGGCGGATTTTGAACAAGAGGAAGAAAGCGCCCGTATACTGGTTCAACAAAGTAAATTTGCTAATGAGGTGATTATGCTTCTGATTATCAAGCCAGAGGAGATAAGGGTATATGGAGCACGGAATGCAGGTTATGTCATGTACCGGTCTCTGGGACTACGGCCGCCGGTCAGAATTGCCCAGGAAATAGACAAGCACGGGGAGCAATTCCATTCGATAGGCATCCAGCTGTCCGATTTGGAAGACTATGAGGCAGACCGGATACTGGTCATCGTATTTCCGGATGAACTGGGCTCCACGGCACATTCCGAGAGAGTGTTTGCTTCACTCGGGTGGAAGAACCATCGTGCCGTTCAGGGAGGCGGTGTCCATCATCTGGTTATGGATGAATGGATCCCTTATAACCCGGTTTCGATTCGGCTGCAGCTTGAGCGGGCGGTTGTTTTATGGACAGGCAATCAATAGTCCAAGCTCTTTTCCAAACAAAAAGGCATGGTTCACTGTGGGAGGTATTCATATAATTAGGGAAGTAATTGAGAATGATTTTCATGATCAATTGAATGAAAACCTCGTAATGAAAAGGGAGAGAGTCTGGGAATGAAAAAGTTGTGGATTCTGTTTGTTCTAATGTTAGTATTGCTGTTAAGTGCTTGTGGGGGGAGCAAATCTAACAAATCCGATACAGTCAGCGGCTCATCAGCGGGAACATCCGGAACTGAAGCCGGAAATTCGGCATCTAAGCCGGCCGCAGGTGCTTCGGAGACGGGGACATTTACCTATCAATCGGAAAGCGGGCCTGTAGAGGTTCCGACCCATCCGCAGCGTGTCGTTGTCTTAACCCGGTTCTTGACAGGCAACTTGATGGCGCTTGGCATCCCTCTGGTTGGGGTGGACGAAATGTCTAAGGAGAATCCGAACTTTGCCGACAAGCTGGCTGATGTAGAGGCGGTTTCGGATGAAAGCCTGGAGAAGATTATTGAGCTGCGGCCCGATCTTATTGTGGGGCTTTCCGATATTAAGAATGTTGACAAGTTCAAGCAAATTGCTCCAACAGTGCTGTATACATACGGCAAGGTGGATTTCCTGACCCAGCAGTTGGAAATTGGGAAATTGGTGAACAAAGAGAAAGAAGCGAAGGCTTGGGTGGACGATTTTGATGCCCGTACGAAGAAGATCGGGAAGGAAATCAAAGCCAAGATCGGTGAAAATGCAACGGTTTCGGTAATTGAGACGTTCAACAAACAGCTTTATGTTTATGGTGAGAACTTCGGACGGGGAACTGAAATTTTGTATCAGCAGTTTGGACTGAAGATGCCTGAAAAAGTGAAACAGACCACGAAAAAGGATGGCTACTTTGCCTTATCCACAGAGGTGCTGAAGGATTACATGGGGGACTATGTTATTTTTAGCAAAAATGCCGAGGAAGATAACTCGTTCCAGAATACTCAAATCTATAAGAATCTTCCTGCCGTCAAAAACCAGCATGTATTCGAGGCGAATGCAAAGGCGTTTTACTTCAATGATCCGCTCAGTATGGAATATCAGTTGAATTTCTTTGTGAAGAGCTTTCTTGGCCGTTAATTTAACTGGTATAGCCTGCTTTAATAAGACAATAATATCGTAAAAAAACAGGTGCAGTTTTCTTATGTAAGAGGAGAAGGCTGCACCTTTTACCTGTGCACTTAGATATAAGCTTTAATGCAATGGGACTAATGTAAAGTTCTCGTTTTGCAGAAATTCGATGATAGGTGCCAGAGCTATTGTGGTTTGAGTTCGATCACCCCCGCCATCATGCATTAAAACTATTCCTCCGCTACAAATATTGTTCTTAATGTGCTGCAGAATTTCTTCAGCAATCGGACCAGCCCAGTCTTTAGTATCAAGACTTCTATTTGTATCCTGTGACCAATAGACAGTTTTATAATTCATCTCCCCAGCAACCTGTAATACCAATTCGTTAAACTCTCCATAAGGGGGGCGGAACAATTTAGGACGAATACCTGTCGCCAATATAATTTCTTGTTCCGTTCTTGTTAATTCATCATGTATTTCCTCATGTGTTAACGTTGTCAAGTTGGGATGAGAATAGGTGTGGTTACCAACTGTATGACCTTCAGCAACAATTCGTTTGGCTATGTCCGGATAATCCCTTACATGCTCACCTAGCAAAAAAAACGTTGCTTTTATATCATATTCGCCAAGTATATCCAGAATTTTCTCCGTATATAAAGCATGGGGGCCATCATCAAAAGTCAAGGCTACTTCCCGTTTATCATAGTCCGTATGCCTAAGAACTTGTTTGAGGAGTTTAAGCACAGTGGTAACCACTCCTTATATGTTTATTAAACATCTCTTTTTACCAAATAGAACCACATTATTACATTTCGATGGAGCAGGGAGGAACTCCTCTACTACTCATGAAAAAAGAGAAACCTACTGTCTCATGACGTGGGTTTCTCGACAATCTGCACGTCCTCAGGACGTGATCTCTTTCCTGGCAGCCTTGTTCCCTTAACTTGCCAAAATGGAACGGTCTTTTTTGCTTGATCTTCGCTCGGTAAGGAAATATAGCAGAGCTAGAAGTGGCAGGATGGTTCCAATAAGGGATGTGAGATTCCAGCCTCCCTGGGTATAAGACCAGCCCCCCAAAGATGAACCGATAGCACCGCCTAAGAAGAAGATGGCCATGAAAAGTCCATTCAGTCGTCCCCGTGCTTCACTTCCCAGTGAATATATCACACGCTGGCTGGTCACCAGATTCCCAGACACTGCCATATCGAGCGTAATTGCCGATACAAAGAGAAGAATCAGAGCAGGGGTTGACGAGCTTTGGAACAAATGGATGAGCAGAAAGGACAATACAGCAACAATCATGGCGGCCCCCGTTAGCATTTTACTCCAGCCTTTATCCGCTAATCTTCCGGCAATTGGCGCAGCTACTGCCCCACCCACGCCAACCAGCGCAAACCAAGCAATACCGATTTGAGACATTCCGAAATTATCAGCTAAGTGTAGAGGCACGACAGTCCAAAACAAACTGAAGGCTCCAAATAAGAAAGCTTGATACAGTGCGCGGCGCCGTAATGCCGGCGTTTGTCGTAATATAGTGCCTAAAGAGAGAATTAGTTTGCCGTAACGTACTGTGGGGAGTGGCTTACGTTCGGGAAGTGCAAAGGACAGCAATATAGTTAGTAAAGTGATCACAATGGCAGACAGAATAAATATAGCTCTCCAGCCCCAAAGACTGGTAATAAAACTTGCCAACGGCCGGGCGAACATAATTCCGAGCAGGAGTCCGCTCATCACGTTACCGACCACACGGCCGCGTTGATTCTCGGATGATAGATAGGCGGCGAACGGCACTAGAATCTGGGCCACTACAGAACCAATTCCAATAAAAAGAGATGCGGTCAAAAACAACGATGCACTGGGTGAGAATGCGGCAGTTAACAATGCGCCAATGGCTATGATTAACATGACGATTGTAAGACGCCGGTTCTCAACGATGTCGCTTAGCGGTACGATGAACAGCAGGCCGGCTACATAACCGATTTGGGTCACTGTGACGATGAATCCTGCGGTTGAGGAAGTAAGACCCGTTGCATCACGGATAGGCCCCACCAGAGTTTGGGCGTAATACAGATTGGCAACAATAAGACCGCATGCGGCTGCAAGCAGAAACATCATCCAACTGGAGATAGAGCTGACTTGTTTACCTTGTTCTTTTAACATAAATATCCTCCTCATTAAATACTGAACGTTTAGTTTTGTATTTCTTGATTTAAATAATATACTGAACGTATCGTTTTGTAAATAGGCTTTTTTTCGAATTTCATTTTTTGTATACTAAACGTATAGTTTATATAGTGATGAAACGAAGACAAACAAAGGAGGAATTCATATGCAGGGGAAAAGAGGCCGTCCGCGTAATATGGAAACGCAAAGCTCCATTCTGTCCGCTTCTTATGAATTATTGCTGGAAAGCGGCTTTGGAGCGGTAACGGTAGAAAAAATCGCTGAACGTGCTCAGGTAAGCAAAGCCACTATTTATAAATGGTGGCCCAACAAGGCCGCCGTGGTCATGGACGGATTCCTATCCGCTGCGGCAGCAAGATTGCCTGTACCGGATACAGGTTCGGTATTTCAGGATATTCTGGAACATGCCACGAATATGGCCAGGTTTATGGTAAGCCGTGAGGGCTCTATTTTTCTGGAGATTATAGGTGAGGGGCAGGTTGATCCTGCACTCGCTGAGGCATTTCGGACACGTTATATTCAGCCCCGGCGGCTTGAGGTCCGGGATATTATGACTAGAGCGCTTCAGCGTGGAGAGTTGGAGAAGAATGTTGATATGGCATTATGCACGGATCTCATTTACGGGCCGATATTCTACCGCTTGTTAGTAACGGGTGACCCGATTAACGACAGCTATGTAGAGCAGATCGTTACCCATGTTTTTAAAGGTATCCAATTGACTTGAAACCGATTTCAAAAAGAACTTGAAACGTTTCCAATCTGGTGATAGTATAGCCATATAGATACTTGGATGGTGGTCAATATGTCGAGCATTAAAGATGTAGCAATGTTGGCGGGTGTGGGTGTAGGAACAGTTTCCCGTGTGATCAATAACACGGGTGCGGTTAAACCTGAAACACGCAGTAAAGTGAAAGCTGCTATCGAACAACTTAACTACATTCCTAACGAAGTGGCAAGAAATTTCAAGATGCAGAAGTCTAAAATGGTTGCTCTTATGCTTCCAAGTATATGGAATCCATTTTTCTCCGAATTAGCCTACTACATTGAAGATGAACTAGACCGAGAGGGATATAAGTTGATGTTATGCAACAGTGGTGGCAAGCCGGAGAAAGAATTCTACTACCTGGATATGCTCAGGCAAAATAAGGTCGCCGGAATACTAGGGATAACTTACAACGATATTGAGAACAGCGTAACTACCGAGATTCCGATCATAAGCATTGACCGTCATTTTAGCAAATCCATAACATGTGTAACTTCAGATAACTTCGAAGGAGGTCGCCTGGCTCTTAGAGAGCTCGTTAAAGCGGGAGCAAGCAAACCGGCCTTCATGGGTAGCATCACTTCTGTGTTTAGTGAAACCATGAACCGAAGAGAGGGGTTTGTACACGAGGCGAAGACTATGGGAATAGAGCATGTCATATATGAAATGCCGGACCCTGTAGAAGATAAAGACACCTATTACAATAACTTCTTTGCTCTTCATCGCGATGTAGACGGGGTTTTTGCGATTACCGATATGTTTGCTGCCGAATATATAGATAGAGCGAGCAAGCTCGGTATACGTGTTCCAGAGGATGTGAAGGTGATCGGTTATGATGGTATACAAGATCACCCTTATTTTCACCCTATTCTTTCAACTATTAGACAACCTGTAGAGGAGATGGCTCGAACGTCAGTAAGGCTTTTATTTAGAAAAATTGAGGGTCAAACCCTAGAAAGAGAAACCTATCATCTCCCCATAATCTTTAGACAGGGTGAAACCACTTAATTTTTTTGAGTCAGATTGGAAACGTTTCAATCAAGTTGGAAACGTTTCAACTGAGTGAAAGCGGTTGCTTTTAAGTGAATTATTTTTGGAGGGAAATCTTATGAATGTTTCAACACCGCGAGAGACAACCCAGGTAAAGTCCAAGATAAAAACCAAAAGCCATACTTGGATACGTATTAAACGGAACTACGAGCTTTATCTATTTTTGCTGCCTATCGTCTTGTTATATTTGGTCTTTAGATATTACCCCATGTACGGCGTACAAATTGCGTTTAAAGATTTCTCGGCTAGTAAAGGAATTTGGGGCAGTGAGTGGGTTGGATTCAAGCACTTTATTCAATTCTTTCATGCCTATAATTTCTGGCCTATTATTGAGAACACGTTATCGTTAAGCGTGTTGTCTCTCATATTTACCTTTCCGGTTCCGATTATTGTATCGCTCATGTTAAATCAAATTCTTGCTAAGCGTTACAAGAAATTTGTTCAAACCGTAATCTATGCCCCTCACTTTATTTCAACCGTGGTTCTCGTAGGTATGCTTAATGTGTTCTTGTCGCCAAATAGCGGTATTGTTAACCACATCATCACTTTCTTTGGTGGTGAGCCGATTCTGTTCATGGCAAATGAAGGATGGTTTAGACCTTTATATATTTTATCCAGTGTCTGGCAGGAAACAGGATTCGCGACCATCATCTACCTTGCTGCATTAGCAGGGGTAAGTCCTGAGCTTCACGAGGCGGCAATCATGGATGGGGCAAGCAAGTGGAGAAGGATATTTAACGTTGATATTCCTGGAATTCTACCGACCATCATTATCTTACTTGTGCTTGCAATCGGTAACATTATGAGTGTTGGGTTTGAAAAAGCGTTTCTGATGCAGAGCGATCTTAACTATCAAACCTCAAATATATTGCCAACCTATGTCTATGAAATGGGGATTAAGAAGGCGCAGTACAGTTTCTCAGCAGCAATCGGTCTCTTCAATTCTGTGTTAAACATCATTTTGCTATTTATCGTTAACCGGATTGCGAAGAAACTTACTGACACCAGTTTGTGGTAATGGAGGCGAACGACATGAATACATGGCTTAAACGCAAGAGCAAAGGCGACTTTCTGTTCGACCTGATCAATTATACCGTACTAACCATAGGTATGCTGCTTATTTTATACCCTTTATATTTCATACTTATCGCTTCTGTGAGCGATCCAAACAATATATACGCCGGGGATGTATGGTTATATCCCAAAGGGTTCACCTTCGACGGGTATGAACGGATATTTAATGATTCATCGATATGGATCGGGTATGGAAATTCCATGCTTTACGCAATAGTGGGTACAGCAATCAGTGTTGCATTGATTCTACTAGCCGCTTACCCACTCTCACGTAAGGATTTCATCGGCAGAAATTTTTTTATGTGGTTCTTCATGCTCACTATGTTCTTTGGCGGCGGGCTGATTCCAACTTACCTGCTTGTTAAAGATCTTGGGATGCTGAACACCATCTGGGCGCTTGTTCTTCCTAGTGCGGCGGGTGGGTTCAACATTATCATTGTCCGGACATTTTTTGAAAGCAGTATTCCGGATGAGATGCGTGAAGCTGCATTCATTGATGGATGCTCTAATACGATATTCTTCCTAAGAATCGTTATCCCTTTATCCAAGCCGATTATAGCTGTTATGGTTCTATATCACGTCGTTGGTTTTTGGAATGGATTCTTTGATGCACTTATTTACCTGAATGATCAAGCGAAATACCCGCTTCAATTGGTACTGCGCAATATTCTGGTTCAGAACCAGGTTGGCTCCAACATGATGGTGGATGTAGAGTCCTATTCAGCAAAACTTAGAGTTACCGAATTGATTAAATATGGCGTGATCATTGTTGCAAGTGTGCCATTATTGATTCTCTATCCATTCCTTCAGCGGTATTTCGTAAAAGGGGCTATGATCGGATCAATTAAAGGCTAACATTCCTCTGTGGTAATTCCCCGGGCAAGGCCTCTCGGGTGGATTATATAAATAAAGATCTGTTTTGTTCAATCAAAGGGAGGGTTTAACAAATGAAAAAGGGATTGTCACTAGCTTTATGTTTGACTTTGGCTGGCAGCATGGCATTAGCAGGTTGTTCCAAGACGAGTGATAACGGCAATTCAGGGGCACAAACAGGTTCTGAATCTGCTGTTAAGGTAAATAAAGATGGACTTCCTATCGTCAATGATAAGGTCACTTTAAAAATGGTCGCACCTAAATCACCGCTCGCTCCAAACTTTGGAGAAATGGAAATATTCAAACGGCTTGAGAAGTCAACAAACGTTCATATTGACTGGGAGAACATCCCGGATACAGATTATACAGAAAAGAAGAGCCTCCTCTTAGCAAGTGATGACTTGCCTGATGCTTTCTATGCAGCAGGGTTCACTGACTATGAACTGATCAATTTCGGTAAAGACGGCACCATTATCCCCCTGGAAAAGCTCATTGCGGACTATGCACCTAATTTAAATAAGATATTGGAGAAAAGATCTGACATCAAAGCGGCTATTACGGCTCCAGATGGACATATCTACGGTCTGCCTACTTGGGAAGAAAATGAACTCGGAACAAACCCGTTCTTCCATGTGATTAATAAGTCGTGGCTGGATAAGCTTGGATTAAAGATGCCGCAAACATTGGATGAGTACACCAATGCCTTGGTTGCATTTAAAACCAAAGATCCTAACGGAAATGGCAAAGCTGATGAGATTCCACTCAGCTTCATGCATATGGGCTGGTGTATGGATATCGGCGGTTTATTCGGAGCCTTCGGTCTCCCTGATAACCTTGAACACCGTGTTGTAAAAGACAGGAAAGTCATCTTCACAGCTATTCAGCCCGAGTATAAAGAAGCTTTGAAGTATTTCAATGAAAAGTGGTACAAACAAGGACTGATCGATCCTGAATCGTTCACTCAACAACCTCCGCAATACCTGGCTAAAGGGAAAACACCTACGGAAACACTGGGTTCATTCGTATGGTGGGAGACAGAGGAAGTCGTTGGACCGGATAGAGCGAAGGATTACGCTCTTGTACCTCCACTTACCGGACCTACAGGGAAGAAGATGATTGGCAGAGCCAATGGTGGAGGGCCAGGCAGAGGTTCTTTCGTGATCACGAAGAAAGATAAGAATCCAGAAGTTACTATGCGCTGGATCGATCAACAGTACGAACCCTATATGGCTGCACAAATCCATTGGGGCCCAATTGATGTAATTTACAAGAAAGATGCGAACGGCAAATTGGTAACACTGCCGCTTCCAGCAGGTAAGTCTGCAGGAGAATACCGCCAACAAGTAGCACCAGGCTCAGGGGCTCCAGGTGTGATCACTAAGGAAGATTTCCAGACAATTGTCGATATGGAACCACGTGCGCAGCAGCGCAAGAAGGATTTGGAGAAGTATTATGAGCCGGATATGGAAAAGGAAAATTATCCGAACATCTTCTTTACGCCAGAGGAACTAGACACCATCAATCGAATTGAGCCGGACCTCATCAAATTCGTAAATACGCAGCGAGCTAAATTCCTTGTGGATGGCAATGTGGATCAAGGATGGGACAGCTATGTTCAGCAAGTCAAAGCTATGGGCCTTGATGAGTTGATGGATTTATATCAAAAGGGACTTGATCGCTACAATCAACAGCAGAAGTAGAAGTCAATACAGCCGGAACGAGACGTTCCGGTTATCCATCAAGTATAGAGATATTGCCTTGGGATAGGCAGAGGAGAAAGGTGCTGAATGAACAATGAAGAGCGCTATCTATGAAGAGAAGTTTCGACCGCAGTTTCATTTTACCCCGGAAGCCAACTGGATGAATGACCCGAATGGAATGGTGTACTACGAGGGTGAGTACCATTTGTTCTATCAGTACCACCCTGGAGGTACAACATGGGGACCGATGCACTGGGGTCACGCTATCAGCAAGGACTTAATCCATTGGGAACATCTCCCGGCTGCTTTGGAACCGGATGAGCATGGTTTTATTTTCTCCGGAAGCGCGGTTGTTGACTGGAAGGATAGCAGCGGGTTGTTTACAGGAGGTTCGGGACTGGTTGCCCTATTTACACACCATGATACGAACCCAGAGACTCAGGAGGTTAGGCAGCGGCAAAGTATTGCGTACAGTCTGGATAAAGGAAGAAACTGGATCAAATATGAAGGTAACCCTGTACTCATTGAAAAACAAATCATTGACTTCCGGGACCCTAAAGTAATCTGGCATGAGGAATCCCAGCGGTGGGTGATGGTTCTTGCAGCCGGGGATCACGCTCGCTTCTACAATTCCCCCGATTTGAAATCATGGTCATTTACTGGTGAGTTTGGATTATCTGACGGTTCGCATGACGGGGTGTGGGAATGCCCGGATTTATTTGAGCTTAGTGTAGAAGGTGCACCTGGGAGGAAGCAATGGGTGCTGATCATCAGTATCGGCGATCATCCGGATCATCCGGAAGGATCACGGACTCAATATTTTGTTGGTGACTTTGACGGGCGTACTTTTACGAATAGTAATTCTCCTGAGACGGTTCTTTGGGTCGACCATGGTCGGGATAACTACGCCGGAGTTACCTGGTCTGATATTCCTGAGGAGGATGGTAGACGAATCTTCCTTGGCTGGATGAGTAACTGGAAATATGCCAACTTTACGCCAACCGTAACCTGGAGAAGCGCCATGACTATTCCGCGGGTGTTGTCGCTCATAAATCATGAAGAAGGTGTACGCCTTGTGCAGCGACCAATAGATGAACTGCAGCATCTTCGTTTATCTAAGCAGTATTGGGAAGAACTTCATGTAGCACCTGAGAAGCCGTTCTCTTCAGGAAAAGTTGGGGAGTTGTTGGAAGTTCGTCTGGAGTTCGAAATGGATGATGCTAAGCTGGTTGGCTTGAAGCTCAAGTCTTCAATGGGCGAAGAGACGCTAGTCGGTTATGATGTGCGGGCTTCCCTCTTGTTCATCGACCGGTTGGCCTCAGGTCAAGTTGACTTCCATCAGCAATTTGCCTGCAGGCATGAAGCGCCACTGCAGTTGGATAACGGCAGAGTCTCTCTTCACTTATTCCTGGACAATTCCTCGGTAGAGGTATTTGCGAATGACGGTAAGGTAGTCATGACCGACCTGATCTTCCCTGCGTCCGGAGGTAAAGAGCTTGAACTGTTTGCCGAGGCTGGTACTGCGAAGATCGTATCTCTGACGATAGATCATTTAAATTCAATTTATTCCAATTTGAAATCAAAGTCATTATAGAGAGCGTATAACCCAAATTTAAAAGCGGTAGAGTGGAAGTTATTCCGTTCAACCGCTTATTTTTTAAGGAGAGTGCAAGGATGAAGGAGTTTTTTTATCGGCCGTCCGAAGCCTGGGTTGGTGATGTCATTCCTTATTTTGCTGAAGGTGAATTTAAGCTGTACTATCTGCACGGGTGGCGGGAGAAGGCATGAAGAATGGATGGTACCTGTTAGGAACTGATGATTTTGTTGGCTATCGGGAGTATGGTCCAACGGATATTGAGGGAGGGACGGGTCATGTGCTGGAGATCGATGGTTGTATCACATGTTCTACTGTATATTCCCGGAAGGCAAACAGCTGATCTGCCATGCAATGAGCAGGGATCTTATGAACTGGGGGAAGATTCCAGATTATACTTTTGGAGCTGATGACGAAATTTACGAATTATCGGACTGGCGCGACCCGTTATACAGACCGATTCGCAACATTCTACCGAATGAGCCGTTCTATTGAGGGGCCTTGAATTACCCCCGCTGGAAGACACATTTGACGGGAGAGCATTTTATGCGGCGAAATCTGCATCGGATGGACAGCGAAGATACTTGTTCGGTTGGAGTCCAACCCAAACGGATAATTTGTTCGGCTGAACCCTCCTTCTGTGCAGGGAAATGATTATATTAAACTTGAGCCGCACTGGAACCGCGTTATATTCAGTTTCGCCATTATGCAAAGTGAAGAGGGGGGGCAAGACATTCCCTTACGAAGTCGGACTTGAGAGACCTATGCATTTAGAGAGCGGGATTCCTAATCGAATCCGAGTTATTATGGACGGCACGATCGGAGAGGTCTATATCAATGACGAAGTTGCTTTAAGTTTTCGAATGTATGATATCCCGGCAGGAAGAGTAGGGGTGTTCGCAACTCAAGAAGGCACGGTTTTTGAGCAGATTTCAGTGAATTCCTTATGACAAGTCGATACCGAACCATAGGACAATGAAATCAATTTTTATGGAGGAACAAAAGTATGCGTATTGGAGCTATTGAAGCAGGGGGTACTAAGTTTATTTGTGGTATTGGAAATGAACAAGGGATTATTGAGGAAAGAGTCAGCTTTCCCACCGAACATCCGGAACGAACAATTGGAAACGTTCTGAATTATTTTAAAGATAAGAGTATAGATGCAATGGGTATTGGCTCCTTCGGCCCACTTAATTTAGATAAGAACAGCCACCACTATGGTTATGTAACAACCACTCCGATGCCGGGGTGGGAGAATTACCCGTTCCTGCGTATATTATCTAAAGTTTTTGACATTCCATTTGGCTGGGATACCGATGTAAATGCGGCTGCTTATGGGGAAGCGACGTGGGGAGCGGCGCAGGGGCTGGATAGCTGTGTAAATTATACGGTGGGCACCGGTGTTGGTATTGGTATTTACTCAGAGGGAAATCTTGTTCATGGTCTAGTCCATCTGGAAGGTGGTCATGTGTTGACGAGGAGACATCCTGCAGATGACTTCTTTACCGGGACGTGTCCCTATCATGGTGACTGCCTGGAAGGGATGGCCGCAGGTCCTGCAATAGAAGAAAGATGGAAGGTAAAGGGCAGCGAGCTGCCAGATGTTCACCCTGCATGGGAGATGGAGGCATTCTATATCGGCCAGTCCGTGAGCAACACGATCCTAATGTTATCGCCCCAAAAAGTGATTTTGGGAGGGGGCGTAATGATCAGAAGCAATTGTTCCCCTTGATCCGGAGTGAAGTTAGCAAAAAATCAAATCGGTATGTCAATGCGGATGAGATATTGGGGAGCCATGGACGAATACATCGTACCTCCTGGCTTGGGGGATAATGCCGGACTCTGCGGTGCGCTGGCTCTAGGACTCAGAGCACTTTCAGAATGTTCATAAATTATGAATCCTAATACGGAGAGCGGGGAGTGATTTAAACTGAGTATGAGCGTCGAACAAATTATTCGCGATGTACCTGAGCTAAACTATGAATTCTCAAGTTATGAGATTCTTAGTGGAGGACTGTGCAACCAAACATATAAAGTGCAAACCAAGCAGAGCACGTACGTTCTTCGCATCAATAGCAGGCAAAATGAGTATTTGAACCTTACACGCAGCTCCGAAGTCGAGGTCATGAAGAGGGCTAACCGGGACAAGATTGCTCCCAAAGTGGTTTGTAGCAAGTATCCAGAACAATATGTTGTCACCGAATTTATTGAAGGCCGAATGCTTGAGCGAGGTGATCTAAGTAGCAGCGATATGAAACGGATGATCATGGATCGGTTTAAACAAATACATCAGATGGAGGATCAAGGGAGGACATGTTCTCCTTATGATTTAATCTATGGGTATTTGAAAGGCGCAGATCAGTTTCAAGTCAGGTATCCTGACGGATTAAATCAAATTTTGAATCGCATAGAGAAAATCGCGCATAAGCGGAGCGCCGACAAAGAGTATAACAACAAATTCTGTCACAATGATTCCTTTTTGTGCAATATGATCTATACGGGTCAACAGCTGCAATTGATTGATTGGGAGTTATCCGGAACAGGAGATATATTTTTCGAATTGACTTTGATTCCGTTCACCAATCAGTTCAGTGAAGCAGATGAGCGTGAGTGGTTGAAGTTGTACTTTGGACATTTAGAGGAAGATGCATTCCATACTTTTCAGGACATGAAATTCGTGTCGATGGTCCGGGAGGTCGCGTGGGGGATGTTCTACAGCGGACTTACTAAAGGAGATAGCCATCATGACTTTGATTATTACAAGTTTGCCGAATTTTGCATCCAGCGAATAGAACAAGGGATTTACCAATTATAAGGTGGTAAAAAAGGCCACAGCTATACAGGGAACTAAATTAATTTTCCTAGGAGGGTTGTTTCATGAGCAATACAACCGACAATCATGGGCTGATTATGCATTGGGCCTTTGATGAAAGAACTGGAGCTAGCGCTCTGGAGGGTGTATCCAAAACCCGGAGTAATATCCATTACGTATTTAACGAAGCAGAATTTACTGATCCGTGTCCTCCACAGTGGAGACAGGGAGTAGCAGGAGGAGGGCTTCTATTCGACGGTTACTCGACTTATATTACTCATCCACTAAATGAATGGGATTCAAACGGCGCACCTCAGGATGATTCAGCGCTAAGTATTGGAGTCTGGGTAGCGCCGCGCACCTATGAATGGGGCGAAGGGGGCAAACTGGCTGCTATTGTGAACCGCTACAATGAGGAACTCAAGCAGGGCTATCTGCTTGGCATGTTCCGTCATGGCTCGTGGTCCTTTCAGGTAGGGCTTGAGAATGGAGACTGGACAGAGCTGTGGTCCCCGGACGGCAATGAACTTCCCAAGCATGAGTGGTCTTACATCAATGCTGTGTTCGACGGAAATCAAGGTGAAATCAAGCTGTATCTGAACGGCAGCGAAATTGCTTCGGCCGATCTGCCTCGCGGTTCCCGCCTGGCTGAGGCTACAGATACGGAACTGCTCATCGGCAAGAATAACCACAGCACTCAACTGGCCGAAGTGTTCAGTCTACATATGTTTAGCGGTATATTGGATGAGCTCAAGATTTATAACCGGGCTCTAAGCGCCGAAGAGGTGGCCGCTTCTTATCAGCAGGTTCTGGATTCCCATGGAGGGGCCCATCCGCAGTTAGAGTATGATGATATCAAGCTGGACAGGAAGCCTCTGCTGCGGGATCGCCATAGACCGCAGTATCATGTCAGCCCACCGGCTCATTGGATGAACGAACCTCATGCGCCAATTTATTTTGACGGACAATACCATCTATTCTATCAGCATAACCCGCTTGGGCCGTACTTCCATCATATCCACTGGGGACATTGGGTGAGTAAAGACATGGTGCATTGGCGCGATCTTCCCATTGCTTTGGCACCTGAGAAAGATAAGCTCTCTCCTGATGCGGCTTGGTCGGGAAGTGCAACCTATGATGCAGACGGTCTGCCTGTGCTGTTCTTTACGGCTGCCAATGAAAGTGCTTCGCCTAATCAGAGCGTGGCTCTTGCCCGGAGCACCTATTCCCAGGATCAAGACCCGGATCTGGTTCGCTGGATCAAGCATCCGGACCCATTGATCGTGCAGAAGAAAGGGATCGGTGCCTTTGGGGATTTCCGCGATCCGTTCGTATGGAAGGACGATGAGGGCTGGTATGCCTTGGTCGGTTCCGGAATCGAAGGGGAAGGCGGAGTAGCCCTGGCTTATTCGTCTAATGATATGCTGAATTGGACATACAAAGGGCCATTGTTCAAAGCTGATATCCAGAAATACCCGTATCTTGGACCGATCTGGGAACTCCCGGTGCTTCTCCCCCTTGGCACCAACAAACAGGGTGCGAACAAGCACCTCCTGCTGGTCAGCCCTGTGGGCAAGGGGGCGGATGTCGAGGTGTTTTATTGGATTGGTGTGCTTGACAAGCAAAACCTTTCGTTCATTCCTGATCAAGAGGAGCCGCAATTAATTGACGTCGGGGACTTCCATTTTACGGGTCCCAGCGGGATGGTTGATCCGAAGACGAACAGAAAGATTGTATTTACAATTGCCCAGGGTGACCGCACGTCCGAACTGGAATACAAATCGGGATGGGCTCATAATGGAGGCTTGCCGATAAGCGTGTATTTGAGGGAAGATGGGCGACTTGGAATAGAGCCGATTCAGGAGCTTGAATCATTGCGAGGCGCGAAGAGGATCTTTCTTCGGGACCAGTCTTTGGCTGAGACTAACCGACAGCTCAAGGATGTTCAGAGTGATATGCTCGAAATCCAGGTGGAATTGGAGCCGGGTAACGCCAAACAAGTTGGAATCAAGGTCCGCCGCACGCCGGCTGGTGAAGAAGAAACACTGCTATATTATGACTGGAATACATCAATGCTCATGGCTGATCGGTCGAAAACGACATTGCATTTGGGAGAAAAGTGCAAAGGGGTTCAGGGCGGTAAGCTGGAGTTACTTGGGGAGAACCTGAAGCTTCATATTTATTTGGACCGTTCCATGGTTGAAGTTTATGCCAATGGACTAAAAAGCCTGACAACCCGGGTATACCCGAGCCGTATGGATGCTTTGGGACTTGAAATTTGGGGGGATGGAGAACCTGTTGTTAAATCCTTAGAGATATGGGATATGCAGTCCATTTGGTAAATGAGCACTTAGAGGCTCATACCATTTGGTTCAGGGAGGGGGGGGATATAAAGTAATTTGCATTCTTCAAATTGGAAACGTTTCACTCGAGTCTTCTCACCTTTAAGACTATTCATCTTTGTCAAGGATACATTTCGAAATAAGGTAACGATGTTTACAGGCGTAAAAATTTCGAGGGAGGCTTGTTAATGAGAAAAGTCAAAAGAGGAAGGTCTGGGGTCAATTCTAGTTTGTTCATATGGGTTATGGTTCTCCAATTGGCATTACCGGGAATATCTGCCGCGGCTGGGTCTGGGACTCCAGCCGAGGAAACGGTAACTTCAAAGAATGTCCAGGGAGTGACCGGTGCGGATGCGGTCTATCAAATTCAGAATCCAGGATTTGAAACAGGAGATCTAACTGGATGGAGCGTTGTTAAAGGCAATGCGTTCGGTCCAAACAGTGTATCCAACGAAACGACTTGGTGGGCGGAAAAAATACCGTACAACCAGGAAGGCACCTATCATTTGAACGGTTGGAAGTATGACGAATCTGCGACTGGAGTACTTCGTTCCAGCACTTTCGAGCTGGGTGGAAGCGGCTGGATTAGCTTCAAGCTTGGCGGAGCAAAAAATCCCAAGCTGGCTTATGTAAATATCGTGAATGCCGATACGGGGGAAGTTGTTGCCAGATACGGCAACAGTGCTTTTGTCGACGTAGGCTTCCCCAAGCCTGAGCAAGGCTTGCGGCTTGCCAACATGGAGCAGTACAAGGCGAATCTTTCCGAGTATATCGGCAAGAAGCTGTATGTGGAGATCGTCGATAATGCAACCTCGGATTGGGGTGTGATCTTTGCGGACGCTTTCTTCATGCACCATGAATCCGAGCCGGCCGAAGGAATTGTCGCCAAGGAGATCAAACCGGATTTTAAACGCTATCAAGTTCAGAATCCGGGGTTTGAAACCGGGGATTTGACCGGATGGACGGTCCAAAAAGGCGAAGCATTTGGTCCGAACAGTGTGTCGGATGAAACGAACTGGTGGGCAGAGAAGTTACCTTACAACCAGGAGGGCACCTATCATCTAAACGGTTGGAAGTATGACGAAGCAGCAACCGGTGTGCTTCGTTCCAGCACCTTCGAGCTGGGCGGAACAGGTTGGATTTCCTTCAGACTGGGTGGAGGCAAGCATACTGACCAGGCATATGTGGACGTCATCGATGCGGATACGGGAGAGCTCATTGCCAGGTACGGTAATACCGAATTTAATGAGTCTGGATTTCCTGATTCGGCAAAGGGCATGAGAATGGCGAATATGGTGGATTATAAGGCCGATCTTTCTAAGTATATCGGTAAAAAACTGTATTTTGAAATCGTCGATAATGCCACCTCAGATTGGGGAGTGATCTTTGCGGACGCCTTCCATACCTTTAATGAACTGGTGCCTGAGGATGGGATTATGGCGGATAATATTATTCCGACCGAAATCCAGAATCGCAGTTTTGAGACAGGAAGTCTTGGCGGCTGGACTGTTGAAGGCAATGCTTTCAAAGTCACCGATGAAGCTAAAGAGGGTAAAGAAGGGAAGTTCTATGCTAAGTCCTCGGTGGAAGGCCAAGGCTCCATTACCTCGAGTACCTTCACGCTTCAGGGAACCGGAATCATTACCTTCACGATATTGGACATCCAGAATCCGGAAGACGCCTACGCGGCACTTTATGACGCTAAGAGCAACAAAATGGTTATGAAGACGGGAGCTTACAGTGCTAATGGGAAAATTTCATGGAAAGTGCAGGAACAATACAACAAGGAGCTCTATATTAAGGTTGTTGATCAGTCTGATATAGCAAGCATTGCTGTGGATGATTTCCAAGCTCACGGATACGGCACCATGTTCTATATGAATTTTGATGAAGGCGCAGGTAAGAAAGCGGTTGAGGAAGTACGCAATATTAAACATGATGTGAACTATGTTTTTAATAACGCCAGATATATGACATCTAAGGATCCAAGATGGACTCCGCGCGGAGTCAAAGGCGGCGCTTTGCTGTTCGATGGATACTCGAATTATATCGAAGTTAATAACAAAGACACCGTCCCTGTAAGCGACGCGTTAACCATCGAATCGTGGGTTGCACCGCGCAGCTACGAATGGGGAGACGGTAATAAGCTGTCTACCATCGTGAGCCAGTCCAATCAGGATAAAGCGGAAGGCTTTTCTCTTGGCATGTACCGGTTTGGCACATGGTCGATGCAGATCGGTATTGGTGGTCGGTGGATTCAGGTATGGGTCAAGGATCACCCACTGGAGAAATACAAGTGGAATTATGTGGTCGCTACCTTTGATAAAAAAGATGGGATGATCAAGTTATATCTGAACGGTGAAGAAGTTGCTTCCCAAGCAGCCCCTATCAACGTTCCAATCACACAATCTACCGAGAACCTTATAATCGGTAAAAATAATAAACCTGTAGAATTGGCAGGATTATTCGCCTTCAATATGTTCAGCGGACTCATAGATGAAGTAAAGCTGCGAAATCAAGCTCTTACCAGCCAGGAGATACTTGCTGAATTTGAGCATGTGAAGTCACTTCATGGAGGTTCTGTTCCAGGTATTCCGAATGGTGACATTGATGAGGACCCGAGTGTGTTTGACGGAGACCAGCACCGTCCACAGTACCATGCAATGCCTCCTCAAAATTGGATGAATGAAGCTCATGCGCCGATTTACTATAACGGTAAATATCATTTATTCTACCAGCATAACCCGCAAGGTCCATATTGGCATCAAATTCATTGGGGACATTGGGTAAGTGACGATATGGTTCATTGGGAAAATGTAAGACCTGCTCTTGCACCCGAAGCGGGCACCCTTGATCCGGACGGCGACTGGTCAGGCAGTGCGGCGTATGACCGTAACGGAAATCCCGTTCTGTTCTTTACCGCGGGCAATGACTCCATGTCCCCGAACCAAAGAACAGGGCTAGCAACTCCGGCCGATTTGTCTGATCCTAATTTGGAAAAATGGATAAAGTATCATACTCCGGTAACGGAGCAGAACGGGAACGGGATTCACAACGAATTCCGCGATCCGTTTGTGTGGTATGACAAAGAAGTGGATAAGTGGTATCAGCTCGTGACTTCTGGACTTCCAGACTTCAGCAGCGGTACTGCCTTGGTCTATGAATCTGACGATATGTACCACTGGGAGTACAAGGGGCCTTTATATACAAGCAGCAGAAGCCTTTATCCAGAGCTCGGGACAGTGTGGGAACTGCCGGTATTATTGCCTTTAGGCAAGGATAGTGCAGGCAAGCAAAAGTATATTTTCATGATTAATCCTCATGAGAAGCCGGAGCAGGTTCCTCCAGCAGACGATGTTCAAAGAGATGTTGAAGTCTTCTACTGGATCGGCACGTGGGACCGGGATAACTACAAATTTATTCCCGATCAAGAGGCACCATCCAAAATGGATGTCGGTGACAGCTACTTAACCGCAGAGAGCGGTATGGTCACCCCTGACGGAAGAACGGTTGTGTTCTCCATGGTGCAAAATGTAAGAACGCCTCAGGCCGAATATCAATCCGGATGGGCACACAATTTGGCGCTGCCAGTATCACTGAGTCTTAATAAGCACGATGAACTGCAGATCGAGCCGATTAAAGAATTGCAAAGTCTCCGAGGAGATAAAGTAGTTGATTTCAAGGACAAAAATCTGGAGGCGGCAAACCAAGCAATTAAGAATGTCAAAGGCGACATGTTGGAAATTGTGATGGAAATTGATCCACGCGAGGCTCAGAAATTTGGTATAAAAGTACGCCGTTCCGAAAAAGGTCAGGAGGAAACACTACTCTACTACGACAAGACAAAAGGGACTTTTAATGTGGATAGGACCAAGAGCAGTATAGACCCGGATGTGCGTGTAGATGGGATTCAAGGCGGGTACGTGGATCTTCACGGAGAGAACTTAAAGCTTCATATCTTCCTCGACCGCTCGGTTATTGAAGCTTTTGCCAATGACAAGAAAAAGCTTACAACCCGCGTCTACGTAGGAAGGTACGACTCCCTGGGCTTGCAAGTTTGGGCTGACAAAAATATTACTGTCAAATCGATGGAAGTATGGAATATGAATGCTTCAACAGGCAAACCAGCTGCTGCTGTTGATGTGCCTCATAACTGGGATAACTCTGTATATAAAGATATTACGGATCTTCCTAACCATGATTTTGCAACAGGCGACTTAACGGGCTGGATTACAGAGGGAGACGCATTCCAGAATATTCATGTTACGAATCAGCAGTATTTTTGGAACAACATATACTTCAACCCGTCACATAAAATTCCTGGTGGTTATCATCTGTGGGGCTTCAATGAAAAAGCCGGCGGTGACAGCCTGACGGGAACGCTAAGATCACACAATTTCATCCTTAGTGGCAATGGCCAGATCAACTTCCTTCTCAGCGGCGGTAGGGATATAGATCACCTGTATGTTGCGCTGGTTCGGGCGTCGGACGGCAAAGAGTTATTTAAAGAGACAGCGACTAATTATGAGGAATATCAGCGAAAGATATGGGATGCATCAGCGTATATCGGCCAAGAGCTATACATTAAGGTAGTTGACCAATCGACAGGTGTTTTCGGACATCTTAATGTCGATGACTTCAACGTACCGGTTAAGGTAACGAAAGGGAATGTACCAAGTACCCCCTAGTTCTGCGGTTACCCTAAGCACCGATGGAGCGAAATAACAGCGTGGAGCTGGGGAATTGACTTTAATCATGTATTGGATATAATATACAAAATACATCAAATTCGAGGATTGGGAGAGTACCTGTTAATTCAAGTCAAAGCGAGCCGGAAATGGTGAGATCCGGTACTGGACTGACAGGGAAACGGACCCATGAGAATGACTTCTGAATCCTGCAGTAGGAAGTCACGGCTAAGACCGTTATCTTTTGAGGTGGTTAAACTTAGGTTTAACAACAAGAGTGGTACCGCGAATGCAGAAGCCTTCGTCTCTTTTATTAGAGATGAGGGCTTTTTATTTTTAATAAAAGGAGGTCTATTCGGGATGATCAGTCAATTGATAGTTAGCAGCATCGAATATGCAGTGGAACATGTGTGTGACGAACTAGGGGTCAACGGTAAGAATGGAGTCAATTTAGGGGTTGAGCAGCCTGATCTCCTAGAACATGGTGATTATTCAACGAATGTTGCGATGCAGCTGGCTAGAGTGTTAAGGAAACCACCCATTCAAATAGCAGCCATGTTGAAGACTAAACTGGAACAAGACGATCGGATGGGAGATTTGATAAGCAAGATTGAAATCGCCCAACCGGGATTCATTAATATGCATATCGATTGGAAGGAATGGTCCCAGCGGAAGTTTGAGATGCCCCTAAATAAAGGCGATAAGGTTGTCATTGAGCATACGTCTATTAATCCGAATAAATCAGCGCACATTGGTCACTTAAGAAATTCCTGTATCGGCGATGCTCTCGTGAGACTTTTAACTAGAGCCGGGTACAATGTCGAGGTGCACAATTATATAGATGACCTGGGGAATCAGCTTGCCGACACGATAGTGGGGCTTTTGAACATCCCCCATAAGGAGGAGCATACACGTTTTGGGGATTTCTGTTGGGATATATACTCAAGAGTTAATAAAGAGTACGAGTGTAATCCTTCATTACTTGAACAAAGAATCAAAGTTCTTCATTCGATGGAAGAGGGAGGCGGCAATTTAGCTTGGGTTGGCGCACTTGCGGCCGAGCGGATTGTACGTGAGCATCTTGACGAAATGAACGGGTTCGGCATTAATTATGATCTTTTGGTATGGGAGAGCAGCATTGTAAGGGAAGGATTCTGGGCATCCGCATTTAATTTGCTGAAAGAAACAGAGCAATTTCACCAGGAAACTTCAGGAAAGCTGGAAGGCTGCTGGGTACTAAAACAGTCCACAGCTAATTCGGAAGGCCAGGAATCGGTACATAGTCCAGATAAGGTTCTGGTGCGTTCTAACGGAATTTTAACCTATACAGCCAAGGACATCGCTTATCATCTATGGAAATTTGGCCTGCTTGAACAGGACTTTCTGTATAAGCACTTTTCGGAGGGGCTCTGGACTACAAATGTGAGTGGAAGCCCATCATCCTTCGGCAGGGCAGATCTTGTTATCAATGTCATCGACCACAGGCAGGAGTATCCACAAGCCATGGTCAAACAAGCTCTTGAAATTCTAGGATATACCGATCAAGCTAACAAGCTTCGTCATGTCAGTTATGGGGTGGTTTCATTAAGTCCTGGAGCAGCGCGGGAGCTAGGCATAGACACATCGGACGGCAAGACGTCATATGCCATGTCTGGTAGACAAGGAATCGGGATCAAAATTTCCGAGCTGCTTGATCTTATGGAGGGAGTTATCGAAGATAGACGCCCGGATAAAGCCGGTCTTTCCAGCAGGATGATCGCCGCTGCTGCCATCCGGTATTACCTTCTGAGGTTCGGGTTATTAACAGAAGTCGTCTTTGACATCAAACAAGCAACTGAAGTGACAGGCAATACTGGAGTATATTTGATGTATTCTTTTGCCCGTGCAGTGAGTATCCTTGGCAAAGCCGAGGCTGAAGCGGATATGAGACCGGAAGTAGCGGAATTCAAGTTTGAGCTGGAAAAAGCTGAACATGCCTTGCTCAGACATATCGCAGCTTGGCAGGATACCCTGTTCACAGCCTGCAATGAACTGACTCCCAATACAATATGTAATTATGCATATGAGCTGGCAACTTTGTTCAATAACTTCTATGCCGCATGTCCGATTCTGAAAGCTGATGATGACACAAAAGCGCTTCGGCTTTGGCTAACGCTAAAATTCAAGGAAACTCTCGGAGATGCACTTACCGTGCTTGGACTTCCAACGCCAGGCCGTATGTAAGGGAGTGTTATTATAGAGTTAACTTTCGCATTGAGGTACGAATATGGACACAAATTATGAATCGTTAAGGGATCTGGCTCGCAAGGCTTCGGTCTCGGATGAAGAGTGGAAATTGTTTGCTGAGCGTTCGCGTGTAAGGGAGGTTCGGAAGGGGACATGTCTCGTGGAAACCGGTGAGATGGTGATGCATGCCTATTACTGTGCTTCTGGTTTATTCCGTTTGTTCTACCCTCTGCCGGATGGCAAGGAGTATAATGTAGCCTTTACTTTGGAAAATGATTTTGCCACCTCTTATGGGGCTATGGTGAAGCGGATGCCATCCTCCTACACAATCGAGGCTTTGGAGGATTCTGTAGTTATTGAGATTTCATATGAGTCCTTACAGGAAATTATGGACAGCTGCCATAGCTGGGAGAGATTCGTCCGCAAGAGTGTGGAGCGTTTGTACATCCGAAAAGAAGAACGGGAACGTGAACTATTGTTCCTGTCCGCCCTCCAAAGGTATGAGGCGTTCCTGGTTAAGTACCCCGGACTGGAGAACAGAATCCCTCAATATCATGTAGCCTCTTATTTGGGCATATCTCCAGTCTCACTAAGCCGGATGCTGCGTGCAAAACGGGCTTAACATATGTTAATGCGCATTCAGGTACCCTGAATTACAA
Source organism: Paenibacillus sp. J22TS3 (assembly GCF_018403205.1). Classification (NCBI taxonomy): domain Bacteria; kingdom Bacillati; phylum Bacillota; class Bacilli; order Caryophanales; family Paenibacillaceae; genus Paenibacillus; species Paenibacillus sp. J22TS3. Next base: position 259,628 of record NZ_BOSF01000002.1, read on the forward strand.
TATCCTCATAGCTGCTTAGTTGATGGAGGTTGAGGAATATGCGTTATATGATGGTTGTTTTGTTGGAATTTTATCCTTCCTGGCTGGCTTTGCCCCGGGAAGAGCGGAGGGAACATGCTGCTTCACTGCAGGAAATAATAAGCAGGTACACCAAACATGTGCAGGTGCGTTTTTTCGATGCGGAAGCCTTGCCGGGCAAGGAATATACGGATTTTGTAGTATGTGAGACCGAAGATTTGCGCCAGTACCACTATATGTGGGAGGAAATCAGGGATTCAGAGCCGTATACCCGAGGTTATATGAAGATCAAAGATGTTCTGATGGGGATGGAGAACGCCTTCAAGTCCTATGAATCCGATGTTCTTAAAATGGATGATAAGGGAGCAGGGAATTAGGCCGGTAATGGATTAGATAGTGGAAAACAACAGCAGCCCCGTGCATGGGAAGAGCACGGAGCTGCTGTTGTTTTCATTTATTCAGATTTGGAAGCTGAATCGGATGCATGCTGAACCCGTTTGTACACGAGCAGAAAGACAGTTCCCGCTATAAGGGCGGCAGCAATCAGAATAAGTGTCAAATTACTGTACAGGGCTGCAGTGCTGCTGTCAATCCCCGGAAGATGCGGAGATACGAGCCAAGACCTGGACATCAGTCCTCCTACTACAGCCACACCAAAGCCTTCTCCCAGGAAGCAGGCAAAGTTAAGCAGACCCATGCCCGATCCAGATTCCTCAGGTCGCAGCGCACCAGCTACACTGGTGGAGATGACAGTCTTTATAAAGGACAGACCGCCGAAGGTCAGGATCAGGGTGCCTGTGATAAGCCAAGGCGTCAGTTCGACAAATAATGCCGTACCTAACAAGCTTAAGATGAGCAGTATTATGCCGATACGCATGGTAAACAAATTTCCGCGTTTATCAACCAACATTCCACCTAAAATGCCAAAGAGAACCACACTGACCGTGCCCGGAAACAGAACGCCGATCCCGATGAGGTCTGTAGGCAGGTTGTGCACGGCTCTCATCATATAAGGCACCATGGATACATAGCCGGCAGTCAGGCCTAACAGAATGCTGCCTGTTAATACGCCGAGGATAAATGCTTTTCTGCTAAATAAAGAAGGTTCGATAAACGGCTGGCGAGCCTTACGAATACGCCAGGTGAAGCCGAGGAACAGCAGCAGGCTGAGTAGCAGGTACATCCAGTCGTACAGTGAGATGAACAAGGTGAATGTTACGATTCCCACAGACATCAGTACAGCACCCGGAAGGTCCAGCCTCCCCTTCTTCGCTGGTTCTCCCGGCAGAGCCCGTATGAAGAAAGGCAGGGCTAGCAGGGTCAGCATTGGTATTGCAAATAAGTAGAACCAGTGCAAATAATGGGTTACCACTCCCCCGATGACCGGGCCGATGCTTTCCCCGCAGGCTACCACAGAGCCGATTAGGCCGAAGGCTCTGCCCTGCTGCTTCGGTGGAATAGAAGCAGCTACGATAACCATAATCAGAGCTGGAACGGATGAGATTCCTGCTCCTTGGATGAAGCGTGCAATCAGCACCACAGCATAACTGGAGTGAAATAATACTCCGACCAAAGATCCTACACCATACATTAGTACGCCGGTTAGAAGAAGCCTTCTTACACCGTACAAATCCGATAATTTGCCATACACCGCAGTTCCGATGGCAAACGAAAGGATAAAGCTTGTGTTGATCCAATTCGCTGCCGAAGGCGAAATCCCGAACTGGACTGCCATATCCGGCAGCGCCACGTTAAACACCGTTTCGTTCAGAACGCTGAAGAACGCCAGAAAACTAAGCCAGGCAACCGATTTTGGGATGCCGGCTGTAACCTTTTTACTCAATGGAATAGCCCCTTATTGAACAGGGAACTACGTAGTTTATAGGGCAAGTGATACGTCTTTCCCCGGATTTAGTACCCTCTTAAATACATTGCACTTCATATTAACGCCTCCTGATTATAATGTTCATCAAATAGTGATTCAACCCATCATATTTCCAGAAAGTTTGGAATTTCAATGGAAATTTTAATTATAAAAATTCCTACGGTTGTCTGCTGGGATATAAGCTCGCAGATATAAGTCTATATTTTTTAAAAAATAATGATTATGCTTTACTCAAACTATGGAGATCCCTGATTAGAATCATGTTCAGCCACGCTGGGTGAGCTTTTCACGTTGAGATAGAACTTATAATTTGCCGTTGACTTTGCCCTTAGGGGAAGGTGTTAAGTAGAGGAGAACATGATAATTGATTATCTAAATAGGAGGAGGTGACCCTTTGTTATCGATTGGAGAATTCTCTAAGATGTGCGGTGTATCCACAAAAACGCTTCGATATTATGATGAAATTGAACTTATCAAACCGGATGAGATTAATCCTGAGAACGGGTACCGGTACTACTCCATCAAGCAGCTTAAAAAGATGCTCTTGATCAATCGCTTGAAATCGTATCATTTCTCCCTGGAAGAGATGAGAGACATGCTGGAGTCGGAAGAAGACCAGTCCGAGGAAAAGCTGTGTTCCGCGTTTCACCGGAAGAGGTTGGAGATTCAGGAGAAGATGAACGCTTTAGAGTGCACGCTTAAGCAGATAAACAGCGATATCTTGAACTTGGAGCAGGGCATACCGATGATGTCCTACATGGAGAGCATTGAGGTCCAGCTAGTTGAAACTCAGCCGATGAACATTCTTTACTTGCGTCAAATGCTTAGCATGGAAGACTATGCCGCGGGGTATGGAACTTATTTTGGCAGATTGTACGAGAAGATAGCCGTCGGCAATCTCACCATGTTGGGTACACCGATGACGATCTACCACAGCCCTGAATATAACCCGGCAGGCAATGATACGGAATTTGCCATACCGGTCAAAGAGATTGTTAAGGGAACGAGAGATTTGCCTGGGGGGCTCTGTGCCAGGTCCGTCTTAAAAGGCTCGTATTCGGAGCTGACCTCGGTATTTGCCAAGCTGAGAGAGTGGATCGAGCAGGAAGGCTACGAGCTTATCCGATCCCCTTTTGAAATTTATATCAACGATCCCCATGAGAACACCGTGCCCGAGGACAGCATTACTGAGGTGTATTTTCCAATCAGGAAGAAATAGAAAGCCAGATAAGTTGAACTATTGAGTTACAGGTCGAGCAGCCGTGCGAAATGTATGGTAATTCTTAAGTTCAACTTATACAGATTTAGGAGGAATTTATTATGCAAAAAACCGCAGAATGGCAGGCTGAAGATCCGGCTGCTTTGGGAATGGATGCCGGGAAGCTGTCAGAGCTAAGTTCTGAAATTAGATCTGGATACAGCAATATTAATGGGATTATTGTAGCGAGAAATGGAAGCATTACGTATGAACAATATTTTAACGGTTATGGTCCGAATGATGCACACCACGTGGCGTCCGTGACCAAAAGTGTCATCTCGGCTCTCATAGGGATTGCGATCAATGAGGGGCACATTCATTCCGTGGACCAGAAAGTGTTGGATTTCTTCCCTGAATATGTCCCGGACGCTGCCGACACCCAGAAGGGGGATATCACTATCCGGCATCTTCTCACCATGACGGCTCCGTATCTATTCCCAGATTGGCAGGAACCGCTGGACAAGATGTGCATGCAGCCAGACTGGGAGAAATACATCCTGGATATGCTTGGCCAGAACGGAAGCATAGGGGCGTTCAAATATTCCACTGCAGGGGCTCATCTGCTGTCCATCATTCTTACCCGCAGCACCGGCCAAAACGCCCGCGCGTTTGCGGGGGAACGATTGTTCAAGCCAACTGGCATGAGAGTCATTCCGGATTATGGCATGGACTCTTTCGGGTTCGAGGAACTATTCGGAAGCAAGGTTAGAGGATGGGTGCAGGACCCCGCCGGCAATTCGACGGGTGGATGGGGGCTTACGATGAGTCCACGGGACATGGCACGATTTGGCCAGCTGTATCTGAACCGTGGCAAATGGGGCGATCGTCAGGTGATTCCGGAGACATGGACCGTTGAATCCACCGTCTTGAACCCTTACGGCTATGGATACCTGTGGTGGGTTCGGGAAGAGCACGGTGTTTTTGCCTACTCGGCCATGGGGGACGGCGGCAACGCCATTTGCTGTATCCCTGACAAAAACTTAGTCGTGGCAATCGCTTCAGCATTCATGCCTAATGCCCGTGACAGATGGACTCTGATTAAGGAGCATATCGTCCCAGCTGTACTAGACTAGTCCGGCATGAAGGGGCCGAAGTATGGGAGAAGTCTAGAGAGAGTTTCGAGTTAAGTAATCGGTATATAAAATAACGCCCCAAGTCCAGAAGTGGACAAGGGGCGTTATTCTCCTCTCAATAAGAAAGTACGATACAGACGGCAGCTTATCATTTAATAAGGCAATCCACCCACTAACTTCCCTATGTTGAATGAAGCTAGCTTACCTTACCTGCTATATTCTCTAAAGTGATTCAGCATATAAAGAGCATAAATGCTTTTTAGTTGCTTCACATAGGCCCTAGTAATAGGCATTTGATCGTTATTGGACATGACAACATAAGAAGCATTGAACCTGTGAACATGCTCAAGATTAATAATAACTGAACGATGGATAAGCAGGAAAGGATAACTAAGCTTCTTTAGATATTCATGGAGTGTGCCTGAAATAATATATTGTTGATCTGCTGTAATCACTTTAATTTTATTTTGTGTTAACGTTTGCTTAATTTTTATTAGACCAATAATATCCGAAGTTTTTATCACGGTTTGCCCTTCCTCAGTTTTAACAGTTAGAAAGCGGCTGACTGACGAAATAATATAATTGCAAATGGATACCATATTGTTCTTGAAAATGTCATAAGAGATTGGCTTTAGCAAAAATTGAAATGGCTGAACTTCAAAACTTTCAAGCATATATTCTGGATGACTAGTAAAAAAAATGATCTGAACGTCTCTGTCCGGAATAAGCCTTATGTAGCGTGCTGTCTCTATTCCGCTCATTCCTTCCAGAACAATCCCAAGGATAAGGATATGGAAGGCATATGACCCATGATCCCTATAATATTGAATCAAGGACTCACCTGAAGAAAAGAGTTTTATTTCAAAAGAATAGGAAGTGGTCTTGGAAAGCTTTATAAGGAATTGTTCAAGCTGCTTTCGTGAGTTAGTCTCATCAATGCAAATCCCCACTCGAAACACTATATTTCCCTCCCTTAGAATAACCTTTGCATCTAATTTAATAACCCATAATAATACAAAAAAGTTAAATTAATGTTTTGAAAAATGGAAAAAACTAACCTAATACTCACAAGACGTGTATGCTGAGGTAGATTTTTTTACATTTTAGATACAGGTTATTCCAATTTTAGGTTAGATGATATATATTTTGGGTGAACAGAAAACTACAGCATATTGATCTATAAAAAGTGAAGAAAATCACAATAGGATTTTAAAGAAGGTACAATGAACAGTCATATTCCAAAGAACGAGGTGATGGTGATGAGTTCTCTATTCAAAACGCATGATGAAATGACACGCTTATTCAAACTCAAGCTTCATAACAAATTGGATAGAATGGGAAAGCTATTCACAACAGATTTGAATAATTACTTCTATGATACCGGAACAGGGAAAGTGCTCGTCCTTGATGACGACTCATTCAAAATTATGAATGCTTTATTTAACTTGAAGGATATGCTCAGTGTTGAACAGATGGTCATACAAGAGATAGCCAGCAAAGACAAAATTATTGACTTTGAGAACACGGTTAGGGCAGAGCATCTCTTTCTTGCTCCTGAACTTGATAGGCTGTATTCCTATGATCATTATGAAGGGTTGAAAGACCGAATAAATGAGGGATTGGAGCAGATCATTCTTGAGTTGACCGGCCGTTGTAATCTTCGTTGCGGCTACTGCATTTATAACGATGATTGCGATTTAAATAGAAACTTTCATCAAGACGACATGAGCCTGGAAATAGCTAAAGCGGCGGTTGAATATACTGCAAAACATTCGAGAGAAGAAGTTGCCGTTACATTCTATGGCGGCGAACCCTTGTTGAAATTTGATTTATTAAAATGGGTTATCGAATATTCCAGGCAAATTATGCGGGATAAAAAGCTAACCTTCTCATTAACAACTAATATGACGCTGGTTACAAAAGAGATAGCAGAATATTTCGCATCAGTTCCGAACTTAAGCCTTGTATGTAGTATGGATGGTCCAGAATATGTACAGGACTCCTATAGAAAGTATGCCAATGGCAAAGGAAGCTTTTCAAGAGCATTTCAAGGATTAAAGCTCCTAGCCGAGGCCTTTTCAGCGAGTCAAAATGTTCTGTCGATTAATGCCGTGTTTGCTCCTCCCTATACTTACGATAAATTAAACGATATTAATTCATTTTTTGCTGAAATCGATTTTTTACCAAAGCACACGGAAATAACAATTGGCTATGCTTCTAAAGGAAGCGTAGAAGAGGATGAATATATTGCGGAGCTGCACCAAAATCCTAAATATTCACACAATAACGAAAATATCGTTAGTCCACTATGGATATGGATGAAGAAACAGGTAGAAAGTCATTCAGCTATAAGAAGTGATAAAAATAATGTTTACTCCTCATCTATAGAAAGAACTCTCAATAGAGTTGAAAACAGATTCTTAACTGATGAGCCTAGAAATATTTTTCCCTTCAATGGCTGTTGTGTTCCAGGTGCCCGAAGATTGTATGTAAGTACGACTGGGGAGCTGTTTGTTTGCGAACGTGTTGGAAACTCCCCCTCTATCGGTCATGTTTTCACTGGAATCAATTTTGATAACATACAGAAATATTATGTTCAGGATTATTCAGATGGCTCTATTGAGCAATGCAAGAACTGCTGGGCTGTTAGATTGTGCAACACTTGTTATGCCGCTAATTTCACCCAAGAAGGCTTTGACTCCAAAAATAAAAATATGAAATGTGAGGCTCTCAGACATTCACTTCTGAGTGAACTGGCACTTTATCATTCAATCCGAGAGATAACGCCAGAAAAGCTGAACTTCTTAGAGGATATAGAAGTTTATTAGAGGTGTTACCCTTTCTCAGGCGTTATTTGCCTGGTAAGGATAATATACAATTTTCCAGAAAGGAGGTGACACTATTATGAAAGTTGTTAACCCATTGTTTCGCAAACAGAACAATGCAGATACATCTGCACATGCTTGCAACTGTGTTTGTAGTATAACTCAAGGAAATCATGACTCCACTCATAATGATTCATGGTGGTTCTGGAACAGCAGCTGTGGTTGTGGTTGTGATGGAACAAGTGCAAATAAGAATGCCAATCATGATAAAGCGGTGAATATGTAAATAGTCCGTAAAAGGTGATTTGGCGTATGTCGAATCGCCTTTTCTTATAACTACAGCTCTCTTTTGTTGGGAAAGGACATTCATAATTAGGGTGGTTATTATGCCAAATATAACACATTTCGAGCAGAATCAAGGCTTGTATGTTGTAGAAGGCCCCTTTGATGGGACTCTTCTCTCTATTTGTATCAAGGCAGGTTGTGAGGCAGAGCCTGAAGGAAAGAATGGACTTGCTCACTTGGTTGAACATATTTGCTTGGCATATCGCAATCATGATCCTATTTTGGAGAAGTACAACTCCGTCTATAAGAAACTGGGGTTTCATCTCTCGGGTTATACCAATTATGGTCAAACCGTTCTAAATATATCTTTTCCGAGTTCTGTGAAATGCTTAAATTATTGTGTGCACTTACTAGAAGAGATTCTTCAAGCATCTATTGTGAATGAAGACACATTCCAAATATCTAAAAAAGAGGTGCTTGCCGAGTGTAACATTCTGAGTGAAAGATGGAGGGTTCAGAAAGAAATTATTAATTTCATTACTAATGAACAAATAAATATACTCCCAGTAGGCGATAAAGACCAAATTGAACAGCTAACTGAAGAGGATGTCCGAAGTTTCATAAACAAGTTTTATACTTTAACTAATATGGCCTTCATTATCCAAACCAGCCTGTCACTTCAGACAGTGAAAAATGCCGTTTCAGGCATCCTTTTCAACAATAATGAGCCGCTTCCCAAGATATCACCAAAAGATATTACTTTTCTGGCTAACCAACCTGCAGAAGTTTATTACCTCAAGTCTATGAACGATATCAAAAAAATTGAGTTTTTCTTCCATAAGCCTTATACCCATATAAACCTAAAATTAAAAATAGTCAGAATGCTCTTTGAAATAATGCTAACAGAATGTATTGCTGAATATCTTTCTTATTTCAAATGGATCATTGATTGCCAGGATATTACTATTTCCGACAAACATGTCACTAACTACTATTATTATCATGTTATTAGTCTTTACTTGCTAAATGGCGATGGTGACAAGAGCGGGCTCATGAATGAGCTTATAGACCACTTAAGGTCATACTTCTTCACTGCCTATGACTTCGAAGAAGCAAAAAAATCTATCTCAACATTATCCATGCAATCATCTGATCTGAGCATGGAGCATATTTTTGATAATTTATCAGCTAATTTCTTTTATGATGAACCCATGCACATTACAGCAGGTCATTTTGAAGAAATCCTTAATATTCTAGGTGACCTAAAATCAGATGATGTAAATATATACAAAAATTTAGTCTTAAGTGCTCCTTGTAAAGTAGTAATAGAAAATTAGGGGGAAGGTGAAGTGAATGGTTTTAAAATTTAAAAAGACAAGAGACCTTCTCCTGATTTTAATAAAAACTCTCCGTCTTCTTTGGAGAACTAGTCCTCCTAAACTTATTCTCATCATAATAATTGATACTTTATCCGGAGCTATTATTCCAATAGGCTTATGGGTTTGGAAGGAGTTTATTGACGCTGTTACTAATATACTAATTAAAGACGGCAGCATCAAAGACTCATTAATATATCTTTGGCTGGCCTTGCACTTTGTTCTAATCCTACTTAACTCAATAACCCTCACACTTTCCAACTATATCCAAAATATATATTCATCCATGCTAAATAAAGTTATCAGTAAAAACATCCTTGAAAAAGTGTCCTTGCTGGACCTAAAAGACTTTGATAATGCCAATATCTATAACCAGATTCAAAAGTCGAATGATGAATCTCTAACTAGAAGTATAAGTCTGCTGCGCACATTGGTGGGTTTTATAAAAAACTTAACAAGTTTTGTGGGGATAGTCGGAATTTTATTATACTTTAATACCGGGATTGTGCTGCTCTGTGTGTTATCAGCGCTGCCTATGTTCTATATAAGTTTAAAAATTTTAAATAAATGGTTTGAAGTATTTAATATGCGGTTCGAAAATAATCGGTTTGTAAGACATCTTAAAACTCTTGCAATTACCAATCAAAATATTAAAGAACTTAAAATCTATAACGCAAACTCTTTTTTACTGAAAACTATTATGAATATTCTTGATGACTACTTAAAAGAGGATAAGAAGATAAGAAGACGTTTCTTGATTGAAACTTCAATTGTGGAAATAATTGACAAAGGAATTGTTTATTTTATAAAAATTTTAGTAGTACTTATTAGTGTTAAATCAAAATTGTCCATAGGTTCCTTAACCATGTATCTTACCTCAGTAGACAATTTGAAGGATTCAATATCCAACCTGCTATCATTAGTGTCAACCGCTTATGAAGATTGTTTGTATGTACAAAATATCTTTGTACTTTTAGACCTTCCAGTACAAAATCAGAATGACAAACCTGATTTTCCATCTGACTTTCATTGTATTCAGTTCAGAAATGTTTCTTTTATTTATCCAGGTACAGATCAGTACGTTCTAAAAAACCTGAACCTCTCTCTGTACTCCCCTCAATCCTATGTGGTTGTAGGACAGAATGGTTCTGGGAAAACAACATTAATCAAGCTCCTATTAAACCTATATCAACCAACAGAAGGTGAGATATTGGTTGACGGAGTAAATATTAATGCGTTTAACCAGAGTACCTTGTTCGCTAATATTTCAGCAGTATTTCAAGATTTTATTAAATATCCGTTTGATGTTAAAACAAATATTGGATTGGGCGACCTGGATCACTTGAGTGACCTGGATCAAATTAAAACGGCAGCAGAACAATCCGGTGCCAGTCAATTTATTACTAAGCTGCCATCCGGTTATGATACCAAATTGCAAAAGGAATGGTCAGGCAGTGTTGACTTGTCATTAGGCCAATGGCAGAAACTCGCCATTACAAGAGCACTTATGAAACCTGCTCCAATATTGGTTTTAGATGAACCAACAGCTTCTTTAGATGCAATTGCTGAATATGAAATTTACCAAAATTTCCGGGGAATGAGAGAAGATAGGTTATGTATAATGGTTAGTCACCGTTTTGTGAATACCCTCTTTGCAGATTCTATCATTGTACTGCAAGCTGGTGAGCTAGTAGAAATGGGGTCACATCGAGATCTAATGATCCGAAACGGGATATATGCCAATTTATATAAATTACAGGCCGAGTCGTACGAAAAAGTACCCTCATAATTCGGGGTTGCTTTTTAAGTTCACAAAAAAATCATACCAGGTTTCCATTTTTTCGGCGTTTTAACAGTTATACATAATAGAAAGGGGGGAGCAACATGGAGGATGCTGAACTCATACTGCGGATTCAGAACGGAGAGACCGAATATATGGATTGTCTGATTAGCCGCCATTACGACAGTATAGGCAAATATTGCTTTTGGAAGACCCGAAGCGTTGAAGCGGCCGAAGACATTACCCAGGAAACCTTCTATCGCTTTTTTCGTTATTTCGACCAGTACACCCATGTGGGAAAGTGTCGTGCTTACTTGTACACCATTGCACGCCGTTTGTGCAGTGAATATTTCAGCATTCAACAGTCCGTCTCGCTGGAGGAGCTAACGGAGACCAGCGGGTTTACTCTGTCCATGGAGGAAGAGGTGGAAAGTGAGCACAGCGTAAACCAAATGATAAGCAAATTGCCGCCAGACCAGCAGGAGGTCATGCTGCTTCGTTTCATTCATGACTTCAAATATCGTGATATCGCTTCAATTACCGGATTAAGTGTATATATGGTCCAGTACAAGGTCAAAAAAAGCCTTAGCTTCATTAAGAAAGATATAGAAAGGGGAAGTTTGCTTGAACAAACGCCAGATAAACACCATACGAGGCCTTCTGCAGCAACCTTCTTTACCCCCTACTGATCCCGAAAAGCTGAAGGAGACCATTTTGCAGTCCAAACAAATTATGCATACACACCAGGCCGGACTTCATATCCGAACAAAGTACATTGACTTTGTTATTATGCAGCTTCGTTTTATTCGTGCAAAGGTATGGGCTGCTCACCTTATGGTTGTCTTGGTTACCGTATTGGCCACGCAAAATTTTTTATTATTCTCAACACTCAACCATCTGCAAGTGCTCGGTATGGTATCCGCCTTGACCCCACTTCTTGCTCTCGCCAGCGCCAAGGTCCTTGCCTGTTCCTTCCAACATGGTGTGGTTGAGCTTGAAGTAAGTACCAAATATTCACTTGACAAGCTCCTGTTAGCTCGTATGGGCATTTTGGGCATTGTGGATGCGGTTTTTCTTACAATAATGCTTTCCTTTCTTTCTCACCGCTTTGATCCGGAGTTCTATGTCATTCTGTTATACCTGCTTGTACCATTTGTCATGGGTTTACTCGGATGCCTTTGGATTATAAATCATACCCGAAGCAGAGAGTCCGGCATTTTGTTATATATAGGGCTGTTAATGCTGACACAAATGACCCTGTCATTTCAGTATGATGCTTTGTATGCTGCCTCTGCAACGGATGTCTGGATCTTTGTGCTCGTTGTTTCTTTCATAGGCTTAATCTGGGAAGCTCATACGATGCTGGCTTCTTGCAGAGATCGAAATGTTCTTAATCTGATTTATTCATAGTTTGAATACAGCTGCACGGGAGGACTCAATTATGAAACTTGAGCTGAACAAACTGACTAAGCGTTTCTCAGCCAAAACAGCTGTGGAGGACATGAACATCACAATAAATAGTGGAGTTTATGGTCTGCTCGGTGCAAATGGAGCCGGAAAAACAACACTCATGCGTATGATCTGCGGAGTGCTGGCTCCTTCATCAGGTTCAATAACGTTGGATGGCGCTGATATTGCCGAGATGGGAGAGCAATATCGTGATTTGCTTGGTTATTTGCCTCAAAATTTTGGATATTATCCTGACTTTACTGCAGAGGAGTTCTTGCTGTATGTTGCTGCACTGAAAGGCATACCGCCGCGCAATGCCAAGCTAAAAGCATATGACCTTCTGCAAACAGTCGCTTTATCTGACGTAGCCCGCAAAAAAATACGAACTTTCTCCGGTGGAATGAAGCAGCGTCTGGGCATTGCCCAGTCTATGCTGAATGACCCACGCATTGTAGTACTGGATGAGCCTACAGCGGGCCTCGATCCCAAGGAAAGAGTAAGATTTCGCAATTTGATTTCGGACCTGGCGAAGGACAAAATTATTATATTATCTACTCATATTGTCTCAGATGTGGAATATATAGCAGATCAAATTTTGGTGATGAAGAAAGGCCGCCTCTTGATGACGGGAACTGTCGAAGAGTTAACGTCTTCCATGGAGAACTGTGTGTGGAATTGTCTGGTACCGGCCAGAGAGGCGGATAACTGGAATGACAAGTACTGTATCAGCAATCTCAAGCATGAGGGCAACCAGTTGGAGCTGCGTATTGTGTCCAAAGAAAGACCGCTTCCAGATGCGGTACCTGTCGCTCCCACCTTGGAGGACCTATATCTGTATTACTTCCAGGATGAGTCGCCTGCTAAGCCAATCAAGGGGGTGAGCTTATGATCCCGCTTATCCAATTTGAACTCCGAAAGATGGTAAGAAGAAAAGCAACTTTTGCCGGTATGGCTATAATAGTCATTATTTCAATATTGCTTACCCTCTCTACAGTCTCCGGAGAAAGCCGTACAGATCAAAATGGTAAGGAGATTACCGGTCTTTCTGCAATCTCGCTGGCTAGAGAGCAGACACATGAACAGGCCGGAAGGCTGACTACCAAGAAAATAGGGGCCGCCATAGAACGTTATCATGCTGCAAGGAACAACCCCGAAAATTTGAACGGCGAAGAGCTCTCTGATAAAGCTTATGGTCAAACGGAGCAAAAGGATGCTGAAATTCTCAGTCTGATCCGGCAAATTTACTCCCCCAAGGCGGGATATGACTATTATGTTATTAACAAATTAACTTCGGCAGACGCGAGCCATTTCTATCAGAAGAGAATGGACAAGGTTCAGGAATACCTGGACACAGACTATACTTACGGCAATTATTCGGTTGAAGATAAGGCGTTCTTTCTTAAGATGAATCAAAAAATAGCTGTGCCTTTCGCCTTTGATTATACCGATGGCTGGAAGAACGTCCTGCTTAATTTATGGATCATTATTTTTGCAGCTGCTTTTATAGTATGTGTATGTGTGTCACCGGTCTTCTCGGGAGAGTATCAATCTGGTGCCGACTCTATTATTCTCTCCTCCCGTTATGGACGAAGTAAGGTCATCAGGGCCAAGCTTTGGGCGAGTATAATCCTTACAACCGGATTGTTTTTAGCCTCTATTCTAATTTTCACCCTGTTGATTCTCGCCATTTACGGATATTTCGGGTGGAACAGCAATCTGCAGATTATCCAGTTTCGGGCGCCCTTTCCACTAACCCTTATGGAGACCTATATCTGGTCTGTCTTGCTTGGATTTCTGGCCTGTCTCCTGATGATGACATTCACTCTTGTGTTGTCTGCCAAAATGAAGGCCCCCTTTTATGTCATAATCTGCTCTGCCATTGTCCTTCTTGGACCAATGTTTATTCCTTATAGCAAAAGCAGCCGATTCTTCAATCATATCATCAATTTATTCCCTGTAAAAATGATGAATGGGTACTCTTCGTTCTCCCATTATGAGCTGTATCATGTGTTGGGATACAGTATACCTGAACCTTACGCTATGGCTGGCACTGCAGTCATCTTGTCCTTTGTTCTTCTCCCCTTAGCCTATAAAGGTTTTAGGAACCACCAAGTTGCGTAAGTGTCTGGAAACTTGCCTGAAAAGCCTACCATGGGGAAATACACGGACGGGATACCGGCGGGTTGTCAATAGGCCAGATGCTGCCCTGACGCCTTAACAAAAGAAAGGCTCGTACAGGCAGGGGATTATCCTTCCCTTGCACAGTACGAGCCTCTACGACAATTGTCCTGAAACGGGTGAACCACTGTATACTGAACAGAATGTACGGTGGTGTGAGTGATCGGCTGCTCAACTAATTTAAGTAGCTGTCTGCTCACTCGAGGACAGTCGCTTTTACTTGATCGAAGCCTCATAGATTGCTTTAATGGAGCTTGAAAGCGTCTGGTTGAATTCCTCATCCGTCTGGCCGGCTGTCAGCCCCTCGGCGAGGGCACGCGAGAAGCTTGCGATCAGCCCGTGATTGCGGGCGAGCTTCTCATTCGCTTCGGATTGGGAATACCCTCCTGAAAGAGCCACAATTCTTACCACATGCGGGTCCTTCATTAAATCGCTGTAGAAATTGTCTTCCGTTGGAATGGACAGCTTAAGCATGATCTTGGTCTTGTCGTCAAGCTTGGAGAGATGGGTTTTGATCTCTTCCTTGAGAAGCTGCTCCGACTTCAGTTTATCCTCACTGTGAATATCCACTTCCGGTTCAATAATAGGAACCAGTCCTGCCTCCACAATCTGTTTACCCACGGCAAACTGCTGCTCCACAACCTTGCGGATTCCAGCTGGATTCGCTTCCTTAATAACCGAGCGCATCTTGGTGCCGAAGATGTTGCGATCTACAGCCCGCTTCAGCAGATCGTCAAGGCCTGGATTAGGCTTCATGAGCTGTACACCTTCTTCGGGATCAGCGAGTCCTTTATCGATTTTTAGAAACGGCACAATGCCTTTCTTTTCCCAGAGATAATCTGCGGTATACTTGCCGTCGATGAGGCGGTCCATCGTGTTCTCGAACAGGATCGCTCCCAGAATGTACTGGGAATCAAATGAGGGGCTCTTGATGATCCGGGTCCGCATTTCATGAACCAGTCCAAACATGACTTCCTCGCTATCATAGCTTGCAGGTTTGATGCCATAATGCTCCAGCGCCTTTGGGGTGCTGCCTCCGCTTTGATCCAAGGCCGCAATAAATCCTTGGCCTGTATGGATTTGTTCCAGCTGCTTCAAATTCATAGATAGTTCTCCTTTCTTGGTCGGAAAGCAAATCCGACCCTATTATAATTCCCTAACTTCCAAGGGTTAGATTCAGGCTTCATATAACCAATCGCAGGCGTATCGAAACTGCTGCCTACCGATTTCCCGGTAGTCTGAGTGATTATCATCGTATAAGATTGTTGATCCGTAAAGGGAATCGTGCTGAGATTGTAGAACTAGTTATCGAATTTATATGGCCTAAATGATTGAAAATCAACTTTTATACTGGGGGTATTATGACAGCAGCTATTATTTCCACTAAATTAAATATTCCTGCAGCGCGATCAATAGTAGTCCAGCGCCCCCGCTTAACCCAGCAGCTGAATGATGGAATGCAGGGGAAGCTCACCTTGATTTCGGCAGGGCCAGGAAGCGGAAAGACCACATTGCTCGGTCAGTGGATGGCAAGCTGCGCTTTTCCTGCCGCCTGGCTGTCTCTTGATGAAGGTGATAACGATCCGAGCCGCTTTTTGATGTATCTTATTGCTGCCCTTAGAACTGTTTCGGCTGGTTTGGGCGAGCAGGTATCTCTGATGCTGCAGTCACCTCAAGCCGTGTATATGGAATCGATGGTGGAGGCTCTGATCGGCGACCTGATCGAGATTCCCCATTCTTTTGTGCTTGTTATAGACGATTATCATGTCATTGAAGCTGAGCCGGTTCAAAAGGCTGTTGCCCTGCTGCTTGAGCACATGCCTTCGGGTATGCATTTGGTCATTGCCAGCCGCAAGGATCCGGCTTTGCCACTTGCCCGGCTTCGGGTCAGGAACCAGTTGAACGAAGTAAGGGGGGCGGATCTGCGTTTTAATACTAGGGAAGCAGAAGAGTTCCTCGCTCGGGTCATGGGGCTTCGCCTGCCGCCTGAAAGCGTGGCACAGCTTAAGAATCGTACCGAAGGGTGGATCGCCGGGCTTCAACTGGCCGCGTTATCCCTTAAGGGTCATAAAGATCCGGATGCATTCATTTCTTCCTTCTCGGGGAACCACCGTTATGTGCTGGATTATCTGTTTGAAGAGGTGCTTCAATATCAGGCTCCGGATATCCGGCATTTTCTGCTCTATACTTCGATTCTGGACCGGTTCTGCGGTTCACTGTGCAGCGCAGTTCTAACGGGAATTGACCAGATGTCCAGCGGTCTTGTAAGGGGAAGCCAAGACATCTTGATCTATCTTGAACAAGCCAATTTGTTTCTTGTTCCTCTGGATGATGAGCGTCAGTGGTATCGCTACCATCATCTGTTTGCCGATCTGCTCAGAAGTCAGCTGTCCCGGCACATTGCCGAACACGGGAGGGACCCTGCAACAGAATTGGCTGACCTCCACCAGAAAGCCAGTGCTTGGTATGAAGAGCAGGGGTTCGAGCTGGAGGCATTTCAACATGCGGCTTCCGCGGCAGATATTTCCCGTGCAGCCCGGCTGGCGGAGGGTAAGGGAATGCCGATCATCTTCCGGGGAGCTGCGTCAGCTGTGAGAAATTGGCTGGAATCGCTGCCGGAGAGTGAGATGGATAAGCAGCCCTCTCTTTGGGTTATGTATGCCTCTGTTCTGCTGATGGCCGGAGATGTGCAGGGTGCCCAGATCAAGCTGATGGCTGCCGAGAAAGTCTTGAAGGAAATCCGGCAGGAATCGGTACGGCGCGATCTGACCGGTCATATCGCTTCGATTCGGGCGACGCTGGCAGTCAGCCGGCACGAGGCCGGCACGATACTTGCCGAGTCGCGCAGGGCTCTGAAATATCTTCATCCGGACAATCTGCCAGTCCGGACTGCGGCCATCTGGGCGCTTGGATATGCACATCAGCTGCTGCGGGACCGTGCGGCTGCACGTCAAGCCTATGCTGATGCGTTAATGCACAGCACCCGGCTCGGACATAGGGTGATTATGCTTATGGCATCATCGGGACTTGGAAACATTGAGGAGCTTGAGAACCGGCTTGATGCAGCTTTATCTCATTATGAGCACGTGCTGGAAATGGCGGGAGATTCACCGCTTCCGGCCGTATGTGAAGCATACCTGGGACTGGCACGGATCAGTTACAAACGGAATGACCTTGAGGCAGCTGAGCGGCATGCAAATCTATCCGTTCAATTGGCGGGACGCTTGGCATATTCAGACAGGGTTGTCGCTTGTCAGGTTATGCTTGCGAGAATTCTGCTTGCAAAGGAAGATATGGATCAAGCAGTTGCTATACTATCGAATGCTGCTATGGCCGCTGATCGGCATCAGTTCGAGGTACAGATTCCAGCAATTGCAGCTGTCCAGGCACAGATTTATCTGAATCAGGGCCGTTACGATGAGGCCGCAGAGCTTGCACGCAGTCATAGGCTTCCTCTGCTCCAGGCAAGAGTGGAGCTCGCCAGGGGCGGAACCGCTGATCTGACTGAGGAACTGGGGCTGCTTCGGGAGCAGTCGGCCGCAAAAGGTCATGCGGATGAACTGCTTGAGATTTCAGTGCTGCAGGCTGCTGCTTATTTTGAGCAGGGTGAGAAGGTGAAGGCTTATTCATTACTGGAGGAAGCACTGGAAACAGCGGCGCCAGAGAGACTAATCCGAACTTTTGTAGAATTAGGAAGTCCTATGTCCAGGCTTCTGGATGAAGCAGCTTCCCATGGAATCCGGCAGGATTATACCGGGCTGCTGTTAGGTCATTTTGACGTGGCCAAACGACGTTCCGGCGCCTCAAACACTGAGTTGCCTCCGATTCCGGCTAAAGCCTCTCTCATTGAGCCGCTGAGCGAGAGAGAGCTTGAGGTGCTCCAGCTTATCGCTGAAGGCCTCTCAAACCAAGAAATCAGCGAGAGGCTGTTCATTGCCTTAACCACTGTGAAAGGGCATAACCGTATCATCTTCGATAAACTTCAGGTGAAACGGCGTACAGAGGCAGTGGCGCGGGCACGGAGCCTGGGAATTTTGTAGATTTTGTAGGCTCTGTAGATTTTGTAGATTCTGTGGATTACCTTTTCCATCAAGGCCCTTAAGACAGATTTCCTAAAACCATACTTTAGTATCTGTAATCCACGTCTATACACTTATATACTGAGTGTAAATTGAGCCTGGAGGAAAAGCATGAGAGCAATGATCTGCACAGCGTATGGTTCATCTGATGTACTGCAGCTTAGAGAGGTGGAGAAGCCTGTACCACGGGACAAAGAAGTACGGATTCGGGTTCACAAGTCCACGGTAACTGCGGGTGATATCAGAATCCGGGCTTTTCAAAGTCCGCTGCTGTTTTGGGTGCCTATGCGGCTGGTATTGGGAATCCGGAAGCCGAGACAACCAATTCTCGGAGCCGAGCTGGCGGGTGAAGTGGAGTCTGTTGGCAAAGACGTCAAGCGGTTTAAGAAGGGTGACCGTGTATTCGCATTAACCGGAATGCGGCTGGGAGGCCACGCAGAGTACACCTGCCTCCACGAAGACGCACGGATGGCTGTTATTCCGGCCAATGTCTCCTATGAACAGGCCGCCTCCTTGCTTTTCGGGGGGACAACGGCCCTGTACTTCCTAAGGAAGGCTGGTATTCAGCAGGGGCAGAAGGTTCTGATTTACGGAGGTTCGGGAGCTGTTGGAACTTTTGCAGTACAGCTCGCGGCATACTTTGGAGCTGAGGTAACCGGTGTATGCAGCAGCGGTAATTTGGACTTGGTCAAATCTTTGGGCGCTGCCCATGTGATTGATTATACGAAAGAGGACTTTGCCGCAAGGGGGGAACAATACGATGTTATCTTTGACGCTGTCGGAAAAAGCTCGAAATCGCACTGCCGCAATGCTCTCGTTCCCGGCGGTTCGTTCGTGACTGTCGACGGTCAGGGGATGGCCAAAGTGCGGAATGAGGATGTTCACTTCCTGGCAGAGCTTATGGAAAAGGGACAGCTGCATTCGGTCATCGACAGATGTTATACCCTTGAACAGATCCCGGAAGCGCATCGGTATGTGGAGAAGGGTCACAAAAAAGGCAGCGTGATTATTGCGGTATCGAATGACAAATAGACTTATGGTGTAAACCCTCACTTGGAGGGTTTTTTATTTTGCCCGAATTGATAAATATTAGGGGTTATTGTATAAAGTAAGTAGTAAGTAATAAGTAATAAGTAGTAAACGTAAACCAAGAGTAAAAAGTTTAACCTTTCAGCTTTCAGATGCAAAGTTCAGTTGAACTAAACAATGACAAGAGAGAGGAGTGGCCATAGTGACAGATCTGAGCTTGGTCCAAAGCTTCTCATTAATTGCCTTAAACGCACAGCGGAGTCTTCACCTCACGACTGAGAAGAAAGTGGCTCTTCGCTGTATGGCAGCCGCGGTTATTTTAGAATTATATTTGGATGGTGGGTTCGAAGAATCCGAAGGAAAGCTTAAGCTGAGTGAGCGGGCTTCAAGCAATCTTATCACTAGCGGTCCGACTCGGTGGGCCGTGTTAGTTGGACTGATTTCTGACAAGTTAGACGGTGCCGGAGCAAAGCTGGACGAATGGCTGAGCCAAGCAGCAAGATTATCGAATCGAAAATTAGCTCAATTGGAGCATGCAATTGCTGAATCTCTTAAGGAACAGGATGGCTTGAGGAGATTCATCATCTGCTGAGTTGCGATCTGTATTTTGAATCAGCTGGAGTCGAGATTAAGGAATACCGGAGTGATATGAATCAGTACACTCGGATAACAGAGGAATTACGGGCGGAAATACTGGAGGATGGAACGGTTACAGAAGAAGCAGTTTGCATGTTATGGCTGCTCCGGGAGAGTGGATGCATGCATGATTTATTTTCACGTAATGAACTGGAGAGAGTGGGCACTCGGATGGATGAGCTGTATTCTGAATCTGCGCTGGCCCGAACTTTATTTCCTATCCCCATACACAAGCGGAGTGAGCTTATCATTAAGCAGCTGTTACATATGAAAAAGATGGCTGTGAAAACCCAGGTGGGACGCGGACTGAATTTTGTATTTCCTATCATTGAGCGATCCCAGTCGGTCTTTATTGAGACAGAGGAAATGTTTGCAGGTCCTGATCAAAGAATCCGTGATGTGATTACAAGACTTGAATCTTATGGACATGTGGTTAAGGTGATACGTGGGGGGCAAGTTCCAATTATTAAAATCGACAACATATGTTATGAAGCTCATCCCCATGCTGCCTACACACGAGTTCCTATTCACGGTGTGCGATTGCAGCCTAAACGTCCGGCAGCCGTCGTATAAAGGAGCGTAGAACAATGTCCAGACAACGCTCCATGGATGCCATATTGGCATCAGAGTATGTATCGATTGGGGAACTGGTACGGCTGACAGGCTCCCGTTACAGCACACTTAAGTTTTATACTGAGGAAGGCATGCTTCCTTTTGAACAGGCAGAGGAGAATCTGACACGGAGGTACAAGCGGGAGGAGACGGTCATGCGCATTCAGAAGATCAAAGAGCTGAAGACTGCGGGGTTATCCATCCCGCAAATCAAGGATGCGATTGGTGTGAAACAATAGCGCCTCATAAGTGACAGCCCCAGACAATTGTTGTCCGGGGCTTTTTAAATATATCCCGATGAGGCAGTGTTTAAAAACTTAGACACCGAAAACTCTTCTGTCTAAATAATGAGAATTGTCAATAACAATAATCACAATTTGAGTCTTTTCAGCTTGTTGTATAGTGTTGCTCTTGAGATGCCAAGCTGCTTGGCGATCGCAAGCTTGTTGCCCTGAGTTGATTCCAGCGCCTGGATCAGAAGGTTACGTTCGCATTCATCCAGCTTGGCACGGAATACCTCTCCGCTGAACTCCAACCTGCCGGAATGGTCTCCCGTATTGCCAGAGGAAGTCGCTTCCTGATTCCCGGTATAGATATTCGGGGGCAGATACTCCCGTCTGATCTCCCCATCGGTCGAGAAGATCACAAGACGCTCAATCGTGTTGCGGAGTTCACGGATATTCCCGGGCCAGTCGTATTTGAGAAGATCCTCAAATACATCCGGTGTGAAGGACTCGATATGGCGGCCATAAACGAGCGAGAATTCGTGCAGGAAGGATTGCGTCAGTTCATAGATATCCTCTTTGCGCTCGCGCAGAGAAGGGATATCCAAGGATACGACATTCAGCCGATAGTAGAGGTCCTCACGGAATGCGCCTTCCACGATCATTTTCTTCAAATCCCGGTTGGTTGCAGCGATAATCCGGCAGTCCGCCTTCTTCAGCTGTGTGCCCCCGACCGGGAAGTATGTTTTCTCCTGGAGAACCCGGAGCATCTTAACCTGCATTTCCAGCGGCATTTCCCCGATCTCGTCAAGGAAAAGGGTACCCCCATTGGCTAGTTCGATCTTCCCTTTCTTGCCTTTCGGATCAGCACCTGAGAAGGCGCCTTTCTCGTAGCCGAACAGTTCACTCTCGAACAGGGCGCCCGGGATGGCCCCGCAGTTAATCGCAATAAAAGGGGCGCCATCCTTCTCGCGTGCATTGTGTATCGCCTGGGCGAACAATTCCTTGCCAGTGCCGCTCTCGCCCTGGATAAGCACAGTCGCTTTGGTGGTGCTGATTTTTTTGATCGTCTCGATACTGCTCTTGATCGCTGGACTTGTGCCTTTGATCTGCTGATAAGGGTTCTGCGACGGGCTCAGCATCGCCACTTCCTTCTGCAGATGGTGAACCTTGTTGGTCATCTGCAGAAGCTCGTTGTGGAGCCTCATCTGGGTAGTCAAGTCGGATTCCGCCGCTACGGCTCCAATAATCTGGCCATCCAGCAGCACCGGATTGGAATTGATGAGAACAAACATATTTTGTCTTGGACGATGCTGCATTTTATGCACGGACTCCCCGGTCTGAAGCGTCTTCAGGGACTGAAGACGGTCGATCGGGAAAAAGTCGGAGGCGGGTTTGCCGATGATTTCTTCTTTTTGGATAGAGAAAATATGCTCTGCTCCAGACGTCCACACCGCCACGCGGCCTTCCTCGTTAATCAGGGTGATCGCGATGTCAGGGTTAAGTGTTTCTAAAGTAGTCTGGAAGTAAGCCTCCAGGCATTGATGGGCATGAACGGCTGCCTGAATAATATCTCCCGAGGTGATATAGCCCACAGGTTGATCATCACGGAGCACGATGGCCAGAGGGCAAGAAGAGAAGACCAAAGAGACGTCGGTCAACGAGGTTTCAGCGTTAACGGTTCCCACGTCTATAAGGTCTTGATTATAAGGATGAATAGTTGAGTTAGAAGCGGGAGAGGGCTGCAGCAGACCGTATCTCCCATCTTTATAATCTATAAATACCGGTGATGGATTGATTGAATTATGACGGTCTTGATACGCTGACAGTTCAGTGCGTGTAATCAGGGTGCAATCGGTTCGAATAAGGCTTTCCAGACTCGGTAACAGATGCTTCAATGAGCTGACCCCCCAATATATAGGAACACAAGCTAACAGACTGTGACTAGGGTCATTATACCGGGCCGGATTTTAAGTGTAAATATTTTTAGACAGGATTAGCAAGTTGTTTTGAAAACGCTTACGGATGTAGAGGTGTTATTTGAACATATTCTTGACCACCATCCACAGATTGGCCGGCTTCTCAGCCAGACGGCGGGTGTAATAAGGATACCACATCGTGCCGTAAGGCATATAACACCGGATACGGTAACCATCCTTGGCTAATTGGGCCTGATCATTCATCCTCAGGCCATACAGCATTTGAAATTCAAATGCGTCCTTGGGGATCCCGTGCTTATGGGCATATTCCTTGACCCAATTGATAATACGGTCATCGTGGGAGGCGATGGCTGTGTACACGCCCTGGTCCAGATGCATGCGGATAATCTTTTTGTAGTTGTCAATCACTTCACTCATCTGCTGATAGGCAACAGTACCCGGCTCTTTGTAAGCGCCTTTGACGAGACGCAGATTCACTCCGGCTTTGATGAGCTGCATAACGTCATCCTCCGTACGGAACAAGTAAGCCTGGATCACCGTACCTACATTTGTCAGCCCTTCGGCGTGCAGGCGGAGTACAATATCGATCGTAGCCTGGGTGAAGGGAGTGTCCTCCATATCAATACGCACGAAATTGCCGTGTGCCCGGGCCTGCATCACAATGGTGCGGATGTTCTCATAACAGGCCTCGGGGTCCAAGGCCAGGCCCATTTGGGTGGGCTTTAAGGATACATTTGAATCTACCCCGCGCTTTGCGATGCCATCAACCAGCTTAATATATTCTTCTTTATAGGCATTAGCCTCCGATAACCGCTTGATGCCCTCTCCGAGATGATCAAGAGTAACCATGATGCCCTTGCGGTTCAGGGCTTCAATTTCATCTAAAGCTTCGTCCAAAGTATCACCGGCAATGAACTTGCCTGCTAATTTCTTTCCGTATTTCAGAGACAGCTTCTCAACCAGCTTGTTGCCGGATACCGACAGAAGTACTTTCCGGTAAAGTTCTGTGCCATCCATTTCGTGTTTCCCCTTTCAGACACCTGTAATGTTGTCAGCTGAGCTATTTTGACAATGAAG
Source organism: Paenibacillus sp. J22TS3 (assembly GCF_018403205.1). Lineage (NCBI taxonomy): Bacteria > Bacillati > Bacillota > Bacilli > Caryophanales > Paenibacillaceae > Paenibacillus > Paenibacillus sp. J22TS3. Next base: position 283,352 of record NZ_BOSF01000002.1, read on the forward strand.
TATAAGCAAAATGTGTGCCAACAGACGGAATTGACTTTATTGGCATGATAATTGCTTATTGTTCTATGGGAAGGTGACATAAGGAAAATCAGGAGAGGATGGTTCCGAAGATGAGATCAGAATTCAAAAATGAGGTATTCGTTAATTTTAAGGAAGAACACAATAACGTAGAATATGATGCCGTGCTGAAGAAGATTGAGGCTGAGCTTGGCAGGGAGTATCCGCTCATTATCGGCGGTGAGAGAATCGTAACCGGAAATAAGATCGTCTCGGTTAATCCGGCCAACAAAAGCCAAGTGATCGGCACCGTATCCCAAGCCGACACGGAGCTTGCCGAGAAAGCGATCCAATCTGCGGCCGCCACGTTTGAGACGTGGAAGCGCACCGATCCGAATGAGCGGGCGAGATACCTGTACCGGGCCGCTGCCATTCTCCGCCGACGCAAGCTCGAGTTCTCCGCACTGATGACTTATGAAGCTGGAAAGACCCGGGTGGAGGCCGATGTGGAAACGGCGGAAGCGATTGATTTCCTCGAATTCTACGCCCGCGAGATGCAGCGCCTCAGCCAGCCTCAGCCTCTGACGGTGAGTGAAGAGGAAGAGAATGAGCTGTACTACATGCCGCTCGGCGTTGGAGTTGTTATTCCTCCTTGGAACTTCCCGCTGGCGATTATGGCAGGTATGACCGCTGCCGCTTTTGTAACCGGGAATACGATGGTTCTTAAGCCGGCGAGCACAACGCCAGTCATCGCCGCAAAATTTGTGGCTTTGCTGGAGGAGGTTGGACTTCCGGCCGGCGTAGTGAATTTCCTGCCTGGACCGGGGGGGCAGGTTGGCGATTATCTGGTGGATCATCCGCTTACCCGGTTTATCAGCTTCACTGGCTCCCGCGATGTTGGCCTTCGGATCAATGAGCGGGCGGCGAAGACGAATCCGGGGCAGAAATGGATCAAGCGCGTAGTCGCCGAGATGGGCGGCAAAGACGCCATCGTCGTGGATAAGGATGCGGACTTGAATCTTGCCGCAGACATGATTACGCTGTCTGCCTTCGGCTTCTCGGGCCAGAAGTGTTCGGCCTGCTCCCGCGCTATTGTGCACGAGGAAGTGTATGACACCGTGCTGGAGAAGGTTGTGGAGCGCACAAGCAAGCTGACTATGAGCAATCCGGCCGAGGCGGCGGCTAACCTTGGACCGGTCATTGATGAGAAGGCATACACAAAAATTCAAGAGTATATTGAAATCGGCAAGCAGGAAGGGCGTCTGGTGTTTGGTGGGGGCACGGGGGATCCGAACGGATTCTTCATCGAACCGACAATCTTTGCGGATGTGGACTCCAAAGCCCGGATTTCCCAAGAGGAGATATTCGGCCCGGTTGTTGCCTTCACCAAAGCCAAGTCCTTCGATGAAGCGATTGAATTCGCCAACAATACCGATTACGGCTTGACCGGGGCGGTGATCTCCAATAATGGGGCCAATCTGGAGAAAGCAAGACGGGAATTTTTCGTAGGCAACCTTTATTTCAACCGTAAATGTACGGGCGCTTTGGTAGGAACCCATCCGTTTGGCGGATTCAACATGTCCGGAACGGATTCCAAAGCCGGGGGCCGGGACTATCTGCTGCTCTTCACCCAAGCGAAGCTGGTGTGTGAGCGTTTCTAATATTATTACAGGCATACCGGTGTTCAAAGATCACCCTTTTCAGTATAGTGAAGAGAGGATGAACCGCATTTCTTTTCTTAGGTGATGATCTGTGCGGAAGGGGAGATACTGTTGTTAGGCTACCAACTGGTGCAAGACCAACGTGTAAAGCTGGCGATTACTCCTGAATTGAAGCAATCCATTCATATTTTATCGTTGTCCGGGTATGAGCTGATCCAGTATTTGCAGGAGCAGGCGATGGAGAACCCTGTGCTTGAGCTCGAGGACAATAGAGATTATTACTTATATAGATCGAAGCTTCGGGCCAAAGGGGAAGCCCGGCCAATGCAGGATATGCTGGGAAATGTGAAAGGTGCGCAGGAGACGTTGGAAGCGAAGCTGAAGAGTCAGCTTCGTCTTCTCTCGCTTCCGGCAGAAGTCTACAGGGCTGCCGCTTTCCTGGCCGGCAATCTGAACGAGGATGGGTACCTGGATATGGACATGGAAGATATTCAGAGTCCTTCCAGTGTATCCGCGGAGCTTCTAGAGACTGCGCTTGAGAAGCTGCAATCGCTTGAGCCTGCGGGGATTGGCTGCAGAAATTTGAAGGAATGTCTGCTGCTGCAGATTGTCCGCGACCCATCGGCTGCGCCCTACGCCTATGAAGTTGTAAGCGGATTCTTGACGGAGCTGGCGAAGGGTAATTTGGGCCGGATTGCCTCGGATCTGAAGATCACGAAAGAGCAGGTTCAGGCAGCAGTCCGCTATATCCGTGGACTTAACCCACGTCCTGGGCAGACGCTTACCGCATTTGAACAGCATTATATTGTACCGGATGCAGTGGTTGAACGTGCAGGCGACAGCTTTACGGTGGCTCTTCACGCTTCTAACTTACCGCGGCTGTCCATGAACCGCGAATGCAGGGAATGGGTGAGTCTGAAGCAATCTATGGAGGCATCAGCTTACTTGAAGGACTGTATGAAATCAGCACGGTGGGTGATCCGGAGTGTAGAAATGCGGAAGGCGACCCTCCTGAAGGTGATTTATGCCATTATGGAGGAGCAGAGTGCTTTTCTTACCTCTGGGGTGAGAAGCCTTCGTCCCTTGAATTTGAATACGATAGCGAGCAGGTTGGAAATGCATGAATCTACCGTCAGCCGGGCGGTGCAGGGCAAATTTGTGTTTACCCCGCACGGTGTGTTTCTGCTTAAGTATTTCTTTGCGGCAGGATTAACCACCTCTGACGGCAGTGAAGCCTCTTCCCGGAAGGTCAAAGCGAGAATCAAGGAGATCATTGATTCGGAAGACCGGCGCAGCCCGTATTCGGATCAGAAAATTGTGGATATTCTCTTCTCGGAGGGAGTTCAGTTATCCCGAAGAACCGTAACCAAATACCGGGAGGAGATGAGGATTCTCTCCTCGTCCTCTCGGAAGCAGCGCATATGACAAGAGGGCTGTCTCACGCATTACTGTGGAGACAGCCCTTTCGTATGATTAGGTCAGCTGGAGAGCAGCTATTTTTTAGAGTCCGCACTTTTCTGTTCAGCCTCTCAAATGGGCTGGTATGTCTGATTTCTCCTCGAAGGTTAGGGGCTGGGCAAATGATTCCATCCCCCTGGAGAGGATTATGAGCGATTCGATCAGGTTGTAAGCGACAATGGGCTGTACGGCTCCACGGTCAATGATCCCTGCTTCCGAGGCGAGCTTGATGCTGTGATCGAAACCGATCACCTGGAAGGCAATCTGGCTAAGCGCTTCGGCTTTCTCCGGCTGGACGCCTGGAGGCTGGTCCCAATCTCCCCTGTCAGCCTGGCTTGAGGCCGCCACCGTACGGACACTGCGGCACAGCTTGGTCAGGGTGAGTGCACATAGCTTCAAGGCTGATGAGAGCTGCACGAAAACATCGGTATCCTGAGGTGATTCCTTGTCGGCCTGGGACACCGTGAGAGGAATCTGGGTTAATTTGCTTAAATAAGCCACAGCTTTATTTGAAAACTCATGACTGAGTTCAGTCCCGCTGTTGGCGCCTGCATCGGACAGGCGAACGGCTTGAACATGCGAAGCGGCCTTGGCGAGCTTATCCAGATCCTGCTGAAGGCTCAGGGCAGCTTCCTCGAATTGCCCCATTAGCCATTCCTTTGTTCCCGTCTTAGTTTGGGGTTCTTTCGATTGGTGATGCGGCTTGCTTGGCTGTTTCGCTGCAGCGAGCAGGGCAGTTATAAGCTGCTCCGCAGTACCTGTCAGCTTCTGTGACAGCTGATAAGAAGCAATCCGCAGGGCCGTTGAAATGACTTCATTTGTCGTCTGTCCCAGATTGATGTGGAAGCTTGGATTTACAAGCGCGTAATCTCCTTTGTCCGCAAGCATAAGCTCAAGCACCCGGTTGGCAAGCACTTCATTCATGTTCATATTCAAGGAATCATTGATGCTGCCTTGAATAAAATCAACCTTGAAATGCTCCAGATGTCTTCCTTGGATTACCTCTTCAGCAGCTTTAACCAGCAGGCTTCCGATACGTATGGGCAACGTGCCTATATCCAAGTGGGCTTGGGCGGCCGCTTTTTTCACACAAGCCAGGGCTATTATAAATTCCTTATGCACGGGGGTGCTGGCTATCGGGAACATTTCACCGGCACGCAAGGTTTGGATACCGTAATAAGCATAAGATGGCACTTCGCGTACCCCTATACTGTCCTGTTCGAATCTGATCATTGGCTTACCTCCGCTAGTTCATCCGTTTTTGGGCAGGCGGCACATCGGAATGAAGAACACTGGGAATGAGGCACCGTCTTCTGCATAATAAACTAGCAAAATTCATGCCAATTGCTTTTAAAAAGCCAAATGCCGCTATAAACAGAAGGTTAAGATGTTAAATTTCCGCCAGAACCGCTTGCTCAAAGAAAGCTGCGAGTTCATTGCTGTATGACTCCAAGCTAACTTGGCCGCTAAGACTCTTATTGAAGAGGAATTCATCTATGGCACCCCGGATTGCGCTGGCTACAATGATCACATTGAATTGGCGGAACTCTCCTCTGGCCTGGCCCTCCTGCAGAATCTGGTGAAGCAGGCTGGTGAGAGAATCGTCTTCATCATCACTAAGTCTGTAATAAGGGACATTATCAGGTGTCCGGGCATGAAAAATGATTTCAATCAGCGCCGTATTATACTGAGGGCGCGCGCATTGATAATCCATACAAGCTTTAATATAAGCGTGCAATTTGCCCCTTGCCGTTGATACGTTTCTCGTCTGCTCTATCACGTGGGCAGCGGCGTTGGTTAACAGCATCATAAGCGTGTAGTCCATTAAGTCTTGTTTGTCCTTGAAATGATAAGAAATCAGCGCCGTGCTGATGCCCGCACGCTTGGCAATTTGTGCTAGGCTCGTGTGGATATACCCGATTTCATCCAGGGTGGAGATGGCCGCATCCACAATCTGTCTGCGTCTGGCCTCTGTAATGAACGATGGCTTGTCATCACGCTTTTTAGTCATGATGATCCTCCCCGTTCTTGATCTTTAGTTAATCTCCAATATTGATGTTTTCCTTTATCCCGAACCACAAGGCCCAGCCTGCCCGCTTCGCGCTGCAGTTCCTTGGCGGAGTCGCTGTCCTTTTCCCTCAGGGCATGTTCACGGGCCTTTAACAGCGCGTTGAAACCGGATGACAATTCCGGGCTCTCCGGAACCCAGAGCCGATAATCATGCTCATAGGGATCGCCGCCTGCAGACCATGGATAGCCATGACGGGCAAAAGCCTCCGCCGCTTTGGCGGGCTTGAATTCACAGGCTTCCCGGGCAAGCTCCGCGCCATTAGCCCCAAGAAGAACCAGCTGCTTGCCATCTGTGAATACAGATGTAATGTCCTGTTTCGATAGGGTCTGAGCCTGATCTTTGATTTTCAACTGGACATTTTCATCACTTATAGTGACAAACAATGTCTCGCGAAAAACCGCATACGTAAGCCAAATTCCCGCGATCAATCCCAATAAAGTTGTCACTCCAGCCGCCCAATTGTATTGAAGAGATGCAATTAGCTCAAAGGGACCCTTGAAGGGAAACCAAGGGAGTTTTGTCACCCATGCGGCTATAGTGGGAATAAAGAAACCTAGGATGAGGCCCAGGACAGGAGGGAGGATGAGGATTAGAACCCTTTCGGTCTGGGTAAGTCCCAACTCTGTAGGTGTCTGTTCCCCATGTAAAGAATTGGACATTAGTTTGGTCTCCTTTTGCAACAAAATAAAATTTGAGATTACGATTAATTTTTTGATCAAACAATCAAATTATATAAGTGAATATGGAACGGTGTCAATTATTGGATATTTGATCCTTGAATATGAAAACAAGCGGCTTTTTTAGTTATAGCCATTTTGGAGTCTGCCGCACTGAAGACATACCTGCTATATTTGATGTGTATGTATATCAGGCAAGGTATAAGGAGGCTCTAACCCTTTATGTGCAACATCGCATTTATTCGTATCCGGTAATGTAAGGTACAGAACACTTATGGCTCTTCCATTTTGAAGAAGATGGAACGGGTTCTATTTGATCTGTGCCTTTTTTCATTCCCGAAATATGAATGAATGAGGTGTTTTTGTCATGACCAGAAACAGGTCTAGGAACCGTGAAGGCTCTAACCACTTTGCCAATTTTCCTGCCCAGCATTTGTTAATTCATCCGGGGTTGATTCATGAAATGATTGCCTTGGCCCGGATTGGCCCCAAGGATACCGCTTTAGACATCGGCGCCGGGACAGGGGCGATAACAGTGCTCTTAACCCGGGTGGCTGCCAGGGTCATCGCGGTCGAGAATGATCCCGAATATATCAGGAAGCTCACAACCAAGATGAGGGATGTCCATAATGTATCCATCAGGCAAGCGGACGTCCTGAAGATGGATATGCCCAAACAGCCCTTTATTATAGTGGCGAACATCCCTTACTCTATTACCACGCCGATCTTCGGCAGGCTGTTTGATCATCCGCAGCTGCCGGTGCAGCGGGCGGTTCTTGTCATTGAGAAAGGGGCTGCAAGGCGGTTCACCGCAGATCCCATAACCGATCCCCGGATATTAAAGTGGAGGATGTATTATGATTTCCGGCTTGTTCGCACGGTCTCGCCGAGTTACTTCTCGCCACCACCGCGTGTGGAGTCGGCAGTGATCCTAGTGGAGAGAAAGCGGAACCCGTTGATTCCTTATAAGGACCATGGCAGATTCATGGCTTTGGCTTCGAATGTTCTCAAGGCTCCCATGGCCTCTTTCTATAGGGCTGTTGCCGGGATATTTACACCTGGGCAAGTTAAACATCTCGTAAGGATGTTAAAGATCCATAGAGATCAGCCTGTCAGTTCATTAAATGAGCGTCAATGGGGAGAACTATTCATGACAATGCTCCAATATGTGGAGCCTCACCGCTGGCCGAAAAGACCGAAACCTAATCACCAAAACAGGTGGAACTAGGATTTATGATGGTTAGCTCCTTGGTTGTCATAGGCCGCCATCGAGCGGCGTAATCATCAAGAGTCACCCTGACAGGGGGTGGCTGAATTTGGTGAGATCAATTAGAGGAGGCGAAAGAATTACAATGAGAGCAATTAAGCTTTGGTCTGCGGGAGGCAAAAGAAGGGTTGGCGGATTCCTATCGCTGATGGCCTTGAGCACGATGTTTATTACCGGGGCTCATGCTGAGCCGGACAGATCCGTGAACGGAGAAGCTGCGAAATCGGCGGAATCCGCGATTTTATGTTCAACTACTTCCTGTCTTCAGAAGGCGCTGAAGAATGCGGCTCCCGGCCAAAGCATCACTCTGTCGCCAGGTACTTATACGGGAAGCTTTTCTTCTGATCTGAAAGGAACTGTAGGGGCGCCAATTACGATCACCAGCCAGGACCCGTCCCAGCCCGCTGTTCTGTCTGGTTATGCAGTAGGTTCAGGGTATAGTCTGAGAATCCGCGGTGACTATTGGGTGATCCGGGATTTGAAGTTTACGAACGCACAGAAAGGAATTCTGCTTGATAACTCAAGCCATTCCCTGATTAAAGGGGTAGAGGTATACAATACCGGGTTTGAGGCCGTTCATTTCCGTGACGGGAGCTCTTACAGCACTATTGAGGATTCTTATATCCATGATACCGGCAAAACAGGAGCAGGATACGGTGAAGGGGTGTATGTTGGGTCGGCTGAAGGAGGCGGTTATAATCAGAACACTCATTATAATACCGTCCGGAATGTGAAGTTTGGTCCGAATATTACAGCAGAGCATATCGACATCAAGGAGAGAACGATTGGAACGTTGGTGGAGAACTGTACGTTTAACGGAGTTGGAATCAGCGGAGCCAATTATGCCGACAGTTTCATCGATGTGAAGGGCAACCAGGCGGTCATAAGAAATAACAAGGGTTATCAAAATAATAACAATGTTATTGTGGATGCTTTCCAGCTTCATGAGATTGTTAGCGGTTGGGGGATCAACAATCAATTTCTCAACAATACCTTGTATCTTACGAACCCGGATACTTATGTCATTGGGGCCTACAGCAACTCATCGGCCTCCGCAGCGGGCAATACAAGGAATCCGGCAGGCAATATGTATAGAGGCAACATAAGCGCCCAATAAGAACATGACGGATGGGGGAACCCTTGATTCCAGGCATCCCCCATCCGTTCTCATTACACCAAATATGTATTCTTTTACTCAGCAGGTTTCAAACCAAGAGATCCTTCCTGCACTGGTTGGTTTCCCAGCTTGAACAGCGGCACAATGATTAGAATGCCCGCAAGCATAATGGCACCCCCAACGAGATAAAGAGGCATAAGCGAGATCGTTTCTTTAATCACACCCGACAGCGTCATGGTCACTACCATGGAGCCCATGAACATCGGTGTAAGAATACCGTTAACCCGGCCGATGAATGACTCCTCGGTATTTTTCATGATCAGAGTATTTACCCCGGTGTTAATAGACGGGAATACAAGCCCGGCTATGAACTGGAGACCTAGTGAGAGCCAGTAATTTGTGGATAGCCCCATACCGATCATGGCAAGGCTGCTTCCGAGCAATCCTATCGCCAGGAGCTTCTGTGCGGACAGCTTACCGGACAAGGTGAGGGCGAGCACGCCCCCGATAATCATTGCGACCCCATTAACCAGAAGGAACCACTGCAGATATTCCGCTGGCTTCCCTAGCTGCTCTGTAATCAGGAAAATCCCCATAGGCTGAATCAGACCGAGACCCAGACCGGCTGCCATCATCACGCCGCCAAGCTTCCGCAGAATGGTGCTTGCTCCCACATATCCAAACCCTTTCTTGAGATCCTCCAATACCCGGGACGCATTCTTCGTACTGTCTTCCTGTTGGTCCTTAGGCAGGAATGTAAGCGTACAGGCTGACAGGATGAATGCTACGCCCATCACGCCGATGGCTGTCTCAATGCCATAGCTCTGGAACACGAACGTACCAACGATAGGACCAAATATCATAAACACGGCAAACATCGTCTGATAAATAGACATTCCCTGCTGCACCAGTTGTTCGGGCACATGCTGTTTGAACAATTTAAGACCCGAGGGCTGGGAGAACTGGGATAGTATGGCTGACACCAAGGTGACGAAGAAGACCACCTTCCAGGAACCATTCTCCATCACGAACAGCACGGCAAGTATGGACAATGCACTTAGCAGGTCACACCAGACCATCGTTCGTTTGGGCCTCCAGCGGTCTGCAAACGTTCCTCCGATGAAGGAGAAGATGAAGATCGGCGCATATTCCGCGACAGAAATGAGTGAAACCGCGAAGGCATTATCATGAGTCATTTCTTTGACATACAGCAAAATTGCGATGTTACGGACCCAGATGCCGATCTGCAGGAACAGCGTGGATACCATAATTACTTGCACGAACCGGTTGCTGAACAAGGACAGGCCTGAAGCAGGTGTATTCGCTTTCATACCTAGATCACCCTTTCGTTAACATGGCTATACTTCTGAGTACAAGAATACAGGGACTATCGTTATTCCATAAGGCACGTTAGAATGAACCTTTCTCCTCCCAGGGACCGATTTCCTGCTTTTGGATTTATTAAACCCAGCGATTATGGAGGAATTCACTGTACATTTATATTTCAAGAGCCGGCGGCAGATTCTTGAAGGTTAAGTTTAGACTCGTTTATTCCGTAACGTGTTCAATTGCAGGAACCAGCAGGCCCTTCTATAATAAATAGATTCCGAATAACTGTATGGAAGGTGATCTTTTGTCCAGTTCATTACTGACCAAAAAGGCGCTGGCCGCCTCGCTAAAACGGTTGATGCAGGAAATCCCGCTGAATAAAATCAGCGTGAAGGACCTTACGGAAGAATGCCATTTGAACAGGCAGACATTCTACTATCACTTTCAAGATATATATGAGCTTCTTGGCTGGATCTATCAGACTGAGGCGGTAGACGCTATCGCCCAGGAACGCAGCTATCATACCTGGACACATGGACTGCATACGATATTTACCTACATTGAAGAGAACAAAGCCGTGTGTCTGAATACGCTGAACTCTCTGGGGAGGAACCATCTCGACAGCTACCTGTACACAATGACGAATCCGCTGATTCTTGGAGTGGTCAATGAGGTCTCCTCTGGCAGGCAGGTTCCTGAACAGGATAAACTCTTTATCGCCAATTTCTACACGCTTGCATTCACCGGTCTTGTGATTCAATGGATGCAAGGCGGCATGCGAGAGAATCCCTCAGACATCATAGGACGGCTTAGCAGGCTGGTTGAGGGGAATTTTGAACGGGCGCTGGACCGTTATGAGCATAAGCGCAGCTGATCCCTTGTTTTATACAATTTGATGAAAGTGTCCAAAATCTATACACCTGCTCTGCATTGCAGATGTTAACCTCCGCCAAAAAGTTCTACATTAGAGGTGTTCAGATCAACATTTCTTTTTGGAGGCGACGGATATGACAGCAGATTACAGGGGCAGACAGGTGTACTTTGTAGGCGGCGGGATAGCTTCTCTGGCGGGGGCAGCTTTTCTGGTCAGAGATTGCGGTTTCCCGGGAGAGCAGATTCATATCATAGAAGAAATGAAAATTCTCGGCGGCAGCAATGATGGGGCTGGTAACGGGAATGAAGGATATGTGATCCGGGGAGGCCGGATGCTGAACGATGAGACGTATGAGAACACTTGGAATCTGCTGAGTTCCATACCATCGCTGGAGCATCCGGGTCTGTCGGTACGCGAGGAGATCATTGCCTTTGATACAGCGCATCCGACACATTCCAATGCCCGGCTTGTCAATAAAGATGGACAGGTTGAGGACGTGACGTCCATGGGATTTGATATGGTGGACCGGATGGCCATGCTGAAGCTGATCATGACTCCAGAAGCCAAAATGGGCAAGGCCCGCATCAACGATTGGTTTGGCCCGCACTTTTTCGAGACGAATTTCTGGTATATGTGGGCAACTACCTTTGCCTTCCAGCCTTGGCACAGTGCCGTGGAATTAAAAAGATACATGATCCGTTTCATGCACGAGTTCCCGCGAATTCACACGCTTGAAGGGGTTACACGCACACCTTACAACCAATATGATTCGATTATTCTCCCATTGCATAAATATCTGGAAGGATTCGGCGTTGATTTTGATATGAAGTGTACAGTAACCGATTTGGATTTCAAGGAAGGTGAAGGCATCACCGTAACCCGGATGCATATCGTAAAAGCCGGAGCGGAAATGGTCGTGGACATTGCCGATGGCGACCTGGTTATCATCACGAACGGTTCCATGACTGAGAGCTCCAGTCTCGGTTCCATGACTTCGGCGCCTGAGCTTAATGGCAAGGGAAGCTCTTGGAAGCTCTGGGAGAGAATCGCTGCCAAGAAGCCCGGACTCGGTAATCCGTCGTCCTTCGATGATCATATTGAAGGGTCGAAATGGGAGTCCTTCACTGTCACTTGTCAGGATTCCCGGTTCTTTGATCTGATGGAGGCCTTCTCCCGTAATAAAGCAGGCAGCGGGGCACTGGTTACTTTCAAAGATTCAAGCTGGCTGATGTCCATTGTGCTTGCACATCAACCACACTTCAGAAATCAGCCTGAGCATGTGAAGGTGTTCTGGGGCTACGGTTTGTTCCCTGACCGGGTGGGCGACTATGTGAAGAAACCGATGGCCGAGTGTACGGGGGAAGAGATTCTGACCGAGCTGCTCCATCATCTGAAATTCGAAAAGGATATGGATGCCATTATCGCTTCGGCCAACTGTATTCCGTGCATGATGCCGTTTATTACGGCCCAATTCATGCCAAGAGAGATTACAGACCGTCCTGAGGTTGTTCCGGCAGGCTCCACGAATCTGGCTTTCATCAGCCAGTTCTGCGAAATCCCGGACGATGTCGTATTTACGGAAGAATACTCGGTAAGGGCAGCTAGAATGGCTGTCTATAAGCTGCTCGGCATCAATAAACCGGTTGAGCCTATTCATCATTATCATTACGATGTGCGTACATTGCTTCAAGGATTTGTGACTTCATTCCGCTAGAATCATCATCTCGGGTACTGTTGAAGTTTCATAAAAGCGTTAAAGAAGATGTACGATATAGATAAGAACCTTGATCGCAAATTATAGCGTCGAGGTTCTTTTTCGTATTATTAGGTCAACCAGTTTATGCACCAGAAACAAAGGCTTTTCCAAGGTCAGGTCGGGAAACTTAGCAATTCTGAAGAAATCGGGAGACAGGGCTATGTTATGATTTTACATATACCAGTAAAGGGGATGAAAGGTCATGCAAAAAATCAATACTTTTTTGTGGTTTAACGACAATGCGGAGGAAGCCATCCAGTTTTATACTTCGATTTTTAAAAATTCCAAGATCGTCAACGTACAGAGGTATGGAGAGAAAGGGCCAGGCCCTAAGGGTGCCTTGGCATCGGCGACCTTTCAACTGGAAGGGCAGACATTTATGGCGCTAAACGGCGGGCCTCATTTCTCGTTTACCCCGGCTATTTCCCTGTTTGTGAACTGTATCGATCAGCAAGAGGTTGACCAGCTGTGGGAACGGTTATCCGAAGGGGGAAGCACGGAGCGATGCGGCTGGCTTAAGGACAAGTTCGGGTCTATCCTGGCAGATTATCCCTACTGCACTGGGAGAATTTCTGCAGGCTGAAGATGCAGAGAGAGCTGGAAGGGTGAGGAAGGCGATGCTGCAAATGGACAAAATTGATATTGAACGGTTGAAGCAAGCTTATGAGGGCAATGACGGGATGAAGGAAGCCTGAATTCTGAGGGGTGTCTACTGACTGACAGGAGCTTTGATTTTTGTTTTGCCGGCAACCAGCAGATAGGACAGGATGGCACTGGTCTAAAAGCTACTTTATTCGGGGAAAATGGGAAGTAGCTTAAAATAAACGGAGGATATTATGGGTACAATCGTATGGAATTCATTTCTGCTCGCTTGTGTTGGAACCATCTTGGTGAGGCTGGCCGGACGCAAATCTGTTTCTCAAATGACGACACCCCAGATTGCCATCCTTCTGACCATAGGATCTGTCCTAGGTTCTGAAGTAGGAGGAAAAGGAATGTGGTATTCCATCATAGCGGCGGCAGTCTTTATTGGATTCCTGGTAGCTACGGAATGGATAACCCTAAAGTGGAACAAGGCTGAGAATTTGCTGAAAGGCAAGTCGGTTCCAGTGATCTCCGAAGGTAAGCTGTTGTATGACAATTTAAAGATGCTCAGAATTTCAGTTGATGATCTGGAGAAAAGACTGCGGTTGGTTGGGATTTCAACACTGGCTGATATTAAGACCGGAACGATAGAATCCAACGGAGAATTTGGATATGAATTAATGGATCATGCGAAGCCCGTTACCCGTGGGGATTTGGAGAAGCTGCTCAAGACTAATTTCCCCCAGGTGAACATTCCTGTCGCCCCTGTACAGCCCAATATATTCACTGAGGTTGTAGGGTCCTCAGCAGCAGGAGAGAAAACGCCTGAGCATCTCCAGTAAATCCGATTGCCATTGGCTCCTGCGTGACCATGATCCGGTTAGGAAACAACGCCGCTTAAATGATATACAGGAGCAAACCCAAATCCCCTCTGCATGCCAAGGGGATTTTTGATTTGCATTATGAACTTGTTCCTGGTGGACCTAGTGCCGCTGAAGAAGCTCATACTTTTTTTAACGGCCATAACAGAACATCCAGGCGGGGGGTATAGGTTTGAAGAGCGGGCTTGGGATCATGATGAAGTCCGAAGGACTGGAACATTGTGTTAGCCTGCAGATCTAATACCGCCGGATAAAGCGGCCAAGGCAGATGATGGATGTCGCTCCTGAACAATTCATGTTTGGAACTGCAGGTATAAAGGCAGTAGCGTTCGGTCAGCCAATGTGTCAGAGTCCAGGGACTGGCGTGGAAGCTGGATGCTTCTTCGGCAGCCTTATACATGCCTTGGAACAAGGCTTCCTCATTGCTTTTAAGTGTTCTCCTGCTTGAATATTCAATCATATTATCCTCTTGCTTCCGGGCATGCATATCCGCATGGTGATAGGGAAGGCGCGCACCTATCCGGGCACCGGCCACGGCAAGCCTGCTAGAAGCCTCCAAGGTGAGGAAAAGGACCCCCGGTTTGTTATCGTGAACAACATAAGTTCGCACGTTAAGCTCCAGGAATTCATGAACGAACGGAATGGGAGGAAGTCCTCTGAGGCGAAGAGGATTAACGCGAAAAGGGGACACACTGACCCAAGGCCTGCCTTCCCATGTATCCAATATGAGACCCTGCGGGATATAGGGGGCAATCTCCTGCTCATCCACCGGCCAGTGGGTGAAGAGCAGGTCCCTCCATGTCTGCCGCATAAGCCAGGGACCACGGGGCATTGGGCTGGGGCGATGGCGGGTATGCTGCAATATTTGATGGGGATTCATGCGAGATCTCCTTTCTTCCGGGCTGAGTAACTATTATTACCCTGTTTGCAGCATGAGTATAAAGAATCAAAAAACGCCTGTATTTACAAAGGCTCCTGGCAAAATGAACCCAGCAGAACATAACAAAAAAAGCATTCAACAAATAAGCACACAACAAAAACAGCACCTTAGCCGTTTCGGGCCAGGGTGCTGTTGTGTTCTTCATTCTATACTCGGCAGATATGAGCCGGACAATTGTCGCAGTGACACACATTTCTGAGGTACTCCAGATCATGAATGACGATGTGGCCATCGACAAGATCGATGATTCCCTCTTTCTTCATATCACTGAGCATGCGGTTGACACTTTCCCGGGTAGCTCCGATCATGTCGGACATTTCGGTGTTGTTGATTTTGATCGTAATCCGGCGGTGTTCTCCGCATGGCTCTCCGTAGGAATTGTTCAGACGGATCAGCAGAGAGCACAAGGCTCCAGTTTTACCGAACATAAGCAGATCGCGCATCTTGGTCTGGGTCAGCATGTGTGTAGCACCCTGCCAGCGCATGAATTCCACTGCAAGATCACCATGCTGCCAGAGCAGCACTTCAAGGTCCTTCCGCTGGATAACTCCCAGATCACAATCCTCAATTGCGACAGCACTAAGGAGGTGTACGGACTCAGAGAGCACATCCCCATAGCCAATCAGGTCGTCTTTATGATGCATGTACAAGGTGAATTCCTTGCCGTCATCCGCCGACTTGGTGACCTTGATGCGTCCTTTGCGAACATAGTACAGATAATCCGCAGCGTCGCCTTCCCAGAACAGGTTGGAGCCTTTTTCCACGTGCTTGGGATACATAATGCCTCTCAGCAGTTCCTGGTTCTCTTGCGAGAAAAATTGCTGGATGCCTCCGTCCTGTTTACTGCCGTTTTGCGCTTTGAGTTTATCTTTTTGTTCGATCATCCTCCGTACGCCTCCTTGTTTTCCGTTACTTTTATTCTACTCTTATTCTATATATAAACGTAATCCGGGAGTTCTCTGATTTTCGAAGTGGAAATCCCCTGAGATTTCTATGAGATACATCACAGTCTAGGGAATATTTTACATGCTGTGACGTGAGTCATATATATGCAAAGTGTCATTTGTTACACTCCGGGTAGTGGGAGACTTGGAAGAAGAGACAAAGACAGCATTCTTCCGGGAAGAGAGAAACGGAGACCTGATATTATGCACAGTCAACAAGAGCAGGGCGGCCATGAGCCGGAAGTGAATTATGATACTTGGATGCTGAATCTAAGGTTTGTGTTGATCACACTTGTATTTATTGCTACAGGAATTGAACCCGTGATGGAACGGTTTGGTCTGCTTGGGGGCCTGCATGCCTGGATTTTTATTTTCCACATGCCGCTGTTCGCTTATGTTACAGGGTACTTTTCGAGGAACACGCTGCTTGGCCGGAGTGGCCTTAAGGTTATTGTATCTATTGCCGTTCAATATATTATTTTTCAGACCTTGTATTCATCTCTTGATGTGCTTTTCTTTCACGTTCCTGGGCAGAAGCACTCTTTCTTCATTCCTTATCTGATGCTCTGGTTCCTGGTGGCTCACATTGGGTGGCGCTGCCTAGTGCGGCTGATGTGCGCCCTTGGCATCAAACATCCTGTGGCCGTCTCGTTATGTCTGGGTGTGGCCGCAGGGTACTTAGGTACTGACGGGTCCTGGCTCAGCTTCTCCCGGATGTTTGTGTTCCTGCCGTTCTTTGCAGCCGGATATGCTGTTCATCCCGCCAAGCTGCTAGCCTTCATTAGCGGTAAGGGGCGAATTATTCAAGCGGGGATTTCCCTGATTGTGCTTGCTGCTGTTCCTGCTCTAATGTGGCATGGCACACCGGACTGGCTTTACGGTAAATTCACCTATGCCGAAATGGGCAGCTTTGGCCCTGCCGCTGCAATGATTCGTCTTGGCTGTTATGTGCTGCAGATCTGGGCAAGCCTTGCTGTATTGGCGCTGATTCCGCGAAGACAGTCTATTCTGACAAGCTTGGGATCAAGAACATTATACGTCTTCCTCCTCCACGGGCTGTTCGTCCGCAGTGCAATTAGCTTGGGGCTTTATGATTTTGTGCAGCATACCGGAGACGTTGTGATTCTGGCAGCTGTAATTTTGATCATGACAGTTGCCTTGTCGTTGCCTCAGACCAGACAGATGACCAAGTGGTTCATTGAACCGGAGCTGGATAGTTTGTACCGATTGGGCTACCGGCTTACGATTCGCCGGCATCGTCCGCGGATGCTGAAGAAGCTGTGACCAACCGCACTGAACAAGTGAAAGGGTCAAACTACAATTAGGAATGTTACCGAAGGAGATGAATTTATGGCAGTATCAAGAACATTTGTGATGGTGAAACCGGACGGTACCCGCCGGGGATTAATTGGAGACATTATGAGACGCTTCGAACACAGAGGATTCCGGCTGGTGGATGCCAAGCAAATGAATGTGGATAGTGCCTTGGCTGAGCAGCATTATGTTCATCTCAAAGCTAAACCATTCTTCCAAGAGCTTGTGGACTATATTACTTCTGGTCCGGTGTTTGCTATGGTGTGGGAAGCGGAGAATGCCGTACAGCTCTCCAGAAATATGATTGGTCCAACCAATCCAGCAGAGGCTGGACCAGGCACAATCCGGGGGGACTACGGAACATCAGTGGAAGCGAATGTCATTCACGGGTCGGATAGTCCTGAGAGTGCTGAGCGGGAGATAGCTCTATTCTTTGGTACCAGATAGACTGATTAACTTATAAGGAAACCGAATAAGGCAGTAACCAGCGGCATAATTCCATGCGTGCTTCACCGGATTTATGCCTTTTTTTCACCATGAGAAACAACACAGGTTTTACCAAATATTGAAGGAGGAGGCATACCGTATGCTTACAGGCATTATACTAGCAGGAAATTCTGAGCCGGTTTCAGACGGGCGAATGGCGGCTCTTCTCCCTTATCAAGGGGAATTGTTAATACAAGCCCAGGTAAGGGAAATGAAAAAGGTATGTGATGAGGTCATGGTGGTAACCCCTGATCCAAGGCCTTTCTTAAGGGTTCTTGAGCCATCAACGCGGATTATTGCAGATTACCATCAGGGCAAAGGATCCCTGGGTGGATTCCATGCGGGGTTTAGTTTATCCTCCCATCCTAATATTTGGGCTGTGGGCAGTGATATGCCGTTTCTGTCTGCAGCGGCAGCCATGCTGCTGTTAGAGTGTAAACAGATGGGCTATGAGGCAGCGGTTCCGACTATAGCCGGAAGCAGTTATCCTCTGCATGGTGTGTACGATAAAGCTTGTGTAAGGAAGATCGGCAAGCTGATTGAACTTGGGGAGACGCGGGTTCAAGCGCTTCTGCCAAGAATTCAGAGGATGGATGTTCTGGAAGCCCGCTTCGAAGAGAAGGGGATAGAACTTGATTTTGTTAAAGACATCCACACTTGGACGGCGGCTCCGGAATTGTCCTCCCCGGTGGTCACGGCAGCAGATGGCGGAGGGGCTAATATCTAGTCTAGGAGCATAGTGGGAGGCTGTTCCTGCTGACATAGTTGCGCAGCCCCCACTAATTATTCATTAGAAGCAGGGTTATACATATAAACAGGGAGCAAAAATTATGTGCGAAAATAAATGTGAAAAAAATCACAAAACTGTGATTTATGTCACAGTTGCTGCCCTCTGCCGGCCTTACAATTAAGACATAAAGATCAGGGAGATGGTAGACATGGTAAAATGGATAAGAGAAAACAAGATTGCTGCGGTTCTGTTGTTACTCGTTAGAGTCTATCTCGGCTGGGAATGGATGACAGCCGGATGGCATAAATTAACCGGGGGATTTGACGCTACAGGCTTCTTGAAGGGTGCAGTTGCGAAGCCGGTGATGGAGAAAACAGGAGATTTAGTATATCCGAACTTCGTAGCTTTCTTGAATCACTTTGCACTGCCGAACGCCAAGCTGTTCAACGTTCTCATTCCACTCGGTGAGTTCCTCGTAGGACTCGGGTTGATTCTTGGATGCTTGACCGCCACAGCCGCATTCTTCGGAATGCTGATGAACTTCATGTTCTTATATGCCGGCACCGTAAGCACGAACCCTTGGCTGGTTATGCTCGGGATCTTCATTGTAGTAGCAGGAGCTAACGGAGGCAAATTCGGGGCAGACTACTTCGTTCTTCCATACCTAAGAAAAGTATTCGGCAAAATGTTTCACCGGGAGGCGGCAGGTAGTCTACCGAAGGGTAATGTTATTCAGAGATAAGTAGGCAGGCAGGTCAGCTGCTTGGCTTAGATAATAATTGAATCGGTATTGTCGAAGAGAGCCGCAGCCCATGAATCCGGGCTGCGGCTCTTTTTATAATATAGAAAAGAAACGGGGGTCTCCCGGAAGCTGCTTCAGCTTCCAGAGAGCAGGAACATTGAAAGGCTCCCGGCTGGCGATCGACGTGTGACGCTGAAGGAAGAGCTTCGTATGATTTGACGTTATACGTGACCAAGCCACCTGTTTTGGATAAGGTATAGACGCCCATTTTCCTGAATTTACCTTTAGGCAGACGTAGAGAAATGATAAATTTAATAGAAAAGACATAAGGAGGAATAGATATATGAAATTTCAATCAAAGCTCGCTTTAAGTGGAGCTGCCCTATCACTGGCTGCCACAGTGCTGCTTGGAGTGCATGCCCCGGAGGCTGTGGCGGCCAAATCCAAAGCTAAAACTGTGTATTTCAAAAATTGTACAGCCGCCAAGAAGGCGGGCTACTATAATATCAAACGCGGGGACCCTGGTTATCGTAAAGCCCTTGACCGTGACAATGACGGCATCGCTTGCGAGAAGTAAACCACTCGCTTTATAACGGTTGGCAGGCACTCAGGCATCCAGATATTTTATCAGCGAAAGGGTTGATTTGGTTAGAAACAGCCCTTGGGAGTGCTCCTGCAGCTAATTTTTGTAAGCGCTTAAAAAAGTTCTTGCCAAGAGGAAATAAAGCTTGCTATAATCACTTTGAAAAGGTTCTCAAAAAGAAGGTTATAAATGATGAAACCAACAATTCGAGATGTTGCCAAGATGGCGGACGTATCGATCAGCACGGTCTCCCGCGTGATGAATGCGCCGGAATCGGTTGCTGAAAGTAAGCGTCTTCGGGTGTTGGAGGCGATTGAGAAGCTTCAATACCAGCCGAATTCGTTTGCGAGAGGTCTGATTTACAAGAAATCTTTTACATTAGGTCTGCTGATTCCAGACATTGAGAACCTGTACTTTGCTGGTGTGATCCGAGGGATGCAGGATGCCTGCATCAAGCTTGGATATAGTCTAATGATTTGTAACACAGACCGCGACAAGGAAAGATTGATATCTTATATCGATACTTTCCATGAGAAGCAGGTCGATGGGATTGTTTTTGCGAGTGACGCGCTTTATCCAGAATATTACGAGAAGCTTGTTGCCTGCAGGATTCCCTTTGTACTGGTGTCTTCCCACTCTGATGAGTTCGACATTCCATGTGTTGAAGTTGATGATGAGCTGGCGGCCTATGATGCGGTGAAGTTTCTGATTGAGCTTGGCCATAAGGAAATTGGCATGATAGGGTTCAATTTGACAGACTCTATATCGGGACCACCCAGGTACCGCGGATTTGTAAGAGCAATGAAGGAATTTGGGCTTGAGAATAACACGCCGAAGATCAAATTTGCCTCTCACCGCTTTGAGCATGCGTATCAGGCTACACATGAGCTGTTCACTGATTATCCCGAATTGACGGCGGTATTCTGTGTAGCTGATGAATTCGCAATGGGAACGATTTCTTATCTGAAGGACCGCAATATTCTTGTACCCGGGCAGGTATCTGTTGTCGGATTTGATAATCTTCGGATGGCGAGCATGTTCGTCCCTAAGCTTACAACGATTGCACAGCCGATCTATGATCTGGGATACAGAGCCGCAGAGAAGCTGCATGAGCTGGTCACTACAGGTACGGTTCAGGTGCTGAGAGAGAGGATGGACCACAAGCTGATAGTAAGGGAATCGTCACGGGAGAGATAGCTTTCCGGCAGCTCGAAAAGCTTTTCAAATATGTGTTGAAGCAAGCTGCTTATGAAATAGTCATAAAGACGGTTACTCACAAGTACAATTTATAGGATCAGAAAAAAAGTAAAATACCTCGATAACTAAAATGAAAGCGCTATATTTATGAGAACAATATTCAGCTCTTGTTTAAGATAGGTAGTCAGTGACTTTTGAAAAGCTTTGCAAGGAGGTGATCCCGCTAGAAGCCTGTTCGGACCCGACTGATTGAACTGAAGACGGCCTGATTCACGGCCGAAACAGCAGGTTTAAGCAGCATGGATCTATCTTTAGTTCAACCATTTAACCAAATGGACGCAGTACCTGCTAGTCTCTACTAAATAACTAAAAGGGGATGTATGCAAAAATGAAGAAGACAGCAAAAACAAAAATGTCGCTGCTTATGGTAGCGTGCCTATCCTTAACCATGATGCTAAGCGCCTGCGGCAGCGGCGGCGGCCCGACAGATTCTGCGGCACCTAGCGGCAACACGAACAATAATAACACTAACCAGACTACGACCGCAGCGGCAGGTTCTGAGCTGGATAAGGCGCTTAAAGGCGAGTATAAAGGAACAAAAGTAACAATGTTCGGACCATTCGTGGACGCCGACCAGAAGAAATTTGAGAGCAGCATTAAGGATTTCGAGGACAAAACAGGGATCGACATCCAGTATGAAGGCTCCAAGGAGTTCGAAGCTACTATTAATATCCGTGTAGACGGCGGCAGTGCGCCGGACATTGCGGACTTCCCGCAGCCGGGTCTGCTGGCATCCATCGCTAAGACCGGCAAAGTAGTTGACCTGACCAAGGTGCTTGATCAGGATAAGATGAAGCAAAACTACAATAAAAGCTGGCTGGATATGTCTATGATGGACGGCAAAGACGGCAAAATTATGGCAGGAATCTGGAACCGCAGCAACGTGAAGAGCTTGGTGTGGTATCCGAAGAAACAATTTGAAGAAGCCGGATACAAGGTACCTCAGACATGGGATGAAATGATGGCTCTGACCGAGCAAATTGCCAAAGACGGTGACCCTGCCTGGACGATTGGCATCGAGAGCGGTGCTGCTACAGGATGGCCGGCAACAGACTGGATCGAGAACATCATGCTCCGTACTACTACACCTGAGAATTACGACAAATGGGTAAAAGGCGAACTGCCATTCACTTCTCCTGAAGTGAAGCATGCCGTTGAGGTGATGTCCAAAATTTGGATGAATAAAGATTATGTATATGGTGGAACGAAGTCCATTGTAACTACTGCATTCGGGGATGCTCCAAAGCCAATGTTCGACAACCCGCCGAAGGCTTGGTTTAACCTGATGGGTAACTTTATTACCAGCTTCTTCCCTGAAACAGCGAAAGTTGATCAAGACTACGACTGGTTCTATCTGCCACCGATTGATGAGAAATATGGCAAACCGGTACTGGTTGCCGGCGACATTTACGCGATGTTCAATGACCGTCCTGAAGTACGTGCGGTTATGCAGTTCTTTACAACAGGCGAATCTATCAAAACCTGGGTACAATCTGGGGGTGTAATTGCGCCGATGAATGACGCTTCCCTTGACTGGTACCAGTCTGAATCTGATCGTCGTATGGCGAAACTTGTGCAGGATGCAACTACCCTGCGTTTCGATGGATCTGACTTGATGCCGGGTAAAGTCGGTGCGGGTACATTCTGGAAAGGGATGACCGACTATGTGAGCGGAACCGCCACTCTGGACAATGCCCTTAAGCAGATTCAGTCAGGCTGGAACAACTAATTTGACTTTGAAGTCCAAGCTAGAGGGCGGATAAGGGATGAACACAAAGACAAAGAGGGGCGCTTGGCGGAAACAGGGTTCAGCCCCTCTTTGTCTTTTCTTTAGCTTACGAAGTGAGTTTTGCTCCGCAAAACTAATAGGAGGATCAATTATGGAAGCACAAGCTAAGCAAAGAGTCAGCATGAGGGCGATATTGTTGTTCCTTGGCGTACTGCTGGCCAATATCGTAATCAATGGCCTGATTTTTATGTTTTTCCGCGATTCAACACTGAATCCGCTGCTTACGGCGGTGCTTGCGGTGCTGTGGGGCGTTCTGGGTGTCTATCTTATTTACTATACCCTAAGCTGGGCGGTTGAGCAGTTCCCGGAACATATCCGCAAAAGGTTTCTGCCGTATATTTTTATTGGGCCTGCGGTCATCATCTTGGGCTGGCTGCTTGTTCTTCCCGCACTGCGGACCCTTTATTTAAGCTTTTTTAACGCTTCTTCTGACAAGTTCGTCGGACTTGGCAACTATATTGCGATCTTCAGTGACCATCTCATGGCAACGGCCCTCCGCAACAACCTTTTATGGGTATTCGTGGGTACTCTTGCCTGTGTGGCTTTCGGGCTCTTGATTGCGATTCTTGCCGATCGGAGCAGTTATGAAAAGATAGCCAAATCGATCATTTTCATGCCGATGGCCATTTCTTTTGTGGCTGCAGGAGTTATCTGGAAATTCGTGTACTATTATCAGCCTGGTGACCAGCAGATCGGACTGCTCAATGCGATTGTTGTGGCTCTTGGGGGAGAACCTCAAGCATGGGCCAGTATGCTTCAGCCTTGGAACAACTTTTTCCTGATTATTATTCTGATTTGGATGCAAACAGGATTTGCCATGGTTATTTTCTCGGCAGCCATCAAAGGGGTGCCTGAAGATATCCTGGAAGCGGCACGAGTGGACGGTGCGGGGGAGATCAAAATTTTCTTCAGCATCATGATCCCATACATTTCAACAACGATTCTGACGGTGACAACAACGATTATCGTCTTCACATTGAAAATATTTGACGTCGTCATGGTGATGACGGGAGGTCAATACGATACAGAGGTAGTCGCTACCCAGTTCTACCGGCAGTTCTTCATGTACCGTAACTTCGGTTATGGTTCCACACTTGCGATCGTTCTCCTGATTGCTGTCCTGCCGGTCATCATTATTAATCTGCGCCAGTTCCGCAAGCAGGGGGGATTCTAAATGGCCTTGAAGAAAAAAAGAAAAGGCGGTAAAACCGTCGTTAATATTGTACTTGGGGTCATTTGCCTGATCTGGCTTCTCCCTACGTTAGGGCTGCTTATCTCGTCCTTCCGGCCTGCAGCGGACATTCTTCAGACCGGATGGTGGAATGTATTTCCCCACCAGGAATGGAAAGCGGCTGGAGAGACCATCAAGCTGCCGAAGGACGTGGATCTTCGCGGTCCGATTGAGGTTAACGGCAAGACGTACACTGATGAGCAGCTCAAAGCTGGAGTTGAGGTGGATGGAAGCCGCCTGAAATGGGAGAACCGCCGGGCCCGCACCATCAGTGTAGAGAAGCAAGGATGGGTTACCAGCACGGATCTGACCCTGGATAACTACAAAAATGTAATCTCGGGTAAAGAATACACGCTCAAAAATGCGGATGGCAGTGCGACGACAGAGAAAGGGACCGGCTTATCCCAAGCTTTCTGGAATACGCTGACGATTGCTGTTCCGGCTACGGTAATTCCGGTGCTGATCGCTTCTTTTGCGGCATACGCCTTCGCTTGGCTTCGTTTCCCAGGACGTAAGACAATGTTCGTAATCATCATTGCGATGCTGGTTATTCCAATCCAGGTAGCGCTGATTCCGGTGCTCAAGGATTATACTTCGCTCGGACTGAACGGCAGCTATCTAGGCATCTGGCTTGCTCATACGGCATTTGGTCTGCCGCTGGTTACTTACTTTATGTACAATTTCATCAGCCAGCTGCCTAAAGATTTGTTTGAGTCGGCGTTTATGGATGGAGCAAGCCACTTTACGATTTTCAGCAGACTGATTCTGCCGCTGTCGGTGCCCGCACTGGCCTCGATCGGCATCTTCCAGTTCCTATGGGTATGGAACGATTATCTGGTGTCCCTGATCTTCATCGGCAACCAGCCGAACGTTCAGGTCATGTCCATGAAAATTGCAGATCTCGTAGGCTCCAGAGGAAACGACTGGCACCTGCTCACCTCAGCCGCATTTATCTCCATGCTGATGCCGCTGGCGATCTTCTTCCTGCTGCAGAAGTATTTCGTCAGAGGATTGATGGGCGGTTCGGTCAAAGGCTAACAGGTTCCATTAGCTGCAGATAAGATGGCAAGAAATATAGTTCTTTAGAAAGTTGATGTATAACAAGATCAGGGGGTAGGCACAGGGTGAAATGATTCTAGAGAAGCGCAGCGTTCGCCTTGGTGAACGGATTTCTACCGTATGAAATCATTATATAAAATGAACTTTAGAATAAACCGAGCTCAGCTTCGATCCCGAGTGATTCTGAAGAAGCGGAGCGTCCGCCATTGTCTCCGAAATGCCCCACTGATATCTAGTCCAAGCATTTCGGAGACAACAGTGGCCTTAAAGAACACTCGGCATCGCAGCGCCCCGAATAAGGTAACTTTCATCATAAGTTCATTTTATATAGATCAAGAAATCCGTGAGCAACAGCGGCCTTAAAGAACATTTCACCCGGATGCCTTCTCCGCATAATTAATTGTTCAATTTATATGGATTATAGAGACAGAGATAACCAGGAGGGACTACGAGATGAAGATGAAACCATACGAACACCCGGAACCACTTTATCCTTACGAGGATTGGTCCTTGGGAGAGAAAGCTTACGACGATCAGAACAATCAGCGCAGCGAAAGTGTATTTGCCATCGGCAATGGCTACATCGGGATGCGTGGCAATTTTGAAGAAGGATTTCACGGGACAGTTGGAAGATCCGTCACAGGCAATTATTTGAACGGGTTCTACGACTCCGAACCGATCGTGTACCCGGAAGGGGCTTACGGGTATCCTTCCCGGAATCAGGCCATGCTCAATGTATCAAATGCTCAGATTATTCAGCTGCGGGTGGAAGGGGAGTTATTCCATCTGAACAGCGGAACTATCCATGGATACAGCCGCGAGCTTGATATGAAGATGGGGGTTCTTCTCAGAGAAGTGGACTGGGAATCCCCGGCGGGCCACCGGGTAAGAATCAAGATTCGGAGGCTTGCTTCATTGAAGCATAAACATTTGGCCGCGATTCACTATGAGGTTACGGCGGTCAATTTCGAAGGGACCATTGCCTTCGTCTCGGCTATTGACGGGAAGATCGCCAAGCAGGAGACCACGGACGATCCAAGACTCGGAGCGGGAGCGGCGGAGCCCAGTCTGATTCTCGAAGAGATGAACCATTCGGAACAATTCGCCTATATGAAGCAGCGGACCCGGCATACCCGGTTCGCCCTTGTCACTGCAATGAGCCACCAGTTCGCTGCGGAAGCGGGATATGAGCTTGCAGAGAAAATGGAAGACGAGCGAATTACGGTAGAGTATGCGGTTCCCCTGCTTAAGGGCGATCGTGCATCGCTAACCAAATATATTTCTTATCATACTTCCAAAGACTATGCGGAGGAGGAGCTGCAAGGCAGAACCGGGCAGGTTCTCGGACAAGCTGCCGAGACCGGGTTCGATGGTTTGCTGCAGGAACAGCAGAAGTTCCTGGACAGATTCTGGAGCAGGGCGGATGTGGAAATCAACGGGGACCCAGCGCTCCAGCAGGGCATCCGGTTCAATGCGTTTCAGCTGCTTCAGTCGGTTGGACGTGACGGGGTTACCAACATAGGGGCCAAGGGACTTACCGGGGAAGGGTATGAGGGGCATTATTTCTGGGACACCGAAATGTACATGCTTCCCTTCTTCACCTATACCCAGCCGGAGATCAGCCGGGCTCTGCTGGAGTTCCGCTACGCCACACTAGATAAAGCGCGGGAACGTGCAGCCGTCATGTCCCAGAAGGGGGCGCTCTATCCTTGGCGGACGATTGACGGGGAAGAGAATTCTGCCTACTTCCCGGCGGGAACCGCACAGGCTCATATCAATGCGGACATTGCATATGGCATTAAGCAGTATGTGATGGCCACAGGGGATACGGAGTTCCTGGTTAGCAAGGGGGCCGAGATCCTGTTTGAGACCTCCCGCTTCTGGGTGGATCTAGGTCATTACAATCCGGCTAAGGGAGGCGCCTTCTGCATCGATGCGGTGACCGGACCGGATGAGTATACAGCTATTGTTAATAATAACGCCTACACGAACTTAATGGTTAAAGACCAGCTGATCTTTGCTCATCAGACGGCGGAGCAGCTGAGGAACGAATACCCAGAAGCATATTCCAAGCTGTGCAGCCGCATCAACCTTACTGAAGATGAAATTAAGGGGTGGCGGGAAGCTGCGGATAAGATGTTTGTTCCTTATGATGAGGAGCTCGGCATTTATGCCCAGGACGATACGTTTCTAAGTAAGGAAAAGTGGGATTTTGAGAATACACCTTCGGAAAAATACCCGCTACTGCTCAATTTCCACCCGCTTGTGATCTATCGTCATCAGGTACTGAAACAGGCCGATCTGGTCCTGGCTTTGTTCCTGCTTGGAGACAAGTTCACCCTGGAAGAGAAGGTCCGCAACTACAATTATTATGAGCCGCTGACCACACACGATTCTTCCTTGTCCCCGTGTATTCACAGCATTGTGGCCGCGGAGATCGGCGATCTTCAGAGTGCTTATTCCTACTTCGACCGTACCGTCCGCATGGATCTGGATGATATTAATAAGAATGTGAAGGACGGACTCCATACGGCCGCCATGGCCGGATCGTGGATGTCTATTGTGAACGGGTTCGGAGGAATGCGACTGGTTGATGGAACTCTGGCGTTTAATCCTGTCCTGCCTGAGCAGTGGAAGAGCTACCGCTTTAGGATTGTTAATCAAGGGGCTCTGATCGATATCTTTGTGGATGGGGATGGAGTTCAGTATACTCTTATTGAAGGAGAGACGCTCACGATCAAGCACAAGGGCCAGAGTCTAACACTAGTAAGGAATGAGCCGGTGCGAGCTTAGCTTGAGAAGAACCGAATACACTGAGCCCACAGGGTTCACCTTGTTAGTTACAGTCCAAGAGGCTGTCCCAAACGCAAGTAATCTTCCAGCAGAGCGGAAGGATTTTTGTGAAAAGTAAGCAAAGCGCCAGTCCAAGGGGTATCCTTGAACTGGCGCTTTGCTATTTTGGTCTATTATATGCTTCTATCGGAAGATTAAGGGCAAATCGTACGAAATTCCGGACGCTGGCGACCGGCCAGCCACATGAAGAGAATGGTTTCTCGCACGGCTTTGGCATCTGCCGGGAGGAGTAGATGTGTTGGGTGTAGGCGTAGAGAATGACTTTAGTGAGGAGTTTAGGATGGAAGCTGTGGCCGTCTCCGCCGGGGTAGGCGGCAGTCAAGAGAGCATCGTCGATGCGATTCACCGACTCGTTCACACGCGGACGAGTCGGCTCTGCGGAATGTACTCTTTTAAATCCATCAGCAGATCCTATTGCGCCATTGTATAGTGAAATACTAAAGAAGCCCCCCTTTGGCATGGTTGCTAAACGCTTCCATTTTACCAAGGAACGGCTTCTTTTGCTTTTAATTGTTTGTTGCTTGGTGGGGGATTTCGCCGAAGCTGCGCCAGAGACGAATGACCCGCAGCCAAGTGCTAGCGGTCGCCTTTGGTTTTGGATTTTATCCATTACAAATCATTCAAGTAATCTTAAACCAGCAGCGATGGGAGCAACGTTCGTTCTCGGAGCCTTTTAAACACAAACCGAACTCCCAAACCAAATCAGGGGCCGTCTTTTGGAACAGCCCCTTTTGGTTTGTGTTGGGGAAAGGGAGACTCATCCATCCGGGGTTAGTAAGTGATTATATTAACAAGATTGCCCTATACATTATGGATGTTCATTGCCGAGTAGCTAATCAAAAGTTTCGACCTTGATGTCACTTTTTTCGACCCTTACGGGGGTAAGAGAGAGGATATAATCAGTTCATAGCCACAGAGAAACACCAACTTAAGAGGAACAAGCAAGCAAGCTTACTTCGTTCCTGCCGCGATGGGGGTGAATGTGTCAACCTTTATAAATAGGTTGAATGATGTTCCAGTTAATCAGTCAAGACCAAATATATTTATAGGGGGCGCAGGAAAATGAAGAAGAGTGCAGTGAAAATGCTAGTTTTTCTGATGATGTTCACTCTGGTTGTTACCGGCTGTGGTGAAGCTAAGGACTCTAAGGCTTCAGGTGGTTCAGATGGCAAAAAGAAAATTGTAATCGGTTTCTCGCAGACGGTTATGAATCACCCTTTCCGAATCGCCAATGTGGATACAGCGAAGAAAGCAGCAGCAGATCTTGGAGTTGAGCTCATTGTAACTGACGGACAAGGGGATGCAAGTAAGGAGATTGCTAACATTGAAAGCTTGATTGCCCGTAAGGTTGACGCAATCATCGTAAGCAGCCTTTCCGGTAATGCGATCTACCCGGCTTACAAAGAAGCCGATCGGGCAAAGATACCGCTCATCATTGCAGCTTCCGGGGTGCCGGAAGATGACAAAATTCCGTATACGACTTTTGTCGCTTCGGATGAAGTGTTGATGGGGCAGCAGGCAGCCAAGTACATTGCCGACAAGCTAGGCAACAAAGGAAATCTGGTCGTTCTGAATGGTGTTGTGGAATCCACCAACTCCCAGCTGCGTACGAAAGGATTTATGCCTGAGATCAAAAAGTATCCGGACATCAAGATTGTAGCTGAGCAGTCTGGAGAATGGTTACGTCTGCCAGCGATGCAGGTCATGACGAATATTTTGCAGGCGAACAGCAATATTGACATGGTCTTTGCTCAAAATGACGAGATGGCTCTAGGCGCAATTGAGGCAATCAAGAAAGCTGGACGAATGGACAAAATCAAGGTAGTCAGCATGGACTCTCAAAAAGAAGCCTTGGAAAAAATCAAGAATACGAACGAGTTGCTCATGACTGTGAAGAATGAATGGAGCTTTGAGACGGCTGTGAAGCTGGCCATCGATGCGGCCAACGGCAAAGAAATTCAAAAACGCGTCATTCTGGACTCCCCGGTTATTGATAAATCCAATGTAGATAAATATTACGATCCGAAGTCAACGTTCTAAGGACTAACCTGACACAGATTCATACAACCAAAATTCGAACTTAGGAGGAATTACAATGGGTTTCGAGGATGCTATGCAAGAGATACAGGTGGCTGAATATCAAGAGCGTGTGAAAAAGGCAAGAATCAAGATGGAAGCTGAAGGGCTGGATGGATTGCTTGTATATTCCGATTCTTATCGGATGAGTAACGTTCGCTGGTTGGCTAACTACCGGGCATTTGATGGGGTCTTCCCTTACCCAGCTATGGTGTTCATTCCACTCGATGGTGAGCCGACTTTGTTCGCTGAAGGAAGTCTGGTCTCCTACGCTCAGGATGAAACTTGGTTCTCGGATGTAAGAGGAATCCGTCAAGAGCTCGGCAATGTACTGAAGGATTTCCAGAAAGGCAAGCCTTCTGCAAAGATCGGCCTCAGCGGTTCGAAGTACTGCGCACTTGAGTTCTATGAGATCATCAAGGACAGCTTGAATCCGAAATCTGTACTTCAGAAGACCAATATTATTGAATACCTGAAATCGATCAAGAGTGAAACTGAAATCCGCAACATGAAGGTGGCAGGCCGCCTTGCAGATATGGGGATTGAGAAGATTCATGAGCTGCTGGCAACCGAGAAACTGACGGAGAGAGAAGTCACCCGTCAAGCGATGGCGCATATGTTTGCGAGCGGCGCAGACACCGTATCTTTTGACATGATGGTCCAATCAGGCCCTAACTCCGGTGACTTCTTCCTGGCACGTCCGCGTGACCGTCAAATTGTAAAAGGCGATACCATCCTAATCGATATCGGCTGCAGATACAATGGCTATTCTTCTGACATGGCCCGCGGTGTGGCATACGGTAAGGTTGACCCTGAGAAACAACGTCTGCTTGATACTTGTCTGGAAGCTTGGAGAGCGGGAATGTCTGCACTAAGACCGGGTATGACCGGGGCTGAAGCGGATGTGGCTGCTAACGAAGTGCTCAAGCGTGAAGGTTATCCGCATATGGCCGGAGAAGGCCGTGGCTGTGCCCACTCTACAGGGATGGATCCGGAGGAGGAAATTCCAGTAGTAGGTCCAGACAGCCAGGATGTTCTGGTTGAGAATCAGACCATTGCCTTCGAAATCACCTTGTTGATTCCTGGATATGCTGGAACCCGTGTAGAAGATACGGTGGTTATCCGCAAGGACGGACCAGAGTCGCTTACGAACCATCCTTATGTATGTAACTGGTACCAGGATTAATCTTGTAATAAATTTGAACTCTCAATTTTGAAGCTGCTATGGCTTTGCAACACTTGCTGATGCAAAGCCATATTTGTTGCATCCACAAAAGGGGACTCAGGCAGATGGAAATTACTATTCAGAAGGCACGTTCACTGTTCAAACAGGAAGAGACTTTGCTGCTGCTTTTTATCGTCCTGATTACAGCAATTTCTCCTATATTCTCGCCGGAATTCTTCACTTCTTATAACGCCTCGAATTTGCTTCGGCAGATCTCATATCCGGCCATCGTATCGATCGGGATGCTTCTGACGGTACTGATTGGAGGAATTGATCTATCGGTTGGTTCTATCATGCAGGCCGTAAGCTTAGCTTCCATTATGCTGGTTCAGCAGAATATGTCCACAGGCATGATTGTCATTATTGTTCTTGCCCTAGGAATGTTCTTCGGGTTGATGAATGGCCTGCTCATCACTTACGGAAAGCTGCAGCCTTTTATCGTTACCTTAGGCACCAAAGTTATCATTGACGGCACGACCCTTTACATGACAAAGGGAAAAGGGATTAGCGGAGATGCCAGCGATAGCTTCCTTGAGATTGGCGGAGGGTATCTGGGTGAAATTCCATACCCTGTGATTATCATGCTGGTACTGTATATTATCGGGTTCATAATTCTGAACAAAACCGTGTTTGGCAGACAGGTCTACAGTGTGGGGTCCAACAGGATTGCCGCTCATAACTCCGGCATTCATGTGAATCGTGTACAGCTGATCGTCTACGTGCTGTCCGGTCTGTTCGCCGCCATTGCCGGCCTGCTGATTGCTTCAAGAACAGGTGCTTACCAGCCGATGTCCGGCAACAGCGGGGCGACTGGTATGGAGCTGAGTGCGATAGCCGCGGTTGTTGTAGGCGGGGCCAGCTTATCAGGCGGTAAAGGCAGCATTTGGGGGGCATTCTTAGGCGCGTTACTTTCGGGTTTGCTTTTTAACTTACTAGTCTTCCTTGACATGAATCCTTATATTCAACAGTTTATTTTAGGACTCATTATTCTTGGGGCCGTCATATTCTCTGCCTCTAAGAACAATAAGTAGACCTACAAATACGGATAAAGAGGGAAATCATATGGATAACGTTATACTCGAACTAGCCGGTATCTCCAAGCAATTTGGCAATAATTATGCGCTTAAAGATATTAATGTGAAAATCCGTGAAGGGGAGTTTCATGCCATCGTCGGGGAGAATGGGGCAGGCAAATCCACCCTGATCAAGATTCTGTCCGGCGTTCATCTTCCTTCCGAGGGGACGGTTCATTTCAAGGGCCAGACCGTTCAGTTCTTATCCCCTTATATGGCCCAGAGTAGCGGTGTAAGCACGCTATTCCAGGAAATTCAGGAGATTCCCGCACTTTCTGTTGCAGAGAATATTTATCTGGGCAGAGAACCGCGTAAACGCTCCTTACTGCAGTGGAAAGCCTTGTACCAGGAGGCCAAGGAACTGCTGAATAACCTGGATATCAAGATTGATCCCTATAAGAAGATGGAAGAGCTTAGCATTTCTGAACGTAAAATGGTGGAGATCGCACGGGCTGTCTCGTTCAAAGCGGAGCTGTTAATTATGGATGAGCCTTCCGCAAATCTGAATGAAGATGAACTGCAAGTGCTGTTCAAGACGATCGCCGAGCTGCGCAAAAGAAATGTGACGATCATTTACATTTCCCACCGTCTAAGAGAGATCTTCGCGATGGCTGACCGGGTAACCGTACTGCGGGACGGACAGCACGTCAAGACAATGGACATAGGAGATACCGACGAGACGAGATTGGTTCAACTGATGATCGGACGTGAGCTTAAGGAATATTACCCTGTGAATACGGAGACCATCGGCGATGAAGTGCTTCGGGTTCAGGACCTCCATCTTCCTGGTGTTCTACATGACGTTAACCTTAGTCTGAAGAAACGGGAGATACTTGGGATCGCTGGACTTGCGGGATCGGGCGGTAATATTATCTCAAAAGTACTGTTTGGACTCGTAAAACATTACTCAGGTCAAATTACGCTTGACGGGAAGCCGTTCTCACCGAAGAACCCGCGTCAATGTATCTCAAGGGGCATCGCATTTGTTCCCGAGGATCGCAAATCACAGGGGCTGTTTCTCAATTTAAGCGTAAGAGCCAATATGTCCATCACTTCGCTGAAGAAGTTCAGGAAGTATGGCCTCGTCAATCGATCCAAAGAAGTGAAGCAAGCGAACGAACTGGTAGAGCAGCTGTCGGTGAGGCCTAAAAATATCAGGACCCCTATCCGCAGCTTAAGCGGAGGCAACCAGCAGAAAGCCTTGATCGGTAGATGGCTTCTGGACAAATATAAAATTCTTATTCTCGAAGAGCCTACACGGGGGGTCGACGTAGGTGCCAAAATGGAAATCTATCAGGAAATCAACAAACTGTTAAATAAAGATTTGTCCCTAATTATCGTATCCTCCGAGCTGCCGGAACTTCTGGGGATGTGCGACCGCATCCTGGTCTTCTCGGGTGGAACGATCACGGGTGAGCTGGAACGAAGTGAAGCCACTGAAGAGAAGATTATGGAATACGCTTTACAAGAGGTGAAATAATGAAAAAACTCAGAACCTATCTACCTTTAGCAACTCTAGTTGTGTTGATGATTGTGGGAACATTTCTGTCTGATAAGTTCCTGACGTACAGCAATTTAATGAATCTGCTTCAGTTCAGCGCCGAAAGTGCTCTGATTGCCGTAGGGATGACATTGGTAATTCTCACAGGCGGAATTGACCTTTCGGTAGGTTCTATCGTGGCCTTGGCAGCCGTGGTAAGTGCCAACACGCAGCAGTTAGGGCTAGCAGGAATCCTTGTGATCGTACTGCTGATCGGAGCGGTTATTGGCGCAATCAATGGGATTGTTCTTACTAAATTCCGGGTTGAACCGTTTATGGCTACACTCGCAACCATGGCCATTTTCCGGGCAGTAACACTCTGGTATACGAATGGCGGGCCTATTCTCGGAAATATTACACCAGCCTTTTCGTATCTAGCAAATGGTAGTGTACTTGGTATTCCTCTTCCTGCTATTTATGTGGTTGTGGTCTTTATTATTGGATATGTGGTTCTTAATCACACCCCGTTTGGAAGACACGTGCTAGCCATTGGAGGAGGCGAAGAGACCTCGCGGTTGTTCGGGATTAATGTGAAGCGCGTTAAAATCTGGGTCTATATCATCAGTGGAGTACTTGCTGCGCTTGCAGGTATGCTGATTACCTCTAGAATCGGAATGGGTGAGCCGAGATCGGGTTATCAGTTTGAATTGGTTGCCATTGCTGTTGTTATTGTTGGCGGAACGAGCTTAACAGGGGGACGCGGAACGATAGGCGGCAGCTTTATCGGACTTCTGATATTTGCTGTTGTCATGAATATTATGAACCTGCTTAACATCTCGTCGTTCGTACAGCCTATCGTACGGGGATTAATTATTATACTGGCAGCACTGGCCATCTCACGAATGCTCAAGTCCAAGGCCTCAACTGGGATTGCCTGACTTAGAGAGTCAGCAGATGGAAACCTGAACAGGCTGGGCGTTCTATCATGAATGTCCGGCCTGAATTCACCTAACTTAATAGGTGAGATGTAAAAGATTACAATTACCCGAAAAATCACATTTTTGATAGTATGAGATTACTATAAAGAAACCTATCACCTTGCGTTTTAAGGAGCTGCCGGACGATGAAGCATTCACTGCGGACTTATTTATCTTCAAGCGTGAAACGTAAGATGATTACTATGGTTGTGATTATGTTGATCTTTGTGGTTAGCATCATCGATATGGTGACTTATATCGTATCTTTTAACTTTCATTTGAAGGATGCCCAATCAAATGATGCTCAAAAGGTTCAATTTATGAGTGAGAATATGGATGATGCTATTTCCTATATGGGCAAGCTTATGGACAGTATTTCGCAGGATGTGGAGTTACAGACGATGCTTCAGGCGAGCCAGCAGATGTCTTATGAACAACGCAGACAGCTTGAACAGGTCCTTCTGGAGAAAGTCATGTACTCCACTGATAAATTTGAATCGGTGTATTTGTTCAACACCGAGGACTTCCTGGTGAAGTTGAATTACAACCCATCAGGCAATCCCAACATCCAAGATGATGTTCAATCCCGGCTGAAAAAACAGCGATATGATACCGTAGGAAGAATTACTTGGCGTGTTAATAACGGGGTGATCTATGTCGAACGTGCCATAAGGCAGCGGGATTCGTTGAAGATGCTCGGATACATCACCATTTCGCTTCAGGACGACTATTTGAAGCAGCGGCTGCAGTCCGAGACTTCCAGGTACAGTTATGTTTTTGATGAGAAGGATAACCTACTGGTCAGCAGCAGTGAGGATCCGAAGATCAATGCGCAGGACCTGCTGACCAGAGCCAAGGACAAGGCAGTGGGTGTCCCTACTCTTCTCGAGGTTGAGCCCTTCGGTGAGATGCTCTTCACCACTTATGTCTCTGACCAGGCGAATTGGCGAGTCGTATCCCTGGTTCCCTTGAAGGAAATTTCAAAGGGCACTGAGCTGATTGGACAATGGATTATTGGCATTGGTCTTATTGGAGTGCTGGTTGGAGTAGTGCTCACATGGCTCAGTACCAAGCATTTGATCGCTCCGCTGCATGACTTGAAGAAGGTGATGGATCAAGTAGAGACCGATGAGTTCGATCAGAAGGTGGATATCAAACGCAGAGATGAGTTCGGCAGGCTTGGACGCAGCTTCAACCGGATGATGCACAAGATTAACTATTTAATTTCTGAAGTCTATCAAAAAGAGCTTGCCCAGAGAGAATCGGAATACAGAGCGTTGAAGGCTCAAATTAACCCGCATTTCCTGTACAACACGCTGGATACGATCCGGTGGCTATCTATGTACGGAGAGAACAAGAAGATTGAGAATGTTGCCGTGTCCCTTGCCCATTTGCTCAAATCTAATCTGGTTGATGGTAAAGAGATGATACCTGTTCAATCGGAACTGGATTATATCAATGCCTATTTATCGAT
Source organism: Paenibacillus sp. J22TS3 (assembly GCF_018403205.1). NCBI lineage: Bacteria > Bacillati > Bacillota > Bacilli > Caryophanales > Paenibacillaceae > Paenibacillus > Paenibacillus sp. J22TS3. Next base: position 319,258 of record NZ_BOSF01000002.1, read on the forward strand.
TCAGAAGACCCGTTTCGAGAATAAAATTCAGATTTCAATCCACATTGAGGATTCGCTTAAGGAGCTGTATATTCCAAGGTTTGTTCTTCAACCGATTGTGGAGAACTCGTTCGTTCATGGTCTGGAGAATAAAATAGGCACAGGACATTTAAGCATCATAGGAGTGCGGGATACGCAATACGTTAAACTTCGTGTCATAGATGACGGTGTTGGGATTGAAGAGAACAAGAGGAGAGTTCTTCTTCAGTCTAATGGTGAAGAGAATCCGGGAAGTGCGAAGGGAACCGGGAACGGTCTTAAGAATGTACACAAGCGAATTCAAATGCTGTTTGGCGAGCCTTATGGACTTACCATAGTCAGTACCGAGAATAGTGGAACGATTATAGAGATTATTTTGCCCATAGTGAAATATCCGGGTGATTCTTACCCATCCGAAGAGAAAGGGGAGCTGGCGGGTGTATAAGATCGTGATTGTGGATGATGAAGCTATCGTAAGCCGTGGTCTTAGTGAGAAGGTGAACTGGCAGGAAATGAACTGTACCGTGTGTGCAACAGCCTCCAACGGATTTGAGGGTAAGGAAGTTATTGAGAAGATGAGGCCCGATATTGTGATCACGGATATTAAGATGCCCGGAATGAACGGTCTTGAACTGGCTGAATATATAAGGGGACAATACCCTGACATCGTTACGATATTATTAAGCGGTTATAGCGACTTCAACTTTGCCCGGACGGCTATGAGACAGCAGGTATTTGATTATTTACTCAAACCGATAGAAATCGCCGATCTGAAGGCGTGTATTCTTAAAGCGATTGACAAAATGCAAAGTCATACGCCTGTGATCGGGGATGCTGAGCGGGAGAATCTCGATATTCTGGAATCCGGCATGATTATGAATTTGATCGTCAATGGAAATCGGGAGCTTGAGAATACGGCTAAGAAAATGAAAGAATGCGGAATCAAGGTCACCAATGGTCAGATCGTCGTGTTCGAGTTATATGAAGCTTCCGATCCATCCTATGCCGAATATGCTTCTATCTACCAATTCGCAGTTAATAATATAGTTACAGAGACCTACCGGTTATTTGATATGAATACAACGATCGTCAATTTTGAAGGCAAGAGTGTTGTTGTTGTGAAGACAGATGCTGGTATTCAACAGATTATTATGCAGAGACGGGTGCTCGAAGCCACAACCCTGTGCCTGGAGAACGTGAGTACTTATCTAAAGAAACTAGTAAGTGTGGGGATTGGATCCAGCTTTAGAGGTATAGAGCAAATCTGCGATTCCTTTCAACAGGCTTTGAAAATGCTGGACATTCAATTGTTTTGGGGAATTCATAAACCTGAACCGTTTTTTGGAAGCGCTATCGCCCAGGTGAATACTCCTATGGATTCTCGGCTGACTGAATCTATTCTGGAAGGTGATTATAATGAGGCCAAATTCTATTGGAATGTTTTTGCCTCAAATATCAAGGCTGGACGGAATAAGAGCGCAGCGCTTAACAGCTGTCTTGATTTCCTTATTGGGCTGTCCAAACACGTTCCTCAAGGGGATGCGAAGAATCAGATCACTCAGGCCATTACCGAGATTACGGGACTGCGTACTTTTGAAGAGTACTGTTCCGTGATCACCGAAATTATAATTCGAGTATGCGATGAGGTGAACCGGAGAAAAAAAGTAGAGAGAGCAAGATCCTTAAGTGACAGGATTATTTTGTATTTAGATACCCACTATTTTGATGCCTCTTTGAATCTGCAGTATATTGCGGATACATTCCATGTGTCTACAAGTCATGTCAGTCGTCTGTTTAAGAAAGAGAAAGGGATAAACTTCAATGAATATTTGACCGTGCTGCGTGTGGAGAAAGCCAAAGAACTGCTGAACAGTAGCCAGCGGCTTACCGTGCAGGAAATCGCCAATAACGTAGGTTTTATGGATGGCAAATACTTCGGGCAGGTGTTCAAAAAGTATTACGGCATTACGCCCTCCGAATATAAAGAGAGTAAAGCATCAATCAAATGTTCTTGATCCAGGTAAAGATATAAAGAAAGAAGGGTGTTCCTAAGTAAGATTGTTTCTACTTAGGGACACCCTTTCTTCTTTCGAGGGATGAGATATTTATTTAATCCCTTGCTGCAGGACTTTATGTTTGGCTTGATCCAGGGCTTTTTTAGCGGTCAGCTTCCCGTTTAAGGCTGACTCAATGGAAGATTGCATGATACTTGACCACTCTACATAGGAGGACATATTTGGACGGTTAATGGCATATTCGAACTGCTCGGTCATCAGATTGCGGTTCAGATATTTGTCTGAATTCTCAAAATCTGATATTTGATCATTCCAGACGGGAATACTTCCGATATAGTCTTTCGGCGATACTTGATCCCTGGAGCTGTTCATCAGATCGATGAACTTCCATGCCCAATCTTTATGTCTTGAGGTTCGGGTAATACTCAGTGCACCGCCACCCGTGACCGTTGAACTTTTTTGATAACCTTTGAACCCAGGTACAAGGGACATCTTGTAATCAGCAGGCTGATTCAGCATCTTATCCGCATAAGCCCAGCCGATCATGAAAGGCGTCTTTCCCTCAGCAAATTTCTTCACAGCCTCTCTGTCGCTTAGTCTCAAAGATAAGGGGTCAGATAAGCCGCTTTCCAGAGAGTGTGCCATGAAGCTTAATGCTTTTACACCTTTACCCTGATCAAAGATCCAGTGTCCATTCACATCTTTGGACTGTACGCCAAGGGCATTCGACAGAAGCGTATAATCACAGACCAAGCCTTCTCCCGGAGTCCAGCCCCAGATCAGACCGTGGTTGATCAGCCCCTTTTCCCGCATATACTGCGTCATTTCACTAAGTTCTTCCCACGTACTTGGTGGGGCATAGATACCGGCACTCTTCAACAATTTCTCATTATAGTATAGAAACTTCTCTTCAATAGATAGTGGGAAGGCATACAGTTCAGGAAGCGCATACAGGTCGTTGCTTATAATTCGTTGGTCATATGCGATAGGTATGATTCTATCTCTTAGATTGCTTTGGACATAGTTTCTCAAAGGTTCTAAATAGCCGGCCCTCGCGAACTCTGGCGTCCATACCGTATCTACGAGAATCAAATCTAGATCCGTATTGGATTGATTCAGACTTTTCTCTATTTGATGATAAAGAAGGTTGAAGTCCATAGAAATAATATCAACCTTGACGCCGTACCGTTTCTCAAATTGCGCGGAAACAGCCTTAATATAAGATAAATGTGTAGTATCAATCATGATTTTTATCTGTTCTGGCCTGTTGGTGGCTTCCTTAGAGATGGACACCTGTGATGAATGATTCGTGTTCAATTTAAGGAGCAGTAGAACCAATAGAAGCAGGACGGAAACTGAGAGAAATACGTATAAAAGCTTGGGCTTAGTTCGTTTCATATCTTACCCCCGAAGTATGAATGAGAATCCTATTGTTCCTAACTATATTATAGGGTTTTTGTCTTATTAAATCGATAAATTAATTAAAGTACTCTTAAGCTTACGGTAAGGTTCACGAAATATTCAGTTTACACTTTTGGGTTATTATGGATTTGGCGCTATACATAGTAGTCAATTAGAAGGAGGTAACTGCTTGAAAGGCATTATACGATTCTCCATGAATAAAACTGCGGCTATGATGATTATGATCGCCATCTTGTTCGGCGCGGGCTTTTATTCAGCGGGGGCTCTTAAGCTTGAGAATATGCCGGATGTATCTTTTCCACTTGTAGCTGTGTCTACGGCATATTCCGCGTCACCGGAAGATGTGATGAGCCAGGTGTCCAAACCGATTGAGGACAAGATTGCCAATGTTGAAGGCATAGAACTGCTTAGCTCCACTTCAAGTGATTCCGGCTCGCAGGTTATGATCCGTTTCACACAAGGGGTCGACATCGACAAGAAGAAACAGGACATTGAGGGCCTCATCCAGTCAGTTCCTCTGCCCATGGAGGCTTCAAGACCCATTGTCTCCACCTTGGGATTCGCCTCTATTCCGGCGTATTATCTTGCTGTATATGCGGATAAGGGAATGACCCAGACAGACCTGGATAATTTGTACAAAACTGAGCTGAAGCCCGGGTTCGCTTCCATCAAGGGAGTTGATCATATCGATACGATCGGGGCCAGAAAGACCTCGCTCGATATTGAGCTTAAAGCGGATGCTCTGAACGCCTATGGGCTTGTGCCTGGGGACGTGACGGCTATCGTTCAAGCATCACTTGCATCCGGCACAGTTGGGGCTGTCAAGCTGGACGGGAATACGCAGATGGTCCGGGTTACCGGGGAGCTGAACAGCATCTACAATATGAACCATCTAGAGCTGATGTCAGCCCAAGGCCAATCTCTGATGCTCAAGGATATTGCCGAGATTAAGGCTGTGACCGAATCTGAGTTCATCTCACGGATCAACGGCAAGCCGGCAATTGGAATCAATCTGTATAAAGCAAGAACCGCCAATGCGGTGGAGTTCTCGGATGAGACCAATGCGCTTCTTGACAAGTGGGAGCAGGCTCACCCGGATATTATGTTCAAGAAGGTGTACGACAGTGCTGATGAGGTGCGGGATTCCATTAGCGGACTATTGCGGGAGGGGATCATTGGGGTCATCCTGGCTTCCGTCATTATTCTGCTGTTCCTTAGAAATCTAAGGATGACGGCAATTGTATTGGTGTCTATCCCGTTATCTATTCTCATTACGTTCATGATGATGCATTACCTTGGTTTAACGCTGAATATTATGTCGCTTGGGGGCATCTTCATCTCTGTCGGGCGGATTGTAGACGATAGTATTGTGGTCATCGAGAACATTTATACCCATTTGCAAAAAGCAAAAGAACGGAATGAATCCGTCCTCTTGCAGGCGGTAAGCCAGGTTTCTATGGCTATTACTTCATCAACCCTGGTTACGGTAGGGGTGTTCCTGCCGATTGCCTTTGTCAGTGGTCTGATCGGAGAGTTCTTCAGGCCGTTTGCATTGACCGTAGCCTGTGCCTTGATGGCCTCGCTGCTTGTGGCACTGACCGTTATCCCGCTAATGGCCAAGCTGATGGTGCTGCGGGGGGTTAACTTGGGCTCTCATCATGAAGAGAAGACCGGCAAGACAGCCGCTTTTTACGAAAGAGTTCTGTCCTGGTGTCTGAATCACCGGGTTAAGACATTGCTGTTGTCGGCCATTGCTTTTATCGTAACTCTGGTTGTGACCATCCCTAATCTGGCTGTAAATAATATTTCCGATGGCGAAGCCGGACGTCAGATCAGTTTCACGATCAAGCTGCCGTATAACACCTCATTGGAGAGTGCGGATGCCCAAACGAAGCAGATTGAGAATCTGCTTAAGCAGGCGAAGGATGAGCAGGGGAGCCCGGTTTTCAACTTTACTGAATCGCTTGTAGGTTACGGGGGAACAGACAAACAGGTGCCGTATATGGTTCAGGTTAATACTGAGGTGAACGATAACGTTAAACCGGAGACGATTAAAGAGCAGTACAAAACGCTGATCCTCAATGAACTGCCAAAAGGTACGGAGGTGACTCCGGATACGCTGTCCGGCGGAGGTGGCGGCTTTGGGACAGACTTCTCTTATGTTCTGACAGGAGATAACCAGCGGCTGCTGGAGCAAGCCGCGGCCTTGGTTAAAGCCAAGGTTAAGGAATTCCCCGAGCTTAAGAACGTTAAAGATACACTGGGGGATGCCAAAACCCAGGTTGTAGCTACGGTATCGCAGACCAAAGCCAAGAAATTCGGCCTCAGCACATCGGCCATACAGAATACAGTCAGGAGCTGGATTGAGCAGACGGAGCTCGGGTCCATCCGTTTTGATAATGTTCTGTATACAGCCCAGATTCAGCTTGCTTCCAGGGATAAGGATTCGCTGGAACAGCTGGGCAAAATCCCGCTGCGCACCTCTTCAGGAGGGATTGTATATCTAAGTGAGGTGGCCAAAATTGAAAAGGTGGCCTCGCCGATCTCTCTTCAACGTGAAAAACAAAAACAGGTGGTCAGCATTACGGCAACGATTGATTCCGCAGATAAAGCCTCCATTAGTTCCAAGGTTACTGAGGCTTTGGCAGGTATCGAGCTGCCCGAAGGAGTGTCTGCCAGCGCGGAAGGGGTAACCGAGGAAATTGCAAAGAACTTTAGCCAGCTGTTTGCGTCAATGGGGGCGGCTATTGCTATCGTGTATCTCATTATGGTGCTGTGTTTTGGTAATGCGAGTACTCCGTTCGCTATCCTGTTCTCCCTACCTCTGGCGGTTATTGGTGGACTACTGGGGCTGCTCATTTCTAATGAAGCGATCAATATTACTTCACTGATCGGGTTCATGATGCTGATCGGAATCGTGGTTACCAATGCGATCGTTCTTTTGGACAGGGCCCAGCAGTTAATGCAGGAAGGCTATGCTGTGAGGAAAGCCCTGCTTGAAGCCGGAAGAGTCCGTCTTCGTCCAATTATTATGACTGCTGCAGCTACTATCGTAGCTATGATTCCACTGGCGCTCGGATTGTCTCATGGAACATTGATATCCAAAGGGCTGGCGGTTGTGGTTATCGGCGGACTTACCACCTCAACGATCCTGACGCTAGTAGTTGTGCCGGTTATTTATGAGCTGCTTGATTCAGCTAGGAAGAGGTTGTCCCGAGGGTTTGGCAAGAGAGGCGGCCGTGATGCACAAGAAGAGAAAAGTCTGGAAATGTAGGGGGAGAGCGGAATGAATGAAACCATGAACAGAAAAATAAAACTCAAGCGGGTTATCGCGGCCGCATGTTTGGTGCTTGCAGTAACTGCCGTGGCCGCTGGCTGCTCTTCTCCGGAACCCGCCTCGGCTCCGGCGGCGACAGCGGAGCGAATGGTGAAGGTAGAGCCCATTGGGAAGCATTCCATGGGACCGCCTAGGGAGCAGGTAGCGGATGTGAATGCGGCTGTACAGGTGGGGCTTGTAGCCCAAGCAGCCGGCGCTGTGACCGAAATTCTGAAGAGCAATGGAAGCACGGTGTCCAAGGGAGAGGTAATTGTCCGTATCTATCCCGGTGCGGCGGCCGTGTCGGTTAGTTCAGCTGAGGCGGCGGTGAAGAGTGCTGAGAGAGCGCTCCAGACGGCTAGGTCGGAGCTGGCCTCCAGCAAGGCTCAGCTTGAGAGGACGATTGCCACTTATGAAAGACAGCTTAAAGAAGCTGCAAGGGCTAACAATGAGGACCAGTACAATACAGCGAAGGACAGTTTGGAGTCATCCAAGCAGCAGCTTACGTATTTGGCTTCCAAAAGCTCGGTGCCTGCGGCGGAATCCCAGCTTCAGAACGCCCGGGTTTCTTTGGAACAGGCAAAGGAAACCCTGGCCACTTATAGCATCAAGGCTTCCTCCAGCGGCACGCTGGCCGAGCTTGAGCTCGTTCCAGGGACAGCGGTCTCTCCCGGAACGAAGATCGGTACAATTCTGGACACGAAGCGGATGTCCATCAAGGCGGAGCTCAGCGAGGAAGCAGCGGGACTGGTCAGAGGCAAAAAGGTGCTGTCCCTCTATTATGCCGACAAGCCGTCCGAGGCTCGCCGGATTAAGGTCGATTATATTGCTAAGGTACCAAGCTCAACCACCCGCCTGTACACCTTGCAGTTAACAGCCGATAATCAGGATGGCTTCTTCACCCCGGGTTCAAGGGTACAGGTGCAGCTGACCACTGAAGAAGAGGAACAATCGGTCTCTGTCCCGTCATCAAGCATTGTCAGAGAAGGAACGGATGCGTATATCTTCATATTAGATGGGGAGATCGTTCATAAACGCAAAATCACTCTAGGTAGAATTCAGGATATCTATCAGGAGGTTCTGGAAGGAGCTGCGGTTGGAGAGAAGCTTGTCATCTCCGGACAGCACATGCTTAAAGACGGGGATAAGGTTACTTTGCAGAAAAATAAATGATACAGCAAAGTGAAGAAGCGGAGCGCCCGCCTTTGCTTTCGAAATGCCTAGCACGTAAGAAAAGCCCGGGAAATCCCGGGCTTTGTTAAGAGAGGTCAAGCTGCCGCATTCGTTCGAGAATGCGGCGTTTCCGGTACAGCATGGTGGCTGCTTCCGCCACATCCTGCAGTGTGCCCCGGTTAATGATAGCGCCGAATACCGCGCCTGCAACCGGAACAAGCTGGAACAGCTTCTTCCATCCGAAGTTGTCACGGTATGAAGCGACAACTTCCCGCCAGCCCTGAAGCTGAGAGAGAGATTCGCGCTGGCGGTCCGGGTTATCGAAGCTTGTGAGATCCTCAAGCACAGCCTTTTTCCCGACAATATCGGCTGAGGAGAACTGCAGGCATTTGATGACAAAAGCCCGCTCCAGCTTTTCCTTGGGATCATAGCCATATGTAATGGCAATTTCCTGAATCATCTTAAGTGATAAACCGAGAATAGCGGGAATGTCGATGGCAAGTGTGAACAATCCGCCAAAACCGGTAGTTGCCCCCTGTGCGGTGGCAAAGGTGGCCCGGCTCTCAGTCAGCTCCTCTGCGGTCTTGTCCATGACAGCGATGGGCAGGGAGCGGGCGGATTCCAAGGTTAGGGGTTGGTTTGATCTTAAAGCTGAATCTGCCGGGAGCTTTCCGGCTGTCTCTGCGGTACTGTAGAGCTTGGCAAGCACGGCATTCTCCGATACCAGATACTGCCCTCCGGTCTGAACGAAGCTGCCAATCTCATCAATGGCTTGGCCAAGCTTTTTCTGTATAAATTTGGGGGTTAAACGGTCGAGAAGCATGAAGGGAAGGCGGCCGAGCTTTTCCCAGAACCAGAGGTCTTTCTGGCTCTTCTCCCACGACTCTATATCCTTCAGCATCAGCTGTAATTCCTCATGAGATTCAGGGACTTGTTCGAATGCAGGTGTGTCCGGCATGAAATTAACCACTCCTTTTATAGGCGTATACGAATGAACCTGGGGCCAGGTTCCAGGAGAATACGTGTTAATTTTCTACTTGAAAACGGATTCAGTGTGTGCTGTGATAGAAGAAACTTGTAATGAAGTAAAAATCTATTTGAATCGAGTGATTAATTTGGACAGCTTGAATAAAAGCAAACTAACGAGTACAGAATTGAAATCGATTGTGGGCCAACCGATCAAGTCAGTGACCGAACTTGCTGATGGCTGGGCAAATACGGCTTACTGCATAGTCCTATCTGATGGAACCCCACTTGTGCTGAAGGTTGCTCCGGCGAAAGACAAGCCGCTGATGCGCTGTGAACAGAATAACATGAGAACGGAAGTTGAAGCCTTAAGACTTGTAGCGAAGTCTGCCAATGTTCCGGTCCCCCGGGTTCTGAGCTATGACCCCTCATGCAGTCTGGTTCCTTGTGAATATTTTATAATGGAATATATCCAGGGAACACCCTTGAATAAAATAAAAGCTTCTCTGTCTGAAGAGGAGCTGGCTGCTGTTCAAGAAGAGATTGGTGTCTATAATAAGCGGATTAATACGATTCAAGGGGAAACCTTCGGCCTGTTAGGAAGACCGGAGAGGGGCAGGATGACCTGGAAAGAAGTTTTTCACTCCATGATTGAAGGTGTATTGGCAGATGGGGAAGAGATCGGAGTGGTATTTCCCGAATCCTATGGGGAGATCAGACGCCAGATGCTCCGTCACTTTGATGCGTTGGACGAAGTAAAGGTGCCGTATCTGGTGCATTGGGATTTATGGGAAGGGAATGTTTTTATTCAAGATGGCAAGGTATCGGGAATCATTGATTTTGAGAGAGCCTTCTGGGGAGATCCGTTGATTGAATTCTTTTTTGGCCGTTTTGGTGCATCTCCAGCGTTTGAACGGGGATATGGACGTTCGATCACAACGGAGGGGGAGCAGCGCAGAAGATTATTGTATAACTTGTACTTGGACTTGATTCTGGTTATTGAATGTGAATTCAGAAAGTATACGGATCAGAAACACATTGCCTGGACGTATGAAAATTTCAAAACAGGATTCGAACAGCTGGTTACACGCTTCTAAATAATAAGCAGATCTTCCGAAGAAGCCTGTCTGTAGTAGATCAAAATAGCAAAGCGCCAATCCAAGGATAACCCTTGAATTAGCGCTTTGTTTATTTTTTGCAAAAAGCCGTCCACTTTTGGTAAGCTAGCTTGCTTATTGAGACGGCCTTCTTGCCGATTTTTTATAAAGCCACAACCCGAATAAATTCAACAGCTTGCAGCGGGATCAATGCAGTGTCGGTCTGGGGTCCGTATATAATTGGGGGTACCTTAAGCACAAGCGTGGTATCTCCAACCGAGAGCAGGGTACCGGCGACCAAATCATTGGGGGTTAGCACCTCTACCTCTTTACCCACAAAGCCTTTAGCCAGACTCAAGAAATTCATAAAGGTAGCTCCTTTCTTAAAACAAGTCACATTAGTGCAGTACCGTGATCCGGGAATAAGGGATAAGCACAAGATCCCCGGTCGACTCACGGATTTCAAGAGAATCCGACGTTACCGTAAGAAGAGTTCCTTCTACCGTAGCGCTTGCGGTATTGACCGTAACAGTCTGCCCAACTTTGTCCTGCAAAGCAGCCTGCAGGGTCGGGTTGGGGAATATCTCGGATTCGAGGTCATTCTCCAGTTCATTGAGCCGTTCGGTCAGAATCAGCACGGATTCTTTCAGGTGCCTTACTTCCCGTCTAAGACGGCCTAATCCTAGAAAACACATAAGAGTTCCTCCTTCAAAATAGCGTTTACTTGTTATGCCAGTGAACGTGTTTTTCTATTTCTTTGCGCAGCCTCAGCAGGCTTCGCAGACTCTCGCGTTCGGCCAACCGGAACCGGTGCTCCCGAAAGCGGACCAGGTCGGGACCATTTGTGAGGAAATCATCGATTACCGCTGAGTACCCCTCCAAGGGTTCGCGGTAGTCACAGTAATATTTCTCCATACCGAACAGCTGAAGTAGGCTCCTCACCTTGCTCATGCCGCTGAAAGCCAGGGCCGGGATACCGGCCCGTAGGGCAACAAGGGTCGGATGAAGCTTAAAGCTGATCAGGTAATCCACAGATTGAATGGCGCTGTAAGTGAGTTCAAGATCCAGAAGCAGCGGCAGGATATCCACCGAGGCATGTGGAGCAATCTCCCGAAGCCGGGTTTTGATCCGTACACACATCGGATAATCTGAATATCCGCCCCCGTTCGGATGATTGACGGCAGGGATTAGTCTGAGGTGGTAGCCACGGTCAGACAGAGACTTCATCAGCGAGACGAATGAATCAAATGGAAAAGAATCATACGAGAATACACAGATGCCAATGGTTTTGCGGGCAGACGGTTTCTTATAAGGAAATTTCGGCTGCCTGTATCCGAAGGCGAGATCCGGGGCGGTCTCCACATCACTGTGGAACCGGGCCCGTTTCGCAATTTCGGCAGATCTTGAATCACGGAACACCGCCCGCTTCGCCCTGCTGATCACTTCACGGTATTTCTCTACCTGATCGGCAGGCCAGGTCTCCTCCGGGTAGGCGTCAACAATGCCGACACCGTACAGCCAGGTGGGTTTGTCTTTGAGTGCAGGTGGAAAGTAGTTGGTGTTGAAGGCATAAGGGGTAATCAGGTCACCGCCTCCAATAATCACCGCATCTGTTTTGGTGGCATCAAGCTGGTTATTCCAGGGATAGACCTGGTGCGGATGAAAGACTTGCTGAAACGTGCGCAGAAACAAATCATCCCCGAAATTGCCCATGCCATAATAACCGCAGACTGCGATATTCATCATAGGTGTCCTCCTTTCTTGTTTTCCGCCAGGTTTTGAATCCAGGCGGGATACTTCTTGCTGCCGCGCTGGCTGACGCTGGAGGCGCGGAGCACACGGTTGTAGAGCGGCCGGTCAACCACGGCCGGCTCAGGATGCTCCGCGAGCAGCGCGCCGCAGACGGCGATGTCCTCGAACAGCCGGCCGTCATCGCCGGCTGGAATCGGCCATCCGCCGATCCCTCGCAGCATCGCTGCGCGGTAGAACCGCGGCACCAAAGGCGCGGCCCCCGCAGGGTCCGCACGGTGCCCGCGGTAAGGCAGGACACCCCGCCACAAGGGACCCAGGTGGCGGGTGCCCTGCCACAGGGCGCTGCTGCCGGTTGCGATAGCCGCTTCCGGCGAGCGGTCCATGATGGCTGTGAGCTGCGCCACAGCCTCGGGCTGGAGCCAGTCGTCCCCGTCCAGCTCCAGCACATATCTGCCCCGCGCCAGGGGGAGCAGCTCGTTCAGTACGAACGCCTTGCCGCGATTCGGACTGAAGCGGTGCACCCGGATGCGCGGGTCATTGTACAAATAGGGGAGATCTGCGGTCCCGTCCTCGGACCCGTCATCCCCGATGAGCAGCTCCCAATCTGGGGAGGTCTGGGCCTGAACCGATCTTACAGCCCAGCCCACCTCCCGGCGCATGTTATATACGGGAAGCAGAATAGAAACTTCAGGCACCGGAGAGTTCGGCTTAAAGGCTGCAGAGAAGGCGCTGTCCCGAGCGGGATGAACACATTCCCCGGACGATTCATTGCCTGTGCAGTAATTTCGAGGCAGAGCAGAAGCGGGATTGATACCAGCATCATGGGATGGAGAATCGAGCTTGCACTCATGAGTTAGGAGTCGTGCAGCGGGATCAAGCTGGGGACGATATGCGTTCGTCATACCTGAAGCTGGTACATTCCGGCGGGTGCCCGTTATGATGGGCACAATTCCTGCAAGCTGTTGTTGAAGCTCGGGAATGCGGAATTTCAAGCCGATCCCTCGCTTCTGACTGCCGCCCCCCGCAGAGCTTTCAAATATAGACTGTGGTAAGGACTGTAGACTGTAGGAATTAGGCATCCATTCGTAAGGCAAGTACAGCGAGGATGGAAGGGGATAAAGGGGACTGGCGAGCATCTCCATCAGATAATCCTTTTTCCAGAGAAAAGGAAGTAGAGAAGGGCAAGCTTTCGCGGCTTGACAGCCCGCAGTTTCCAAGGACGGGAGTGGGTCCCTTACAGCGGGAACACTTAGGAAACCGGATAGGGGCAGCCCGATAGCCAGGACAGCAGCATCCGTATTCCGGACTATGCTCTGCAAGAGAGGGTTCGGCAGACTTCTGTGAACCGCAGTAAGGATGGGATTCCAGATCACCCATTCACAGGAAGATTCACGCAGAGCGTGCTCAAGCTCCTGCTTATAGGCTTCAGGCCTGGACAAGCGTGAGTCCGGGATATTTGTCCTCCCATGGAGGATGAGCGGCGGATGAGGTTTCATTTAGAGAAGGTCCTTCTTCTTAAGCACTTCCTGAATAACCTCATTTCCCACGATTCCGCGTTCCTGCCAGCGGTTATTCCTTGCATAACCGATCCGCGCCTGCCGGTTCTCCCGGGTGTCCGGGTGTGCCAGCATAGCCGCAAGCTTAGCCGCAAAATCATCATGGGTCGTCGCTGTTGTGACATAAGGCTCCATATGAATGCATTCCGGCAGTGCTGTAGATAGAACTCTAACACCTGCTGCCAAATACTCATATGCCTTAATCGGATTGGTTGCAAGCGTGATCGGATGATATTGGAATGGAATCATGGCCACATCGATATGGGGCAGATATTGTTTTAGAACACTGTGCGGCTTCTCGCCCAGCACGTGGACATTTGGAAGCTCGGTATAAGACGGAATGTCGCCGTATGGCGCTCCGATTGAGACGAAGTTCACCTTAGGAAATGCACGGGCCAGCTTCTCAAATAAAACATGATCAATCCAGTATGCCCATGCTCCGATATAAGCCACAACCGGGCCTTCAGGAAGGTCGGAAGGACGGGGACCTTTGGTTAGATCGAACAGGGACTGATCCGCAGCATTGGGAATCAGGGTGACCGGCTTCTCAGGATAGGCCAGTTCCAGCCTTGTCTTGATGGACAATGCGGTTGCCACAAGGTGGTCGGATGCATCTACCATTTTGTTCTCGTATTTGGCCCAATGGGGAAATTCATCACAGCAGTCGTAGATGACAGCGTCCGGCTTGAACAGCGGCAGTCTCGACCGCTGCTTGGACCAGGTCGTCCATATGACAACCGGATGTTCCTTGCGAAGCTTAGGAAGAGTCCTGGAAATAAAGCCTTGATGATCGGTAAATAGATGCACATTGGGCTCGACTTCTTCATAATGCTTCGAGAGCGGCGCAAGGTTCTCAAAAAAGACTTGATGCCCCAAGGCACCGAACTGGGTCATCAGCTGCTGGGGCCGCTGTTTCATGAACGTCCAATTCATCGTCTTGGGATATATAATAACAGCCAAGTTGCTTTTCCCTCCTTTATAAAAGCTTGCTCCATTCTATGCCATGCTAGCTTCATAGAGTCACACCAATTGCCTTAGTTTCAAGAAAATAGTTTGATATATGAAAAAAATCAAACCTCAGAGGGAGCTAATCCATTTTCACCGCAGTTCTAATTCAGCTCTATTAATGAAAGAAAAATTATACGGCAGGATGCCGATACGGAGGCCCTCGCTAATTCATAAGATAAGACTGAAATGGTAGATGATATAGAAGCTTCTACAGACTAAAGCAAGGGAGTGGAGCAAAGTATGAAAGAGATTCGTGTGCTTGTTGTTTTTGGTACAAGACCTGAAGCGATCAAGATGGCGCCGTTGGTTAAGGTGCTGGAGCGGACACCGGGCTTGAAGCCGATAGTTTGTGTGACCGCGCAGCATCGGGAGATGCTGGATCAGGTGCTGCAGGTATTTGAGATCAAGCCGGATTATGACCTGGATCTAATGAAGCCGGGTCAGAGTCTTGCTGAACTGAGCGCTTCAGCTCTGACAGGCCTGGAGGGAGTTATTCGTTCCTCGGCATGCCAGCTCGTGCTTGTTCACGGGGATACAACAACAGCTTTTATGGGCGCGCTGGCCGCCTATTACTCCCGGATTCCTGTGGGACATGTGGAAGCAGGCTTAAGAACATATGACAAATACGCCCCTTATCCCGAAGAGATGAACCGGGAGTTCATAGGAAGGGTTGCGGATTTGCATTTTGCCCCGACCGTGCAGTCCGCACTTCAGCTGGCTGCTGAGAACCGGATTTCGGGTGTGCATGTTACCGGGAATACGGTTATTGATTCGCTTAAATGGACGATTAACGAGCAGTTTTCCCATCCGCTGCTTGGAAAGCTTGATCACCGCCGTAAATGGATCCTCATGACGATGCACCGCCGGGAGAACTGGGGGAAGCCGATGGAAGAGGTATTTAAGGCGGTGGCTAAGGTTGCGGGCGAGCGCAAGGATATCGAGATTATTTATCCGGTTCACCCTAACCCTGAGATTGTCAAGCTTGCTCACAAGTATCTTGGAGGGAAGGAGCGGATTCATCTGACGGAACCGCTTGATGTGGTGGCTGCACACAATTTTATGGCACGCTGTCATTTTGTGCTGACAGATTCGGGGGGAATTCAGGAGGAGGCGCCATCTCTGGGCAAGCCGGTTCTGGTTCTGCGGGACAAGACCGAGCGTCCCGAAGGGGTGGAGGCCGGCACCCTGCTCTGTATTGGCACGAAGATGGAACGGGTTCATTATGAAATGATAACGCTGCTGGAAGATGAAGTGGCTTACCGGTGCATGGCTGAAGCGAGTAATCCTTTTGGGGATGGCCATGCCTCGGAGCAGATTACCCAGGCCATTCTTGATTTTTTTGATAGATGAAGGTTCTAGTAGGGGGGGATCGTTCAAGACTCTGGTTTGTTCGTGGATAGGAGACGAGGGGCTGAATAAATCATACTGAACTCTGGTCCATGGATGCTGATATGGTATGATAATGAGTACATGATAAGCTGAACGAACGCGTTATATTAAATGAACAATTCTAGCTGTTTAAGTGATCTAACTATTAGAAAGGAGTTCCCTTGTGAAACCGTTACTTCCTACTCCCATTGCCCGGGATGACATCTATCTCCCCGCTGATTTTCCTCTGACGGCTTCAAGCTCTGTCGGGGTATCCCCCTCCTTTCAACGGCTTCATTGGCACAGGGCGCTTGAGATTAACCTGATTGCCCAGGGGAGCGGCACTTATGTAATCAATGGACGGGAGTATCCTTTTGGGCAAGGAGATCTGTTCTTGATCGATTCGGATGATCTTCACCGAGCCTATGAGGGACAGGATCTGCAGATGATCATTGTCATGTTCGATCCGGCGCTGCTTGCAGCCGGACAGCGGTTCGACCCCGAGCTGCTGCTCCCATTTCGAAACAGTGATTCCGGCTCCTCGCACCACATTGTCAGCAGCGGCGGACAGAGTCAGGTCATGATTCAATATATCGAAAATATTCTGAAGGAATACAGGGCGAAGATGCGCTCCAGCCGTTCGGTCATTATCGCACAGTTAATGCTTTTCCTCGCCGAGGTCAATCGTCACTTCGGAACCGGATTTGAATCCGCGGATTTCATGCCTCCGCGGCAGTTGGAGCAGATGCGGGAGGTTATCCGGAATATGGAGCAGGACCTCTCCCGGCCCTGGACACTCAAGGAGCTTGCGGATCTTGTTCATCTTAGCCCTTCCCGCTTCAGCACCCTGTTCAGCCAGGCTGCTGGCAGCTCGCCCCTGAACTATCTGGTGCAGCTGAGGCTCTCTCATGCTGTCCAGCTGCTTGAGGAAGGAAGCGATCCTATTGTGGATATTGCCATCTCCTGCGGCTTCCGAAATTTGTCTAATTTTAACCGTCTGTTCCGCAGGCATTTGGGTGTATCACCGCGGGAAATGCGCAGGCGGCTGCACGGCAATCCAGCATAAATAGTAAGATAGTATCAGTTTGGAGGACTATTGCAGAAGAATGCATTAGTCCTTTTTTGTATGCTTAATACATGGAATGAGCTGAGGAATGCACCCAATCGGACAGCCCAGACGTTTCAGCAGATCGTAAGCTGAAGTTCAATCCATATAGGAGGAGAGATGAGACATGGACTGCTACCTTGGTGTAGATGCGGGCGGAAGTAAGACGCACAGCCTGCTTGTGAATAGTAACGGGGATGTAATCGGGCGGGGCGCAGCAGGTAACGGCAACCATCAGACGGGCCTCAGGCAAGCGGAAGAGAATATTGCGCTGGCCTGCAGACTGGCCTTAGAAGAAGCGGGTGTTTCACAGTCTGATGTGACATACGCCTTTTTCGGTCTTGCCGGTGCCGACCGGGAGCCGGATTTCGAAATTCTAAGGCCCATGATCGGTGCACTCGGATTCCCGAGACACCGCATTGCCTGCGATACGATGATCGCAATGCGTGCCGGAACATCGAGGTCCTACGGGGCGGTGATTATCAGCGGCACGGGATTTAACGCGGCTGCCCGCAGCCGCAGCGGCGAAGAGCTTCAATATGGAGGGTTCGGATATTTGTTCGGGGATGGGCTGGGAGCGGGAAGAAGCCTGGCGGATTTCGCCTTCCGTTCAGCGGTCCGGGCCTGGGATCTTCGCGGCAAGCCTACGCTGCTGCATGATCTGGTGCTGCGGGAGACCGGCTTCCCGGATGTGCCGCGCATGCTCGATGCGGCACTGGATGAACGCTTCCGTCCGCCGCTCAGGCTGGCTGAGCTGGTGTTTGAGGCCGCTCAGCTGGGGGACGAAGTCGCCAGAGAGTTTCTGTGGGAGCAGGGTACTGAACATGGCAATGCCGCAGCAGCCCTGATCAAGCGTCTTGGCATGCAGAATGACGAGTTCGATGTGGTGCTCGGCGGGAGTGTGCTGGCCAAGAGCCAATACCGTGGTATGGTCGATGCCATCAAGGAAGAGCTTCGCAAGACTGCTCCAAGAGCATCGGTAACACGGATTACGATGGAGCCTGTTGCTGGTGCGGTGCTAAGCGCTATGGATTCTGCAGGGCATTCGGCAAGTGAAGAGGTTATTCGAAAGCTTGAGCAATTTTCTTTTTCTAAAATGGAAGGAGAGCGAGTGTAATGAGCAAACAAGGACTTAAGATTGCGGTAATTGGCGGAGGATCATCCTATACCCCTGAGCTGGTGGAGGGTCTGATTAAAGGCTACAACGATATGCCGATTTCGGAGCTGTGGCTGGTGGATATCGAGGAAGGCAAGCATAAGCTGGATATCGTAGGCAATCTGGCCAAGCGGATGGTCCGCAAGGCGGGGATTCCAATGGAGGTTCATCTGACCCTGAACCGCCGGGAAGCCATCAAGGGCGCGGACTTTGTCAGCACACAGATGCGTGTAGGGCTTCTTGATGCCCGTAAGCTGGATGAACACATCCCGATTCGTCACGGTGTTGTCGGCCAGGAGACCACAGGCCCTGGGGGCATGTTCAAAGCACTGCGCACCATTCCGGTAATCCTGGACATCTGCCGGGACATCGAGGAGCTTGCTCCGAATGCCTGGATGCTCAACTTCACGAACCCAGCGGGTATGGTTACTGAAGCGGTAACGAAATATTCCAAGGTGAAGACTGTAGGCTTGTGCAATTCCCCAATCAACTTTAAGAAGTTCTTGGCAGAAGTGTATGAGGTGGATGAGAGCCGTGTGCTGCCTGAGTTCGTTGGCATCAACCATCTTCACTGGGTAACATCCGCACTGGTTGACGGCGAGGAGAAGCTGCCTGAGATCCTTGCGGGAGAACGTGAGTACTCAGCGAAGAATGTGCCGACCGTAGGCTGGGACAACGAGTTCCTTCGCTCCCTTGGCGCAGTTCCTACCTATTACCTGAAATACTACTATATGATGAATGAAATGTATGCTGAGATGAAAGAATCGCTGGAGAAGAACGGTACCCGTGCGGATGTGGTAAGCCGTGTGGAGAAGGAACTGTTTGAGCTCTATAAGGATGAGGCGCTGGAAGAGAAGCCGAAGCAGCTGGAACAGCGCGGCGGGGCTTATTACTCCGAGGCTGCTGTGAAGCTCATGCGTTCTCTATACAAAGGCAGCAATGATATCCAGACGCTGAACGTGCCAAATGGCGGGGTATTTGACTTCCTGCCTGAGGATGCCAGCATTGAGATTAACTGTGTCGTGACCGGTGAAGGACCGATACCGATCATGCCGACCCATGTGCCTGAGCATGTGAAAGGCCTGCTTCATGCGGTGAAGTCCTATGAGAGCACAGCGATTGACGCTGCGGTAACTGGGGACAGAGGTCTTGCTCTGCAGGCGATGGTTCACCATCCGCTCGTGCCTTCCGTAACTGTCGGCAAAGCGATTCTGGATGAGATGCTGGAAGCTCACAAGAAGTACCTGCCACAGTTCTTTAACAACTAGATCCTTCTTTAAAGAGAAAAGCCTTGGCCGATTGTACCTGGTCAAGGCTTTTTGAGCTGGCTGGTTTCAGAAATTTTGGGCTCGAACGATAGTATGTTTTTTCATAGCCTCTTTTATAATTGGCTGCTGCTTTTGCTTTTCACCCAACCGTGATATATTTGCCTAAGGGTTAATATTGGGTTTACCATTCCGATCTACAAGGAGAGAGCGAAATGATCAAACATATCGTCCTGTTTAAATTGAAGGATTCTTCACCGGAAAGTGTGGAAAGAACGGTATCGGTGCTTCGCGGCCTGGAGGGCAAGGTGGAGCAGCTGATCGATATCCAGGTTGGTGCAGATGTGATTCATTCGGAGCGTTCTTATGATATTGCCTTAATTGCGACTTTTGCTTCGCTGGAAGATTTGCAGGGCTATCAGGTGCATCCTGAGCATAAGAAAGTGATTGAGCATATGGTGGAAGTTCGGGAATCACAGGTTGCCGTTGACTACGAATTTTAAGGGGCTTTGACGCATGTATTATGTGAACCGGGAACAAATTGAGCGGCGGCTGGACATGCTTCCGCAGATTATAGAGGTGTTGACCCAGACTGGCTCGCATCAGGAGCCTGGTCTGATCTTGGCTTTTGCAGAGGAGAGAGCGCTTCATCTCAGCATTGAAGTCGTTACGGACGTTGGCAGTTATCTGATCGACGGCTTTATTATGCGGGATGCCAGCAGCTATGAGGACATTGTCGACATTATGCTGGATGAGAAGGTCGTTGACGCAGAACTGGCAGCGGTGCTTACCGGGCTGGTCAGATTGCGCAAGCCGCTGGTTCAGGAGTATTTCGACTGGAGAAAAGACGGACAAGGCAAGCCGGGGGCCGACCTGCCGGAGGCGCTGGCGACTTTCGCCCAGAACGTGCGGGATTACCTGGATCGGGAGCTTCAATAAGTAGCCAAGATGAGGTTAATCTGGCTGAAGAAATACTTCTCCGCAGCTAGCGGGAAATAGCAGAATAAGCCTGAATCAGTGGATCGATAGATCCGGGTTCGGGCTTTTTTTAGCTGTGTTAAACTAAATTGTTAATCGTTGTTCGGCCCTATGCGGGTGTATTGGTTCACTCCAGGAAAATCCATCACCTTCGTATCTTGGAATAAGGTGAATAGGGTAGAGCACTCCATTTACTGCATCACCCCATCGTGTACTCGTATTCCTAGCTGTAATTATCCAAGGTAGAGTTTTTGCTGCCAGACTCGTACAATGAAAAATAATTCTCCTAAAGCTGTGTCAAGACGAGCCCAGGCTGCTTATAATGAATCAACATTATAGGCATTCGCCCTGATATTCAGGTGCAAGGCCGGAGTATCCGGATGCCAGAGGGAGAGATGTAAAGTGAGTCAAAAGAATTTCTGGTTGGGTGCACTTGTAGGCAGTCTGGTCGGTTCAGCGGCAGCCTTATTGCTGGCTCCGAAGAAGGGCAGCGAGCTGCGTAAAGATATTGCTGACGGAGCGCGTCAGGTTAGCGACAAATCCCGCGAGGTGGCCGGGAAAGTAGGCGAGCAGACCTCGGAGGTCATTAACAAGGTCAAGGGCAAAGCCCAGGACGTCGTCAGCAGCATCCAGGCTCTTCGTGACAAGAAGGCAAAATCGGGTGCCGAAGAGGAGCTGGTGGTTGAAATCTCCTCGGAGGAGAACCAAACTGAGACTTCAGATTCTGCTCAGGCCGTCAAATAACCACGCAAGCTTGGAAAAAAGACCCTTATAGGATGAACTAAGAACAGGAGAGCGGCAAGCTAGTATCTACGCCCATTTTACATGACCTCTCCTGTATGTCAGCTTAATCTATATAAGGATCTTTTTTTTGCCTCATCCAACATCTTCCACTTTCCTTGTCCCTCCGTATAAATTGGGTTAATATTTAGGTACGCTTTATGACCGGATATCATAAAGTAACGGTGAGAATATTTGGAGTGAATGATTATGACAAAGGAAGCGGGATGTTCGTGCAGCAAGCTATCGCAATATTAGATTCGGGTGTGGGGGGACTAACTGTTGTCAGAGAAGTTATGCGCCAGCTCCCCCGGGAGAAGGTGATCTACTTCGGTGACACTGCCCGTACTCCCTATGGCCCGCGTACACCGGAGGAAGTCCGCTTGTTCACGGAGCAGATCGTGGACTACTTGATTCAGTTTAAACCGAAAATGATCGTAATTGCCTGTAATACCGCAACCGCGGCCGCTCTGGACTACATTAAGGCCAAAATGAATATTCCTGTCATTGGGGTCATCCGTCCGGGCGCACGCGCAGCCATCAGCGCCACCAAGACGGGGCATATCGGGGTCATCGGGACAGCGGGAACGATACACAGCGGCGCTTATCCGGCTGCCTTACGTGAGCTGTCTCCCTTCGTCCATGTGGTCAGTGAGGCCTGTCCCACACTGGTGCCGCTTGTAGAACGCGGAGTGTTCGATACGTTGGAGACACAGGAAGTCGTCCGGGATGCCTTGAAAGGAATCAAGCAGAATCCGATGGACTGCCTCATTCTGGGATGCACTCATTATCCTTTTCTTAAAAAAGCGATCCAGCTAGAGATGGGACCAAAAGTGAAGCTGATCAGTTCAGCTGATGAGACAGCCCGTGAGATCAGCACGGTACTGTACCAGAAAGGACAGCTCGCTCAGGGGGATGAGACTCCTGTGCATCAGTTCTTCTGCAGCGGGGATGCCGAGATGTTCCAGACGATTGCCTGTGATTGGCTGGGTGAGCAAATTAATCTTACACCTGTCGTATGGCAGAATCCGGTTTTATAAACAATCAGCTGTAACTTAGAGTAGGCTCCGGTGAACTTCAATGTTCTCCGGGGCCTATTGGCATTTACTGGCACATTGGACAGAATCCCGGGCATACAATTGTAGAAATACCGTATAGACTTAGGCAACACTCCGGTTCAGATCGAAGAGACGTTATATAAAATGAACATTAAAAAATAACCGATCTCAGCAGAGGTGATAAGTGATTCTGAAAAAGCGGAGTGTCCGCCTTTGTCTCCGAAATGCCCCCATGGATATCTATTTCAAGCGTTTCGGTGACACAGGGGTCGTAAGAACACTCGGCATCACACCGCCCCAAAAGGGTAATCTTCATAAGTCATTTTATATAACCTTAATAAGGCAATATGAGGAAGAAGAGGTGGGGCTCATGGAATTCTGTTATCAGATGAACAAGAGGCGGATTGTGCAGACGGGCAATACTTATTTGTACAAGGATATGGTGGCACAGCTTAAGCAGCTGCAGTGTGCTTATCCCCATTTTGAAGTGTTGGAAATCGGCCGAAGTGTAATGGGGAAGCCGCTTTATTGTATCCGGCTGGGCAGTGGGCCTAAGGCGTTCCATATGAATGGGGCGGTTCATGCTAACGAGTGGATTACAGCTCCGCTGCTGCTGCGTTTTATTGAAGAGACGCTCGCTTCGACAGTGGAAAGCTCAGAGCGCTGGGGCAGGGAAGCCTGCTCATGGCTCAAGGAGATTACCTTATGGGCTGTGCCGATGGTGAATCCGGACGGGGTGAATTTATCCCAGGAAGGGATTACACCGGCTCATGCGAATGCAGGCCAGCTGCTGGGCTGGAATCAGGGAAGTACGGATTTCAGCCGCTGGAAAGCGAATATTCAGGGAGTGGATTTGAATGATCAGTTCCCGGCTTATTGGGAGGAAGAGCAGCGCCGAAGGGCGATTCTTATGCCGTCTGCCCAGGATTACGGGGGAACTGCTCCGCTGACAGAACCGGAATCGAAAGCGCTTGCAGATCTAACCCGGTGTGAAGACTTTGATCTTGCCGTCTCGTTGCACACACAGGGGAAGGAAATTTACTGGAATTATCGTGACATGGAGCCCGGCTATGCGGAGCAGCTCGCCAGAAGGCTGGCTTATGTATCCGGGTATCGTGCAGTCAAGCTTACGGGCAGTGATGCAGGTTACAAGGACTGGTTCATTCAGGAGTTTAGGAGGCCGGGATTCACGATTGAAGCAGGTGAGGGGGTAAACCCTCTGCCAGCCTCGGATTTTGAATTGATCTATGCGGAGGTGTCGGAGCTGCTCGCAGAGGTCATGAGATTCTGAGATTATTCAGAAGCCGGGAAAAGGGGTATCCTAAGGGTGTAGCTTATGAAGTAAGTTTTGCTTCGCAAAACTTTTAGCGTATGCTTCCGATGCCAGTTTTGCGTCGCAAAACTTTTAGGAGGAGATTAACATGAAACTGCAAAAGCTATGGTCGCTCAAGCGCTGGGGCCATATTTTCCGGCGGCTGCCAAGACTGCTCGCGTCCTCCAAAGTCCCTCTTCCCGAGAAGCTTCTGTTCCTGGTTCCAGCCGGATTGTATTGGGTTCTGCCGGATGTGATGCCCTTTATTCCGATCGATGACATCGCGGTAACGATGCTGCTCATGAATTGGTTCGTGACCCGTGCCGAACGTAAATATCCGGTTCAGTAGCCCCAAAGTAATATATCCACCTCTTGATCTGCTCCTTGCGCGAAAGGGGCAGATTATTTACAATATTCATATTGGGTTTGTTACTATGAATAGGAGAGAGAGCCATGAGCGTTAAGATCACACGCAATGCTGCGAAAATTATAAAAAAAGAGCTGGAAAAGGAAGAAAACCAGGGTAAAGGCCTCGTTCTGAAGGTGTTTGTCACTCACTCCCATGGTGATCATGCCCACTATGGCATGGATTTGGCCAAGCCTACAGATAAGGATACCGTGGTGTCCACCGACAAGGAAATCGATGTGATTGTCGATCCGAATGAACCGTTCCTGGAAGGCGTAAAGATTGACTATCTGTATTTCCCTGAAGAGGGCTTTGTGATCACGAACCCTTCCAAAGGGAACCACGGTGACCACTAGTTTTGACAAAAGAAGGGATTTAGCATGGCTAACGATATTCGCGTATGCGATAAATGCAATTATGTGCGCCTCAAAACGTTTGTGCCCAAGCTCCAGAAGCTCGCTCCGGATGCGGAGATCAAGGTGGGCTGCAAGTCTTACTGTGGACCCTGCGGTAAACGGGCATTTGTCTATATTAACGGCCGTTATGTAAGTGCCCCGACTGAGGACGAGGTGCTTGCGAAAGCCCAGGCTTTCGTGAAGAAGCCGCGCAAGTAATACGGCTGTCGACAGGCCGTAGACAGATTGGATACTTCCCCGTTTATGTTACTGCCATTTGATGTAAGAGTCCGGACAAGCCGTCAGGCTATCCGGACTTTTTTTGCGTGCTCAAGGCCGCGGCAGGGCTTTAACGAAGACTGTTCCCTCGCATTTAACCCTCCTGTAACACATCGGCCAAAGAGCCATAACACTTGCCGGATACACTTAGGGCAGTTGACCATGAAGCGAAGCATCAACCTGCCGTATTGGGGATACCCGCTGCCCCCGTGAATAGATTCATACTCCATCAACTCAACAGATCTCGTCAAGCCGTCAGAGGTGAAGCGGTCTGATATAAAAAAACTGCTCCGAAGGCCTAATGGCTCTTCGAAGCAGCTCCCTCAAACTTGTGAATGAGATCATATACAATCGTCTTATCCGAGTAATCCAATTGTTTCTTGGCTTCCTCATAGCCTTGCCGGGCACGCTCCACATCCGTCTTCTGACGGGTGGACAGATCGTAGCAGGCTCCGTTCTCGAATACCCCATCCGCAGAAGGAATGTAATAAATGCTGCCGTCCGTGAAGGCTCCGGAACGGAGAACGACCATTTTTTTGCGCTGGTCAAAAATATCATTCCCCATCATATAGTAAGGCTTGGACGAGATCCCCAGCAGATGAAGCAGGGAAGGCGTCATATCCAGCTGACCGGCCGGTGCCTCATACACCCCGGCATGCTTGCTGTCCGGCAGATGCACCAGCAGAGGCACCTGATTCATAATCTGCTCCATATCCAGATCGTTCAGACTTCGTCCGAGAAATTGCTCGTAATAGTCCTTATCCTTAACGGAATTATCATGATCCCCGTAGAAATAAAGAATCGACTTGTCCCACAAACCTTCCGCCTTCAGCTGATCGACCAGCTGGCCCAGTGCCGCATCGGTATAATGAATCGCCTGAAGGTAGTCGCCGAAGATGGTTCCAGCGAATGTGCCGGTATCCAGTTCCTGAAGCTGTTTCGGAAGCGCATAAGGATGATGGCTGGATAAGGTAACCATGTAAGAGTAGAAAGGCTGCTTTTCCTTGCCCATGAAATCCAGAGACTGCTTAAAGAACGATTTATCCCCGAGCGACCAGCCCAGCGGCTCGTCGATGGTGTAGTCTTTTTTGCTGTAGAAGCGATCGTAGCCCATATTCTTATACATCGTGTACCGGTTCCAGAAGCTGCTGTCATAAGCATGGAACGCTGCCGTATAATATCCATGCTCCTTTAAAATCTGGGGCAGGACATCATATTGGTGGTCAGGAAAGCGCGTAAACACGGAACCGGTTGGCAGCGGATGCAAGGAACTGTGGGAAGAGAAGTCTGCATCCGAGGTGCGTCCCTGGCCTGTCTGATGATAGTAATTGGAATAATACAAGCTTTCCTTCATGAGTTTATTAAAGTTCGGGGTTATTTCTTGTCCGTTGACCTGTTTCCCGATCATGAAGTTCATAAATGCCTCGGCCTGCACTACAATGATGCTGCTGCCCTTGTAGGCGCCGTAGGTCTCGTTCATCTCCGGGCCGTCCGCACGGGCATCTTCGTACCACTTCTTGATATCCGCAATCTCCTGATCGGACAGCTGCTGCTTCGGTCCCCAATGCTCCTGGCCATACTTGTAGGCATCGTAATAATGGAAGCCTAATAGTCCTGTCACATTGTACAAGGCGAGATTCCACCAGTTCCCCACGAACAAGCCGACTGCCCAGGTGGACGTGTAATAATTAATCGGCCCTAGGGCAAGCGCCAATCCCAGAGCCAGCGTAACCACACCGGTAATGAAGCGGGTCAGCACCCTTTTCAAGCGGGAGCCGCGGGCTTGGAACTGGTGTACAGTCAATATATCACGGCGCTTTCTCCGAGCGAGGACAAAGATCATTGGGATGTACAGCAGCCAGTCGATGAAGAACCAGATATCTGTCCAATGAATCAGCTCGCGGATGCTCTCGCCAAGCTCACCCACCTGGCCGGCCTGAAGCAGAACCGGAATAGTGATAAAATCCTGGAAATAACGGTAGTACACCAAATCCGAGAAAATAAGTGCGGTAAGCAGAAGATTGAGAATGCTTAGTGCGATCCCCCGGCCTCTTCTGGGAAGCCATAAGGTCCAGAAGGATGCGGCCATGACCGAGCCGATGGCGATGACATAATCGAGCTTGCTCATATCAATATTGTTGGCGTGCAGGTGGGAGTGCATGTAAGCCAGCTTCCAGATCATAATCGCAATGAACAGGATGTACTCTATGTTTTTGTATTGGAAAATACGCTTGAGTGGCGCAGCCGCACCACTCATATTGAACTTATTCATCGTGAATCTCTAACTCCTTCCACGGCAAGAACCGTTTCCCCCGTCTTAGCGGCGGGGAGGAAGCGGTCCGAGAAACTGGAGATA
Source organism: Paenibacillus sp. J22TS3 (assembly GCF_018403205.1). NCBI lineage: Bacteria > Bacillati > Bacillota > Bacilli > Caryophanales > Paenibacillaceae > Paenibacillus > Paenibacillus sp. J22TS3. The sequence continues at coordinate 346,039 of NZ_BOSF01000002.1, forward strand.
CTGGCATTCAATCCGGCCGTTGAACAGCTTGCGGCGCTTGTCTGCTTTCTTATGGAAGTCCTGCTCGAACTGTTTGGTTGGCGTGATGGCGAAGAAGGACCAGGTTGGAAGACCAGCTGCGACTTTTCCCAGCTGGCTGATCAGCTTCCGGACCTCCTTCTCATCGCTAAGGCGCTCGCCATACGGCGGATTGGTTATCAGACATCCAAAGTCCCCTTGCGGGGTAATGCTGGCAGCCGGAAGCTTTTTGAAAGTGATTTCTCTGCCAAGACCTGCGCTTTTGGCCGCAGCCATGGCGATTTCGATCGCTTCCCCGTCGATATCGCTGCCCGTAATGTTCAGGGGAATATCGTCGCGCACCGCATCGAACGCTTCTTCACGGGCTTCCTGCCACAGCTCCTTCGGAATCACCGGCCAATTCTCGGAATTGAAGGAGCGCCGCAGCCCTGGAGCGATGTTCCAGCCGATCATTGCGGCTTCAATCGGTATCGTGCCTGATCCGCAGCACGGATCATAGAGCGGCCGGTGCGGACCCCAGCGGCTCAGCAGAATAAGCGCGGCGGCCAGAGTCTCCTTCAGCGGAGCTTCTGTTGCGTGCTTGCGGTATCCGCGCTTGTGAAGCCCGGGACCGGTTGTATCCAGCGTAAGCAGCGCTTTGTCATTCAGCAGGTTGACCTCGATGACATACCGGGGGCCATTTTCCTGGAACCACTCGGTACCGTAAGTCATCTTCAGCTTCTCAACAACCGCCTTCTTCACAATGCCCTGACACGCTGGCACACTGCTGAGCTGGGATTTGTGGGAGCGTCCCTCAACCGGGAATTCCCCATGGGCGGGAATCCAGTCCTGCCATGGGAGCGCCTTCGTTCCTTCGAACAGCTCGTCAAAGGTGACGGCGTTAAATTCGCCAAGCTTAACGAGAACACGGTCCGAGGTACGCAGCCACAGATTGCAGCGGCAGATATCGATCAGATCTCCTGTAAAATTAACGCGCCCGTTCTCCACGCGCACATCATCATATCCTAAGTCTTTAAGCTCACGCGCCACGACCGATTCGAGCCCCATCGGTGACGTGGCAATCAGTTCCAATTGCCTTGACATCTTCTCAACTCCATTTTGACTTGTGGGAAAGCTTCAAAAATCATACAATTTAGGTTGATATTCATTCAATATAGTATAGGACAATGTACATAAACATACAATTGGGGTTTGATGTCGCACCACTCAATTACGTTCTTAATTTAATTAACGGAGTAAGAAAGGAAAATGTTTACATGACAACGCCAGAACAATCGCCAGAACAATACAGTGAGGATCTATATCCAGCTGACGATACTTTAACCAGGGTCAAAGAATCCATTGCCGCCGCAGGGATTCGGGATGTCTCCATCGCGCCCGGCTACGGCCGGCTGCTGACGATGCTTGTTCAAATGTCCGGGGCCTCAAGAGTGCTTGAGATCGGAGCGCTTGGAGGTTACAGCGGAATCTGCCTAGCCCGGGGATTAACACAAAATGGTGAGATCGTCTCTCTGGAGCTTAAGCAGGAGAACGCAGACCTGGCCGGGCGCAATATGAGTGAGGCCGGTTACGGGGGGCAGGTCCGGTATATGGTCGGCCCGGCTTTGGACAGCCTGGAAGCCCTCCATGCCGAGGGGGAGAAGTTTGATTTCTTTTTTATTGATGCCGACAAGGAGAATTACCCGAATTATCTGGAATACGCGATCCGGTTGGCCCGGCCTGGCGCTGTGATCGCTGGGGACAACACACTTCTAAGGGGAAGAACGCTCGACTCCGACAAGAACGGTCCTTCTGTTCAAGCGATGCGTAAGTTCAATGAAACAATTGCCCAAGACGAGCGCTTGATCAGCACGTTTATTCCGGCTTATGACGGGCTTGCGCTGGCTTTGGTGAAATAATATTCTTCACGGAAGCGAAAAAATAAAACCACCGGTCAGAGTTACTCCTGACCGGTGGTTTTTTGCTTGCTCTAGCCTGCCCTTGCAAGCTGGCATCCGCCACCGTTACTGGAAGGAAGGCGTGTTCCGCCGGTGGTGCTTGTACAGCTTGGCTCTGACCCAGACGGTATTGGCCAGCAGGAGTACTCCGGAAATAATAAAGATCCCCTCCACACCGATGTATCCGGACAAGAGGCCGCCGATGGAGGCACCCAGCATGTTGCCCAGGGCAAGGGTACTGCTGTTGAAGCCGAAGGCCCGGCTCTCCATGCCGTCCGGGGTATAGGAACGGATTAGCGCGTTCACACTTGGCAGAAGCCCGCCCATGCAGATCCCCATCAGAAACCGGATGACCACAAGCTGCCATACGTTCTGGGCAAAGGCCTGGGGAATGAGCGTAAGGGCAGTCCCGATCAGGGCAAAGGTCAGAATCCGGTGGGCTCCAACCTTGTCACTTAACTTCCCGAGAATCGGGGAGGTGATCATGTTGGACAGTCCGGTCACCGCACTCACAAACCCTGCCCAGAACGACAGGTTAACCGCGCTGCCGTGCAGCTTCTCAACATAAAGCGGCAGCACCGACATCGGACTGATCATAGCGAACTGCAGCAGGAACGTGACGGCGAACAGCGCAGTAAGCTGCGGAGTCTTGTTTAATTCGCGGAAGCCGGCAAGCACTGAAATCTGCGGGGTATGCGAGGCTTCCTCGCGGTCAAAATTCTCTTTGACCAGAAACAATGCCAGCAGCGAGGCCACGAGAAGAAGCCCGCCTGTAATATAAAATATAGGCCGGAAGCCGACCCAATCGGCAAGCAGCCCGCCGATGAGCGGTCCAAGAATTGTACCGGCTACAATTCCCGACTGCATAATGCCCATGGCGAAGCCCATGCGCTTCTTCGGAGTCGTGCCGGAGATCAGTGAGACCGCAGCCGGATTGAAGCCGGAGATGGTCCCGTTAAGCAGGCGAAGGGCAAGCAGCTGCCACGGAGCTGCAGCGAAGCCCATTAAGGTGACGACAACCGCCATGCCGAAGCCGGAGCGCAGGAGCATGACCTTTCTTCCGTAACGGTCTGCGAGCTTTCCCCAGATCGGCTGAAATATAAATGAGGTCGCAAAGTTGGCTGCAAATATGGTACCGGCCCATAATCCGAGCGACCTTTCACCATGAACGCCGAGATCCTGGGACAGATACAAAGCAAGAAAAGGAGTGATCATAGTCATCCCGGCATTCACCAGAAATTGACCAAACCACAACACGACGAGGTTAAGCTTCCAGGTTGGCAAGATGCGGCCACTTCCTTTCTAAAGTTCTATTATATCATAACGCTAAATTGTTTAATTTTAACGGATTTCATAGGATTGTCATGCCTTCTTCATCGATGACGGGTTGTTACTTACTTTTAAAAAGGGCATAATGGAATTTAGGGAAATTTTATAGATGGAGGCGTCTTCATGACCTATAATGATCGGTTCATCCGTGCTTGTCTTAAGCAGGAGGTGGATCAGCTGCCTGTGTGGTACATGCGTCAGGCCGGCCGCTATGATCCGGAATATCGTAAGATTAAAGAGAATTACAGCCTGCTGGAAATTTGCAAGCAGCCCGAGCTGGCAGCGGAAGTCACCATGATGCCGGTCAGGAAGCTTGGCGTCGATGCGGCTATTTTATATTCGGATATTATGAACCCGGTTGCTTCAATCGGGATTGATTTTGATATTGTTAAGAATATTGGACCTGTCATTGATAACCCGATCCGCACGGCTGCTGATATTGACCGTCTCCGTCCGATTGATGTGGAGAAGGATCTGCCGCATATTATGGAGACCATCCATATTCTAGACCGTGAACTTAGCGTTCCGCTGATTACGTTTGCAGGAGCTCCATTCACGATTGCAAGCTATCTGATTGAAGGCCGTCCATCCAAGAGCTATATCCGCACCAAGAGCTTGATGTATGGCGAGCCTGAGCTGTGGCACCGTCTGATGGACAAGCTGGGAGACATGGTGATTGAATATCTGAAGCATCATGTGAAGAACGGCAGCAAGGCTTTCCAAGTCTTTGACAGCTGGGTAGGCGCCCTGTCGCCCAAAGATTTTGAGATTTATGTGCTGCCGACCATTACACGTATCTTTGCCGAACTTGAGTCACTCAATGTACCGAAAATATATTTTCCTGGGGTCAGCTCGGGAGAACTGCTGCCCACACTGAGAGGAATCAAGGCTGATGTGATTGGTCTTGACTGGCGTGTCTCGATTGAGGAAGGCCGCCGCCGGACCGGGGGAGGCTTCGCAGTACAGGGGAATCTGGACCCTTATGTCCTTACTGCCCCGATGGATGTTATTAAGCAGTACGCCAAAGAGATTATTGATGAAGGCATCAAGTCACCGGGATTTGTGTTCAACCTGGGTCATGGCTTGTTCCCTGAGGCCTCGCTGGACAAGCTTCGCGAGCTGACGGAATATGTGCACGAATACTCGGCGCAGGCGCTGCGTCAGAGCAAGTAAGGTTTACACGCATCACAACGACGCAATAAATTACTTACCGAGGTGAATTGAATCCGTGAAAAATAAAATCGGTGTACTTGTCATGTCCTACGGCACTCCCGAAAGTCTGGATCAGGTCGAGGCTTACTATACCCATATCCGCCGGGGGAACCCGCCATCGGAAGAGCAGCTGAAGGAGCTGAAAGACCGCTATGAAGCTATCGTTGGCGGGGTGTTCCCGCTTAGAGCGAATACCGACAGCCAGGTTGAAGCGCTTCAGATGACTCTGAACCGCGATTCCGCGGACAAGGATGTAGAGTTTGTATGTTATCAAGGTCTCAAGCATGCCTATCCGTTCATCGAGGATGGGGTTGAGCAGATGGCCAAGGACGGAATTACACGAGCTGTTGGAATCGTGCTTGCGCCACACTATTCCATTATGAGTGTTGGGGGATATATCAAGCGTGCGGAGGAGAAAGCTGCTGAGCATGGAATCCGTTTTTCTTTTGTGAAGAGCTATCACCTGCATCCGAAGCTGATTGAGGCGTTGACCCAGCGCGTGAGCAAGAAGCTGGACCAATTCGAAGAGGTTGGAGCGAAACGGGACAGTGTGAGAGTGCTGTTCAGCGCGCACAGCCTGCCGGAGAAAATTCTTGAAATGGGAGACCCGTACCAGGATCAATTGCTTGAGACTTCTAAAGCGGTGGCTGATCGGGCCGGCGTAAAGAACTGGCAGTTCACCTGGCAGAGTGCAGGCCGTACAGCGACGCCATGGCTCGGGCCGGACATTCTGGATACCCTGCGTGAACTAAGTGTGGAGCAGGTTGAGGATGTGCTGGTCGCACCGATTGGATTCGTATCCGATCATCTGGAGGTGCTCTACGATCTGGATATCGAAGCGCAGGCTGTGGCCGGTGAGCTCGATATGAGACTAATGCGCACGGATGCGCTAAACACCGATCCTTTGTATATGGAGACGCTTAGCGACGTCATAATCAAAGCATGGGAAGAGGAATGAACAAGCTATGAGTGATTCTGCTAGGAAGATTGTAATCGTCGGGGGAGGACTTACCGGGCTGAGTGCGGCATTCTATATCCGGAAGTTCTATAAGGAGAAGGGAGTTCCTGTCCAAATCTCGGTGCTGGAGAAGGGAAGATCGATGGGCGGCAAAATCGAGACGCTTCACCGGGACGGCTTCGTCATCGAGAAGGGACCGGATTCCTTCCTCTCCCGCAAGACGGCGATGATTGATCTGGCGAAGGAGCTTGAGCTTGATCATGAGCTCGTATCCATGAATCCGGCAGCGAAGAAGACGTATATCGTCAAGCGCGGCGAACTTCATCCGATGCCGTCCGGTCTGGTGCTGGGGATTCCTACAGAGCTGGGGCCGTTTCTTAAGAGCGGACTGATATCCTGGGGTGGTAAAATGCGTGCGCTGATGGACTTCCTCATTCCGGCCCGCAAGAGTACGGAGGATGAATCTCTGGGGCATTTTATCGAGCGGAGATTGGGTGCGGAAGTGCTGAGCAATGTGACCGAGCCTCTTCTAGCCGGCATTTATGCGGGGGATACCTACAATCTGAGTCTGAAGTCCACTTTCCCGCAATTCGGTGAAGTGGAGCGGGCACATGGCAGCTTGATGCGCGGCATGATGACCGGCAAGAAGCCGGTTGAGACGCATACCGGGACCAAGCGCAGCGCATTTCTCACGTTTAGACAGGGGCTCCAGACGTTGATTCATGGTCTTGTCCACGAGCTTACGGATGTCGAGCAGCGCCTGGAGACCGAAGTGGCTTCCATCCGCCGCGGCGGCAAGAGCGGTTATGAGGTCCTCCTAACGGACGGCGAAGTGCTTGAGGCAGACCAAGTTGTGGTTACAACTCCGGCTTTCAGTGCTGCCAAGCTTCTGGAGCCGTTTGTGGATGTGAGCCCGCTTAAGGCCATTAACTACGTTTCGGTTGCTAACGTTGTGCTTGCTTTTGATAAGAAGGAGCTTGAAGGCGTCTTGGACGCTTCCGGGTTCCTGGTTCCGCGTAAGGAAGGACGCAATATTACGGCATGTACCTGGACCTCCATGAAGTGGCTGCATACCAGTCCGGACGACCGGGTGCTGCTGAGATGTTATGTGGGCCGTTCCGGGGATGAGCAGAATGTGCAGCTTCCGGATGATGCATTGACCGATCTGGTCCTGAAGGACCTTAGGGAGCTTATGGGAATCCAGGCGAAGCCGTTGTTCTCGGAGATTACCCGGCTGCCTAAATCCATGCCCCAGTATCCGGTCGGCCATCTGGAGCAAATTTCCAGCCTGCGTAAGGAGCTCGGTTCCAAGGCGCCTGGACTTTATGTTACCGGGGCGGCTTTTGAAGGGGTTGGACTGCCGGATTGTATTAAGCAGGCGAAGGAACTCGCCCAGAGAATGGTGGGGGAGTAACTTTGGGGTTAAGAGCGCAGATTACCTTACTCACCTGAATGGATAACTCCATATCATTAATAGTGACCGTGCGGAGTCAATACCTGCACGGTCACTTTTGGTTTATCAACGCTGCTTTCTCAGCCAAGCAGTGGTAGAGAGAAGATGCTCTATTTTATCGGACTACTTAACGGATCATTGGGTAAGACGCATGGAGAACAGTTTAACGGAGCAAATCTTCTTGTACGCCGGATGAATTGTTCTTTAAGGTCGCTGTTGTGCACGGATTTCTTGGTCTAAACCATTTCAATATGGAAGCAATCCGTTCACAAAGACGAACGCTCTGCTTCGTCAGAATTATTTCGCTTTTTTATCCTCAGGTATGTACACCCGCGCACTATTCCGGTTATCTTCCCCACTTATTGCGCATATCTTCGCTTATGAGGCTTGGAAATTGGCTTTTTTGCACAACAGGATACAGTAATGTTGCTTTAGTTCAACAAATTTACCTGATATAATAGATTCGGGTTGCCTGCCTCAAATTTAATAGAATTGAAGGAGTGAATTATGCTTCAGCCGAGATCGCAAAAGTATAGCGCCGAGAAGAAGCGTAAACAGCAGCGTCAGGGCCGGTTCTGGGCGCTTGTGAATTTGACGTTAATTGTAATTATTGGACTTGTTGTCACATTTACTTATTTGAACAACAAATACATGCAGGAAGCCGCTAGTCCAAGTGATACTGTAGATAACCTGACCACTCCTAAGAATAACAGCCAGAATACTTCAGGCGGCAACAGCTCCAGCGCCGTGAATACACCGGACACGGACACTTCGGATAACGGTTCGTCAATCCAAACCTCTAAGAACGCTAAGGAGACTTTGCTGATTAATTTTGCAGGAGATACGATCTTCTCGGGTAAAGTAGCGGACAAGATGAATCAGAACGGAATTGATTATCCGTTCAAGTACGTCAAGGATTTGTTTCAGAAGGATGACTTGACCATCCTTAACTTGGAGACCCCGGTGACCACAAGAGGCATTGGTGCAAAGAACAAACAGTTTGTTTTCAAAGCCCATCCGGATGCGATTAAGGCCATGAAGGACGCAGGGGTCGATGCGGTGAACGTAGCCAATAACCATACGCTCGATCAAGGGGAACAGGGGCTTCTGGATACTTTGGACCATCTGAAGGCTAACAATATCCCGTTCGCAGGCGCTGGAAGAAACAGTGATGAAGCTTATGCTCCGGTATACATAGAACGGAAGGGCATGAAGATTGCCCTGTTTGGCTTCACCCGGGTGCTGCCTGAGCTTGGATGGAACGCAAGAGCGGGGAGACCTGGGCTTGCGGGTGTCTACAATGAGGATGTGAACTTGGCTGTCAAGTCGATTCAAGATGCCCGGAAAAAGGCGAATCTTATTATTGTGGTGGCCCACTGGGGCAAGGAAAGGGTCACCGTGCCCGACAAAAACCAGACCACACTCGCCCATTCGTTTGTTGAAGCGGGGGCCGATTTAGTCATAGGCGGGCATCCGCATGTTCTTCAGGGTGTAGAGCAATATAAAGGCAAGTGGATTGCTTACAGCACAGGGAACTTTATCTTCACCAAAGCTACGAATCGTCCCAAAACCTGGGACACGGCAGTATTTCAGGCCCGCTGCACCACCAAGGGGAATTGTGATCTGCGGATGATTCCTTATTTCACGGAAATCGGTCAGCCTGTTCCTAAGAATGCCGCTGACGGAGCCAAGCTGATTAAGGAAATTGACAGCTTGTCCCCAGGCGTCAATATTGACGCCAACGGAAATTTCAAAGCAACGAAGAATAATACCAGTCTTGGCATGACCAAACCGGATGCCGGAGATTTGGTTGCAGGCAGCAACTCCGGCTGAAGACAGGAGGAACCCTAGAATGACGGATTACTGCGCGGCACACCGGGGATTCTCGGGCATAGCGCCGGAGAATACGATGGCAGCAGTAAAGCTGGCCATGGAGAACACTTATGTCAAGTGGATTGAGGTGGATGTCCAGCTGTCCAAGGACGGAGTCCCCTTTCTCATTCATGACTATACCTTGAACCGGACCACAAGCGGCAGGGGACCTGTGAAGGATGCGCTCTGGGATGAGCTCAGCCGCCTGGATGCCGGGAGTTGGAAATCCCCTGAATATGCAGGTGAAAGACTGGTGACGCTGGACCGCTTCCTTGAAGCGGTCCAGGGTCGTCTACAGGTTAATCTTGAGATCAAAACCGAGAATGATAAATACCCGGGTCTGGAAGAAAGAATGGTTGCGGCCGTTAAGAAACGGGGGATGGAGCAGGATGTGGTTTTTACCTCCTTCGACACAGGAGCGCTTCGCAAAGTGAAGAAGATTGACCCGGGAATGCGGACAGGACTTATTATCGACGGAAGACCGGCCGATTTGCTGGAACGACTGAAGGACCTTGGCAGTGACTTCCTGTCTATTTCTTACAGGTATTTGACATCGGAATTTGCTTCCCGTGCGGTACAGTCTGGGATAGAGATTATGGCCTGGACAATTGATGACGCAAAGACAATGAAGCGGATTTCGGAGATGCATCCTGAAATCATGATCTGTACGAACCGCCCGGATGTCTGGCAGGATACCTTTATAAACGGGAAGGTGCCCAAAGCAAGATTCGGATTTTTAAAATGGGGAAGGAAGTAGATATTGATGAGATCCATAGTACGCAATGTATACTGTGTGGGCCGGAATTACCGGCTTCATGCCGAGGAGCTAGGCAATGCCGTTCCGACAGAGCCTATGATATTTCTAAAGCCTTCACATGCGGTAGTTCCTATGGACGGGGGTGTTGTAGAGCTGCCAGGTGACCGCGGGGAAATTCATTATGAGGCCGAGCTTGTGCTGCGGATTGCCCGTACCTATGTGCCCGGAATTTCCGTGAATGAGCTTGTGGACGTTATGGCTCTTGGTATTGATTTCACGCTTAGGGATGTGCAGAACGACCTGAAGAAGAAGGGGCATCCTTGGACTGCGGCCAAGGGCTTCCGCAACGCCGCGCCACTAACCCCATATGTTGCATTCCCGGGGACGGAGGAGATTGGTCTGCGTTATTTCTCGCTTCAGAGAAATGGCGAGACGGTTCAGAAAGGAAATGCCGGGGATATGATTTTCTCCCTTCAGGAGATCGTGGATTACATTGCGGATCATTATGGACTTGATGAAGGTGACCTTATTTATACCGGTACTCCAGCAGGAGTGGGCCCGGTATCGGATGGGGACAAGCTTGAGCTTAGCCTTGATCAGGATGTGCTCGGAAGCTGCACGATCCGGCTGAGAGGATAAGCGGGTGGCCTGGCTGATTGGTTTCATCTGTGCGTTGGCGGTTGCCGGCGCTGCTTTTTATAAGAACTCACTTACATTATCAGGCATGTGTGCGGCTGTAATTATGGGCACGGTTTATTATGGTGCCGGAAACGTGTTCTGGTTCGGCACACTGCTGCTGTTCTTCATTACCTCTACGCTGCTCTCCAAGTGGAAGGGCCGGCGCAAGGAAGAGCTCGAGAAGTCCTATGCCAAAACCGGGCGGCGTGATGCGGGGCAGGTCATGGCTAACGGAGGGCTTGGCATGCTTGTATGCCTGCTCAACTGGATATGGCCTGAACCGTTATGGGCCTATGCATTTATAGGCATCATGGCTTCTGTAACCGCAGATACGTGGGCTACAGAGGTCGGCGGATTAAGCCGAAGACCCCCGCGCTCCGTATTAACATGGAAGGTGCTAGCTCCCGGAACCTCGGGAGGCGTATCCTGGCTGGGGAGCGCAGCAGCGGCGGCGGGCGCTTGTGTAATCGGCGCAGGGGCATGGCTGCTGCTTGGAGCGGGCGGACCCCAGAGCGGGAGCTTCTGGATTTGGCTGGCCGCCGGAGGAATCGGCGGTCTTGCCGGGGCGTTCACCGACTCTGTACTTGGCGCAAGCCTGCAGCGCATGTACCGCTGCCCAGTATGCGGGCGTGAGGTGGAAGTGCCCGTCCACTGCGGTGTAGACACGATACCTTCCAGAGGTCTGGCATTTATGAACAACGATGCGGTCAATTTGCTCAGCTCCTTGATGGGCGGGCTGATCGCATTCATAATTGGTTTTATTGCATCATAGGAGGGTGACGAATATGAGTGAGGTCCAGGGAGATAAATACAAGGCTATACTGGACGCGGCATTCGCCTTGTTCGGTTCGCAAGGCTTCTATGATACCAAGATTTCAGAAATTGCCGAGCTCGCGGGAATCGCCAAAGGCACGGTGTATATTTATTTTAAAAGTAAGGAAAAGCTGTTCGCCGCCGTCTCAGAGCGGGATTTCAATGAGTTTCTCAGCCGTCTTGAGGACGGCCTTGCGGCCTGCAGCAATATTAAAGAGCAGTTGCGGTTTATTGCCAAACACCATCTGGAGTATTATTATGAGCGCAAGGGTCATACGAAGCTGTTCTTTATGGCGCCTAATAATGACCCGGAGCTCATGAGGCTCATGGAGAATTTCTTGCGGAGTTATATGGCCGCAGTATTTCGTATTCTCGAACAGGGTGGTGTGCCAGAGCCTCATCTGCACGCTAAGTCTTATATCGGCATGCTGGACCGCCTGAAGATGGACATCCTGTTCGACCAGACTTTTACGAAGGAAGACTTAACCAAGAATATCCACTTCGCCTCCCGTTTATTTATGTACGGCTGCAGGCTTCCTGAGACTCAGGGAGATTAAGTGGCTGATAACGGCAGGCGTTTCAAAATACATGGGCTGAAGTAGGGAAACCAATTATGAATATTATGACTGTTGAACAAATTTCCAAAAGTTATGGTGAGAAGGTGCTGTTCCAAGGGGCTTCCTTTGGGATGGAGGATCAGGACAAGATCGGCGTGGTGGGGGTCAACGGTACGGGGAAATCCACTTTCTTAAAAGTGATTGCCGGCCTGGAGCCTGCCGACGAAGGCAGGATTGCGGTGGGGAACGATGTGCGCATCCGTTATTTAGCGCAGAACCCCGACTATGATTCGGAGATGACGGTGCTGCAGCAGGTATTTCAGGGGGGCGGCACTGAGCTTGCGGCTGTCTATCAATATATGGAGGCGCTGAAGATGCTGGAGGAGTCACCCACGGACACTGCTCTTCAGGATAAAGTCTCCAGACTAAGCCAGGAGATAGACCGTCTTCAAATCTGGCAGCTGGAGAGCGAGGCCAAGAGTGTGCTTTCCAAGCTGGGCATTACCGATTTCGGAAGACGTATGGGGACCTTGTCAGGAGGACAGCGGAAGCGGGTTGCGCTTGCCTCCGCCTTGATTCAGCCTTCGGAGCTGCTGATTCTGGATGAGCCGACAAACCACATTGATAATGATTCTGTTGCTTGGCTGGAGCAGTATTTGCAGAAACGGCGCGGGGCGCTGCTGATGATTACCCATGACAGGTATTTCCTGGACCGGGTGGCCACCGTCATGCTCGAATTGGACCATGGACGCCTCTTCCGTTATGAGGCCAATTACAGCCGGTTTCTGGAGCTGAAGAGCGAACGTGAGGAGCGTGAGGCTTCAGCGGAGCAGAAACGGCAGAATCTGCTGAGAACGGAGCTGGCTTGGATCCGCAGAGGCGCCAAGGCCCGTAGCACCAAGCAAAAGGCCCGGATTGAGCGATTCGAGAACCTGCAGAACCAGAAGACCGAGCACAAGAGCGGGTCAGTGGACATTTCGGTGGCCTCGACAAGGCTCGGCCGCAAGATTCTGGAGATTTCCCATTTAGGATATGCGGCAGGAGAGCGGACTCTGATTCATGATTTAACTTATACGGCTGTGTCTGGTGACCGGGTTGGCATTGTGGGGCCTAATGGCAGCGGGAAGTCGACCCTGCTCAATCTGATAGCGGGCAAGCTTATGCCATCCCAAGGCAATGTCGAGCTTGGACAGACCGTAAAGCTGGGGTACTTCACGCAGGAGCATCAGGAAATGAACGGGGAGCAGCGTGTAATTGAGTATATTAAGGAAGAAGCAGAGGTCGTTACGACTGCGGACGGCTCCCGGATTACTGCTTCCCAGATGCTGGAGCGTTTCTTGTTCGATCCGGCTATGCAGTGGACGCCGATCGCCAAATTATCTGGCGGTGAGCGGCGTCGGTTGTATCTGCTGCGGGTGCTTATGGGAGCGCCCAATGTGCTGCTTCTCGATGAGCCGACCAATGATCTGGACATTCAGACACTAACGGTTCTGGAGGCTTATCTCGATGAGTTTCCTGGCGCAGTTTTTGTTGTCTCCCATGACCGGTACTTCCTGGACCGGACTGTGGACAAGATTATGGCCTTTGAAGGACAAGGCCAAGTGGCTGTTCATGTGGGGGATTACAGTGATTACGAGGAGCGGCTTCGCCGGACCAGCCAAGAGAATGTGAAGCAGGAACAGGCCGGACGCGATGCCCAGGTCAAGAACCGGGGAGAAGCGGGCGGCGGAAGTGCGGCTGCCTCACAACCTTCTGCTTCCAAGGAAAAAGTGAAGTTCAGCTATAATGAGCAGCGGGAATACGAGGCCATCGACGGCCTGGTTGAAGCGGCGGAAGAGCGGTTGAGCCAACTCGCAGCTGACATGGAGCAGGCCGCAAGCGACGCTGCCCGTCTTCAGGAGCTGATGCGGGAGCAGCAGGAGGCCGAAGCCGAACTGGAGCGGCTGATGGAGCGGTGGACTTACTTGAATGAACTGGCTGAGCGGATCGAAGCTCAGCGTAATGGTTAACCGCCGGTCGTTCCATACACGGCGGCAGCCCCGTTCTTACGGGAGCGTTCACACACCTATGTGACTAAAGCGTGCTCCAAGTTTGAAACGAGTAAAACCTGTACAGTCCATAGGAAGGACTGTCAATATAACAAAGACCGCAGAGGTGTAAGCCAAAGCGGTCTTTCGTTTCTTTTGAATGAAAGAAGGTGCTCGTCCCTTGCTTCCTTTATTTAAAGGAGGCGTAGCCTTCATCAGCCATAACGACACTGCCGTTGATTGCACTGGCTTCTTCCAGAGACAGCAGATATACGGTGTCGGCAACCTGTTCCGGCTGGGTCAATTTGTTGCCCATGACTTTGGATTTCATACTCTCGATCATACCCGAGTCTTTGTAACCCTGAATAATAGGAGTATCTACCGCACCTGGTGCTACAGCGAGAACCCGGATTCCAAATTGGGCCAGCTCAAGTGCTGCCGATTTGCTCATCATAATAACAGCGCCCTTGGTGGCATGATAAGCGAAGGTGCCAGGAGAAGCAAGGAAGCCGAAGACGGACGCCGTGTTGATAATAACCCCTTTGATGCCGAGCTCTCTCATTTTGCGGCCTGCGGCAATAATTCCATAGGCAACCCCATGCTGGTTAACCGCAATGGTCTGATAGTAGCGGTCCATATTTTGATCCAGTACAGGACCTGCTCCGCCAATTCCCGCATTGTTGAACATCACATCCAGTCTTCCATAAGTCTCGACTGCTTGGTTCACCAGAGCTTCCACGTCTTCGAATCTGGTTACATCCGTTTTCACGAAGATCGCTTCCCCGCCTTGGGATTTGATCGTCTCCACTACTTTTTGACCGGCCTCTTCATTAAAGTCTGCCACGACCACATGGTCGCCCTTGCTCGCAAATTTCAAAGCAGTTTGTTTACCGATTCCGCTGGCTCCGCCTGTAATGACTGCAACTCGTTGTGTACTCATCTTGGTCATCCTCCTAAGGGTATAAATGTGTGTTACCATCTCTTGTCTATATAATTTAATACATTTGTCTCTTAATTAAAATTTAGTTATTCTTATTAATAGTTAAGCAATAATTAATTAGGCGGGATGAACGATGAATTTAGAACAGCTTGAGTATATTGTTGAAATTGCCAAGACAGGTTCACTGACAGGAGCGGCGCGAAATGCGCACGTGACGCTGCCGGCAATCAGCCAGGCCCTGTCCTCCTTGGAGGAAGAGCTTGGGCTCAGCTTGTTCTCCAGGGCGAGGGGACAGGGGGCGGTACCAACGGCGGAAGGGCTAGTCATTATTGGGAAGGCCGCAGAAATCATTCATCAGATCCAGGAGATCCGGGAAGAAGCTCAGAGCTATACGAATTCCTTAAGCGGGGAGCTGCGGATTGGAACGATACCTGGTCCCATGCATCTGATCGTGGATGTGGTTGCCCAGTTTAAGAAGGATTTTCCCAAGGTGAAAATCACATTGGTGGAGAAGGGGCCTAAGGAGATTATGGAGGACCTTACCCATCACCGGATCGATATCGGGCTGATGGTTTTATTTGAACATTTCTCGCTCAGCGGGAGCGGACTGAAGTTTGAGAAGCTGCTTGAGGGGAATATTGTGGCCGCGGTAAGCAAGAGATCCCCAATAGCCCTCTGCAGGAAGATGACACCGGAAAAGCTGTTGACCCAGACCCTGGTTCTGTATGATGATGACTATATCAAATGGTACATGGAACGGTTCATCGGGCAGTTTGGAAGTCCGGAGATTCTATTCACCACAAATAACACACAAGCCATCCAAAATGCGGTCAGAGACGGAATTGCCATCACTATCGGCCTCGATTACTCTTTCATTTCCCAGCTGGCTTACCCAGAAGAGATGACCGTTATCATTCCACTCGACCTGCCAGATTCCAAGCCTGTTTATTACGGCTGGGTTCATCCAGAGGGCAAGTATTCCTCACAGATCGCCAGGAAGTTTGTAAATCGGTTGAAGTCAAGGCTGTAGAGAGACGAGGTGGTGGCTTGAATGGCAGACTGTCCTGAGTACTCTTCCTAATTAAAAAGGCTTAGCGGCTTGTGTATTATGTTATGTTGCCTGTACACAGGGGGGAGCTGTATGAAAAAAAGACCGCATAAGCGGTCTCCAGAGCTGTCCTCTCAAATTTTCGGTTAATTACTTCCTTCAGGCTGTCAGTAGCGAATCCCGAATAAGTTACACTTATCATTAGTGGAAAAAATGTAAAACGTTAGTTTGGTGTAAGGCATATTTAATGTACCCCAAGCTTACTATTCCGGCAGATGAACCTTCAGTACTTCCATTCCGTTCATATACTTTCTGAGCGCCGGCGGAATTGTAATCGAGCCGTCTTCCTGCTGATGATTCTCGAGCAGAGGGATCAGAATCCGAGGAGTAGCCACGGCCGTATTATTCAAAGTGTGGCAGAACTTCAGCTTCCCATCGGCTGGGTCCTTGTAGCGGATATTTGCCCTTCGTGCCTGGAAATCGTGCAGATTGGAAGACGAGTGTGTCTCCCCATAAGCCCCTCGGCTGGGCATCCAAGTCTCGATGTCATACTGCTTGTAAGTTTTCTGAGACATGTCCCCGGTGCAGACCGCCATCACCCGGTATGGAAGCTCCAGCATTTGCAGCAGATCCTCCGCATTACGGGTAATCTCCTGCAGAACCTGCTCGGACAGATCAGGGTCAGCTGCTGTTATGGCGATCTGTTCAACCTTGGAGAACTGGTGCACACGGTACAATCCGCTAACATCTCTGCCTGCCGAGCCAACTTCACTGCGGAAGCAGGTGGAAGCAGCCGCGAGGCGGACGGGTGCAGCCACGTCCACGATTTCCCCCGCATAATAATTAATCAGAGGAACCTCTGATGTGCCTGCAAGCCACTTGTCCTCATCTTCAATATGATACGACTGATCTTGCCCCAATGGAAAATATCCCGTATTAACCATCGCCTCGGTGGTGACAATTAGCGGCACCTCCAGCGGTGTAAAGCCGCGCTCTATCAGCATATCCAGCGCCAGCTGCTGGACTGCCCGGTGCAACAGCACGCCAGCTCCCTTTAGATAATAACTGCGGCTGCCGGACGTCTTAACTCCGCGTGGGATATCTATGAGGCCGTGAAGCTGGCCAAGCTCCACATGGTCCTTCATGGGAAAATCAAAATCCCTAGGTTCCCCGATAGTGCGAAGCACCACATTGTCAGCATCCGATAACCCAACCGGTGTATCCGCAGATACGATATTAGGAATCAGCAGGCTCATGGTGTAAAACCGTTCATTCAGCCCGTTCAATTGCGCTTCCAGCTGATCCAACCGGATACGGTCCTCTTTGACCAGCTCCTTCAAGCTATCAGCAGTTTGGTTCTGTCCCAGCTTTATGGCCTCCCCAATCCGCACGGACAACTCATTACGGCGGCTTCGGAGCAGTTCAGTTTCCTGCATGACTCTTCGCCGTTCTTCTTCGAGCTCCAGGAATTCTCTGACCGATACCCGGATTCCTTTCTGATCCGAGACCCCTTGAACCTCATCCGCATGTGCCCTAATCCAACGTACATCCAACATTATAAACCGCTCCTTTGTCTGTAAAAATACAAAAAGCGCCCTCGCCACGTTGGGACGAGGAGCGCTTAGACTCGCGGTGCCACCCAATTTGACCAAGCCGGGTACGGTATGGTCCTCTTTGGTCCGCGGTAACGGGCGGTTCCGGTTAACTTAGAGGAACAAAGATTCCTCTTGGCGAGAACGCCTCCGAGTTGGATTCTCTTCATCGGCATGATTGGATTTGGATAATTTAGTGAGTAGTATACCTTAAACTGAAGTTCCGATGCAAGAGTTTTAGGGGAATTATTTCACTATATAAAATGAACTTTGAAGGTTACCCTTTTGGACGCTGCGATGCCGAGTGTTCTTTAAGGCCGCTGTTGTCTCCGAAATGCTTGAACTAGATATCCAAGTAGGGGCATTTCGGAGACAAAGGCGGGCGCTCCGCTTCTTCAGAGCCACTCGTCCTCCTGCTCAGAAAATTATTGTACCGCAATCATCTGAAACAAGCTGCGTGAATCTCCGGTCAATCGGGCTTCTGCCGCGTTCAGCTGGGCGGACCCGTCACCGTCCAGGAATATCCCTTCCTTGACCAGATCTGGGGCCAGGCTGCCTTGTATTGCTGCTCTAAATTCAGCAGCAGTGCAATGGGTTGGAGTCACAATCAGCCACACCGTGCCGCTCTGGTCATACACAAGTCCTGAGCGGAGCCGCTTCTCGTCGCCAAAGGGAAGGTTCTCCTGCTTTGCGGCAACCGGCCAGCGTGAATCCTCCTGAAGATTCATGCTGACACCGCCCTGGGCAAAATAGCGGCGGCGGTCAGACACCTGAATCTCGGATGCGGAGGACACCACCTGAACGGAAAAGGTGCCCGCTGCCCCGTCCCAGACCAGTGTGCCTCGCGGATACTTCACATTGAACCAGCCGGAGCCGTACTTACCGGGATCACCCTTGACCGGACGGTCGTTCATCACGGCGATGGACAGCAGATCTGCACCGTAAAAGAATCCACCGTTAATTCCGTACTCGGGATAGGAAGATAGAGGCCCTGCAAGGGCCTTCAGCGTGATTTCCTCCGGCTTAGCCGCCAAGGCATGAAGCTGTACCCCGTTGGGCGCTTGCGCCCTCACATAGCGGTAAGCATGAGGAACCTCATAGAGACTCCCCCATAAGATTAGAAGCAGCACACCTAAGGTCAGGAGGGCGGCTGACACAATTCCAGGATAGGGAGGTTTACGCCGTAACATACGCCCCAAGCAGTTTGACAGTGTTCAATACCGCCTGCTTGTGGGTGCGTTCCATGGAGTGTGAGGCGTGGACACCAGGCCCAATTAAGGCTGCGCGGATGTTATGTCCCCCGCGAAGGGCAGCGGAGGCATCTGATCCGTAATAAGGATAAATATCGACGGCGTAAGGGATCTTCTCCGCCTCAGCCAGCTCAATCAGCTTACTGGTCATATCGTAATCGTACGGTCCGCTGGAATCCTTGGCGCAGATGGATACTTCGGTCTCCTTGCAGCTTAGATCATCCCCCATAGCTCCCATGTCAACGGCGATCATCTCATGGATGCCGCCCGGGATGTGGGAGGCACCGTGTCCGACCTCCTCATAGTTGGAGATGAGGAAGACCAGATCATGGCGCGGTGTCCAGCCTTCACGCTTGGCCGATTCCAGCAGGCCGAGAAGAGCTGCGACACTGGCCTTGTCATCAATGTGCCGGGACTTGATATATCCGCTTGGCGTAATGACTGCGCGGGCATCGAACGAAATGAAATCACCGGTCTGGATGCCAAGCTTGCGAACATCCTCCTTGTTCTCTACCAGTTCGTCAATGCGAACCTCCATATTGCTCTCTTTGCGCGGAAATTCTCTCGCATCACTGTATACATGGACAGAAGGATGGGTGGTCAGGATCGTTCCGGTATAGACCTTACCGCTGCGGGTATGAATTTGACAGTATTCATTCTCAATACTGTTCATGGAGAAGCCGCCAACAGAGGTAATGGCAAGCGTGCCATGGGCTGTTATGGAGCGGACCATCGCGCCAAGCGTGTCCACATGGGCGCTGAGGGCGATCCGGCGGCTGTCATCCTGCCCCTTCAACGTGAGAAGGGCGCCGCCTTTCTCATTCAGGGAGAAGGGAACGCCAAGCTTCCCTGCTTCTTCTTCCACAAGCCGGATGGCCTCTTTGGTGAATCCGCTTGGGCTTGGGGTATCCAGCAATCTTTTGAGTACATCCAGCACATAATTCTCGTTTACGGAAATTGTCATGGTTGAACCTCCAGTTATGTATTTGATGGTTTCTCTGGATCTGGAATGCTCTCTTCCACAGGTGTGGGTTCGGGGAATACATACCCGGTCGCTTCTTGGATGTGAGCTAGCTCAGCTTTTAGCTTCTTGTTCTCCTTGTCAAGCAGGTAGCTTCGGTACAAGCCGAAAGCACCCACGATGATGCCTCCCAGCAGGGTACAGCCGATTATGAGCAGGATCAGGGGAATGCTTACTGTGCCGAACAACAGGTTGACATTCACTGGCTCGACATTAATGACCGCAAAGATGGCAGTAATCAGGGCGAATACAAGTGCGGCAATCAGGGACCACTGAATTTTCATGGTACACCTCCTCTTAAGACAGTATAAAATCCCCTGCCCGAAGCGGGCAAGGGATGAATAGGCTTTTCCCGTAAATATACGGGGCTTATTCCATTATTTCGTCAAATTCTCCATCTGTTCAATCAGCTCTCCGAACACGCTCATCGCTTCGCGAATCGGCTCCGGAGAAGACATGTCAACGCCAGCCTTCTTCAGAATGTTGATGGAATAATCGCTGCCGCCGCTCTTCAGGAATCCGAGGTAGCGGTCGACCGCCGGCTGGCCTTCCTCCAGAATCTGCTTCGAGAAGCTTGTAGCCGCAGAGAAGCCTGTAGCATATTTGTATACATAGAAGCTGTTATAGAAATGAGGGATGCGGGCCCATTCCATTTCAATATCCTGATCTACAACCATGCCTGAACCATGATACTTCTTGTTCAGATCATAATAGATCGAAGAGAGCTCCTGTGGTGTCAGGGATTCTCCAGCTTCAGCGCGTTCGTGTATGATTTTCTCGAATTCAGCGAACATGGTCTGGCGGAACACCGTGGTCCGGAACTGGTCTGCATAATAAGTCAGCAGATACATCTTCTGCTTCGGATCTGTGGCCTTTTTCAGCAGGTAATCCATAAGCAGGGCTTCATTTGTAGTTGATGCCACCTCGGCGAGGAAGATCGTATACTGGGCATCCCGGTATTTCAGCGCCTCATCGGAGAAATAGGAATGCAGCGCATGGCCCATCTCGTGAGCGAGCGTGAACATGCTGTTCAGATTGGCATTGTGGTTGAGCAGCACGTAAGGATGCGTGCCGTACGCTCCCCAGCTGTATGCGCCAGTCCGCTTGCCTTCATTCTCATAGACGTCAATCCAGCGGTTGTCGAAGCCATCCTGAAGCACCTTCAAATAATTGTCGCCAAGCGGTTTAAGCCCTTCCTTAACGAGCTTCTTCGCTTCTTCATACGGGATTTCCCATTTATATTCCTCGACCAGTGGAGCGAATAGGTCGTACATATGCAGCTCATCCACCCCAAGAAGCTTCTTGCGCAGCGCCATATAGCGGTGAAGCAGGGGCAGGCTTTCATGGATGGTGTCAATCAGGTTCGTATAGACTTCCTTCGGAATGTTGTCACCGTACAGGGACATTTCCAGAACAGAAGGATACTTGCGGACATGGGAATAGAAAATATTTTTGTTTACGTTGGAGCTGAGTGTTGCGGCCAAGGTATTCTTTTGCTTGCCGTAGGTTTCATATACCGCCTTGAACGCTCTTTGGCGCACCTCGCGGTTAGGATTCTCCAGGAACTGAATGTAGTTGCCGTGAGTCAGTTCGACCTCCTGGCCATTCTCATCTTTAATCTTAGGGAACTTCAAGTCCGCGTTGTTGATCATGCCAAAAATATTTTTTGGCGCCTGGGACAGGTTGCCCACCTGGGCAAGCAGAGCCTCCTCGGCTTTCGTCAGCACGTGGGCTTTCTCCCGCTTGATCTCCTGGAGTGTGAATTTGTAATCAGCCAGAACCGGATTTCCGATCAGGTTGTCCAGCTCCTGCTCCGGCAGGGATAGAATTTCAGGAGTGATATAAGAGAGCGCTTCGCTCACTTCAACACTAAGCTTCTTGGCTTTCTGAACCAGAGCTTGATATGTAGGGTTGGTAGTATCCTCATCATGATGAAGATTGGCGTATACGAACAGGCGCTCAAGTTCAAGGGAGATTTCGTCCTCAAGAGCGAATGCCGCCTTGATATTCTCCGCAGTGGTCAGCTTTCCCTCGAACTCCGAGGTTTTGGACTTCTGCGCTTTAATCTGCTCATAGGACTGATCCCATGCCTTCTGGTCAGGGAACAGATCGGTTAGCTTCCATGTGTTTTCTTCAGCGGCTTCGGAACGTTTTGGTAGTGTACTCATGGGAATCCTCCTCGGTAAATGAATAGATAAGGGCCTATTCTGTGGAATGGCCCGCATATCCGTACCCGGGGCAGCTGCGGTCAGCAGACTGCATAGCGTGATTGTGCAGAGCAACTTGGCATATTTCACGGGCGGAACGCCTCCTGACCTGTAGTCGGTTTCCATATATGGAATGAACCATCCATATAGTATGACCCAAGGCGGAGTGCAATATTATAGATATGCGGGCCCCAACAAACTAGGCTAAGAAACTGTAAATCACAAGTACAAATGCTACAATGATCATCACCAGGGCGGAGATGGCCATAGGCCGTTTCAGCTTGGGCGGGATGTTATCCCTATTCATAATCAGAATCAGACCCAAGGCGATGGCCAGTACAATAAACAGGGCAATTCTCGAATAGTCCATAAGTAGTGATTCTAAACTCCTTTTAAGGTAGCTCTAAATTTGCTTGAAGGAATCCATCAAAGTGCGCCATTCCTCTTCTCTTCCTTCAAAGTCTTCCTTCGGGAAGCGGTTTTGAGCCCACTGCATCAAGGCTGGACGGCTTAGAAAGGTGTGGGTTTCTTCACCCCACTGATCCGAGATCTCACGCAGAACCAAATATTTCCCTTGAACTTCGACGGTCATCATGTTCCATTTGTCTGTTTTGTAAATTTGATGTTTTTTGATCATCGTGTACTTATCTCCAGTCTGCAGATCATATATGGCTTTTCAGTAGTAGGAACGCATGTGCAAAAGCTTTATAAAATCATAACGCACGACTATTAGGAAAGCAAATGGAATGCAGGATAATTCCGCCAATTTCCGCTTCCGGAGATGCAGGGCTAAAGATGCGTTGCAATGAGCCGGACCATAGGTTATAATTTAGATATTCGCCAGTAAATGGCGTTATTTTTAGGAGGTTGTTCATTTGAAAGGTACAGTTAAATGGTTTAACGCAGAGAAGGGTTATGGTTTCATTTCAGTTGAAGGCGGCGAAGATGTATTCGTACATTTCTCTGCAATTCAAGGCGAAGGCTTCAAGACTTTGGAAGAAGGCCAAGAGGTTGAATTCGATATCACTGAAGGTAACCGTGGTGCACAAGCTGCCAACGTAAACAAACTATAATTGATCTTGAACTTTATACGAGAGACACAGCTCCTTTGCGGGCTGTGTTTTTTTGCTTGTCTTTGACGGAAAACCCGGCCTAGTGATAAACTGGGAGAAGATTTGTGCCACGGAATTCACAAAGCGGCAATCGAATTATTACTTGTGGGGAGCGTTAAGGTATGAAATTCAAACTGTTTAAGGAACGCAAAGGTAAAGCCGATCAGGCCAAAAATAACCAGTGGGTGAAGCTCAGCCGCGAGATTTATATGCAGGCTCGCAAGGGTGGACCTAATCCGGAAGCGAATTTCGGACTGAAGACAGCGATTGCCAATGCCAGGGCGATCAAGATGCCTGCCGATAACATTGAGCGTGCGATTAAGAAAGCGTCTGGTAACACGGACAATGTGGATTACGAAGAAATTTATTATGAAGGCTATGGACCAGGTGGCGTAGCTATTATGGTCAAATGCTTGACAGACAACCGCAACCGGACCGCGGCGGATGTCCGTGCCATCTTTAATAAGAGAGGCGGCAACATGGGCGAATCCGGCTGTGTCTCCTATATGTTCGATGAGAA
Organism: Paenibacillus sp. J22TS3; assembly: GCF_018403205.1. Lineage (NCBI taxonomy): Bacteria > Bacillati > Bacillota > Bacilli > Caryophanales > Paenibacillaceae > Paenibacillus > Paenibacillus sp. J22TS3. The sequence goes on from NZ_BOSF01000002.1 coordinate 369,340, forward strand.
AGGGCTGCTCGTTATCGACCGGGAGAAATATGAGGATCTGGATGAAGATACCCTGCTGCTGCAGGCGGTTGAAGCCGGAGCGGAGGATTTGGTAACTACGGACGAGACGTTCGAGCTTGTAACCCATCCACATGAGCTGGAGAAGGTAAAGAGCGCACTGGAAGCGGAGAACTTCGAATTCAGCAGTGCGGAAGTCCGCTGGGTACCGCAAAATACCGTGGATGTGGAAGGCGAGAACGCAGAGAAGCTTATGAAAATGATGGATGCGTTCGAGGACAACGACGATGTTCAGGACGTGTACTCCAACTTCGAAATCAGTGTCGAAGAGATGAACCGCATCGGCTAAGATACAGATGAAATTAGAAAGGCTCGTTCCTTATAACAAGGGACGAGCCTTTTTGAAATTTCTATTCAACGATTTTCTATTCGACGATGCGGAGGATTTCCGCTACATCCTTGCGCGGTGTAGCCTTAGGTGAGATGGCCGGATGCCCCAGAGCGATGACCATATTGACCAAGCGGTCTTCCGGAATATCCAGGAATTCCCGCAGCTTCTCTTCGGCGAGAAGAACCGGGCCGGTCATCGGACAGGTTGCAAGCCCTTTGGCGTGCGCAGCAAGCATTAGATTCTGTGAAGCGAGACTGCTGCTCTTCAAGCCTTCTTCGTCCCAAATCTCGGGACCGCCGAATTCCAGCGGGTCGAAGATCCGCTCCCGGAATTTGGAGGCATAAGGCGTGGACAGGCAAACGATCAGTACAGGAGCGCCGGAGAAGGCTGTCGCATAGGGGCCGAATGATCTGACCAGAAGCTTGGCTTCCCGTGCGAGCCCTTTCTCTTCAGCTTCGGCAGCTCTTAAGTGAAGCTGTTCCCAAGTGAAGTCCTCAATCTGTTTGATCTTCTCACGGTTAACCACAGCGATGAATTCCCATGTCTGTGAGTTGGTGTCGCTTGGAGCGAACCTCGCACAGTCGATAATTTCTTCAATATCCTTAATTGAAACACTCTCTTCCGTAAAGTCGCGAATACTGCGACGAGTTTGGATGAGCTCCATGAATTCAGTAAATACCATTAAGTTCCCACCTTATTAAGACTTGGTACTAACAATTTATAATCACTATTATAACGGAAAGATTCCAGGTTTGATAGGGTGCCCTGAACTATAGTGTTTCTTCCAGATTCCGGCGGGATGGCCCGCTGTATAAGTAACGGGCAGCAAAGCCGAAGAAGGCCAGGATGACAAAGGCCATAGCGATTAGGTAAAAGTCTTTGCGGCCAAAGGCTTCGTAAATTGCCCCGCCGAGTGTGCCGCTGACCAAGCCTGACGCGCTTGACCACATAATCGTAAAGAGAGCAAGTCCTGTTGCCCGGTAATTATCCGGTATCATTCTTGTTAAATAACGGACGGCTGTCACGAAGAAAATCCCAAACGTCACGCTGTGCATCGTCTGGATCACAATGACCATATACGCTGAGTCTGTCAGACTCATCAAGAGGAACCTCAAGGCAAACATCAGACAAGCAAACAGAAGTAGAGGAAGCTCCTTGAACCGTTCTCCGTATATGCTTAATAGGAAAAACACAGGAATCTCTGATAAGGAGGAGGCTAGTACTCCCCAGCCGACCAGATTGTCTGCTGCGCCCATTTCCTTCATCGCGATGGTCAGGAACGCATCATTCATCCTGTATCCGATGGACAGGCAGAAGACACAGCCGAAGAACCACAGCAGCTCCTTTTGCCGCAAAATCCTCCAAAGCCCTGAAGCGTCCATTTTATCTACGGAAGAGCGCTGGTCTTTAATCATAAATGTCAGGAGCAAGGCTAGAATCGTCAGGAATGTACTGATTCGGATCGTCCAGGACGTGCCTAGGTTTGAAAGGACGTAGCCGATAAGAATTGCAAATACAGCAAATCCAAGCGAACCAAATATCCGGATTACCGTAAAGTTTCTTCCCTGCTCTTTGGCGGTGGCAATGGCCATCGTATCAGCCAGGGGAAAGATTGGATAATAGAAGAAATAGAACATCATAATGACAATCAGGATGCTTATAAAGGATGTGGATACCGAAAGAATCAAGGAAAGCGCAAGCTGGCCGGCAAGCAGGAACATAAGTATTTTCTTAATTGTCCGGTACCGGTCGCTGATCATACTCCACAGCAGGTTGGAGAAAAGGGAAACCATAGGCCCGATCGCATACAGATAACCGATCTGGGTGGTCGTGAAGCCGAGAGAGCGGTAATAGAGCGGAAAGAAGGAGAAGACAAGCACGCTAAGGCCGTATATAGTAAAAGTAAAAGCCCGGAGCCAGTTGATGTCTCGCCGGGATTGAAGGTTTGATTGCATGGTAGAAGGACTCCGTTTCAGGTGAAATATACATCGGTCTATACCATTAGACCACCATGCCAGTATAGCATATAAAGCCCACAAATCCTTGATTTTCCGATATAATATAGAGAAGCGACTTTGTGTCTTGGGAGGGATTGGGTTGGACGTTTTTGTGTATGACAGCAGACTTGGAATCAAGGTTCCGCAATTCGAAACCCCGTTCGAGGAGCTGCCGCTCTCCGAAAGAGCTCACATTATTGAAGTGTGGGAGGATATCCGCGGTACAATTCCAACCCGGGTCATGGAGCTGGAACAGGTCATTGTGAGTAAGCTGCTTGAACTAGGGGAAGAGAATAATTTCGAACAATCCTGCCGGATTAACAGTGATATTGCAGAACTTGCGAGCATCGTTAACGATCTTCATATATGGTATAGGGTGTCGGCTGAGGTGTCTGAAGGGAAGCGGCATTCCTGAGTGTCTATGACATAGTTGTTTGTAGATTGGGGAGGAACATATTATAATAAAGAATGGTTTTGGACCAATCTGTAATGACTATCCTCTGGAGGCAAGCCTTTGATTGATCTTGAAGAACGCCCATATCAGATACCCCGTGATCCGATCAGGCTGATGAGCCGGGTATATAAGTATTTATTGCCAGACGTGCGCTCCGAGCTAGGTGAATGGAAACGAAGGGCTGAAGCCATTCCTGATCCTGAGCTTAGACGCCAGGCACTGGCAAGTATTGAGACGAAGGAGTTCCACTGTCAGGGAGGCTCCGTCTATGCTGCCGCCAATTTGGAGATGAGGCACATCCTGATTCCACTCATTGTCGCTTTTCAGACAATCAGTGATTATTTAGACAACCTCTGTGACAGGAGCACATCCATGGATGCGGATGATTTCAGACGGCTGCATCAATCGATGCTTGATGCGGTGGACCCTGATGCCAGCCTGCATGATTATTACGAATTACGCGACGAGAAGGAGGATGGGGGGTATCTGCACCGCCTTGTCGCCACGTGCCGTAAATGCATAGGTGATTTACCCGGATATGAAGCGGCTAAGCCGCAGATTCTTATTCTTGTCAAGCTGTATACTGATTTGCAGGTGTACAAGCACATCAAACCTGAGCTGCGGGAAGACGTTCTGCTTCATTGGCATTCAGAATACGCAGATCTTGCGCCGGATTTGAGCTGGAACGAGTTCGCGGCGGCTACCGGATCGACCTTGGGCGTATTTATGCTGTTTCTTGCCGCAAGCAGCAAGAATCTCGACCCGGCCAGTGCGGAAATGATTCGCCATGCTTATTTTCCTTATGTATGCGGACTTCATATCATGCTCGATTACTTAATTGATCAGGATGAGGACCGGATTGGCGGAGATCTTAACTTCTGCAATTATTATGACAGTTCCGAACAAATGGTGGATCGTATCTCGTTTATTGTACAATCAGCAAGGCAGGATGTAAGAGTACTGCCGTCGTCATCCTTCCACCGTATGATCATTGAAGGGTTGCTTGCCTTGTATTTATCAGACCCCAAAGTCAGCGAGCAGCAGGAGATTCGCAGCGTATCCAGAAGGCTCATGAAGAAGAGTCCGCTCACCAGGTTGTTTTTTTTCGTGAACAGCCGCTGGATCCGTAAGCATATATAAGCATTCATTTTGAGGAGGCAACCATTATGTCAGAAGTGAAAAAAATTGCAATTTTAACAAGTGGTGGAGATTCACAAGGGATGAACGCGGCTGTACGTGCCGTTGTGCGCAGTGGACTATACTATGGCCTGGAAGTGTTCGGAATTCAGCGTGGTTATCAGGGACTGCTGAACAATGATATTTTTGCGATGGACATCCGCAGTGTGGGCGATATTATCCAGCGTGGGGGAACCATCCTCCAATCGGCCCGCTGCCTGGAGTTCAAGACGCTTGAAGGCCAGCAGAGAGGTGCTCAGATTCTGCGCGACCGCGGAATCGACGGGCTGGTCGTTATCGGAGGCGACGGTTCTTACCAGGGTGCTGAGAAGCTCAGCCGTCTTGGGATCAAAACGATGGGGCTTCCGGGAACCATTGACAATGACATCTCTTTCACAGACTATACAATTGGTTTCGATACAGCGGTGAATGTCGTTGTGGATGCCGTGAACAAGCTGCGTGACACGATGTCTTCGCATGAGCGTTCTTCGGTGGTTGAGGTTATGGGACGTCATTGCGGCGATATTGCGCTGCATGCGGGTCTGGCCTCTGGTGCCGAGACGATTCTCGTGCCTGAGGTGCCTTACGATCTGAACGAGGTTGCCGATCGGATGAAGGCGAACTTTGATCATGGCAAGCGCCACAGTATTGTCATTGTAGCGGAAGGGGTTGGCCGAGGAGAAGATGTGGCCACTGCGCTGAAGGAGCGTTATCCTTCCATCGATCCGCGTGTTACGGTGCTGGGTCATATCCAGCGTGGGGGATCCCCAACTCCGTTCGACCGTAACTTGGCAAGCCGCCTTGGCGATTTTGCCGTACGCAAGCTGATCGAGGGAGATTCCAACAAAGGCTGCGGCGTGCTGAAAGGTGAGCTTGTGGTTACGGATATCGAGAAGGTTGTTAATACGAAGAAAGAGTTCAACATGGAACTTTATGAGCTTGCTTCCCGTTTGTCTCAATAAGCCATTGGTAATTTAGAACAGGCGTCACAGGTGTTTAAGCCTGTGACGCCTTTTTGTTATACTTCAAATCGTGGTCAGGATCTCCATACGGGGAGTTATCCGGACTTTTATGGGGAGGTGCTCTAGGTGGCGACCTCGCCGCTTTATCCTAGATGATCCTTATTCAGTATAAGGTAGAGAAAAGCAAAAAAATGAGTGTACCGTCAGCCCGTTGATGCAGCCGCTGCCGCTATATTTGACCCGGGCAGTTTAGTCCTTCTTGCTGGAAATCTCCTCAAGTGCGGAGAGAATTTCTTCGGTAGGCCGGAGCCCTTTCTCTGCATATACGATTCGGCCATCCAGACCGATGATATATACAATTCGCTGCTGGGTGAGAAAGCCCAGAGTTTTCCCAACCTCATACAGATGCCTGATCCGTCCGTCCACATCCGCAATGAGTGGAAAGTCGTAGTTATGCTTGGCTGCGAATTTCTGATGGCTCTCCAGGGTCCCAGGATTTACACCGAGAACAAGCGCCCCATACCCTGCATAGGACGGCTCAGCATCTCTCACAGCACACAGCTGTTTGGTACAGCCGGGTGTATCATCCATAGGGTAGAAAATGAGTACAATGGGTTGTCTGCCCATAACTTCAGCTAGATCTATAGTTCCTTTAGTACTGTCAGCCCGAAAGGCTGGCGCCAAGGCTCCAACACTCAGCATGATTGAATCACACTCCTATTAATTAGTGGGCGGTACTATATAAATAACCTAAGAAGACACGTACTTCAACTATTGTAGTATGGTTAGCTTCCTGTTGCAAAAAGAGGGCTGGGAATATTTTGGATAAAAATATGTAAAACAGTGGACAAAATGCGGATATAGCTATAATCTTATACATAGAAATACGATGCATAGATAAATGATGTATAAGTAAATTAGCGAGCTGGTTTAAACGGCAAGGAGGATTGTGGTATGAAGATTAGCAAGGAAATGATCAAAGGAAGCACCGGAACTCTGATCCTGACCTTACTGTCCCGGCAGCCGATGTATGGTTATGAGCTGATCAAACAGCTTGAGCTGAGCTCGGGTGGTGTATTTGCCCTTAAGGAAGGGACGCTTTATCCCTTGCTGCACACGATGGAGACTGAGCAATGGGTCGAGTCGTACTGGACCGAGAGCGGAGGAAGAAAGCGCAAGTACTACCGGATTACGGAAGGCGGACGGGGACAGCTTGAAGTTAAGCGGACGGAGTGGCAGGTTTTCAGGCAGGCTGTCGATTCGGTTTTAGGGGAGGGAGGTCAGGTATGATCATCACTGTAAATGAGCTTCGGGACAGGTTTTTGGCTGAGGTGTGCGGATATGTTAAGGCTAGGGAAGTACATACAGCTGTCAAGGAAGAGCTGGGGAGTCATTTGACAGAGCTGGCGGAAGAGCGAATTGCAGATGGCTATGACTCTGTGGAAGCTTGGGAATGGGCGGTTGGACAAATGGGGGAACCCGCGGTACTCGGCAAGCAGTTCAACCGGGTGTATAAGCCACGAGTTCATTATGGGCTCATTATTTCAGTAATCATCCTGGTGGCCATCAGTGTGCTGACTTTACTGTCGGTACATGAGAATTATGCAGGGTCTTCTCAACAGTTTTATCAGTTAGATTTCCCACAGAGGCAGGTTGTTTTTTTAACCATAAGCATAATCATTATGTTGGTTGTGTGTTTCTTTGACTATCGTAAGCTATATAGATGGTCATGGCACTTGTACATCTTGATGATAATAGGTTATGTCTATATTTATACATTTAATAGTCCTGTTGTGAATGGAGTAAAGCGATATATTCTTATTGGACCGATAGGTCTTGATTGGGCCAATATCAGCTCGTATTGTTTTGTTGTGGCCTTGGCAGGCATCGCTCGTCAAATTTCAACATTCGGTTATAGGCCATGGAAGAGTAAATTAATATTATCCGGGGCATTTCTAGCCCCAGTATTTATATATGTAATGTTAGCTGCAGCATCGGAGCTCGCCTTTTATTTATTTACATGCGGTATCTTGTACATATGGATGTATCGGGACTGGAAAGCTCCCGTTTCCGCATTTTTGATCGGAGCTGCCGCACTATACTATTATGCAGCAACATCAACTCCTTATAGTTCAATATCCAGAATTGTTAAGGGTGCACTTGATCCATATGCTGATCCTAAGGGATTTGGTTATGCATATGTTCAAATGAGGGAGGCAATCCGGTCATCTGGTTGGTGGGGACATGGATTCGGAGCACCGCTCAATAAAGTACCCTTTCTGCACTCTGAAGGAATTGTTACCTATCTCATCTACTGCTTTGGATGGGCAGCGGGTATTGCCTTAGCATTTATTGTGGTTCTCTTTATTCGTTACATGATTGCCGCATTTAGAAAGCTGGATGATTCATATGGAAAAGCCCTGTTTTTGATTGTGTCGGTAATTCTCGGTTCCCGGATGCTGTACAGTGCAGCCATGGCAACAGGACTTGTTCCTATTCTCGGCATAGTCTTCCCTTTCCTAAGTTACGGTGGTTCCCATTTATTCGTCGAATTCGCTGCCGTAGGCCTGCTGCTTGGTATTTACAGAAGGAAAGACATGGTTAGAGCCACTTCCCGCTTTGATAAGGGAGATAGCATCTTAATAGACAAATGACAGAAGAGGGTTAATAGTTCAAGAAATCCAAAATTAACAGCGATGGGAGCAGGCGCTTGTTCCCGGAGCCTTTTGAACATAAACCGAACTCCTAAACAAAATTCGGGGCCGTCTTTTGGGACGGCCCCGAATTTTTGCAACTAACCCTACACCGCCGACTGCCCGGTCCGCCGTGCATATTTCTTCTGAATGTAGTTCAGACGCAGATACAGCGACACAGCAGCTACCGCCAAACCGCTGATTAGTCCTACCCAATAACCGTAGGGCCCCAGATCGGTAAAGTTGGCAATAACATAACCAAGCGGCAGCCCGATGACCCAATAGGCTACAAAGGCCAGCAGGAATGGGGAATTCACATCTTTGTATCCCCGCAGAGCGCCTTGAATCGGGGCGGCAATTGCATCAGACAACTGGAAGAATATCGCATAGAGCAAGAAATGCTTAGTCAGCTCAATTACCTGTGGCTCGTTCGAATACAGCGAAGCCACGCCATCTTGGAAGACCAAGAGAATAACCGCAGTCAGCACGGACATGCCGGCTGCGGTTCCGATTCCGAGTCTTGCGTACTGCTTGGCGTCCTTCAGCCGGGATGCCCCCGTCTCAAAGCCAACCAGGATGGTCAGGGATAAGCAGATGCTCAACGGAATCATATAAAGTGTTGAGGCGAAATTAAGTGCTGACTGATGAGCGGCAATCGTCTTCGTATCATACTGGCTCATAAATAAGGTCACAGCGGCAAAGACAGCAGTTTCGAAGAAAATCGCAAAGCCGATCGGCACTCCAATCTTAAGCAGCTCCTTCCATTTAGCCAGGGAGATCCGGTACACTTTGCGGAGCATTTGGTATTCGGAGAATACCCCGCCTTTGCGCACGATGATCAGAGCAAGCAGGAAGATGCACCAGTAAGTGAATGAGGAGCCAACACCGGAACCAATTCCCCCAAGCTGAGGGAAGCCCAGCTTGCCAAAGATCAGCAGGTAATTCACAGCTACATTGATCGGGAGGGAGAGCAGGGTGATAATCATCGAAATTCTTGTCTGACCAATGGAATCGATGAAGGAGCGCAGCACCGTATACCCGAACAGAGGCAGAATTCCTGTGCCAATAGCAACAAGGAAATAATGGGCTACATGCTGAACCTTGGGTTCCAAGCTCATGGCATTCAGAATGGGGTCCAAGGAAAAGCCGCCAGCAATAATTACAACAATAGAGACAACCAAGGCGAGCATGAGCGCCTGCATTACATTGAAATCCGCCTTATCCTTCTCGCCCCGGCCGATTAAATGGGACACGATTGGCGTAATCCCCATGAGAATCCCGCTTAGACCCGTCTGAACCGGCACCCACAGGCTGGAGCCAATCGCAGCACCGGCCAGATCTGCGGGGCTGGCATGGCCGGACATGGTCGTATCGAAAAAAGTCATGAGAGAGAGCGTAATTTGGGTGACCAAAATCGGAATTAGAATGTGGAAAAACTGAATATACTTTTGTTTCAAGCTTATGGCATGTTTCATTGTTTTCTCCATTTCAAAGACGTATTTACAAGCACGCAATAGAAAGAGCCCGCGCAAACGGGCTCTTTCGCATCACATTCGCTTATTTATAAGTTACACCTGCGGTGTATCGGTTATTAGCATTCCAAAGCAAATACTCATCGACATTCATGTCCTTGAGCGCACGAATCTGCTCTTCCACTTCGTGCTTGCCGTATTTGGCATAATGCCCGCTTCCCAGCCAGCTCGCCGTAAAATCCTGAATCCACGGGCGGATGAGCGGTTTCTTCTCACCTAGGGGGTCCAGCTTTTTATGAGTATCCACAATGGAGCCCTTGATGGTCTGATAAGGTGCCTTATCCGGGTCTTTGGCTCCAAACCAGCCGGCCGTATAGTGGCTTGGATAGATCATCGGCGAGATAACATTGACATTTTTGGAGATCTTCACAAAGTCCTGGCCGATTCCCTCTGCAGCAGGAACCGATGCCGCGTAGCCAAATATGTCCACGGATACACGAACGCCGAGCGGGTCAAGCTCTTGTCGGGCATACTCCACAAAAGAGGATACCGCATCTACCCGACTTTTTCCATCTTTAATATATTTCAGAGAATTTGCCCGTTTCTCGAATCCTTCAGGGAACCGGACATAATCGAACTGAATTTCTTTAAATCCGAGTGCCGCTGCCTCCTTGGCAATGGCCACATTATACTCCCACACTTCCTTGCTGTATGGATTCACAAAGCTGTCGCCTTTGGCGTTGCTCCAGACTGTGCCGTCACTTTTGCGGAAGGATAATTCAGGATGCTTCTTGGCCAGTACCGTATCCTTAAACACTACGACACGGGCAATCGGGTATACCTTGTGCTGGTTTAGACGGTCCATAAGTGTATGAATATCACGGATAAAAGATTGAGGTTTTCCGTATTTAAGCAGCTCTTTATTCGTAGTCGGATAAGTTATGTATCCCGAGTCGTCTTTCAGATCGATAACCATTGCGTTAAGATCCGTACTGTCAGTCAGTTTAAGCAGCTGCTCCATCCGAGAGCCTCCTGCGCTGTAGGCAGTGACGTATATCCCTTTTACTTTGGGGGCATCCGTCTGCGGATCTGACTTCACCGATCCGGTTGTAGTTGATGTGCCTCCTTTGGACGGGTTCTGTGAATAGGTAACCAAAGATTGATAGGATGATTTCAGAATGCCCGATAGATTATCATGTCCGGGATGATCCGCCGGATTTCCGCCTGTAGCGGCACCGGCAGCAAGCAGCAGTAGCGACCATATGATGTTCATGTCCAGTTCTCTCCCTTGTAAAGCATTCTCGATAATTATATCTGAATGAAACATAGCCTTAAAGATCAGGTTTGCTATATTTAATAGATTCAAATTAAAGCGATGTGTCCTTTTAAACTTAAAAATATGTGGTTAAACGCCCGGAAATTAGAAAATCCCAAAATTTAATACTGTCCCCGAAAAAAAGTATAAGCCGCCTCTAAGAAATAAGAAGCGGCTTATTGATGCGTTGATGATTTTCAATTAATGAAGCTGCCCGGTGCTTTGGTGCTCACAAATGCTGTACTGAATTATCTCTAAAGCATCCTCGGGTTCCAGAACGGTGAAGCCGTCACGGAGTAGAATCTTGGAATCTAACTCCTTGGGATTGAAGAATGGCATCATGTCGGGGAACCATTTCATGACGATCTGAGAAAGTTTTACCGTTTCCATATCCACAATAATCATCCTTTCCTCCGGAATCATTCATTACAGAATCATTCATCGTACCGGAAAAGCCGTTAACCTGTGAAGATAAAGGGGGTAAATCTTAACTTCGCAATCCATGAAACTGGCAAAGATTCCGTGCGTCAATATCATAACATATAACCAAGAAAGGTGCTATCGGGGCAATTAACTACGCCTGAAAGCTCCCATTACGCCAACCGTCTCTACAATGTTAACAAAGGCGGCCGGATCGGTAGCTTTGATAATCTCCCTAAGCTCCTGGAGTTCATAACGGGTTGTTACCGTCATCAGCATATCTTTCTCTTTGTGGGAGAATGCGCCTTGGGTCTTTATTAGAGTTACCCCGCGGGGACGACCAAGAAGCTTCTCAAGTAAGGCTTCTTTCTGATCCGTGATGATGAATAGAGTCACCTTGACATGGCTGATATGAATGTAATCAACCACTTTCCCGCTTAGATAAATAGAAACCATGGAGGCAAGAGCGAGGTTCCAGTCTCCATTTAAATATCCCATAGCCAGAACAACGAGGGCATTCAAGACAACGACGACGCTTCCTACAGGGAAGTCCCGGTATTTAGTGACAATGGAGGCCAGAATGTCAAAGCCACCGGATGACCCTCCGGCCCGGAAGCAGATTCCCGCGCCAATTCCTACGAGCACACCGCCGAAAACGGAAGCAAGCAGGGCGTCCTGAGCAAGCATTTTGGCCGGAACCGGAATAATGGAAATGAACGCTGTAGTGGCGACGACGGATAGTATGCTCAGTCCGATATATTTTCTGCCGAGGACGAACAAGCCTGCCAGGAGCAGCGGGATGTTGTAGATGAGATATAAGTTTCCGATGTCGAAGCTGGTGAAGTAACCGGTCAACATGGCTAGTCCGGATACTCCGCCGCTTAGAAGCTTGTGCGGAACCAAGAAGAGATTGAAACCCGCGGCAATGAGGGCGGCCCCGAAGATGACCGCCAAGCTGTGACTGATTAATTTGTACAAATGGTTTCACCTCACACAAATTGGTCTAGGTATGTAACTGGTGTTTCAAGAATGTTTTATGCTATAATGTTTGAGATATTCTTGAGTAGGGATGGATTTCCATTTTAATGAATATATGTGTCACGGTTGCATGGTTCAAAAGAAACGGTAAAGTTTAAATGATTTAAGGGTTTATTTCCAGCTTTACCCTGCCTCCTGAGATGAAATTTTTTTGCAGGATGGGACAGCCTATAAACGTTTACCGCTACTTAAGAATAACGTCAAGATTGTGGATTTGTCCACCATATAGAAGGAGCATGAATGAATTTGAGTACATTTGCAGAATTTGGCCTAGAGCCTAAGGTTTTACAAGCCATTACAGAGCTTGGTTTCGAGGAAGCTACCCCAATTCAGGCTAAATCGATTCCGTTCGCTATGGAAGGAAGAGACTTGATCGGACAGGCACAGACTGGTACAGGAAAGACCGCAGCTTTCGGACTTCCGCTGATCAACAAGATCTCCAGAGAAGAAGACCGGATTGTGGCACTTATCATGGCGCCGACCCGCGAACTTGCGATCCAGGTTGCTGAAGAGATCAGCAAGCTGTCCCGCTTTAAGGGTATCCGTTCCCTGCCGATTTACGGTGGTCAGGATATCGTTCGTCAGATCCGTGCTTTGAAGAAGAAACCGCAAATCATTATCGGAACCCCTGGTCGCCTCCTTGACCACATCAACCGCAAAACAATTAAGCTTGACGACGTACAAACCGTCATTCTTGATGAAGCTGATGAAATGCTTGATATGGGCTTCATGGAGGATATCCAATCTATCCTGAAGCTTGTCCCCGAACAGCGCCAAACATTGCTATTCTCTGCAACAATGCCTGCGAATATCCAGAAGCTGGCCCAACAATTCCTGAAGAATCCTGAGCATGTATCTGTTATCCCTAAGCAAGTCAGCGCTCCGCTGATCGATCAGGCTTACATCGAAGTGCACGAACGTCAGAAGTTTGATGCCTTGACCCGTTTGCTTGATATGGAGTCTCCAGAGCTTGCCATCGTATTCGGACGTACGAAGCGTCGGGTTGACGAGCTTGCTGAAGCGCTGTCCAAGCGCGGATATTCTGCAGACGGATTGCACGGGGACCTGTCCCAGAACCAGCGCGACACGGTTATGCGTAAGTTCCGTGACGGCAGCATTGATGTTCTGGTTGCTACCGACGTGGCCGCACGCGGTCTCGATGTGTCCGGGGTAACCCATGTAGTGAACTTTGACCTTCCGCAGGATCCGGAAAGTTATGTTCACCGCATTGGCCGTACTGGACGTGCGGGTAAAGAAGGGGCGGCTTACTCCTTCGTTACTCCGCGTGAGATGGACCATCTCCATTTCATCGAGCGTGTAACCCGCCACCGGATTAACCGCAAGCCGCTTCCAAGCATCGCGGAAGCTATTGAAGGTAAACAGCGTATTACAGCTGAACGTTTGATTGAGCTTGTGGAGAACGGTGAATTGAACGAGTACAAAGGCATTGCTATTCAGCTGTTGGAACAGTATGATTCGGTGAATCTGCTCTCCGCAGCGATTAAGCTGGTTACCGGCGACAAGAAGGAGACCGGCAACATCGAGCTGACACCGGAAGAGCCAATCCGCGTGAAACGCCGGAAGCCGGATATCCGCTCCAACGGACGCAAACCGTCTGGCGGATATGGCAACCGTGGAGGCAGAGAAGGCGGCTCATACCGCCGGGATAACCGTGAAGGCGGCGGCCGGAGCTATGGAAGCAGCTACGGAAGTGGCAAGGGCGGATATAACAGCGGCAGCAGAGAAGGCGGACGTGACGGATCTTCCCGTTCCTCCTATGACCGCAGACCGCGCACAAGCGGCGGCGAGCGCCGTCCTTCCACCCGCAGTGACAACGAATAAGGCATAGCCATGCAAACGAAGAGGACGAAGCGGTAGGTGCTTCGTCCTCTCTTTTTTTACATTAGATAAATGTGCGGCTAACGATGACGAGCAGAATAAACAGAACCAGAATTGTGCCAGTAGAAGTAAACATGTTGCCGTATCCACCTACATTAGACATGGTCGGGTACCCTCCTTTAATGTGTAAATGTTGATGTTTACAAAGTATCATATGGTATAAAGGATACTCGTGATTAGACGACTACCCATAGCGGTCAAAATAGGCGCTGGAATGCAGGTTCCCAATGGGGTATAGTAATATTAGACAGACACGCAATCAGAGGGGGAGAAACAGTTGGAAACAAGAGGAATAATGGGCGGGCTGTACAAAGTTACAGAATGGATTACAAGAATCGCGGTTAGCAATCTATTGTGGCTGATGTGCTCGATCCCGTTCTTTTTTGTACTGCTTACTAAATATCTGCTTTGGGTTAATATGCCGAATCAGCCCGAAACGCTGACGATTTATCTTATGATTATTTTGGCACCGGTTACATTATTCCCGGCCACCTCGGCCTTGTTCGCGGTAACTCGCAAATGGGTGATGGGGGAGGCGGATGTGTCGGTATTCCGCACTTTCTTCAAAGGCTACAAAGAGAACTATAAGCAGAGTCTTGTTGGCGGCATTTTTTATACGCTGTTGTTCGTTATTGTTATTGTGGATTATAAGGTTTACATGAATCAGCTCAGCGCCCAGTTGATTGGCATGGTCATGCTGGTCTTCCTGCTGATACTTATTATTTCAATGTTCAATTTCTTCTCCATGGTTACTCACTATCATATGGGAGTCATACAAATTCTCAAGAATTCAATGCTCTTAACGCTTGTACGTCCACTGCGGATTCTTTCCACGGTGATTTGTGTAGGGGCGCTCATTGCAGCCACTGCTAAGTTCCCGTTCCTGATTCTGTTTGGCTTGGGAAGTCTTAGCGCATATATCGCGTTCTTCAACTTCTATGCGACTTTTACAAAGATGCAGCAGATGGCCGAGAAGCAGCGCTTGGCTGATGAGGCCAAGGCGGACGGGGACCTGGATAACATGATTAATGAGGAATCCAAGAAAGATTAACTAGGTAACCAAATCTAAGCAGGACTGAGGATTGGCGAATTTTACCATCAATTTTCCCTGCTGACTTAGTTTACTTTTCCGATGTAAGCGTCTATAATTATCAATACATCCTGCGATGTGCGTTTCGGTTATACTTTGTTTTGAACCAATGAAGATGTCTTGGGAGATCAACATTGCAGCGCGGCTGATAAGCCCTATCTATATGATTAGGGGACTTCAAAAACGGTGCTGAGGTCACCCACCTGCCAATGCAGGTTCTAAGACAATGTGATCGGACGGCATAAGCGGGATTCCTAATGATATGAATCAGGCACTCAGGCTTTCATTTTATGGAAAGCAGGGGTGCTTTTTTGTTTGACAGGGGTCTTGTGATCAATTGACTTTTGTTTGCTTCCTAACAATGTTACACTAGAGATAGCGTATACAAATCTCAGTTTTGATCCGTACGGACTGAAGGAGGAAATATTTTGTCACTCAAGAGAACGCTTACCGGGCTGCTGCGAAGTTATGAAGGGACCAGCGACCGGGCGAAGCTGCCAGAACTTAAAACACGTTATTATCAATTATCCAAAGAAAGAGCTTGGGAGGAAGTATCCTCCACACTTAAGAAAATCCCGGGGTATAAGGTGCTGCATGAGGTTCCTACTGTAGGTGAGATCCTGCTTGAGAAAAGAAGCACGTTCGGGCGCATGATGGACATTACGGTGTCCATTATACAGACGGGACCTACCCGTTCCGCGGTAGATATCTACTCTGCCTCACGTGGTTCCATGGGTGATCTCGGCTCCAACTACCGGAATATTATTCAGCTGTTTGGCGTCCTTGACAAAAAGCTGAGTCAATATAAGACTACCAGCGGTTAGGGGTACAGCATAAAAAAACGGGCCAAGGAACTTTTTCCTTGTGCCCGTTTTGCTTAGATGAGTTCTTTAACAGCCGCAATGGCTTTGTCATAATCCGGATGCTCGGTCATCTCGTTGAGATACTCGACATAACGGATTTTGTTATCTGCATCCACTACGAAGATCGCACGGAAATCAATGGCAAATTCCTTGATCAACACACCGTAAGCTTCGCCGAAAGAGTTGTTCTTATAGTCGGACAAAGTAATTACACGGTCGATTCCGGCAGCACCGCACCAGCGAGCTTGGGCAAATGGGAGATCCGCACTTACGGTGAGAATGACGACTTTGTCTCCCAGTCCGTCAGCTTCTTGGTTGAAGCGGCGGGTCTGGGCGTCGCATACGCCTGTATCCAGTGAAGGGACTACGCTGATCAATTTGATCTTGCCGGCATAATCCTGCAAAGTTGCGGTTTCGAGCAGGTTCTTGTTCAAAGTAAAGTCTGGAGCTGTGTCTCCAACCTTTAGTTCAGGACCTACCAAAGTGATTGGATTGCCTTTGAATGTGGCTGTTTGACGTTCTTGTGCCAAATGAATCTCCTCCTTAAAATGGTTTTACATGCCAGAATACATTATAATCTTTTTAAAAAGCGCTTGTCCAATCCTAAAGATTCAAAATCGGTAAAGGGGAGTAATCATGATTTTCATCCGTTATGAGAATTGGAAGAACTACTTGCGGTATTATCCGGTAACTTCCTTGATTCTATTAATTAATGTAATCCTCTTCATCCTTCTCTTACTGAACGGGAATGACTTAATCTCGCTTGGTGCGCTTACCAACTATCCGCCATATGATGAAGAGAAGTGGAGATACATAAGCTCGATCTTCCTGCACGACGGCTTTGACCACCTGCTGTTCAACAGCTTCGCGCTTCTGGTCTTTGCGCCTCCAATGGAGAGACTGCTGGGGTCGTGGAGATACGTGGTGCTGTATCTGGGAAGCGGCCTGCTGGCGAATATGCTGAGCATTGCTTATTATAACTACCAGATGGAACTCACCATGACGGTTGGGGCATCTGGCGCGATATACGGGATATACGGGGCGTTTCTATACGTGGCTGTGCTTCAGCGCCGGCTGATGGATGAAGCTTCACGCAAAATGATCTATGTCATTCTAGCCATCGGGGTGATTTTCTCGTTTATGGTTGATAATATCAACTGGATGGCTCATCTTAGCGGGCTCGTGACCGGGTTCTTTATTTACGGCCTGCTGATCCGTGTGACAAATCGGCGTTGAAGGATAGAGTAGGACATGGTAAAGTTAGTCTGAAATTATTAAGGATTGGAACATTAAAAGCGGCACTATAGTGGAATGCGTTGGAAGCAGAATGGAGAGGTTAAGGAAGTGGAGTTAAGACAACTGCTTTACTTTGTAAAGGTGGCCCAGAAGGAGCACGTGACAAAGGCGGCGGAAGAACTGCATGTGGCCCAGTCTGCGGTGAGCAGACAGATTCATCAGCTTGAACAAGAGCTGGGTGTTGATTTGTTTATCCAGAAAGGCAGGAATGTTCACCTGACGGCAGTGGGGCAATTGTTTTGCGGGCGGGTGGAGACAATTCTTAAGGATTTGGAGCTCGCGGTAAAAGAGGTTCATGAATTTCTCGATCCGGAGCAGGGGGAGATCCGGCTTGGATTTCCACATAGTCTTGGCATTCATCTGATCCCAAGCATTGTGGCGGATTTCCGCAAGCTGTACCCTAACGTGAAATTCAGGTTCAAGCAGGGCATGTTCCCGTCATTGATCCAGGACGTGACTATGGCCGAAGTTGATCTGGCTTTTATTTCTCCGTTCCCGGAGAGCCACGATCAAGTGCAAGGGAATTTGGTGCTTACGGAAGAGCTGGTGGCTATCCTGCCGCAGAATCATCCCCTGGCCCATGAGGAGAGCATTCATCTGAGTCAGCTTAAGGATGATAAGTTCATCCTGTTCAGCAAGGGGTATTCTCTGCGACCGATTGTGTGGCAGGCCTGTCTTGAGGCTGGGTTTACGCCAAAAATCGCTTTTGAAGGTGAAGAGACAGATACAATACGGGGGTTAGTTGCAGCGGGTATGGGTGTCAGCCTGCTTCCGGAAATGGCCTTGTTCCAGACTAATCTGCTCCAGCCTGCCAAAGTGCGAATTGCGGTGCCAAAAGTAACCAGAACCATAGGGCTGATCCACCGTTCTGATGATAAGCTGCCGCTTGTAGCTCAGTCGTTCCGGCGGTTCCTGCTGGAATACTTCGAGACTGCTTCTAAATATAAGCAATAGCGCGCAACAATAAAAGAGGCCGTCCCCAAGCGAGTAATTTTACTGCAGAGAGGACGGCTTCTTTTGTTTTGATTTGTTCGTTCTTGGAGACTTTTGAACACAAATAGAACTCTTAAACAAAAGCAGGGACCGTCTTATGGGACGGTCCCTGAATTAAAGATGCTGATTAGTCGCGATTGCTAGCGAAAATCATGATATAGCGGATCAACTCCAGCAAGGCGATCAGAGCGGCAGCCACGTAAGTCAATGCGGCTGCGTTAAGCACCTTGGCTACGCCGCGCTCTTCTTCATTTGTAATGTATCCCTCAGAGACCATAATTTCGCGGGCCCGGTTGCTCGCATTGAATTCCACTGGAAGGGTGACGAGCTGGAAAGCTACAGCTGCCGAGAAGAATATAATTCCTAGTCCAACCAAGTTCATGAATCCGAAGATCAGACCGGCAAGCAGCAGGATCGGAGCAAACCCGGATGCAAAATTAACCACAGGGAACATTTTGTGACGAAGAACGAGCATTGGGTAGTGAACCTTATGCTGGATAGCGTGGCCTACTTCGTGGCAGGCAACCGATACAGCAGAAATGGATCTCTCATAATATACAGGCTCAGACAGCCTTACAACACGAGCAATCGGGTCGTAATGGTCTGTGAGCGAACCTCTGACCGGTTCCACGGGAACATCGTAAAGTCCGTTGGAATCCAGCATGTGTCTGGCGGCTTCCTGTCCGGTCATTCCACGGAGATTTGGAACGTCCGACCATTTCTTAAAGGTGCCCGAGACTCTGAATTGAGCCCACAAAGAGAAAATAAAAGCAATAATTATAAGTATATACATACCGTCAAAATACATCGTTCATTCCTCCAACCGTCAAGATTAAGTAAATGGCCCATGATTAAGCAGGATACGGATGGCTTCGATACAGGCAAGGCTCTGAGGCATGAGATGCGTAAATGCACGATTGATTTGGTTAGGCTGGAGCTGGGAGATAATCGGTTCCAATTCTTTGACTTCCCGCTCAAGCTGCTGCATATGGATCTCCAATGCGGTGAGTTTCTCGGTGACCTGTTCTTCGTTGGTGATTTTGTTCCACATCTCAAGCTTGGCCCGTATTTCTTCCAACGTATACTTCTCTTGTTTCATCTGGTTAATACGTTCAAGCCGTAGTAAAGTTTCATGATTATACAGACGGTAATTCTTCTGTGTACGGGTCTCTGGACTGATGAGCCCGATCTTTGTGTAATAATCGATGGTCCGTTCACTAACGCCTGCGGACTTGGCTAATTCTCCTATGCGGTAAAGCTTCGTATCTCCAATATAATCACTCCTTATTTCCACAGATGATCCTATCCTAACTTATGCCTGAATTTTCTCTCTTATATATGGGCCTTTCCTATAGTCCAACATCTAAAAATATCATACACGATCCTAAAGTGTACAGTCAAACGTCACACTTACAAAAAGTAGTTGGTGTTTCTAAAGTTGTGTAATTAAACATTACATGAAGTGGTACATTAATTAATTTTATTGCTGTTTTTAATAAATTTTTGTTGTACTATTTAGCAATTTGGATATATAATCACTTTAACAAATCAAAAACGTGTTAGATAACATGACATTAGGGGTGGTTTTCAATGAGGAAGAAATGGATGATTGGATTAATTGCAGCTGTGATGCTGATGGCTTTCCCGGTTTCGGCCTTTGCTGCGGATGAGGTGACCGCACCGGTGCTCGAGATTGGCCTTAATACGATGTTCGTTTTTCTGGCAGCCTTGTTAGTGTTCTTTATGCAAGCGGGTTTCGCTCTGCTGGAGGCGGGTTCGGTCCGGATGAAGAACGCCGGTCACGTGGCCGGGAAAACTGTTCTGACCTTAGGTATTGCAGTCATTGCTTTTTGGGCTGCAGGGTTCGCGCTCGGATTTGGTAACGGGAACAGCTTCTGGGGTACAACCGGATTTCTATTCGGAGGGGACAGTGCTGCAGGCTCCTTCGCTTCACTTTCTGCTTCGAATGTATCGCTGAATGTCAAATTTTTGTTTCAGCTTTCTTTTGCAGCCGTGTCTCTGGCAATAGCTTGTGGCGGGATGGCTGAACGGGCGAAACTTAGCGTATATATTATTTTCGGAACTTTGTTTATGATCCTTATCTATCCAGTAGTCGCTCACTGGGTATGGGGCGGCGGATGGCTTGGAAGCCTTGGCATGCAGGACTATGCCGGCTCTACAGTAGTACATTTGACAGGCGCGACAGCGGCTTTGGCGGCCACATTCCTGCTTAAGCCCCGGCTTGGCAAATATAATAAAGAAGGTAAGCCTAATGTGATTCAAGGTCATAACCAAGTTCTTACGGTGCTTGGAGTGATCATTATCTGGATTGGCTGGTTCGGCTTTAATCCGGGCAGTGCTCTAACCCCGCTTGCGGATGGATTCTTCGGTTATGTGGCTCTGACTACTAATATTGCAGCTGCTGCAGGTGCTCTTGCCGCCTTGTTCATATCCTGGGTATTTGCTGGTAAATCAGATATTCCAAGCATGCTGAACGGAGTACTTGCCGCGTTTGTGGCTATCACAGGCTCTTGTGCTTTTGTGGAAGCTTGGGCTGCTGTAGTAATTGGGGCTGTCGCAGGTATTATCGGTTTCCTCTCGGGAAAATGGCTGGAAAGAGCCGGCCTGGATGATCCAATCTCTGCTGTATCTGTCCACGGGATTGCAGGTATATGGGGAGCCGTCTCCACTGGCTTATTCGCTACACCAGAGCTGGTGGCAGCTACTGGAGTAGGGAAGCCGGGATTATTCTACGGCGGGGGTTTTGAACAGCTGGGTGTGCAAATCTTGGGAGTCGCCGGAACCTTTGCATTTGTGCTCGTTGTCTCTTTCTTGATTCTTGCAGCTATGAAATGGCTGATGGGCATTCGGGTTACTGAAGAGGAAGAAATGATGGGTCTGGATATCAGCGAACATGGAACTTATGGTTACCCAGAACAAATGCAGCTGCTGACAGGTGAAATCGACAAAGAGAGTCTGAAGGCGCGGACAAATCCGGAGCTTGGGGCTATCAGTGTAATTAAATAAATAATAAGCAGGAAGAGGGAGTGAGGCATTCATGTCTGAAGCGCTGGCTTATGAGAATAACTATGCGGGCATACGTGCAGCTTCCTCCCCCCGCACCTTGCGGGCAGCGAGAATTAAAGAGCAGAGCCGGCTCTTGGATTTATTCGCCGCTATGCCCTCGCCCGATTGGAATCATGCAGTTAATCAAATGCATGATGAGGTGATGGCCCGCTGCGCTTATCTTGCTGAGAAAGTCCTTGAAGTTGAAGGTATTGGCGTTCCGCCAGTCCCTTATGCTTTTGTGGCTTTTGGCAGTGCCGGCCGTGGAGAACAGACCTTATGGAGTGACCAGGATAACGGGCTGATTATCGGGGAAGGCGGTGGAGAGAGGGCCGAGCTTTATTTTAAATATTTTGCCGGGGTATTGGTCAAAATTCTGGAGAAGGTTGGTTATCCGCCATGCCCGGGGAATGTTATGTTATCGAATGCAATGTGGAGGCACACGCTAACAGGTTGGCGTGAGCAGCTGCAGGGCTGGAGGGATGAACTGCAGTGGGAGCAGATTAGATATCTGAATATCGCTTCAGATATGAGGTGTATTGCGGGAAGCCGTGAGCTTGAAAGGGAGTGGAAGGAAGCATTTCAGGAAGTAATGGAGCCTGGAGAGGCGCTTACCGCTGCATTGCTTAGGGGAACAGTGAGGCATAAAGCGGGCCTTAATGTGTTGGGTCAGGTCATTACCGAACCTTTCGGAGAACACGCGGGCAGCTTCGACGTTAAATATGGACTTTATATGCCGCTTGTCAACGGGATGAGATGTATCGCTTTGCAGTATGGTATCCCCGAGACTTCAACAGCCGAGCGGCTTAAGCAGCTCATTCGGCTTGAGGCCGTCCCGGGGCTTGGCCTTGAAGCCTGCCGCCATGCTTTTTATACGACACTTAAACTCAGGTCCTTGACCTCCTATACGGTATATGACGGTATGCTGCAGGGAAGCTCCTATCTTACTCCGTCTATGATGAAGCAAAAAGAGGTTAAGCAAGAGCTGCGGGAGAGCCTTGGCACGGTTAAGCTGCTGTACAGGACCCTGCAAAGACAGCTTCGGTTCACGGAGAGGAAAGGGTTATGAAGGAGTCCGGCAAGAAAGGTGGCGGATTCTGGAATACCCTGTTAAACCGGAGTGTTCCCTCGGCTGCCGCTTTGAGGGCAGGAAATCCGAGTGCTCAGCAAATCGCTTTTATAAGGTCGATGAACAAAGGGCAGAGAAGAACTGAGACCCTTCATATCCCGCTGACCCAGCTTAAGACCGCAGTATTTGATCTGGAGACGACGGGCTTTCATCCGCATCACGGGGATGAAATTCTGTCTTTCGGTGCAGTGAAGATGGAAGGGGGAAGGATTACCGATCAGACCTTTCATGAGTTATGCCGATCCTCAGGTCCTGTTCCAAGGTCCATTACAGAGCTGACCGGTATTACCCAGGAAATGTCCGACCAGGCCCCTCCCCTGATGGGGGCACTTCACGGGTTTATGTCCTTCATTGCTGACAGGGTGCTGATCGCTCATGGGAGTGCACATGATAAGTCATTTCTGGATCAGGCGTTATGGAGGACTACGCGATCCCATCTCGGCCACAGGGTGCTGGATACCATGATGATTGCGGGCAAGCTGGAGCCTTACCGGGGCATTTCTAGTCTGGATGACTGGCTTAACGCCTACGGCCTTCCCATTAGAACCCGCCATCATGCCCTCGAAGATGCGTTGATGACAGCCTCCCTGTGGGCTGCGTTAATCCCAAGGCTCAAGCAGATGAACATCATAACCTTAGGAGATTTATACGTGTTTCTAAGCAAGACCTAAAGACTCTAACGTATATAATCCATTCTCTTGACGGTGCACCGTGTACACGCCAATCTCGGCGTCCGGTTCACCGTCTACACTTGTTCTGGAGGCGATCAAATAAAGCTGGATCATCTCCCCAAACAGCTGGAGCTGCATAGTATCTTCGGGAGAAGGAACGGGAGATGAACTGGGGTGGGTGTGAAATATCCCCAGCAATCTCGGATTAAAGCTGGAGGTAATCCAGCCCGTAGGGTCCAGCTTGAACATATGTTGTGGATTGCTGGCTGTGTTGCGAATAGGCTGAAAGTGATCCAGAATCCACCCGTTGTCTGTCTTGTCGCCAAGAAGTGCACCGCAGCCTTCCTCCGGAAATACGCGGTATAGATGGGTGACCAAAGAACGACGCACTTCAGGGGTGAGGATGCACTGCTGACGGGATTGAAGCTGCATGATACTCTCTCCTTTGAATAATTATTTCATCTCTATTTGTGAAAATAAACCTGGACAGAAACAGACCCGCGAATGGATACGCTACCCCGTTGTATATAAGCTGAACTATTGATTTACATGTAAGGAAAACAAGGGAAATGTCCTGGTCTATTAGTAATTTTTATGTTCAACTTATATGGCAGGATTTTATGAGTTTCCGGTTCTTTAACGTACACCTGTAACATTTTGCTCATTAAGGGTACAATAGTAGAAGTTAGTCCTTCAACCTTAACAGCAAAGGAAAGAGAACCATGAAACGAAACGGATTTATTCTGCTCGGGATTGCGCTGCTTCTCGGCGTTGCGTTATATCAAAACTCCGACAAAGGCATCTTGTCCTGGTTTACAGGGACCAGTGAGCGTAAGCCAGCTTCCATTAGTGCCACTGCTTTGGAGAAGAGCGGACTGAAGCCGGGCGCTGAAGCACCGGCCTTTAGCTTAACTGCGCTGGACGGCAAAACTTATCAGGTTGGCGGCAAGCGGGAGAAGCCGCTGCTGGTCAACTTCTGGGCATCATGGTGTGATCCCTGCAAAGATGAGGCACCTGATTTGGTTAAGCTGGCTGACAAATATAAGTCTAACCTTGATGTCTATAGTGTAAATGTTACCATGTATGACAAGTTATCCAAAGCCAAGGATTTTGTGAAAACCTATAAAATGACATTTCCTGTGCTGCTGGATGAAAAAGAGACCGCCTATCGGAAATACAATGGCGTGGCTTTTCCGACTAATGTCTTAATTGACCGGAACGGTATGATTCAGGATGTGATCATCGGTGTGCTATCCGCGGATGAGCTTGATCGTAAATTGGCGAAATTGGTTAATCTGTAACGAATTGTTAAATAAACTGGTGTGAATAAGGCCCGGCTGCTCCTTAGAGGATTAGACGGGCCTTTGATGTCATGATATGAAGTTTGGCCGAAGCCATACGGTTTGATTAATGATTGACGATTCCCCCGCGCTCTGCGGTGATCTCCTGATTCTCCAATTGGTTCTCGCCGAGCAGGGCGTAGCGGATACTGTCAACCAAGGCTTCCCAGCTCGCTTCGATTACGTTGCCGGATACCCCAACGGTATTCCAGCTGCTGGTTAGGTCTCTGGATTCAATCAGAACCCGTACCTTGGAAGCGGTAGCGTCCATCTCATCCAGCACGCGGACTTTATAGTCAGACAGATGCATTTCGTTCAGCCGCGGGAAGTAAGTGATTAACGCCTTACGCAGGGCATTATCGAGTGCGTTGACCGGACCGTTACCCTCCGCAGCGGTATATACGCTGGAACCTGCTATATTAAGCTTAACGAAAGCTTCTGATACAACCGGTCTGCCGGCGGTTTTCTCTACCAGCATTTTGAAGGACTCGAATACGAATAACTCAGTCAATTCCCCGTTGGCTTGACGCAGGAGAAGCTCCAGCGAGGCATCAGCCCCTTCGAATTGGTAGCCTTGATGCTCCAGGTTCTTGATCCGGTTAATCACTTCCCGGGTATCCTCATTGGCCGGGTCGAACTCAATCCCCATATCCTGCGCTTTGGACAGAATATTGCTCTGGCCGGCGAGTTCGGAGACGAGTACCCTTTGTTTGTTGCCCACCGTCTCGGGTACCACATGTTCATAGGTACGGGAGTCACGGAGTATCGCTGACACATGGATACCGCCCTTATGAGCAAAAGCGGACGTCCCGACATACGGCTGGTTATTCGGCATATGCACGTTGGCAATTTCACTGATGTAACGGGCTGTATTGGTCAGCTGCGCCAGCTTGCCCGGCTCCAACACCTCATAGTTCATTTTGAGCTGAAGATTAGGGATTACACTGCAGAGGTTCGCGTTACCACAGCGTTCCCCATATCCGTTCATCGTACCCTGGATCTGCCGCGCTCCAGCCTGTACCGCGCTGAGTGAGTTGGCTACGGCCAGCTCGCAATCGTTATGGGTATGAATGCCGAGATGGGCACCAGGCACCTCTTGAGCAAGAGCCGATACAATTTGGTGAACTTCATGGGGAAGAGTTCCGCCATTCGTATCACACATAACGAGCCAGTCGGCACCGGCTTCCTTGGCTTTCTTCATGACAGACAGCGCATATTCCGGATTGTTCTTGTAGCCGTCAAAGAAATGCTCTGCATCAAAAATCACTTCAAGTCCATTTTGCTTCAAATAAGCGATGGAATCAAAGATCATCGCGAGGTTCTCGTCCAGTGAGGTCTGCAAAGCCGTGTGGACGTGGAAGTCCCAGGATTTGCCCACGAGGGTTGCGGCTTGCACTCCGGATTCGATGACCCGGTTGAGGTTCGCATCCGCGGAGGCAATGCTGTCTTTGCGGCGGGTGCTGCCAAATGCGGTAATTTTAGCGTTTAACCCTAAGCTTTTGACCCGTTTGAAAAACTCAATGTCTTTATTGTTGCTCCCCGGAATGCCGCCTTCGATGTAATGCACACCCAGCTGGTCCAGCTTTGAGGCGATCTTTAATTTATCGTCCGCAGACAAGCTGATTCCTTCGCCCTGTGTGCCGTCACGCAAGGTTGTGTCGAAGATGGATAAGGCCTTTGACATAGTGGAGAGTCCCCCTTTAAAAGTCATAAACATGCACGGTATTTTGGTATAATGAATTATTATAACATTTGTTATTTTAAATGTAACACGGAATTAGGATTTTTGCATAAAACCATGAATTTACAAGCAAGTGAGGGGGATTCCGGTGAAGAATGTGGAGGAGTATTATCCCGCTAAGGGCCGGGTCATATTACATATAGATATGAATGCATTCTACTGCTCCGTACATGAAGCAGAGGAGCCGCACAAGTACAAAGACAGGCCTACAGCGGTAGCTGGCAGTGTGGAGCTTCGCAAGGGTGTGATAGTGACGTGCTCTTATGCGGCGCGGAGGCTGGGCATTTCAACGGGCATGCTGGTCAGTCAGGCGCTTAAGCTGTGTCCGGACCTCATTGTCATCTCTCCGGATTTTCATCTGTACCGCAAGTATTCAAAGGCTTTTATGGATATTGCTTATGGATACACCCCGCTTCTTCAAGCTGTGTCCATCGATGAGTGTTATCTGGACATCACGGGCTCCAAGCAGTTTGGAACCCCGCTGGAGATTGCCGAGGAAATCCAGGGGAGAATCCGCAATGAGCTTGGCCTGCCATGTTCGATTGGCGTTGCTCCCAATAAGCTTCTCGCCAAGATGGGCTCGGACATGAAGAAGCCAAACGGCATAACTGTGCTCCGGATCAGGGATGTACCCAAGCTGCTCTGGGACAAGCCTTGCGCGGAGATGTTCGGAATAGGCCGGAAAACGGCGGAGAAGCTTCAGCGGTTAAGGATCTATACGCTTGGCCAGCTGGCTGCCGCAGACGAGCGGCTTCTTGCGGAGAAGTTCGGAGTGATGGGACTCTGGATGAAGCAGGCTGCCTGGGGAATCGATGACTCCCCTGTAAAGGAAGAGAGGGACAAGAACAAGTCGATTGGCCATACCACAACGCTTCCAAGAGACATCAGCAAGTACGAAGATATATCCCGTGTGATGCTGAACTTGGCTGATCAGGTTGCACGCCGGTTGCGAAGGCAGAATATGATGGCACAGACGGTGCAAATCACGATTCGCACACCGGATATGAAGACGATAACCCGCTCTCAGACCTTGGGCAAAGTGACCGAGAATATGGAGGACATTTACCGGGAAGCCTGTAAACTGTATCAGCGTCACTGGAAAGAAGAACATCCTGTGCGTCTTCTTGGAATTACAGTCCAGAACCTGGTTCCCAAGGATGAATCGGCACTTCAGCTGGATCTATTTGATTATGAGAAGCAGCCCAAAAAGGAGCAGCTCACCAAAACGATGGATATGCTGCGCGACAAGTTCGGTGAGAGTGCTGTTCTTACAGCCGGAATGCTGGGGGACGACCCCTCCACCTTGATCCGGAATCACCGGATTCGGGGCACTTCCCTGCAGACTGATTTTCTTAGAGAGAAGCGGGAATGATGATAATAATTATCAGTTAAGATTACCTGCAAAAGCATTTGAAATTGTGGTTATATTATTATATATTGTACATGGTGGAACGCACCGGACTTGTACCGTCTTATATTAGGAGGCAGATTAATATGGCGAAATATACTTGGGTGGAGAAAGATACTTGCATCGCGTGCGGCGCATGCGGAGCTACAGCACCAGATATCTACGATTATGACGATGAAGGTTTGGCTGAAGTCATCTACAAGGGTGACGGAAACCATGGTAACACAGAAATTGGTGAGGACCTGTACGACGATCTTCAAGATGCTTGCGATGGCTGCCCTACGGACTCCATCAAGATCGCCGATACTCCATTTAACAAGGAAGGCTAAGATTACAGCCCTCTGTTGATATTCACCATGAGACATCTTTCATCCTGATTTAAAGGATGGGGGATGTCTTTTTTTTGGGTTTAATTTCCTATATTATACCCTTGGGTATAAAGTCGTGACTTGCCGCTTAGAGCTCCCTTGATCTATAGACTTAAACCCGTCTGCCGATATATAAATAAGGGCTGGTAGCATTGGCTGATAAGAGAAAAGTAAGATCCGATACATAAAAAAACCATATACCAGGAGGTTTCGATGAACCCTTCATATCTGAAGAAATACGTCGAGATGCATCCCGGCAATAAGATGGCTTGGTATCTGCTGGGTAAAGAATATGAGCGAAGCGGTCAGGTCGGGAAGGCGAATTACTGCTTCAATAAAGCGGGTCATATTTATGAAGCATTTGAGAGCAGCAAGGTTCCCGCCGAGGTGTGGAAGGAATATGAAGCGAAGCTGCTTGAAGCCTCGGCGCAGAAGGAACGAAGAAGCCGCCGAAAGCGTAAGCTGCTGTTAGCCCTGATGATTCTGCTCCTGATGTTTATTCCTTCGATTGATGATCCAAGCATCGCTGAGAATTCCATGGTGGCTGTGGATACATCTTCGATCGAAGAGGATTATCTGACGCTGCCTGTTCAGGAGGTGGACAATCCGTCAGCACCTGTCAAGGGACCCCGCGCGGCTTCGTTGGCATTTACGGCTAAGGCCTATGGCGGCGGGGCGGGAAATAAAGCCCTTGGGGAACTGATCATGGGCAAGGGACCGCAGGCGCAACTAACAGCCGTACTTGGGATGCGGCAGCACGGTAAGTGGCTGCTGTGGAAGCGTGACATGCCGGTGATGTTCACGGTGGAGAGAGACCCGGCCAGCGGCAGAGCAGCCGTGCAGTCTTATGACGCGAAGAGCTGTGAGTGCAAGCCGCCGGATGAGGGCCCGCTTCGAAAGAAGGCCAACCAGTGGACGAAGGAGCAGGAAGCAAGCGCGGTTGTGACTTCCGCGGTAGAGCATTTCAGGCAGAAGAACGGCAGGAAGCCCGCAAAGCTGGGAGAGCTCGTCAAGCCTTACCCGGACAACTGGATTGCCGGAAGCAGTCCCGAGCTGGAAGCTGCCTTCGAACAGGCTGTTCAGGAGGACCATGATCCGTCTGGAACAGGGGCAAATGGGAGCTCGAAGGGCGGCTCGACGAAGAGCGCTGCTGGGACTGATGGGCGGACCCGCAGCAATGCGCATGCTGGCAGCAAACCATTTTTTAATGAGCCTTTGGAGATTTTGGTCGACAAGACCAGCCACCGTCTGGCCTTGGTCAGCGGGAATGTAATTCTACGCAGCTACAAGGTAGGGCTTGGTGCGGACCGCACGCCTGAAGGTAGTTATGCGATAACAGAGAAGATTGTGAATCCGAATGGGAGGTCAAATGGGGAATTTGGCAGCAGAGGAATGCAGCTGTCAGATACGAACTATGCGATTCACGGGACGAACGAGCCGGACAGCATAGGCAAGGATGAGTCGCTCGGATGCATCCGGATGAGCAAGGAGGATGTGGAGGAGCTGTTTGACCTGGCCCCGAAGGGGACCAAGGTTACGATCGGGAAGGGGATTGTGCCTGATCTATCAGCGGACTCGGAGATGCGGTTTGTTTTGCAAGACAGACCCGATCAGACCAACCCCCACAGGACATATCACTGGCTCTTCTAGCTTCGGCTCCACAGCAGCAGGACCGTGAACACAATCACAACAACCACAAGGGATGAGCCAATCCAGATCAGCGCTTTTTTGTTGACTTCCTCCTTCTTCTGCTGAAGTGTTGGCGGTTTGCGTTTGGTTGACATCGCGCTTATTCCCCTCTCATAACTATCTTTGCATAAAATGGGTTGTTTCTTATGAGGAGCAGCCCATTCAGCTATATTGTAACGGCTTTCAAAAAGGTTGGCTATACGTTTGATTAGGCTTGTTCCCGTCAGGTACAAGACTTTTCTTTTGGGGGAGAAAACGATAAACTGAGTTATGGGGCTATAATGTCCAGCGAGAGAGGAACGGAGTGAGTTAACATTGCTATATCGTAACGTAGGCAAACCGGTGTTCTTCCGGATTGATCCGGAGAAGGCGCATCATCTTGTTATTGGCGGATTACATAAAACGTCCAGGATGCCGGGAGGAGTAACACTCCTTAACAAACTGTACGGTGTGTCCGAAACCCCGGATCTGGCCGTTGATTTGTTTGGTATCCACTTTCCGACACCGGTGGGGCTTGCCGCAGGTCTGGACAAAAATGCTGAGGCGGCTGAAGGTTTCTCAGCCATTGGCTTCGGATTTATGGAAGTGGGTACGGTGACCCCGCTGGGGCAGCCAGGAAACGAACAGCCAAGGTTGTTCCGCCTGCCGCCGGACGAAGCGCTGGTCAACCGGATGGGATTTAATAACAAGGGAGCCGAGAGCATGGCGGAATCGTTGTCCGCTCTGCCCACAAGAAGGATTCCTATTGCTATAAATATTGGTAAGAATAAGGTGACGCCGAATGAAGAGGCGCATAAGGACTACGCCAAATGCATATCGGTGCTGTATCCTCATGCGGACTTTTTCGTTGTGAATATCAGCTCGCCGAATACACCGGATCTCCGGGCGCTTCAGCATGGAAATGAACTGGCTGATCTGCTTGCGGTGGTGATGCGGGAGATGAACGAGCATAATCAGAAATCCGGCTTGAATAAGGCGGTTCTTGTAAAAATTGCTCCAGATGTAAGTAACGAAGAACTGGAGTATATGGTTAATACGATTAAGGACAGTGGAGTATCTGGGATTATTGCGACCAATACCACCATTTCCCGAGAGGGGCTGACCCACTCCAATGCCAAGGAGACAGGAGGCCTTAGCGGGCGTCCACTGAAGGAGCGTTCAACGGAGATCATTTCAAGAATATACCGCCAGACAGAAGGCAAGCTGCCGATCATTGGATCGGGCGGCATCTTTGACAGCAAGGACGCTTATGAGAAAATTCGTGCTGGCGCCAGTCTGGTGGAGATTTATACCGCACTTATTTATGAGGGGCCAGAAATTAACCGCCGGATACACCGCGGGTTGCGGGAGCTGCTTGCCCGTGACGGGTTCACTCATATATCCGAAGCGGTGGGCGCGGACCACCGCTGATATGCCGGAAATATAGAGAGGAGGCAACAGAATGGATGGCAGAGATTGGGGAACATTTTTGCTTCCGTATGAACAGGCAGTTGAGGAGTTGAAGGTTAAGTTCAAGACGATGCGCTCAGAGCTCAAGAAACGCGAAGAGTATGCGCCGATCGAGTTCGTGACCGGACGGGTTAAGAAGATTTCCAGTATTCTGGACAAAGCGAAACGTCTGAATGTCTCTATGGATAATCTGGAGACGGGGATCGAGGACATCGCGGGAATCCGGATTATGTGCCAATTCGCGGAGGATATCCGGCGGGTGGCTGAATATATTCGTAACCGGAAAGATCTGAAGGTTCTGTATGAGAAAGACTATATTACAAATTATAAGGACAGCGGGTACCGCAGCTTCCATATGATTGTTGAATATCCGGTGCAGACAGCACTCGAACAGAAGATTGTACTGGCCGAGATTCAGATCCGGACACTTGCGATGAATTTTTGGGCGACCATCGAACATTCGCTTAATTATAAATACCGGGAGAGCCTGCCCGGGGAAATGCGCGAAAGATTGAAGAAAGCTGCGGAAGCCGCTTTTGTGCTCGATAATGAGATGTCCAGCATCCGTCAGGAAATTCTGGATGCCCAGAAGTCCTTCGAGGATGACTCCAGCCTGGTGGCTGAAGCACTGAAAACTATTCACCAGCTGTATTTCTATCATTTGATCAGCGAGGCCATTCAAGCACAGCGGCGTTTCAACGAGCTGTGGGAAGCGAAGAACCTGACTGGAATGAAGGAGCTTGTGGAGGACGTGAAGGCGCTGCTTAAGGCGGCCCGCAAAGGGGAGGGAACGGATGAAGTATGATCCGCTGTACTTGGCGTATCTGATCTATTTCAACCGGGACCGTGATTATTTTGAATGCCATGAGGTGCTGGAAGAACTGTGGCTTGCCCAGGGACGGGAACCTCTTTATAAAGGATTGCTTCAGGTGGCTGTCGGAATGTTTCATTTCCGCAGGGGGAATTTCAAAGGCAGCAGCAAAATGCTGGTCTCGGCTGTGGA
Source organism: Paenibacillus sp. J22TS3 (assembly GCF_018403205.1). Classification (NCBI taxonomy): domain Bacteria; kingdom Bacillati; phylum Bacillota; class Bacilli; order Caryophanales; family Paenibacillaceae; genus Paenibacillus; species Paenibacillus sp. J22TS3. Next base: position 401,260 of record NZ_BOSF01000002.1, read on the forward strand.
TAAGCTTGAAGCATACGGAGATGAATGTTTGGGGATCAACTTGGGCCGGCTGAGGAGAGAGATCCAGCAGTTGTCTGAAAAGCTTGCTGGTCCGGTGCCGCCGGCATATGCCGATCTGACCATTGAAATCATAGATGATGAGCTGCTTCGCGCAGTTGAGACGGCCTCTTCGGAAATACGTCCGAACGAGCCGATTCAGATCCATCCTCAGCGGGGCGAGAAGCATGCGCTCCGGGAGAAGAGGATGCTTGATAAATAGATATGCGCCGGCCCGCTGCCTGATCACTTAGGCGGCGGGCCGCTTGCAGGTTAGAGGGGATGTTATGATGACCGTATATTTGCCTACGGCGTTCTTGGAACGTATGAAGAGAATGCTTGGAGAGGAGTACCCGGCATTCCTTGCTTCTTATGAGAAACCTCATTATGCCGGGGTGCGGGTCAATCCGCTCAAAATTGCACAGGATGAATTCGAGAGTGTGGTTCCTTTCCCGATGAAACCCATCCCCTGGTGCGGAACGGGGTATTATACGGAAGAGGGCCTGAAGCCGGGGAAACACCCGTATTATCATGCTGGGCTCTATTATATTCAGGAGCCGAGTGCGATGGCACCGGTAGAGGCGCTGGACGTTCAGCCTGGAGACCGGGTGCTTGATCTGTGTGCGGCACCGGGAGGAAAGTCGACGCAGATTGCCGGGAAGCTTGAGGGAACAGGGCTTCTCGTTACGAACGATATCAGTGCGGACCGGACCAAGGCGTTAGCCAAGAATGTGGAGTTATATGGTGTGCGCAACGCAGTGGTGCTTAATGAATCGCCCGAGCGAATAGCGGAGGCGTTTCCGCACTTTTTTGACCGGATCTTGATTGATGCTCCCTGCTCGGGGGAGGGGATGTTCCGGAAGGAGCCGGACATGGCACGTCAGTGGGAGAAGCATTCTGTGGAGAAATGTGTAAGCATGCAGCGGGATATCCTGGCCAGCGCAGCAGATCTGCTCGCTCCTGGCGGAACTATTGTATACTCCACCTGCACCTTCGCCCCGGAGGAGAATGAGGGGATGATCGCTTCGTTTCTGACTTTGAACCCGGAATTCAGGGTTATTCCTATTCCGGAAGAGTGGGGAATTTCAGGTGGACGCCCGGATTGGCTGGAGCTTATAAGTGCTGGTGACAAGCATGAGGTCTGGAGTGAAGAGGCCTTACGGCAAACCCGGAATTGCGGAAGACTATGGCCTCACAAAATCCATGGTGAGGGTCATTTTGTCGCTATACTCCGTCACCAGGGCGCTGGAAGTACAGCTGAGTCCCTGAACGGAAGCCGCACTGAAAGCGGCGGTCAAGTGAGCCTAAGTATAGCGCCGCCAGTTCAGGCTCAAGGAAAGAGCAATCCTAAGGCAGAACGGCTTGTGAAGGCCAAGCCCGTTAAAAGCAAGGGAGATGCCCGTTCCGCGAAAAAGGGGTTTGAGGAGCAGGACCCGCTTGTCAGCTGGCGTGAGTTCTTATCTGGTAACTTGAATCTCGAAGCCGCAGGCGGTCCGATATTTTACGGAGGCAACGTATATCTCTCTGTGTTCGCCAAGGAGCGGCTGAATGGCCTGAAGACGGTACGTCCGGGATGGTATGTGGGTGCGGTGAAGAATGGAAGATTTACGCCGGGTCACCCGCTTGCCGTGGCTCTTCGCCCCGAAGAGGCTAAGCGGGTGCTCTCCCTGTCCTCCAGGGACGGGGAGGCTGTGCATTATCTGAAGGGAGAAACGCTGATGATTCCGGCTGAGCGGATTGAATGCCGAAGTGAGGCGAAGCCCAAAGGGTATGTGCTCGTGTGCATAGATGGTTATTCAGCCGGATGGGGCAAATGGCAGGACGGTATGCTGAAGAATGAATATCCTGCAGGATGGAGGTGGACGTAAAGCGACATGAGTAAAGGCAGAACAACACTACGGGTGGACAAAATCCTCAGCCATCTTGGACTGGCCACCCGCTCGGACAGCAAGAAGCTGGTTAAACAGGGAAGAATCCTGGTGAATGGCCTTGTCATTAAAGACAGTGGCCTGCAGGTCGACCCCTATCATGACAAAATTGAGCTGGACGGCGAGCCGGTGCTCTACAGGGAGTTTGTTTACATTATGCTTCATAAGCCTGCTGGGGTCGTCTCGGCCACTGAAGATAACCGGGACCGTACAGTTATTGATCTACTCCCGCCACAGTTCCGGGCGTTCTCCCCTTTCCCGGTAGGGAGGCTCGACAAGGATACGGAGGGTCTGCTGCTGCTTACGAATGACGGACAGCTGGCTCATGATCTGTTGTCACCACGCAAGCACGTTCCCAAAACCTATTACGCCGAGGTCCAGGGAGCAGTTGGTGATGCGGAGGCAGTTCGGTTTGAGCAGGGGGTGGATATCGGAGAAGGATATGTCACCCTTCCAGCCAAGCTTGAGGTGCTTGAACGGGTCGGAACGGAAGAGGCGACGGTCAGCAGAATTCTCCTGACCATCTCCGAAGGTAAGTTTCACCAAGTCAAGCGGATGTTTGAGGCTGTTGGCTCTAAAGTACTGTACCTGAAACGGGTCTCTATGGGGGCGCTGAAGCTGGACGAGTCCCTGCCCAAAGGGGCGTTCCGGGAACTGACTGAGGAGGAACTGGCTTCCCTTCGGTAGACGCGAAAGAGGAAACCGCAGGAACAAGGGCTCATTTTCAAGAGACAGCTTATCTTATATAATTATTTATACATAGAGAGGGTGGAGTTATGAAATACAAACTGATTGCTTTGGATGTGGACGGCACGCTGCTTGACGATAATCATGTTCTAACCCCTGCAACTGCAGAGACGATTAAGAAGGTTGCGGCTCAGGGAACAGAAATAGTGCTGTGTACGGGAAGGGCTCCACTGAGCTGTATTCCATTTATGGAATCCATGGGCCTTGAGGGATATGTCATTACTCATAACGGGGCAGCTACGGTAGATGTGGCGACCCGTAAAATTATACATGAATATGCGGTCAATCCAGCCGCACTGGAGCCGTATATCGAGTACTGCCGCAAGAATGGCATACATTTTGATATCAATACGACCTACGGTATTTATGTCGAGAAGCTGGATGAAGTCGGCCCGGATGTGCTGGACATGTATCATAAGTTCTTGATTGAACCTTTAAATCTGCCCGCTTGGGTAGACTTCACCGAGCCGATTGTGAAAATGACCGCATCCGGCTTTACGGAAGCGATGGATAAGGTTGAAGCGGATTGGAATCTGTGGACGCACGAGCTGAATATGCTGCGCAGCGGCGATTACTTCATCGATTTGATGCACCCTGAGTCCTCTAAGGGGAATGCTCTTAGGGAGCTGGCACTTCAGCGTGGAATTCCGGCGGAGCAGGTGATGGCGATAGGCAATTTCTATAACGATATCACCATGCTGACCTTTGCCGGACTAGGTATTGCCATGGATAACTCGCCGCTGGAGGTTAAGGCGGCAGCGCAGGATGTGACAGCATCCAATAATGAGGAAGGCGTGCGCCTTGCTCTGGAAAAATACTGCTTGTAGCTAATGTGCGAAAGGGGGCCGTCTCAAAAAGACGGCCCCCTGATTTTGTTTAGGGGTTAGATTTGTGTTCCAAAGGTTCCTAGGCAAACGCCCGCTCCCATGGCGGTTGGGTTGGGGTTTGGTTTCATTGAATTATTTACAATAACTGAAATCCAAAACCAAAGACAGCCGCTAGCGCGTGGCCGCGGGTCGTGCGTTGGCCAGCGTTCGTCTATTCGCAGGTTTCGGCGAAGTCCCCACCAAGAAACGAACAAATCACAGCAATCGAAGCCGTTGGAGATCAGGCGCCAACCCAAGGATACCCCCTTGGACTGGCAATTTGCTTACTCTGGCCGGGCCTTGTTCATCCCGGTCTGATTCATATTAGACGTCCTAGAAAGTCATCGCGAGCCTAACGGTTGAGCCGGAGACCTTTCGGCAGATGATTCTTCAGCTGTCCGTCACTGGCCTTGCCGAATCCGAGCGGATATCCGGAGACCGTCACAAGGACCCAGCCCCGCAGGGTACCCGGCACCGGCAGAGTCTCTCCCCGCAGATAAGCTGCCGCCTCGGCAGAATCCGGCTCCAGATTCAGCGTCCTTGCGGCTTGTTCCGCAGTGGAGGCCATAGCCAGGGCGTGGCCTGGCTGGAAGCGTCCTTTCTTGAACTCGCCAAGATGCAGGCCTGCTCTGGGCAGTTTAAGGCCATTTAACGCTTCCAAGCTGAGCTCAAGCTGGCTGCTGCGTGGAATCAGGTAGAGTGCTTCCCCGAAGAGCTCGGGCGTGCCCGTTGGCTCTTCGAATCCTGGGAGATCCTCGCGCTTCCATGCCAGGTATGCCTCCCAAGCGGCATTGATCTCCTTGCGGGACATAGCGTCACGGCCGGTTCTCCCGCGTTTGGAGTCTTTCCCCTTCCTGCCTGAGGTGCTCGTAGAGGCCTCTATCACTTCAGAAGCAGCTGCATCTTTGCGCCGTTCCAACAGAGCAACATAGTGCCCTTCCCCTTCGTGTACATGGGGCCATATGCGTTTCTCCGCGATCAGTTCCATGAACGGATAGGCTTCGATCAGGCGGGCTATCGTCTCCTCGTTCTCTTTCCTATTGAATGTACAGGTTGAGTAGGCCAGTCTTCCTCCAGGCTTAAGCATCTTAACTGCGTCCTGAATGATATCCCACTGTCTAGCCGCACAGGCATCCACGGAAGCCTCTGACCATTCGCTCACCGCATCCGGGTCCTTGCGGAACATGCCCTCTCCAGAACATGGGGCATCCAGCATGATCCGATCGAACGCAAACTGAAATCTCGAGGATAGGTCTCCGGGAGTGGATTGGGTCACCACCGCATTCGGGATTCCAAAGCGCTCAACATTCTCAGCCAGAATCTTAGCCCGCTGCGGATGGATTTCGTTGGCAATCAGCAGGCCCTGGCCTTTCATCTTCGCGGCAATTTGTGTAGTCTTGCCACCGGGAGCAGCGGCCAGATCGAGCACGGTCTCTCCCGGAAGAGGGGAGAGCAGTTCCACAGCGGACATGGCGGAGGGCTCCTGAATATAATAAAGTCCGGCAGCATGGTACGGATGTTTCCCCGGCCTTGTGCTCTCTTCGTAGTAGAACCCCTGCTCAGCCCATGGCACAGGCCTCAGGTGAAATAGCCGCTGCATTTCCTCTGATACAGGTGAAGCAAGACCCACTTTCAACGTATTGAGCCGCAGCCCGTACGTTCTTGGGTTATGGTAGCTCTCCAGGAACCTAGCGGCTTCCTCGTCTCCGAGCAGAGAGGAGGAAGCCGCTAGATAGGCTGCGGGCAGATCAAGGTTGTCCATCATTGTTAAATCTCCTTCCGGGTCCGTTTCCCTCATGAAAAATTCAAAGTATTAGCAGTTTATCATAAAGGAATTGGATTCTCAAAAGGGAAATGGATGTTCGTTCAGAGCTATGGCATAATGGAAGCACAGACTACGATTCTTGCGACACAGAATAGAGAAAGGGGCAACCCTATGAAATTACTACAGGCGCTTTTCTTCCCTCCGGAGCAGCCAGGCGGCGTATCTTCCATGATTCCTTATCTGCAGGAGAGATTTAACCCGCCCCATTGGGAGATGGATCTGTTCTCGATACCCAAACGCATCCGCAGCAAAGGCACGGAAGAGATAAAGTTCCATACCTTTGACTGGACCGAATTCGGGGATAGTCCCGTAGTGCAAAAATATATCCAGACCTACCGTGATTATTTGTGGTGGACCAAGCTGCGCATACAGCGGCCTTATGACCTTATTCATGCCCATCATCCCATTGCAGGGCTTGCCATGAAACAGACTTTCCCGGAGACCCCGGTGATTCAGACGATTCACTCCAGTTATGAGCGTGAGCTGCTGCTCAATGGCTCCATTCAGGAGGGGGGACCGGAGCAGCGGTTTCTGACTTCGATCTACAGAGAATTGGAGCATCAGACGGACGAGATGCTGACGGTGTCCCGTTCGTTTCTAGAGTATTTGTCACCTTATGTGGATCGTCCCGGTGAGATCCAGGTAATTCCCAACGGTTATGATGAAAAAAGATTTAAGCCTGTTCCTCATGACAATGAGGTTGCCCAGCTTGTGACCGTATGCAGACTTGTCCCGGCCAAGGGGCTGGACATTCTGCTTAAAGCCTGTGCGGAGCTTAAGCGCAAAGGCCATCCTTATGTGCTTCATATTATCGGGGATGGGCCGATCCGTCCTGATTTGGAAAAGATGGCCCAGGAGCTTGGGATTTATGAAGAGACCATTTTTTACGGGTATACCCTTCACCCGGAGGAATTCATGCCATTCTTCGATATTTTTGTGCTGCCCTCCCGGGCGGAGGCTTTCGGTTCCGTCTTTGCGGAAGCGGCTTTATGCTGCCTGACACTTGTAGGAACTGCAGTAGGAGGGATTGCTGAGCAAATCGAGCATGGGGCAGGAGGACTGCTTGTTCCACCGGAAGACCCGGCTGCGCTGGCAGCGGCTTTGGAATCCGTGATTCTTGATCCATCCTACCGTTATGCGCTTGCCCGCGCCGGCTGGGAGAAGGCGAAACGGGAGTATTCCATAAACCGGGCTGTACATGAACTGAAGAAGACCTATCTGAAGTATTATCCTTAGTTTGGTTTCTCATTTCGGTACAGTACCAGGTTCGCTACCCATACCAGGCTGAACAGGCCGAACAGAGGATACAATACGGACAGCAGGGAACTGAATCCGAATTGGCTCGTAAGGTAACATATTAGAAGCAAAATTACAGACAACAGCTTAGGACCGATCTTAATACGCTGCCGAATCTGGAGGGCAACCCCATATACATCCGCAACAAAAGTGCTGAAGATTTCCATAAAGATGAGCGCGACATAGATAAGCCGTACAATTGGGCCTAGATGGTTGGCGATATGCCCCATTGGAATCTCGAACTGCACGATGCCGGGCATGTGGGCGGAGAGGGCAAAGTGGCCTGCGAGCAGTAGGAAGCCGACCCCAATCCCCCCTGTAATGCCTCCCCAGACCAGCACTTTTCTGTTCTGGGTGTGGCTTCCGATAGGGACAAGCACCGCTTGGGCCATGCCGAGGTTGAAGGCTGTATACATCAGAGGGGACATCCAGGCGGCACCGACGCTGCTGTCCGTTGTGTACGTTAGGAATCTTGCAGCCTCAGGCATTCCAGCCGTGTTGCCGATAATAATTAGTGAGAGGATTAGCATTAACGGAACAACGATGGAATTCAGCTGGAGAATAGCCTGAATTCCCCGGTGGAGCAGCAGGTAGGTGCCTATAAGAGTAATCCACAGGCCTGTCTGGAAATGCAGTCCAAGGTGTTCCATGAATACAGAACCTGCACCGGCGAGCATGACACTGTTAACTCCCATCAGGACAACTAGAGTGAACAAGCTGATCCAGCCTCCCGCCCGGCTGCCAAACAAACGGCGGTTCAGGTCCTCGTAGGAGGAAGCTCCGATATCATGGGCTAAGAGCATCATCTTGGTTCCAAGCCAAATGAACAGCAGGGTGGCCAGCAGGATGGTAAAAGCCCCCCACCTTCCGTATTGGGTGAAAAATTTGATGATTTCCTGCCCGGTGGCGAAACCGGCGCCCACGATGGTGCCGATATAAGTGAAGCCGATCTGAAGTACTTTTACGGCGTTTCTCATCTTTTTCCTCCTTACAGTTTCGCGGAGCCCTGTACGGGCAACATTCGAAGTACGAGACTACCGAACCTTCCGGTTCTGTGCTATATATAGTACAAGGTATGTGGATTCGGAACAGGACATGACTGCAACATGTCCATTCTTAAGCAGCGCGTGGTGTTTTATCTTTAGAAAGGTGAGATATATGTGAGTGTAATTATGTCCTATATCGCCCAATATGGTTATTTGGCTATGTTCGGACTGCTGGCATTGGGCTTTATGGGCATTCCTGTACCCGATGAGACTCTGGTGGTGACCTTCGGGGGATTAACAGCGGAGGGGCATTTTGTATTTTGGATTGCGCTTCTGATGACTTTTCTTGGTAGCATGACAGGGATGATTCTCAGCTACACGCTTGGAAGGGTTGTTGGAACGCCGCTGCTGCACAAGTTCGGGAAATGGATTTTTATTACCCCAAGCAGACTGGAGACCACAGAGAGGTGGTTCGCACGGTACGGGAATTGGAGTGTTCTCTTTGGTTACTTCGTGCCCGGACTTCGCCAGCTGACTTCATATCTGTCGGGTGTTTATCGCCTTCCCATACATGTGTATCTCATCTATGCAAGTATTGGCGCAGCTATATGGTGTTCGGTGTTTATGGCGCTGGGGGCTACAGTAGGACATCACTGGAGAAAAATGGCCTATTTCGTGCATCACCATGTCTGGCGTATAGCCCTTGTGGTCATTGTGCTTCTTCTGATTGGGGTGATTGTCTACTTGTTCATAAGACAATTTAAATTTAAAAAGATGGTGAACCTAGACCAAGAGGCACCCGAAGACGAGTCTGGGTCCACAGGGAATCCAAATAGGAAATAGGAGGGGAACCATGGAATTATTAAAACAAAGAATTTTGGAAGAAGGCGTGGTTGTATCGAATCAGGTGCTGAAGCTGGACGCTCTTCTTAATCATCAAGTCGATCCTGCCCTAACCATGGAGATGGGACGGGAGTTCGCGTCACGTTTTCGTGAAGATGGGATAACCCGTGTGGTTACCGTGGAGTCCTCAGGCATACCTGTTGCATTTGCAACGGCTTACGAGTTGGGGGTACCCTTGGTATTCGCCCGCAGAAAGAAGACGCTGTTGGCTGATCCGGAAGCGCTGTGCGAACGGGTTCCTTCGTTTACGAAAGGCATTGTAACCGACATTTTGCTGTCTAAACAATTTATTTCGGAGAATGATCGGATTTTGTTTATCGACGATATTATTGCCAACGGGGATGCGGCGCGCGGACTGGTTAAGATCATTCAGCGTTCCGGGGCTGAACTGGTGGGAGTTGGTATTGTAGTGGAGAAGAGCTTCCAGGCAGGTGGAAAAGCGATCCGCGAGCAGGGCATCCGTCTGGAGTCACTTGTGCGGATTGTCTCGTTGGAAGACGGCAAAATAACCTTTGACGAATAGGCGAAACGGAATCAAATTTGCAGGCAGTCCTTTGCAGGCCCTTTCTTTTCAGTTATAATAAAGAAGAAGTAGGGAGAGGAGGCAACGACATGGGGGAACAACAACCGGTAGTTAATGCAGAATATTTTGTTGCTAAGTTGAGTGAAGCTAAGGTTACTTTCGAGCGAGCCCTTGATTGCAAACATACAGAATTTGATGACCTTTATCCCTATATGCTGGAGCATCCACAGTTCTTTTGGTACAAACGCTATGTGGCCTGGTCACAGCTGCTGACCATTGCGGGTCTATGCGAGGATCTTTCCTTCCCTTGGAAGGAGCAGTTCAGTCCTCAGCAGGTAGCCTATATAGAAGGACGTGTGATGTCGGCGAAAGTGCTTGATTTCTGGTTTGAGAAAGAGCATGCACAAAGATAAGGATCATAACATATTTGCGGTTGTCGCCTAGATACCGCGTTCAGGCGGGTCGTTCACCGGTAACGGGAGTGGCCCGTTTTTGTATTTGTTGTTTTCAAGAGTAAAGGCTCGCTGTTGTATAGTTAAGCTTAGATATTTAACTTATCTGTTGGGCAGGAGGTGCCATACGTTAACATGATTAGTGACGAACAGTTGGATGCGTACCGGTTATCCGGAGAGAAAGTCCGGGTAGTCCGTGATGCGCTTCCGGAGAATGATGTAAGAGGAATTGTGGTAGCCTGGAGTGATACACAGGTGATGATCCGCAGGCCCAACCGGAATATTGTCAAGCTGGACAGAAATTATACGTATCAGTCGGCTAGGGAGCCGCGCATTTCTTTTGGAGAATAAAGCATATTATGATCGGCCCCGAGGCAACGTAGTAAGGAAGGCAAGTTAGGATTGCCCATCTTACGAGGAGGAAATGCCGATCATGTCAGTGCAAAACGATAAAATCAGGGAATACAAAGACGGAATCCAGGCTTTTGGAGACTCCCTGCCCGGCGTAGCTGAAGCATATCACGAGTTCACGGGAAAGGCACTTGCTTCCGGAGAATTGGATGCCAAGACCAAACAGCTGATTGCCCTGGGGATCAGTCTGTTTGCCAATAATGAAGTATGTACCTATTACCATACGGAAGAGTCCAGGTCCAAGGGAGCCACGGATGCTGAAATCCGGGAAGCGGCTGCAGCGGCAGCCGCGGTCAGCTCGGGGCATATTCTATCCCAGGGGGCAACCCGGATAGAACAGGCGCTATCGCATGGACATGTTCACCATTAGCAAGACAAGGCCTGCCTTATTTCTAAGGTGGGCTTTTTTAGTATGGGGACATGTACACGGAGGTACAGTCAAATGCACTAATGCTGCAGAGTCTGCTCGTGAACGGACACTGGAATTGGAGCGTCTGCACCGAGGTAAGCCATCATCCGGCTGGACAGTTCCTGTTGAAGAGCGGACCATAGAAAGCGCATTTCACCCTGATAACCGCGGCAAATGTAGCTTGCGGTGATTCCTTGATCATTCTGTTTGGTTTCATATACGCGGATTTTGCGTTTGAAGCATTCGTTCTGGACTTCAGACATCACCAGATTGACCCGCCGGATGCCTGAATCAATCATTTCACTGTAAATATGAGGGCTCTTCAGCATTCCGCTTTCCCGAATGATCTTCGAATCCCGCTCGAAGATTCTGCGGATAAGCTGAAGCAGCAGCCAGCTTTTAACTAATGCCAGTTCATCGGCCGTTGTACGAGGGACTGCCATATCAGAAGCCACCACCTTAATACGAACTTATGTTCTTATTTTATCCTGATTTCCGAAAAAATATCAATGGTAATAATTTTTTAATTTGGTTGTTGACTTGCTAGGATATGCGTGATAAGATATTTCTTGTCGCCGCAGAGAATACCTTTGCGAAAGACAAATGAGCGGTCGTGGCGGAATTGGCAGACGCGCACGGTTCAGGTCCGTGTGGGCTAACCCCCCGTGGAGGTTCGAGTCCTCTCGACCGCACCATATCATAAATGACAGGTTTCTGATCTGCTTTTTCTAGCAGAACGGAAACCTTTTTGTTATTTATGATATTTAGACTGATGCTCATTGCCTGAGCAGAAGAAATTCTGGAACTCTACAGAGCCCGAAGTATATTTGAATCTAAAGTCCGCTTGTGCGGGAAGTATGGGCTTAAGTTGACAGGTGAAATCATCAGAATTATACTGTCGAATAATCATTCCCTGTTTATTTTATCGAGGATTTTTTGTAGGTACAGGGAATGTATTTCAATGGGGTGGTCTGATGAAGAAAACACTAATCTGGGCAAAACTTTTCACGGGGGATAGCGCCTACTAGCCCATAAACCAGCGTGTTTCCCTTTAAAAGGGGTATTAAATTGAATAATCCATTTTTACAGACTGACTATGAACTTATGGTAACCCAAGTAAACGTCCTATTTAAGCACAACGAGGTTGGGCGAATGACCACAATAAACCAACCTAGTGTTGAGAGCGCACCTCGATTTTTCATGGGTATCACCAAACAAGGTAATGTTGCAGGGTATCATGAAACACTGGATGAAGACGTTAAAGATGAATTGGAACAGTTTGTCGAAAAAGCACCTTGGGTAGATGCTCCAAATAGAGTTAATATAGCTGATATTATACGTATTTTAAATAAGGAGAGACCTGTTGATCATGTCTATCTTGGGCCAGCCTATGTCTTCCCTGACATGAGAGGTCGTTCGACACAAGCGATAAAAATTACGCAGATGAATATAGAACTTTTAGAACCTTATTTTTCTGATTTTGTCAATGATGTTATCTTTGGACAGCCTGCTTTTGCAGTTATTCGAAATCAAGCTGCCGTGTCCTTGTGCAGCAGCGCTAGAAGCTCATCTATTGCTGCTGAAGCGAGTTTACACACCGCCGGGGATTTCCGCGGCAGAGCCTATGGTATGGAGGCAGCGACAGCCTGGGCAGCCGAGATACAAAATCAGGGGAGGGTTGCTTTATACAGCACCGCATGGAGCAATCTTGCCTCTCAAGCTGTAGCAAGAAAGTTGAAACTTAGACAGTATGGAGTGGATTTAGACTTTAGCTAATGTGTAGAGATTGCAACTAAGGATTCTCTAAATGGCTCCCTCAGTTTAGGGAGGGCTTTATGAGCAAGAGTGTAAGCAATGATAGAGAGCCGGCTGGGTTCTGGTAGCGTTCTCTCTGAGTTCTCGCAAACTTCCAAAATCGGCCGCTTTTTGATGATTTTCCGGGAAGCCTTGCGGCGCTTGGAAAAGACGAAAAAACCCGCGAAAACCTTGATTCTACAAGACTCTTCGCGGGTTTTATGTTCCTCATCCTTAACTTGTTGTGCGCTAGGTTCCCAATTACATATGCGGTTCAGGTCCGTGTGGGCTAACCCCCCGTGGAGGTTAGAGCCCTCGACCGCATTAACTTAAATTTTGAAAGGGGTGTCATATACTTAATGTTTATCCCATCATTTGAAGACGAAACACTTGACCGAACCTTATCCTTATTTGTAAATGATATCCAATTGATTCTTAATATGAAGTTACAGAGCATTTACCTCTACGGTTCTGCCCTTCATAATGATTTATCTCCGGGATACGGGGATTTGGATTTTCTCGTATTAATTGGAGAGGACCTTAACCAAAATGAGATTGAGCTTCTAAATAATTTAAGAGCAGTTTATAGATCGTCCCCTCTTAGAATAACCGTTGGTAACCAGAAACCCAATCTTTACACCGATATGCTTGAGGGTGCCTTTCTTACGGTTAATATGCTGAATGGGAGAAAGGGATGTGGCTTGTGGTGGGGAACAATGCGCGAAACCATCTGGATGGAGAATCAATTAGATATATTCACTCAGTACACGATCAAGGAGCAGAGTATCTTGTTATATGGCGAGCCCCAGCAGGATAATATACCCTCGTACTCGAGGGAAGAGTTCATTATTTTCCTTAAGGAATATGCCACGTGCATGCGGATGTACGGCAAGGGAAATAGTCTACATTCAGTGGACTGGCTACTGTTAGCTTCCAAGTTTATAGCTTGGTGGCAGGAAGGTAACATTTTGTCTAAAAGCCAAGCGGCAGACTGGGGATATTTACATCTTAATGGACGATGGAAAGAGAACTTGAAGAGATGCAAGAAGCTAAGGAAGGACCCATCCATGGTAACACTACTTGAGTATTCCGAATGGCTAAGTAATTTGGGGCCAGCGATTATAGAAGCATCACATGATCTGGATAGAATCCTCGAAACAGATAACTTATCCGCTAACGGAGAACGAATAGTTGAACAAAGGTAAAACCACTCTCTGGAGGAGTAATAAATATTCGGAATCAAAATTGAGAACTTCTAGGATCGCCGGGAATAACGCAATAGGCTTCCAAGCTGCTCACTGGGCAGTATGGAAGCCTATTTTTTGTATGTTTAATAAATATAATAAAAAGACCTGACAGAAAAACTGCCAGATCCCTGATTTTTGGATTTTTGCACTCATCCATAATTGGATAATAACCTTGTCGGTTCGGTCTACAACATTATTTTATCTGAACCCTATCCCTCACTTTTGGGTATTGCTAGCGGAATTAGCAGCGGGTTGTTTTTGTTCAGGCACTTGCGGACTCGTATTAAAGTCGACTGGAGTAATATCTTCCGCTTTCCACACGGTGCCTCTTTTCTCATACTCAAATAACTTTTCTACGGAATTCGCAACTTGGGGTCCCAATTCACGATCAACCAAATACAAAGCCACGTCCAGTCCCGAGGTCACGCCTCCCCCACTCACGAAACGGGGGCCATCTTCAACGACTCTTGCCTCAATCGGGATTGCGCCGAGAGCTCCCAATGCAGCCATGCCTATATGATTGGTCACCGCATGTCTATCTTTTAACAAACCTTTCATGGCTGGCAGCAATGTGCCTCCACATACCGTAGCCACAGTGACTTCCTTATTGTCAAAAGCCTGTTTCAACATATCCGGTAGGCCTGTCTTCATGGCCTGCTTTAATATATTTGGAATAGCGTCTTCCGAATTCCCCGCCGGTTTGCCTGAAGCCCCAGGCACCAAAATAATTCCCGGACGTTTTGGGTCCAATGCGGCTTTAGCTTCGAGAGAGGGACCATTCAGACCGCTTGGGACAGAACGCTTGCCTTCTGCAGAAACCAATTCTACAGTAATTGCTCCTTTTGTGTACATGCCCGCGGCAGCGAATACTTCGTAGGGCGCTAAGGCGTCCAGCAGATCGAACCCATCGAATAAAACGATTTGAACATGCGTGCTTTTGTCTTTAGATGCCTTATTATTTTCATTTGGTTTGGCACTTGCTGTAGAGGAAACCAGACTTAGAACTAGTGCCAAAGAGGTAAGCAATCCTAGTATTTTTTTCATCTTATACCTGTTCCTTTCGATTTGTTATTTTATCAAAAGATCCTTCAGCCTGCGATATTCCGTCTCGTCAATTTCACCCCTGGCCATTCGGCTTTTTAGAATCGATGTGATGTCACGATCCTTTTGATTGTAGTCCCAGTCCCGCCGGTGACGAATCGCATAAATTCGAAGTGCCACAAAACAAAAAAGCGTGAGACAAAATAGAACTCCGAATGGAAAAAATGAGAAATTGCCATGTTCCAATCCCATTGAAAACCTCCTTCATCCAGTCTACTGCGTGGAGGACAAGTCACTAACCGCGATATTTGCCTTCCTTGTACGCAAGAAGAATCATATCAAATGAATATCTCAAACAAAGGTGTAAAAAGGTCACAAAACAATAAACACTTCATCGCAAATCGGGTGGATAACGTTAGTTTTCTGATTGATTTGAGCTATGTAATCCAAATGAGCGTAAAAATTAGCTGTAGTGGAGAAATTGTAATCTATATTTATTAGTCTAATTAGACTATAATAGGATGCGAAGGAGTGAATACTAAATGATAAAGTCATTTTTAATGTTGGGCCAGTCTAATATGGCGGGTCGTGGATTTTTGCATGAAGTTGATCCTATCTATAGTGAAAAAATAAAAATGCTGCGCAATGGACAGTGGCAGATGATGACAGAGCCGATTAATTACGACCGTCCGGTTTCTGGTGTAAGCCTGGCGGCGTCTTTTGCCGATGCCTGGTCGAAAGCCAATCCCGATGAAGAAATTGGTTTGATTCCTTGTGCGGAAGGGGGGAGTTCCTTGGATGACTGGCATCCGGAAGGCATCCTTTTTCAGCATGCTTTGTCCGAAGCCCGCTTCGCCCTGCGGTCCAGTCAAATCTGCGGAATCCTCTGGCACCAGGGTGAGAGTGACAGTTATCGTTCGCTGCATGAAACTTATTACGAGAAATTAAGCCTTATTATCGAGACACTGAGAAACGAATTGAATCTTGTTGAGGTGCCGCTCATCATTGGCGGACTTGGTGATTTCCTTGGGAAAAGCGGTTTTGGACAGCACGCGACAGAATATCGACAGGTCAATGAGCAATTGCAGCAGTTCGCTAACGAACAGCAAAATTGTTATTTTGTGACAGCATCGGAATTGACGGCGAATCCTGATGGCATTCATTTAGACGCGGTTTCACAGCGCAAATTCGGCTACCGTTATTTCGAGGCTTTTTCGAAAAAGTGTCATGTCATGGAACCCCTCCCTGGGGAGGAGCAGTCGCTGAATGTGGAGCGCGATTATTCGAAAACAGAACAGATTTACCTTCATAGCCTAGATCTGGCTTCGGGTAAAATCACGTATGCAGAATTCGAGGCGTTGATGGCGAAGGTGATGCAATCTTGATCCCCTTGCTCATCCTTGGTTTGCTCATCCAAAACCCCGGTGCTCACGGCTATGAACTGCTGGCCTTAATGGAAAAACGTCATTACAACTACATTGTAAACTTCACAAAAGGCTCATTTTATTACAATCTGCAGCAGCTTGAAGAAAAAGGTTGGATTGAGCAGATTCAGCAGAATCCTTCAACCAGCGGGCGCGAAACTCGGAACTTTAAAATCACCGGATCGGGAATGGCTAAATTCGAAAAATTAATGGTCAAATACGGTACCAAATCAGAATATGTAAATCTGCAATTTTATGGGGCGCTGCTCTTTGCCGATGAATACGACAAAAGAAAATTGCTGGAACTGATCCAATCGCAAATAGACCAGACTAAAACCCGAATCGCCCTCCTTGATGAATACCTGTCCAGCACACAAGAACTTCCCGGCACAATCGATTACTACCGCCGAATGAACGAAAATTCCCGTTCCCATCACTTGGTTAACTTAGAATGGTTTGAACAATTGAGAGCAGAGGTAGAGGGACATATTGCAAAGTAAAAAGAAGCAAAAATTAAGATTTAGAGGTGCCAAATTGACAATTGAAAGCAGCAGTCCTTGAGCAGAGGAGAGTTTTAACGTAATTGGCAATATTAGATGGCAAAGGTTCATGGCGTGAAACGTCATGGGCCTTTTTCAAATTGTACTTGCCAAGGAGTTGGAACGGGAAACGGCTCGCAAGTGGATTAAGAAATCGTTAAGAACAAGCGGAAACAAATGGGGAGCTGGATCTTGCAGGGAATTTGACATTGAATAAACTAAACCTTAAAATAATATTGTTTCACATGAATAAATATTAATTAAATGTGTCGCTAAACCCCTTTGTGAAAGGTAGTTATATTTATTCAACGGAAACTATAATAAATATCAGAAGGGAGCTGGAGTAGCCTTAGAAATGGGTTCGACTGTTTTTTTAGAGGAAGGGGATGCCCTGGGTATACTCATATTGTTTCTTGTGAAACTAAATTTGGTTATAATGAAGAAAAATGAATCGAGGGGTTTGCGTAATTATGAGTACGAACGAGATCATCAAAGCCACCATCCATGAAAACTTCATTCAATTCCTTCACCAAAAAGAGCAATATGAGTCCCGGCTAGCTGGCGTTTTTCTTGAAAGGCTCCAAAAATTGGTTGAATTAGGAGTCAGCATTAACATGACGGAGCTGCATACCATTGCGTGCATTGGTGAGCAGGAACCGATTAATGTCACTTCCATCGCCGAAAAGATGGATTTGAGCAAGGGGAACACCTCAAAGATAACCACTAAGTTATTGGCGGCGGGTTGGGTGCGCAAGACCCAGCTGAGCGATAACAAAAAAGAAGTATATTTCCGGCTAACGGCAGCCGGGAAAAAGCTTTTTGCTTATCATGATGAGCTCCATAACAAAGAGCAGATGAGGATGTACGAATTTTTGGACAAATACAGCGAATCCGAGCTTGATTTTATTAAGCGATTATTTGGAGATATGGCTGACCTCTATCGTTAAGGGGATGAAGACGCTGATTGATCCATTCATGGCCTGCTGAGACTGGCTTATGCCGCTTATATCCTCATGCACGGGTTTTAGAGAAATGAGGTCATTTTAATGGATTATGATGTGATACTGATTGGTGGTGGACCTGTTGGCATGATGCTGGCAGGAGAGCTGGCATTAGCTGGGGTTAAGGTGTGCATCCTCGAGCGATTAAAAAATACAACGCCGTTCTCGCGGGCGCTTACTGTACATCCAAGGACGCTGGAGATTCTGGATATGCGGGGCATAAAATCGAAACTATTGGAACAAGGACGCCGATTGCCTGCAGGACACTTTGCCTCTCTGGATACACCTTTGAATTTTTCCGTTTTAGATTCTTCCTCTAACTATACGCTTTTTCTGCCCCAAAGCGAAACGGAGAAAGTGCTTGAACAATGGGCACTCGATTTGGGTGTAGAAATACGGAGGGAGACAGAAGCCCTGTCGGTACATCAGGATGGAGAAGGTGTTGATGTGCGGATGTCGGGCCCTCAGGGTGAAGGCACGCTAAGATCCAGATACGTCGTCGGCACGGATGGCGCTAAAAGTTTGGTTCGAAAACAAGCGGACATTCCGTTCGAAGGCCACAATGCGACGTTTATGGCTATTTTGGGAGATGCCTCCCTTCCCGGCCTTCCTCCAATGAGCGTTAAGTCCCGCATGACAGAGCAGGGGATCGTATCGATCCTACCTATTGATGCAACGACTTATCGGATATTAATTCTTGATCCGGAAAGATCGGCTGTATCTAAAGACGAGCCAATTACGATTGAAGAATTGCGTTCCTCGCTTATTCGTACGGCGGGAAGCGACTTTGGTCTTACCGAGGTGAAATGGATGTCCCGTTTCGGGAATGCCACGCGGCAAGCGAGCCGTTTGCGGGAACGGCGATTGTTTCTTGCGGGAGATGCGGCACATATTCATTTTCCTGCGGGAGGGCAGGGGATGAATGTGGGCTTGCAGGAAGCGATGAACCTGGGATGGAAACTCGCCGGAGCGATTAAAGGCTGGGCACCGGAGTGGCTGCTTGACAGCTATCAAGCGGAGCGGCTTCCTTGGAGCACGGGGCTGCTAAAGAATACAGAAGCGCAGTTTACGCTGCTCGACACAAGTCCAGGCGTGATGGAGCTGCGGGCCATTCTGTCCAAACTGCTCCTTGAGCCGGAGGCCAACTATCAGATGGCAGAGCAAGTTTCCGCGATGAATGTGCACTATGCGCCTGATGACTCGGCGCCGCCCCATATTTTAAATGGAAAACGTTCGCCAGAATTAATGCTGCGGCTGAAGAACGGCCGTTTGGCAAGTTCTTATGAGCTGCTTCGGACCGGCCAATTTCTTTTGCTGCAGCTGTCTTCGGGTGTGAATAGCTGTGATGAGTGGGATGGTTATGAGCATCTTCAAGTGATCGAAGCTTCCTTGGCGGCGAAAGCGGCCAATTGGCACGATGTTCACACCGCTTTGATTCGTCCGGACGGTCATATCGCCTGGGCGGTGTCTGTGTCAGAATCGGACCCGGCAGGAAAGATTCGAGATGGTGTTGTTCGTTGGCTCGGGGACTGGAGGAGCTTGAAAGGCGGTTTAGGCCGGGCACAAGCCGGGATAAAATAAATGGAATGGATGACACTGATCAAAGAGCGCAGAAGCATACGCAAATTCAATCCAACTCAGGTCGATCAGGAGTTGGTGTTAGAATTGCTTCGTGCAGCTAGGGAGCTGTATCCAACCGGGAAGACCGCAGATTTCCGGTGCCTGTATGCGGGAACGGCAGACTCCAGGGAACGACTCGCTGGCTGCATGCTTGAGCCACTGGTGAACAATAAACTCGTTAAGTGGCTGCCTGAGAAAGTACGGGATTTTGTTCGCAGAAGAGTTACCGATATTCCGGGCCATCTCGCTATCATTGCCACTACAGATGCGGACAGAAGGAAAAGTGACATGAATTATGCGGCAGTTTGCGGCACTATGCAAAATTTCCAGCTGCTTGCCTGGCAGCGACAGCTTGGTGTGCTGTGGGACACGGAGCCCACGATGCAGAGCAAGGAAGTATTCCATCTGTTGAAAATTAAGCCCAATGAGAGACTCGTAGGTATTTTTCACCTTGGATACTTTGACAAAACTCCCAAAGCCAGAGCGCGAACCCGGGCAGAAAAGAAATGGACCAGCTTGAACGATCAACCTGCTTCCGAAGTTGGCGTGCTGGAATTATTAAATGCGGCTGTGTGGGCTCCTAACGATGGAATGCGGGAGCCCTGGCGGTTTATATTTGTTGGATCTGGAAGGACGGACATGATGTCCGGGCTGCAGGATCAGGCTTCAGCCTATTTGATCCTGGTTGTGAATGAAGATTCTGATCCACATAAAAGGGAGGAAGATTTTGCGGCGGCAAGCTGTCTTATGCAAAATTTCCTTCTGCTCGCACAGGAAAACAAACTTTATGTGCGAATGACGATGAATGACTGGATTTATGACAGAACTGGCACCCGCCGTTTTGGTGTTCAACAAGACGAACGCATTCTCGCCGTGCTGGAAATAGGTGATCCTGAGCAAACTGTAGAGTTTGTGAAGGCAGAGAGCTCACCGGACCTTGCCTTTGAATTGTTGTAAGGTCGTTGTGAAGCGAGGAAGAGCGTGATTACTGTAGACCCAGCCAACTTAAACATGAACGAGCTCTTGGGTTTCCTTCAGGGAAATCCAAGAGCTTGGGTTTCATAATTTTGGAAAAGGGAATATACTAAGTATTAGAAATAATACATTGTTTTGCAGATATGAGCTCGCACTTTTAAAGGAGGATGTCCGTGTTTAAAAATCGTAGGTTCGTAAACGCATTTATGGATTTGACCGATGAATTTTATACGTACATTTTTCTTGTTCTGTTATTCTCGTTTTTGGTTATGAAAGGACCCGCTGCTCTTGTTATTGGCTATGGATTGTTAGCGGTATTGGGGGTTCATTTTTTAGTTAATATGTTTGTCAGCAGAGACCGTAAGGTTACGAGGTAGGTAGTGTGAAAGTATTTCGGTGTTGGAAAAGAGCGCTCTGAATAAAAATCAATATAATGCTTGCTTATTAAGCATGAGTATGATATATTCTTAATTACGGTGATTGATTCAAGTTAGTAACTTGCTTTTGCAAAAATCACCCTTGAATTTCATCTGATACAGATGAAATCATGATATGCGGTCGTGGCGGAATTGGCAGACGCGCACGGTTCAGGTCCGTGTGGGCTAACCCCCGTGGAGGTTCGAGTCCTCTCGACCGCATCAATTTAACAAATAGGCTCGTAGTTGCTTAGGCGATTACGAGCCGTTTTTGTGTAAACAGAAAGTATGAAACTCAGGATGACGATCTGCCCCTGAATGAAAGGAATAGTCGTGCAAAGGCAGCAGGGGGGCACTACGACACGAACACCACGACACGAACACCACAGTGTCAAAGCCATAATTATTTCTTCAAGCACTGATCTCGGTTATGAACGTCTTGAAAGGCTTGTGCTGCACATCAACAGTTTCCGTTCTTATGCATCCTCCGATATTGGGCTGGCGTCATTCCATACACTTTTTTGAAGATAGAATAAAACGTGTTAAGCGACGAAAATCCGTATTTTTGGATGATCGGCTCAATCGGCGAGTCGGAGGCAAGCAATTCCTGACAAATGTAATTTAGGCGCTTCTCCGAGATCTTCTCCGTAATCGACTGATTTGTCTCCGCTTTATACAAACTGCGGAAATAGTTCACGGATAGACCCAAATGGTCGGCCAGCATTTTTGCCGATAAGTTCGAATCGGTTAATTTCTCTTCAATGAACTCGTCCGCCTGCTTGATTAGGGCTGCGTTCTTGGACAGACTGCGGGCAGCCTCAATGTCTTCAAGCGTCTTAGCTATAAGCGCTTCCATCCATGGCACTACGTTTTCCATCGTCTCCTGCTGTATGATCTGATTTTCGATGGAAGTCAGTCCCCATGAGTGGGGCAGCGGCTGACTGGAGTGCTCCTGCATGAGTCGGCGTATGTTCATAAACAAGGTAATCAACGACATTTTACATTCAAAATAGGGCAGTCCACGCAGCTTGACCACGGCTGAGCGTACGATTTCCAGAACCGCATCCGCATTACCCTTGGAAAGAGCCTGAGCGATCTGCCGCTCTTTGTCCACAGGCAAATGATACAGTTCTCCTGGTGCGTCGGCCAGCCATGCTTTCATGATGAGCACTCCGTGCCCGAATCGGAACCGTTCGTGCGTTAGTTCATACGTCTCCATATATACCTCGTGCATGTCGGTCAGGCTGGGCAACGTCCTACCCCAAGCGACGGTCGTGCCGATGGACAAATACTGCTCTATTAACTGCTTAGATACTTGCAGCTTCTTCGTATATTCTTCGGACATTGGAGCCGATAAGACAACCGCCACGTGATCGTTCCCCATGTCCACCGTTTGCAGCTTGTGCTTGGAAAATTGCAGCGACTCTTGGATAATATTAGACATTGCAAATCGGAGTAGACGCCGGTCCTTCTCCGGATAGGCCCCCGTGAATTCCGAGAAGTGGTCGATTCGGAAGATGGCCACCGACAACTGATCTTCCGGCAGAGTGATTCCCCATTCTTGAAATTGAACACATATTTCCTCTACCGTATGGTAGATCCCCCCCAGAAAATCCCGTAAAAAACGCTCCCTACCCAGAATTTTAGTATGCCGCCAGTGCTTGGTTAGTTCATAAATCTGCTTGTGTTGGGCTGTAAATACATTGGATAAGTAGTCAAGTTCATTTGCGCTATATCCTTCGCCGGGCTTTTCAGCTTGATGCTGCCGCATCACTCTGCTAATCAGTTCTTGAATAGGCGAGTACACCCGCTTGGAAACCAGAACGATAACGGTCAATGATGCTATGAACAGCATGAGGAACAAGATCAGGCTTGTGTTGCGAAGAACAGTGATTTTTCCCAAAATGACAGACTTCGGGATAGTTTCGATAAAGGTCCAATCCTGAATCCCTTTAATGGAGGAGCCTGCGTAAACCATCAGCTGCTCTTCCTGATTGCGGGGCTGAAACAACTTCCATCCGCTTTTACTCCTATTCTCTTGGTTCCTGAGCTCCGTTATTTGTTCCTGATTCAAAGGAATGCTGCTAAAAACCTTCTCATCCCGATCATTCAGAACGGTGACCGACCTGTTCTCATAATTCGAATTGTTCTGAAGCAGGGTCATTAAATTATGAGTATCTATATTCAGAACGAAAGCCGAGATGGAACTGCCTTTTTCGTAAAATCTTACGATGCTAATCACTTCTTTGGTCTTAATCCCGACAAGCGGAATGGACAAGGTTCTCGGAATGAGAACGCTGTGATCCGCTGTAGCCGGGTCCTGTAAGCGCTTAATAATGTCCCGGTCGTAAAAATCTTCCACATCACTCAATCCAAGTCTGGAATCTACTACAGTATTTGTGTAATCGTTGATTAGGTATACCGAATCGATAGACGGATTGGCGTTCTTAATGTCGATAAGCCGTCTCCATACCTCATAAGTTTCAAAATCGCTGTATTGATCCGAAAGGGCATTTACCTTGAGGGTACTGTCATCGCTGGAGGAGAAGCTGTATTCCAAAGACCACTCGATCAGTCGCGCTGTGTTCCGGGCACTGTTCACTAGCAAGGATTCGGAATGATCGCCGATCTCTTCCAGAAGCGTCCGGGAAGACTGCCAATAGAGCAGCGCAAAAGATATAGCCAGAACCAGCACGTTTGCACTGACAAAATAAAAAATAAGTTTCATATAAGTAGGGTGCCGCTTCAACGATGTGAAAAGTGGAAGTCTGAACTTCATTGCTCGAATCCCCCGTTATAACTCCCGATTCTTATCATTGTTAGATTATTAATTATAGCATAACGAGCATTCCCGTCTGGAGAATCGGTTATTTTCGGGGGGAGTGTTGTTTTTGGGAAGTTCGGTAATCCGCGCTTGCAGGAAAAATTGGAGCTTGCCGGAATTGGCGTTGCGGTGAGAGCTCGGTAAGGTAAGGCTATAAGAGGCTGTTCAAAAAGTCATCTTTCCATGCCGAAGAAGATCAGGAAGTGGATCGGGCGTCGAATTTTGAATTCAACCTTCTCGGTCCTGAAACCCAGACTTTTTGAACTCGCACTTTAAATAACGGGACACAGGTGCGATTGCCTGTTTCGATGAAAGGGGGAAGTAAAACTATGCAATATCAACTTAATGCAAGGAAACGGTCCAAGCTGAAGCATATTGTTCGTAATCCTTTTCTCTATGCTATGGCCGTGCCGGGGTTGCTGTTCTTTCTCGTGTTCAGTTATTTTCCCATATACGGGATTATGATTGCCTTCAAAGACTATAATTTTGCCAAAGGAATTACGGGAAGCGAATGGGTTGGTTTTAAAAATTTCACCTATTTTTTTACTTCGGATGACTTTTGGGTCATACTGCGCAACACGCTGATGCTGAACATGCTGTTCATTTTGTTTACGACGGCGGCTGCGGTATTAATCGCGCTAATGTTCAATGAAATTCGCAATAAGTACTTCAAACGAATTTCGCAGTCTTTCATTTTTCTTCCTTATTTTATGTCCTGGATTGTGGTAGGAATGATTGTCCAGTCCTTGTTCGGCGGGGAAGAACCGATGATCAATACTTGGCTGCAATATTTCGGCTTGGAACCGGTCAACTGGATGTTTGAGTCGAAGCTGTGGCCGTTCATCCTGACGGTTATCCGTGTGTGGCAAGGAGCCGGTTATCTTTCGATTATTTTTCTGGCTGCGATTACCGGCATATCGGAGGATTTGTATGAGGCCGCCCGGATTGACGGGGCATCTAAGCTGCAGATTGTGGTGCGCATTACGCTGCCGCTGCTCGTTCCTACTGTTATGATCATGACTTTGCTGGCCGTAGGCAAGATTTTCAACGGGGACTTTGCCATGATCTATGCGATCATTGGAGACAATTCCTTGCTGTATCCGACTACCGACGTCATCGACACCTTCGTATTCCGCTCCATGAGACAGCTGCATGACTTCGGCATGTCTTCGGCGGTTGGCCTGTTCCAGTCGGTTATGGGTCTGATCTTCGTCATTGCCGCCAACTGGATAACCCGAAGGGTGTCTAAAGAATCCGCTTTATTCTAAGGAGGTAACGATGAGACTGAAACAGAGTGCTGCGGATTGGACTTTTACGGTATTTGCCTATACGTTCATTTTGTTGTTCACCTTATTTTGTCTGTTTCCTTTTCTGCTGATGATTATCGGATCATTTACGGACGAGGGGGAGCTGATCGCGCACGGGTATACTTTATTTCCGCAAAAATTATCGCTGGACGCGTATAAAGCGGTTTTGAAATCGGATGTGCTGCTGAACGGGTATGCGGTCACGATCTTCATCACTACAGTAGGCGCATTAAGCGCGCTGTGCATTTCCGCAATGCTCGCCTATTCTCTGGCCAACAAGCGGAATGTCCTGCAAACGCCTTTTTTGATTTTTTGCTATTTGCCTATGCTTTTTTCTGGCGGCATCATTCCGTTTTATATTGTGGTCAGTCAGTGGCTGCATTTGCAGAATACCGTCTGGGTGCTAATTCTAACCTTATTATGCCAGCCGTTCCTCGTCTTTTTGCTTGTCAGTTTCTTCCGTACAATTCCCGAGGAGTTGGAGGAAGCCGCAAGAATGGACGGAGCGAATGAAATGAGAATTTTCTTTCAAATTATGATACCGATCTCGAAGCCGATTCTGGCTTCCGTCGGTCTCTTTTATGCCCTAAACTACTGGAATGACTGGTTTATGGGATTGATGTTCGTGGATAATGAGAAGCTGTTCCCGCTGCAGCTGATTCTGCGCCGGATGGTATCCAATATGGAGGCCGCCAGAAATCTCATTCCCGCCTCGGCAGCCATTGCCGTGACACCACCAACCTATGGCGTGCGGATGGCGACAACCGTGCTGACGATCGGCCCGATTGTCTTGCTGTATCCCTTGCTTCAGAAGTATTTTGTCAAAGGTCTAACGGTAGGAGCTGTCAAAGGGTAATTGAGGATTTCCGGCATTAACTGGATCAGCCCGGTTAATCATAGAAACTTTTTTTCTTCATTATACAGAGGGAGGTTAACAAAATGGGATTGAAAAAATGGTTTGGCGCGGTGACGAGCACAGTATTGGCTTTGTCATTGATGCTGGCGGGCTGCGGAGGCCAAGCGGTGACTGGCGGCAATGAAGGAAATGCTCCAACGAATACGGAAAGCGGCACATCCGCACCGAAGGAAACGGTGACGCTGAAAGCATATTTTCCGGGGGATAAGCCGGTGGGCTTTGACAATGTGCTGCAGGCGGTCAACGACAAATTGAAAGCGGACAACGTCGGAGCGGCCTTGAATATCAATTTCTTGCCGTGGTCCGATTACGGGAATACGGTATCTGTGAAGATGTCTGCCGGGGAAGATTTCGATATGTATTTGGATGCCCCTTGGTTGTCCATGAATCAGATGATCGCCAGCAACTCTTTGCTGGAACTGGATGCCAAGGTGGCCGAGCGCCCAGAACTCAAAGCGTCCATTCCCGATGAAATGTGGAATTATAACAAATTCGACGGCAAGATTATGGGCATTCCGCTCGGCACCACTCAAGGCCCGGTATACGGGGTGATTATCCGCAAAGATTTACGCGAGAAATATGGACTTCCCGAGTTGAAAACGCTCGAAGATCTGGAGAAATTTTTGTATATGGTCAAGGAAAACGAGAAGGATATCAGGCCCTTCGTCATTAATGGCATCAAAGCCGATAAACTTCCGTTTATCCTGAGCGAATCCGCTAATCTGGCGCTCGATGAAGTGCTGGAAATCGGCGTCAGTATGTTCGCCTATTCAACCAAAGACAAGAAAGTAATCGGTCAATGGGCAAGCCCGATGATTGCCGATGGTTATGAACGCGTCACCAAATACTACAAGGATGGTTTAATTTCCAAAAATATTGCGCAGGAGCAAAATGCGGAAACCTTATTCAAACAGGGCAAATTTGCGGCAACCTATTATGCGGCTGACGGTGTGGAGGGATTGAAATATTCGGATATGCTGAAGGATGGCAGCGACAAGCTTGAGGTTTTCGTTCCAAACGGTGATAAGGCCAAGCCGTATACTGCTTTCCAGCAATGGAATTTCCTTTGCATTCCGGCTTCATCCAAGCACAGCGATTTGGCTCTGGACGTAGTCAACTGGTTGTCCATTAAGGAAAACCACGATTTGATGGAATACGGTATTCAAGGGAAGGATTGGGAGCCTCTCGGCGATAAGAGCTATAAGGTGCTGTCCAACTATTCGTTCCCGGGCTTTGTGCTGACTTGGCGGCCAAAGCTGAACCGCACGCCGGATACGATGATGCCGGATGACAAGAAATGGTTCGACTTCTCCGCCGACCCGGCTAATTTTACGCTTAGTCCGACGTCAGGCTTCAGCTTTAACGCTGAAAAGGTGAAGACGGAATATGCCAAAATTACGCCGCTTCACGATTCACTCTTCCTGCCGCTTAGTCAAGGCTTGCTACCTGCGGGTGAAGGCAAGGCGAAGCTGGAGGAAAAAATGGCAGGCCTCGGCGGACAAAAAGTGATCGATGAAATTCAAGCGCAAATCGACGCCGTTACATCCGGTAAATAACAATCATTGAAAGACGGAAAGAGGTATCTCACATGAACGTAAAACGCTGCACGCAAAATCCTGTTATACGGACCCAGGACGTTGCACCCTCCCGCCCCAACTTTCGAGTGCTTGGAGCGTTTAATGCAGGCGTCGCGCAAGTACGGGATGAAATTATTTTGTTGCTGCGCGTTTCGGAAGCGCCGGTATCGGACCGGGGGGACGAAGTGCTCGTCCCCCGGCTTAACGAAGCAGGCACCGATGTACTTATAGAGCGCTACGACAAGGCCGATCCGAGCTATGATTTCTCCGACTCGCGCTTCGTTGCAAGGGACGGACGAACGGTCATGCTCACATCCTTATCCCATCTGCGGGTGGCGCGAAGTAAGGATGGCGTTCATTTCGACATCGAGCCTCAGCCGGCCTTATTTCCGGAACACGCTTTGGAAGCGTGGGGGATTGAAGATCCGCGCGTGACCCAAATCGGGGACATGTATTATGTCACTTACAGCTCCGCCTCCGCTCGCGGCGTTGGCGTTGGCCTGGCGGAGACCCGGGATTTTCGAACATTCAAGCGTCACGGGCTTATACTCGCTCCCGAAAATAAGGACGTCATGATATTCCCGGAGAAAATTAACGGCAAATACTACGCATTGCACCGTCCGGTGCCGAAATCGTTCGGTTCTCCCGAGATATGGATCGCCGAATCGCCCGATCTTGACCATTGGGGGAACCATCGCTTCCTGATGGGGCTAAGCGAACAAGGCTGGGATTCGGCTCGAATGGGCGGCGGCGCGGTTCCGATTCGAACCGATCGCGGCTGGCTTGCGCTGTACCACGGCGCGGACAGCAAGCATCGCTATTGTATGGGGGCGGTGCTGCTCGACTTGAACAATCCGGCCAAGGTAATAGCAAGATCCCGTGTACCCGTATTAGAGCCGGAAACCGCCTATGAGGTGAATGGATTTTTCGGCGGGGTCGTGTTTTCGTGCGGAGCCATTTTACTAGATCAAACGATCCGCATGTATTATGGTGCCGCGGACGAAGTGATGGCTGTCGTGGACATCCCCTTGGAGGATATATATAATACATTCTTTTGAAAGATGGGGGGCAGTATTTGCTGCCTTCTTCAACTCATTTAATTGAAAGCGTTATCGATCGAAACGCCCCACTGATAACTAGTTCAAATATTTCGGAGACAACAGCGGCCTTAAAGAACACTCGGCATCGCAGCGCCCCGAAATAGGGTAACTTTCATAAGTTCATTTTATATAGCAAAAGGAGGAGCTGAGAATGGCTAACCCAAGGCAAAGGTTTGTAAAAAGGTGGATTTGTCTTGTTATTGTTTGTTCAATGATGTCTTCCCTATTTTTAAACTCACTCGTATCGGCGAGCACTTTCGAGGAGACAAATGCTTCTCAAGAGATCGCTGATATGAAAATGATGAAAAAGCGTATGGTTGATTTTTACATCTCCAAAGATATCATAAATGACGGAACAAACGGTCGGGTCGAATGGACCTTCAAATCACAGGCAGGTACTTATTTATCCAATCAAAACCCGGATGGAAGCTGGGGGGATGTCGATTACGCGAGTACAACTTCCGCCGCTAATGGGAGAGGTTGGTCGCCCTACCTTGCCTTAGACCGGATGCAGTCGATGGCGCAGGCGTTTGCCGACCCCAATGATCCAAATTATCATAGTAAAACGCTGTTAGTTGGTATTCAAAAGGCGCTGGATTATTGGTTCAAGGTAAAGCCGACTTCAACTAACTGGTGGGAGACCGGAATCGGCAAACAATTAAGGTTGGGAAAAATTGCGTTTCTATGTGAAGGCTATTTAACGACAACGCAAGTCTCCAATATAATAGGCACGTTAGACAGCAGCCCTCACACGATCGATGGAGCCAATTCGTCCTGGTACAATCAAAATTATATGTACCGCGGCTTATTGCTGGAAGATGCCCGGATCGTCCGGAACGCCGTGAATGCGTTTAACGTACTGTCGAATGTGGCGACGACGGTGACGGGAATCCAGTCGGACATGTCTTTTTTCATGCATGGTAAAACGAATTATACGACCGGCTATGGAAGAAGTTTTGCCAGAGATATGTCATTCTGGGCCTACATTACCTCGGGCACCGCGTTCTCGTTCAGTGAGGCGGCGATTGATTCGTTATCGTCCTACTTGTTGGATGGTACCCGGTATCTCGTGAAAGGCGATGTTGCCGATTTGGGTATGGGGATGAATGGACCAGATTGGCCGGGTTATACGAGCGCAGCTCTGACTTTCTATGAAGATCCGATGCAATGGATGCAGACGGCCAATCCGAAGCGGGCTGCGGAGTTTGCCAGTTTCCTTGACAATATTCGCAGGATCGGCACGAATACGAGCAACGGACTGGACAAGAGCAATATGACACAATGGCAGACGCTTGTCTCCTCCCATATGCGAGATGACTACGGAATTACGGTCAAGATGTCTTCCAGCACGGTCAAAGGCGGCGAATGGAGAACGATTAATCCCAGCGGATATAACCTGTTATACTGGACGCCGCAAGGAGCCACCGCCATTCAGAGAACCGGCGACGAGTACAGACCCGTGTACCCGTTGATGGACTGGGCCCATGTTCCCGGTACGACGGCCCCTTACGCACTCACGAAAGACGGGAATTTCAACAATCCCAAAACGTTTGTAGGCGGAGTGACAAACGAGCGTTATGGAGCCACCGCATTTGATTTTAACAAGTTGAATACAAGTGGAAAGAAGGGCTACTTCTTTTTCGATGAAGAAATGGTGGCGCTTGGTGCAGGAATCACTTCGACAAATACCGCGCCGATCCACACGACATTGAATCAAAGTCAGGCGACAGGCGAAGTTCTCGTAGACGGCAGTCCGATAGCAGACGGGACGATGCAAACGGGCGGACGCTGGGCTTATAACGATCATATCGGTTATATATTCCCGAATCCGACGGATTTTCAAGTAAAACAGGAGACGAAAACCGGAAAATGGAGCGATGTCATCTCGGGAAGTTCAACGGAGGCGATGACCAAGCCGATTTTTTCGATTTGGCTCGATCATGGCGTGAAACCCACAAACGCTTCCTATCAATACATCGTACTGCCAAACAAAACCTCCGAAGAGGTCGGCAGTTACGCGAGTGATAACCCGATAAGTATTCTTGCGAATACATCGTCCGTTCAGGCTGTCCGGCATAAGTCTCTGGGGATAGCGGAATTGCTGTTTTATCAACCCGGATCGGTATCGGTGAGAGACGGTTTGATTGTCACAGTGGATCAACCCGCCATGGTTATCGTTGACGAATCTTCAGCACCTGTCCGTATTTCGGTCGCCAATCCCGAAACACCGGGGATTACAGTGAACGTGACGCTGGATCGAGACGGAGAAACATCCACGACAAGCTATACGCTCGGCAAGGATACGTTCACAGGCCGAAGCGTGACTTTGAATGAGGGAGCCTCCATCGACGACAGCGGATTCGATCTTGCTTACGATAAAGGTGCGACCGCTTCATCCAGCAAAGGCAACCTATTTGCCTCGAAGGCTGCGGATCTTTACAGAACTTCGTACTGGAGTTCAAATGATTCGAATCATGAATGGATTTATGTTGATTTGCAAAATCAATTTTTGATTAATAAAGTTAGGTTAAATTGGGAGAAGGCATACGGGAAGAGTTATAAAATTCAAGTATCGAACGACGCCGTCACCTGGAGCGATGTTTACTCAACGACGACGGGTAAAGGCGGAATCGAAGATATCTCATTCAGTCCGGTCAGTACCAGGTATGTTCGTATGGAAGGGGTTGAGCAGGGTACCGGAAACGGCTACTCGCTTTATGAATTTAATGTATATGAGGCAGTACCACCCAATCTTGCCGAAGGCAAGCCGGTAGCGGCAAGCTCGTCCAGAGCCGCGAACGTAGGAACCGGCTATGCAGTCGATGGCTCACTTAGCACCCGTTGGGGATCTAACTATTCCGATCCGCAGTGGATCTATGTCGACCTTGGCACTAGCCAATCCATCCAGGAGGTCGCTCTACATTGGGAAGACGCGTATGGCGAAGCTTACCAAATTCAGGTTTCCGACGACGCGACGAATTGGACTACAGTTTACAGTACCACAACCGGAGACGGCGGAATCGATAGAATCTCCTTCGAACCCGTGAATGCAAGATACGTTCGGATGTATGGTACGAAAAGAGGAACCAAATACGGCTACTCGCTCTGGGAATTTAAAGTGTATTCGGCTCTTGCTACTGCTCCTAACTTGGAAATCTCTTAATAGTTGGATAGAATGTCGTTCCGTAAGTAAAAAAGCCACCGCTGCCCAAGAGTATGGGCATGTGGTGGCAAGGCTCTTACGCCTGCGTTGTTATAGATTATTTTTCTGTCCTGTATTCTGTCAAGATTTCGACTATCAATCTCTTCCCGGAAACCGGATAATTCTTCTAATGTTTATGATGCTCTCCAACTCAAATCCTTAGATCACTTGTTGAGTCCGTATAGTTGACCGCATGCTGCATTAATGTCCGTTCCGAATTGAGCCCGTACGGTGACTTTGATGCCCTTTGTTTTTAAAATACGGACAAACCTTTGAACCCGCTCTTTGTCCGATTGTCGGAAGCTCTCAGGCGTTACGTCGGTTGAATTGTAGGGGATCAAATTGACGTGATATAAATGCTCCCAAGGTCCTCTGTCCTTTAACAAAGCAGCAATGGCTTCCGCATGTTCATTTGAATCGTTTTGTCCGCGAAGTAAGATATACGCAATATATACCTTTCTACCTGTATCCCGAATGTGCTGATCCAGCTTGTCCAACACCTCATTCAGCGGAAATCGGTGGTTAATGGGCATGAGCTCGCTCCGCTGTTCGTCAAACGGAGAGTGCAGCGAAAAGGTCAGGTTCACCTGTGGAAATTCCCTTGTCAGACGATCGATCCCCGGCAGGATTCCGATGGTAGAGACTGTAATTCTTCGATGCCCCAAACCAAAGGTTCGTGAATCGGTTAGAATCCTAAGCGTGTCAAAGATATTAGGATTAGCAAGCGCCTCTCCCATCCCCATAAACGAGACACTGTCCAAGGCTTGACCATTGAAATGAAAGTACAGCAATTGGTCGGTAATTTCGTCAGCAGTCAGATTTCGTTTCAGCCCGATTGTACCGGTAGCACAGAAACGGCAGCCATATCCGCATCCGCACTGACTGGAAATGCAGTACGATTTCCAGCCCCGCTCATAGCTTAGCTGAACGGCTTCTATGCGTTCACCGCCCTCAATGGCAAAAAGTACTTTATTCACTTGTTTTGACGTCTTTTGCATGACAGGGGTTAAGTTCAAAACGTGTTCGCCAAGGTTCTTAATTAACTCGTTTCTGATCCCCTTAGGCAGTATGGTCATTCGGTCATATTCACCAATTCTATGTTTGAAGATCGCATCCGCAATTTGTTGGTACCGATATGCGGGTTGTTTCAATTTCGTTAATATGCGTTGAATCATTTCGTATTTTGAAGTTGATTTCATGTTTTTTTCTCCTCTTAAGCCGGAGAAAATGCCTAAGCACCATCGTCGGTGCTTACCATACACATTAACCAACCCTATTAAAATCCACGAAGCTTGTAGCTGGAATCGCTACGTGCATCTATCAATAGATGGATAATGCTCCGGCATCCGTTTAGTTTGATTGTGAACCGTACCCACGAGCAATGAACGGTTCACATGAACATCTACAACTTCAATCATCTATTTCGACCTCCTAAGATAAAAAATCATAGAGTGCATTGAAATTCCGCGATAACAATAACTTCCCAAAAAAATAAAGAGCTGCAAGAAAGTTACCTTTCTTGCAGCTCAAATGAACTAGAATCTATTCACATAATGAAATAGATAAAAATGATTTGAGTGAAGAGAATAAGTAACTTTCTTGCTTAACAAAGAATAAAACAATCGTTGTTTTATCATTCGTAAATAGCAAGAAATATTACATTATTCTCATCATCTCCTCCGCGTTTATTAAACGTCATTGTAGCATAACAAATTTCAGCTTTGCAAGATTAGATGGGCTGTCGTCCCCGTTTTTCAAGAGCGCCTTTTGGTCAAAAAATAATGGAAGTAACAAAACGGCTTGACTAACGATGAAATCCAAGATAATATTCTAATCACTGATTTAGTAAATTAGTAAATTAGTGAACAACTGACGAAGTTGTTGATCGAGGAACGAAAGAGGGAGGGGCGATATTTCGGTCAAGGTATGGAGGCACACAGGGAAGAAATGGTCAGAGGAATCGGAGGAACTGCCTCTCCACCGCGTTCTTGATATGTCCATTCTGATCTGTCAAAGATATTAAGTTGTTCAGCCAAGCGATGAAGGGCAACGATGAGATGATTAACGAACGCTTGCGCACTTTATCAAAAATAATAAGCGATATGGGGTATTAAACATGTTTACCAATCAATATGTACGAACGATTATTTTTTCCAGGGTGCTGCTGCAATTGGGAATATGGATACGGAATTATGCCGTGCTTCTGTATGTTACCGATTTGACGAACAATAATCCGGTTGATGTATCTCTAATCTCGGTTGCGGAATTTGCACCGATCTTTCTGTTAGGCCTTATTGGCGGAACCTTCGCTGACCGGTGGCGGCCCAAGAGAACTATGGTATGGAGCGACTTGTTGTCTGGCGTGTCTGTGGGGGCTGTGCTGCTTGCGGTCATGAACGGGGGGTGGATTGCACTTCTTATCGGGTCGTTTGTTTCTGCCAGCCTGTCCCAGTTCTCTCAGCCTTCGGCCATGAAACTGTACAAGCGGCATGTGCCCGCTGAACAGCTGCAGGGTGTCATGGCGATGTCCCAAACGCTTGTAGCTATCTTTACGGTTTTGGGACCCGTCATAGGTACGTTTATTTTTATTAAGTTTGGCATTAACGTATCGCTAATCCTGACAGCGGTTATGTTCCTAGGGTCTTCCCTTGTATTAACCACTCTTCCCCGTGATGCTGAGGAACCGCAGTCAGGGAAAGCTGGCGGCTTTATCAAGGAGTTGACGGATGGCCTAAATTATATCGGAGCTAACAAATCTCTAAAAACGCTCAGCTGGACCTTTTTGGCGGTCGGTTTAGCATCAGGGCTGACTCAGCCGCTTCAGCTCTTCCTGGTTATTGAGAACCTGGGGCAAGACAAACAGTTCCTGCAGTGGCTGGTGATGGCCAATGGGGCTGCCATGTTGGCAGGCGGAGCTCTCATTATAGTCGTGGCCAAGAATGTAAAGCCACAGCTCTTGCTCTTGGTAGGCCTGCTTGTCAGCGCCGTCTGTACGGTTGGATTGGGCGCGTCAAACCAAATTTGGCTGACTCTTATTCTGCTTGTGATCAGCGGGTTGTTCTATCCTTGTATTCAAAGCGGCATTCAGACGCTTCTTGTCCGGAATACCGAAGGAGCATTTATTGGCCGGGTATCGGGAACAATCACACCCATTTTCATGGGAATGATGGTGATAGGTATGTTTGTCTCCGGTTATCTCAAGGATACGTTTTCCCTACTGGGTGTATATATGGCAAGCAGTGTGTTTCTGATCATCGGCGCGCTGCTGCTGCTGCCTATCGTGGTCAAGAAAAGAAGTAAAGCGGAGACAGGCTCAGCATCTTGATGGGCCTAGAGAGGAGAAATCAATGGAGGAGCATGGACAATATTATTTGTCGCCAAAGAGGCAGTGGAGTGATACAGAACAAGAGCTGATTTGGAAAAAAACAGTATCCCATAAGACCAGTGAGGAAGAACTCCGTATTAGTAAAGAAGTAAAGAAGTAAAACGGAACTGGAATCGCGGAGAAATGAAAATTGCCAATATTTGTTAGAGGGCCGGTTCTGGAAAAAACCAATTAGCCAAAGCCTTAAAGAGGTCATCAGCGAGATATATGGTTATGAAAGATTTCTGGACATTACGAATCTGCGTGAATTCCCTGCAAAGTTAGTTCGGATCATTGCCCGGTATATATGATTTACATGAATGTTCATTATCACGAGAAGGAGAGAAAGACATGGATAAGAATAAGCGAAGAGAGCTGCTTGAGGAATACAAGCAGATCAAGTCGTATATGGGTGTCATCCAAATCCAAAATAAAGTCAACGGGAAAATCTACATCGACAGTTATCCCAACTTGAAGAACAAATGGCTCACCCTGAAGATGCAGCTGGATCAAGGGAGATTTGCAAATGCCCAGCTGCAAAAGGACTGGCTAGAATTCGGAGCGGATGCGTTCACTTATGAGGTCTTGCAGCAGAAGGAAAGCGATGAGGTGACAGATATGCGCTGGGAACAGAAGCAAATGTTGAAGCCGTGGCTTCAGAAGTTACAGCCTTATGGAGACAGAGGATATAATAAACCACCCAGAGATTAAGCGATTTGACTAGCTGTAAAATTCAAGATAAGATGAAATCGTCATTTAGTAAATTAGTAAGTAGATAACTGGAATGGGGGAATGAAGATGAAAATACCTACAACGTTAAAACATAAACCGGTTGTTGTGTCGGAAAATTATGAGAAGATTGATGGGCGGATGGCCGGGAACACGGACGCGAAAGGTCTTTCCCTTGGATTGGCCCAGTGGAACGATAGAGGCAAGGTCGATATTTCGGCCAAGGTATGGAGATACACGGGGGAGAAATGGTCAAGACAATCGGAGGAACTGCCTCTTCATCGTGTTCTTGATTTGTCCATTCTAATTTGCCGGTCTCTGGAGCATTTCCGTGAAGCCTATCGTTATGAGGATTTATATGACCCGGAGAAGCCCGTTATCGAGCGGGTTGGTCTGCAGGGGGATGCCATGACCGTGGCGATCTGTACGGACAATGAGAGAATTAATGAAGATATTAAGCTGTTCAATCAAGCGCTGAGCGACGACGATGAAATGATCGGCGAGCGCTTGCGCACATTATCCAAAATATTAAAGGATATGGGATATTAGATGAACATCAAACCCGTCAAAGACCTTGATTTTACAAGGCTTTTGACGGGTTTTTAATTCCTGTTGAAATAAGAAGCTTCTATAAGTAATGGTGGTACAGCTCTTTGGCCATCATGCCTATCCGGTCTGCAATCTCGCGTGGTTCAAGCACCTTGGCTGAGGTGCCCAGCTGAAAGAAGTAGCTGGATACAAACTCCAGCTCACTCTGATCGATCTCGGTCTCCACATAACCGTACACCTCATCAGTCGTGACGATATAAGGCTCCAGCCATGGCTGACTGCGGCACTGCCGGATGCCTTCCCGGGTCAGCTCCACATACAGCCGGACAGGGTTCTTGGGTGCTTGCGCGGTCTGGTTATCCAGCCAGCTGGGCAGGTTAACCGGCGGAACGGCGATGTCCTGTGTCACCTTCAATAACACAATCCGGTCAGCCCGGAACAGACGGGTTTCGTAAGCTGCGGGATCGAAAGCAGGCATATACCAGAAGCCGTTATACGCGTATAGACCGAGAGGTACAATTTCCCGCACGGTATTATCTGCTTTCGAAGCATATACCATTTCAAGGATTCGATTCTCGGTGGCCGCCTCAATGATTTCTTTGAGAAAAGGTGAAGGATTGCTTGTTTTGTGAGTCCAAAAAGCTAGA
Organism: Paenibacillus sp. J22TS3; assembly: GCF_018403205.1. Classification (NCBI taxonomy): domain Bacteria; kingdom Bacillati; phylum Bacillota; class Bacilli; order Caryophanales; family Paenibacillaceae; genus Paenibacillus; species Paenibacillus sp. J22TS3. The sequence continues at coordinate 437,914 of NZ_BOSF01000002.1, forward strand.
ACGGATTCGAGACGGTCGATTTTGTTTTGCGCATCAGCAGGAAGACTCGCATACAGTTTTCTGGAGATTGAATTCATGTTGATGTCAAAAGGCATGGAAGGATAGTACCTAAGAGATTGAAAGGCGAAGAAAATGGCAAATGCCTCGTCTTCATCCAGGATAATCGGCGTCAGCATCCGGTTGTTCAGTATCCGGTAACCACCCCCGCGGCCTGGCTCGGTATAGAGCGGAACGCCCATTTCACTTAGATCCATCAAATACCTGTGCGCTGTCCGGATGGAAATATTGAATGGTTAACATGACAGTAATTGACATGTTTAGAGTATACAATTTTAATGAACATGCTTAAAGGGGAGGAGAGGCATCATGAGCAGTAATGATTTTATTCAGGTTACCGGTGCGAGAGAGAAAAACCTCAAGGGAGTAGATGTAGCCATTCCGAAGAAACAAATTACCGTGTTTGCAGGCTTGTCTGGTTCAGGTAAATCGGCACTGGTATTTGATACGATTGCGGCGGAATCGCAGCGGCAGTTGAACGAAACCTATTCCAGCTTCATCCGCAATCGGCTTCCGCATTACGGGCAGCCTAAGGTAGAGTCCATTGACAAGCTGCCGGTAGCCATCGTTATCAACCAGAAGAGAATCGGAGGGAACGCCAGATCAACCGTCGGTACAGCCACGGATATCTATGCTTTGCTGCGCCTGTTATTTTCCCGTTTCGGGAAGCCGTTTGTCGGGGAGTCAAGCGTCTTCTCCTTTAATAATCCGCAAGGGATGTGTCCCGAATGTGAAGGCTTAGGCAAAGCCAAAACAATTATGGTCGACCGGCTGATCGATAAGGAGAAATCGCTGAATGAGGGGGCAATTCTGTTCCCAACGTTTTATCCTGGCGAGGTCAGATGGAAGCGTTATGTATGCACGGGTCTGTTTGACAATGATAAAAAGCTGAAGGATTATTCAGAAGATGAAATGGACACGCTGCTGTACAAAACCGGATTCAAACCGCCGCATCCACTTGAAGGCTGGCCGCCAACCTCCTTGTATGAAGGGGTCATTCCACGAATTAAGCGCACTTTTCTGGATAAGGCGGAATCCAGGGATGGCGAGCGGTACAAAGAAGCGATTGATCATGTGGTGGCTGAGGCGCTTTGTCCTGCGTGTAAGGGTGGCAGATTAAATCAAGCTGTGCTGGAGTGCAGGTTAAATGGGTTGAATATTGCGGACTGCGGCAGAATGCAGATCAGTGACCTGCTCGGGTACATTCGGACCGTTCACGTACCGGAAGGTCGGACGGTGACAGAAGCGATTACGGAGCGATTGACCCATCTTGTTACGATTGGGCTTGGATATTTGAACCTGAATCGTGAAACATCCAGCCTTTCAGGCGGTGAATCACAGCGGATCAAGATCGTGCGCCAGCTTGGAAACAGCTTAACGGATCTTGCGTATATTTTTGATGAGCCGAGCATTCGACTTCATCCGCATGACGTCAGCACGATCAACCGTCTGATGAGGGAGCTCCGGGATAAAGGCAACACCGTTCTCATCGTGGAGCATGACCCCGACGTTATACACATTGCCGATCATATTGTGGAGATGGGGCCGAAATCTGGAAAGTTCGGCGGTTCCGTCGTCTATGAGGGGGATTTGGAACGTTTACTGAAGTCAGACACATTGACCGCCAAGGCGCTGAAGCATAAACTCACACTCAAACCTGAAGTCAGACAGCCTGCCGGCTGGCTGGAGGTTCAGCACGCCACGATGAACAATTTAAAAGACGTAAGTGTACGCATCCCTACCGGAGTGATGACCGTTGTTACAGGAGTGGCGGGATAAGGCAAAAGCACATTGATCCATCAAGAGTTCTCGAAACGCTATCCTGAGGCGGTTCTTATTGACCAGAGCACAATCGTTGCTTCAAGCCGCTCCAATATGGCTACGTATACCGGAATTTTTGATGTGATCCGGAGCCTATTTGCCAGAGAAAACCGGGTGAGCGCTTCGCTCTTCAGCTTTAATTCACAAGGGGCCTGCCCTCATTGCAAAGGCTTAGGGGTGATATACACGGATTTTGCCTTTATGGATACGGTTCAAACGGTCTGTGAAGAGTGTCATGGCCGCAGGTTTAAGGATGAGGTGCTGGCGATGACATTTTGCGGATTGAATATCAGCGATATATTGGCTATGAGCGTGGATGAGGCGTATGATTTTTTCCGGGATAACCCAGAGATTGCCTCAGTGCTTAAAGGCTTAAAGGAGACCGGTATCGGCTATGTATCTTTAGGCCAGCCGCTCAGCACCTTGTCGGGAGGCGAGCTGCAGCGGGTAAAACTGGCTGCTGAGCTTGAAGCAACCGGGAATATCTATGTGCTTGATGAACCCACGACAGGACTTCATATGTCGGATGTTGATCAGTTGATTCACATCATGAACCGTTTGGTTGAACAGGGCAGCACTTTAATTGTTATCGAACATAATTTGCAGGTCATCTGTCAGGCGGATTGGATCATCGATCTTGGTCCAGGTGCAGGACAGGAGGGAGGAACCGTTTTATTTGAAGGACCTCCTCATGGGATTATGGATTGTCCTGCATCGCTGACCGGACAACATATCAAGCAAGCGATATATCCGGACTCAGGCTCCTGATATTCGGCCATTCCGTGGGCCTTTTTTTGCCTATTCGAAATCTGTGGTACAAGCATCTGCCAGCCCCCTATTTTCCTGTTACGGCTAGTGATACAATGGGAATCAAAAACGATCGGTGAGAAAAAAGATGAGCAAACGCAAAGAAATGTTGTTAGAATCGGCACTCAGCCTATTCATTGAGCACGGCTTGGCGAACACAACCATTCAGATGATTCTTGATCAATCAGGAGTCTCGAAAGGAACATTTTATAAATTTTTTAATTCGAAAGAGGATTGTTTCCACGCTATTTTTGAAAAACGCATGCAGGAAGATCTTGAAATCCGAAAAAGTCTGGAGTATAAGCCTTATGCTTCCGATTTCGACCGGCTCGTGGATCAGATTGCTGTGCCCATGATCCTGCCGGATAAAGAACGAGTATGGGAACTATTTTGGGCGGGTTTTTATTCAGGGGAAGTTAATTCAACGAAACTGGCGAGCATGCAATTAAAGTGGCTGTCTGAACGCTTCATTCACCTGTTTGGGGAAGAGATTAGCAGTTATGCCAGCGAAGGGGCTATATTGTGTTATGGATTGCTGCACCAAATTGATAATATGTCAAGGTGCTTTCACTCCCAGAAGCCGGATTGGTATGAGGCTGTATCCAAGGTATTGACCTATGTAGGGGTTCTGCTTCGAGCGATGCAGGAAAGGAATGAGCATATTTTTGATGAACAGGCCTTGTCACTGCTCCGTCAATACGGACCTGATGAAGAGGAAAGTACAATAAATAAAGAGGCTCTAATCTCTGATTTACAACAGTTTCACAAGATAGTACAGAACTCGAAGGAATCAACGAAATTAGAAGATCTTACGCAGGGAATGCTGGACTTGATTGAAAGGCAGGATGGCAATAACGTTACTGTGATTGAGGTCGTTTTAATTGCATTTCAGAAGGAGTCCGCGCAGAGTGCTTTTAGCCGGGAAGGCCAGAGGATTGCGAGAAGCTGTTGGTGGTATTTAGAACATATTAAAACAACATAGACCGGAGTACAGCTTGGCGGATGCCAGGCTTTTTTTGCTGCGGTTTTTTTAATAATATACTCATCGTATATTCACAAAATCCTTTAATATAAGTATCTATCATGATTCATATAAGTAAATTTGAAATTAATTATACCGTCAGTATATACTTGAAGGGTGGTAAAAAATTCTAGTATTATATGAAAATGTCGTTTTAAGGAGAGGGAGTGGTGTCAGTCGATAAAGTATCTCTTATATTTTAGGAGGAAGACGTCTCTGAACTAAAGCGCTGATTCAAGATCAAGCAGAGGAGGAGTAGCCTTAAATGTATAAAGAAGTGATTTTTTTGGATACTATTACTCAATTCAAGACCAGAGCCGAACAGTTTTTTCCTATGGAATGGTATAAGAAGATGTTAAATGAGCACCCGGTTTATTACCATCAGGAGACGGATACGTGGAATGTTTTTCGTTATGATGATGTCAAAAGAGTGATCAGCGATTATGAATTTTTCACTGTGGAGGGCAATAGAACCACCATAACCGTCGGCACCGGTAATAAAGAAGGGGCGGTTCCAGAGAAAATTAGCCTTACAAGCGTAGACCCGCCCCGGCATCAAAAGTACCGCTCGCTCATGTCGGCTGCTTTTACACCACGAAGCCTGAAAGCTTGGGAGCCGCGCATCCAAGAAGTGGTTCAGAACCTCATCAATGACATTCCGGATAACGGTGTGACAGACATCGTGCAGTCACTTGCCAGTCCGCTGCCAGCCATCGTGATGGCCGATTTGCTTGGTGTTCCATCACATGATTATCATCTATTCAAGAAATGGGTGGATGTTCTGTTCCAACCTTACAGCTTGGAAGACGAGCAGGAGATTCAGGCCAAGAAACAGATAGCGGCCCAGGAGTATTTCGAGTATCTATACCCTGTTGTTGTTCAGAAGAGATCCAATCCCTCCGATGATATTATCTCGGATTTGTTGAAGGCAGAGCTTGAGGGAGAACGTTTCACCGATGATGAGGTCGTTCGCTCAACCATGCTGTTATTGGGAGCGGGCATTGAGACTACAAGTCACATGCTCTCCAGTACTTTTTATTCACTCTTATATGATGATAAGATTCTGTATGAGCAATTAAGAAACACTCCGGAACTTGCCGCCAATGCTGTGGAAGAAATGCTTCGTTACCGGTTCCATATTTCCAAACGGGAACGTACCGTGAAGCAGGACAATAATCTTCTAGGTGTTCAAATGAAAAAGGGGGATGTTGTCATCGCCTGCATGAGCTCGGCTAATGTAGATGAGCATATGTTTGAAGATCCGTTCACCCTCAATATTCATCGCAAAAACAACAAGAAACATCTTACCTTTGGAAATGGGCCTCATTTTTGTTTGGGAGCACCCTTAGCCAGATTAGAGCTTACCATCGCTTTAACGGCATTTCTTCAAAAATTTTCGCGGATCGAACCAGTCCCTGATTTTGATCTGGAGAACAATCTGGTGGCTTCCGCACCAGGCCAATCCCTGATTCACCTTCCAATGAAAGTGATAAGTTAACAACGAGGTCAACCAGTTCAGCTGGTTGGCCTTTTTCACTTCAGAAATGAGAACCTGAACCTCCCTTGATTGGCATACATATTTAGCTCCCCAACCTCACACAATGAAGAAACAACTTGTTTAGCTAAGGAGGGGCGGAATATGGACAGGAGAATGTTCAGGACAATTGGGAAGAAGACTGCCCGTGTGCTTACAGCAACGTTATTATGCGGGTTGGCTGCCGCTTCGTTTCAACCTGAGGTTAAAGTGCAGGCGGCCGGCCTCAGATCAATGCAGATTACCTTGGATGGGGCTGGAAAAACCGCAAATCCCGCAAATCTCGGAAATCCAGGAAATCCAGGATCGGTCAAAAGCCCGGAGGTTCACCAGCCTAAGAAAAAACTTGCCGTCATCATTGATGATCTGGGCAACAATATGGCCGGTACGGATGAAATTCTCAGCATGCCGGTCAAGCTGACGGTGGCCGTTATGCCTTTCCTTCCTTCCACCGAAAAGGACGCAAAGCGTGCCCATGAGCGGGGGTATGATGTGCTGCTGCATCTGCCGATGGAACCCAAACACGGAAGGCCCGAGTGGCTGGGCCCGGGGGCTATCCTGACAAGCATGTCTGATGCTGAGGTGCGAAAACGTGTTGAAGAAGCTATCGACAATGTTCCATTTGTTGTAGGGATCAATAACCATATGGGCTCCAAGGCAACTGCCGATGAACGGATCATGTCGATTGTGCTTGATGTATGCAAAGAGCGGGGACTGTTCTTTGTAGACAGCAAAACAAATTATAGATCAGTGGTCGGAAAGCTTTGTGCCCAAAGAGGCCTGCCACAGGTCAATAACCATATCTTTCTTGATGATGTTGCATCCATCCAGCACATCTCCAAACAGATTATGAAGGTGGCGGAGTGGCTGAAGGAGCATGACCACTGTGTAACGATAGGCCACGTTGGAGGCAAAGGGAAGAAGACTGCGGCTGTCTTAAAGCAGTCGATCGATAAGCTCAAACAGGAAGCGGATTTTGTTGGAGTCAGTGAGCTGGCTCGGGATCAGCCTCAGATTAACCCTGGGCTTATATTTCCGTAAAATACTCCATAATTCCCGCAGCGATAGCCTTGGCAATTTCCATCTGCCCCTTAGGGCGTGTGAGCATAGCCCGATCCTGCGCGTTGCTGAGGTATCCGGTCTCAACGATGACCGCCGGATAGGCGACATGATTAAGCAGGTAAAACGGTTTGCCGAGCATAGGCCAGGTGCGTGTATTGTAAAGCGGGTCCAGTGCATTCTGAATAGCTGAAGCCAACAGCGCACTGCGCCCTTCATTCTGATGAAGCACAACCGGACCCCGCTTGGCACTGTTGCGCCCCCAGTTCACATGAACACTGACCACAACGGATGTGGTCAGCTCGTCACTCAAGGCTTTCCGCTGCGCAAGATCACGCATATGACGGGAACGGCTCTTCAGCCAATGGTTATCGTCACTAAGCGCATAATCTTCGGACCGGTTAAGAACAGCCTGGTATCCTTTTGCCTTAAGAATCAGGTACAGCTTGCGGGAAATATCGAGGTTGATATCCTTCTCCAGTATTTCCTTGAATGAGGTCCCTCCGTCAATTCCGCCGTGACCAGCATCAATGAGGATGATGGGCTCCGGAAAGGCATGTCTTGCCAGCCTGTCCATTTCATCGGGACGGGTTTCTTGTGCTGATGCAGGGAACGCCGCGGAAAGGGTAAGAAATTGTATAGCCATAATAACCTGAAGTATCTTCTTCATGAATAATCACCTTTAGGATTGGTTTCTTTTGCCTTTGTCTTAGGTTTCCCGTTTAGAAATCATGCATGCAAGTCAGCAGCAAAAAATTCAGGAATAAGAAGTGCAATTCGGGCGCACAATAGAGGTAAGGAGATGATTGTCCTTATATAGAGGAGGGATTGTTCATGGCCAGCGGCGATGAACTGGTTAAGATCATTACCGAGAAGGTTGTATATGTGATGGAGACTCCCAAGGAAATCCGGCGGCAGCAGCGTCCTGCCCGGGAGCCCTGGAGCCGTAAGTGGTTTGGAATGCTTCCTTTCGCCATCGGGATGTGGTGGGAGAGCGAGCCGCTGCCCCTTCTGAAGGAACGGCGGAAGAAATCTTCGACCCGTAATGATATCAATTGATGGCATAAAAAAGCTGAGCCCATTCATTTCAAAGGGGATCAGCTTTTTGTCGTTCCTGCCTATAGTTTAGCTGCCGTCTGTCTCATAAAATTCTCCCATCTGCTCAAGGACAGGAAGAGCAATCCAGCGGCTTAGAGATCCTGATTTGGAAAGGATATAAGTGCAGTCCCTGATCGTGTCATCTCCAGCCCAGCGCTGAAAACCGTTTACCGGCAGGGAGATGGAATAAGTACGATCACCACCCCGTGAGGCGTAGACCAGCCTTTTTTTCTGTTTAAGCACAGCCGTAATGGCGCCTGTCTTCAGCTGGAGGGGCTTTTGGACCATCCAGGTCAGATTCTCATAAGTATTAAAGGCACGGCTCGTAATCACAGTTTTGTCAGGTTGTTTCAACTTATGGCTGCTGTTAACAAGCTTCGGTGAGGTCAGGGATAACGGGTTATTCAGCTGTCTGGCCCAGCTTGCGTCTGATTCTGGCAGAAGTTCCCCGCTTACGGCATCAAAATATTTAGAAGGCAGGCCGGCCGCTTTGGGAACGGCCTTCCACTCGGCTAGAGCAGGTCCCGCATATCTCATCTCCACTTCAAAGCTCCCAGACTGCCCTTGGCTTCTTAGGGAGCTGAGCATCTGTTCACGGCTCTTCTCGGAGAATAACGGGTCTGACCCAAGCCCATATTCAATTAAGGCATAACCTCCATGCGGGGCTGCTCCAATAATTAAATACCCGCTGGATGCCGGGGAGGTTCCCTCCACGATCACCATCCAGGAATGGGTGCCTGGTCCCAGCGGCTGAGTGTACAATCTAGCCCCCGCCCAATCCCGGAACGGGTCCTGGCTGGACAGATTTTTGATCATTTTCTGTGCGAATTGCTCCACTTTTTCAGGAGCGGTGGCAATGTTGGCTAATTCTGCAGCAGCATTAGCGTATGCAGGAGCAGCGAACAAAGTCTCATGGCTTGACAGCACCAGCGACAAGAGTAGACTCGTGCGGAGCAGCCGGCATAGTCGGTTCTTCATAGGGGCACCTGCCTTGATAGAGTAGTGAGCTTGTCCTCGGATTGACCTATATAAAATGAACTTTAAAAATTAACCTCTCACAGCGGAGAGGGCGAGTGATTCTGAAGAAGCGGAGCGTCCGGCTTTGTCTCCGAAATGCCCCTACTTGGATATCTAGTTCAAGCAATACGGAGACAACAGCGGCCTTAAAGAAAAGAACACTCGGCATCGCAGCGCTCTAAAGGGTAACCTTTATTAGTTCATTTTATATAGTGAAATAGATGCATTTATTGTAGCCAAGCCTGCCTCAGAAGGCTGTTACAACCTGTCGGGACAAGCTTGTCAGCGGCGTTCTATTTTTGCGGTCTTTTAGCGATACCGGTCTATTTGTCTTAATGGGTCCGGACGGAGATGAAAGATTCCGCAATTTATGGCGGAAACAAGAATGCGGGGCTCGTACTGCCAGCGTATTTCCTGCCGTCTGGCTTCATACTGCTCCTGAGCAGACAGCTTCTTCTCGGGGTCTTCCTCAAGCAGCAGATCTTTGTAATAAGCGTCAATCAGCTCCAGTTCCTCCTGGAGCCGGTTATGGGCTTCGATGGCCCAGCTTGAATCAACCGCATCCAATCGGCTCATTAACGCCTGCTCCAGAGCTTCCCGCCCCTGATCCAGACTGAGGCTGGTGGGCTCAATATGAATATTCTCCGGCAATCTTGGCGTCAGGTCCCTACCCTCGAGCCGTTCACGGAAGTGAATATCAATTCTGCCGCTGGACAGTGAGACGCCGATGAAGTGCAGCTCCTCGCGTTTCATATCACAAGCGAACTCAGCTTTGAAGCACACGCCCAGCCAGGGCTCATAAGCGGCAGGGAAGAGGGTGACCCGCTGCCGCTGGCCAGGGTCTTCAAACAGGTAGACACAGCTGCCTCCGCGCTTCGCCGCTGAGAAGATTGAATTCAGCCGGGGGCTGCCGAAATGCAGGTGTTCCCGTTGAATTCTTCCCGGACCTACGTTCGGGAGCGGCCGGACCACACCGAAGTAACGCCCTAAGATGCTGTCTTCGGCTTGGGGAGCCGAGGCGGGCTGGACCCATCCTGATGGTGGTCCTGATGGTTCTGATTGGGGGCCTGATACGGCTCCCGATGATCTTACAGGCTGATTCAGCTGGGCATGAAGCTTGCTTCGCCGCTCTTGTTCCGCATTCTCCGATTTCAGGAGCTCAGCCGCATCGTACTGTTCAGGATCGAAGACGAACAAGAAAGACATTGTCTCCGGCTCCGTCTGTGTACGCTCAATGAATCCCCAGTAGAACGGCCGTCCGGTCAGTTCCTTGTCGGCTTCAGGAGAGAGCTTCGTTGTGACGTGATAGGGGGATTGGTCTAGAATCTGACAACCTGTGGTCTGAAGGTAGGTCAGCACATAATCCCGGATTTGTTCCGTTGTCATGGTCATAACGGTCTTAGCCTCCTAAGAGCTGCTCCAGATTTCCCTCTTCTTCTTGGGGATCTCCGGCGCTAATCACTTCTTGTTTGATCGAATCCAGGGACTGCCCAAGCGACTCCACCTGCTTCCTGAGCTCCTCATCGCTCTCAGACTCCAGCATGATCTTGTACAAGCTTTTCTCCAGTGAGTGCTTCTTCTCAAACCGTTCGAGGATGACATCCAGGCTCCCGATGACGGTCTCGAACATGTTGATCTTCTCATGCAGAAGATTCAGGATATGTTCTTCAATCGTTCCGTTTGTGGACAGGTTGTAGATCCTGACATCGTTTTGCTGGCCGAGTCTGTGAACGCGCCCGATCCGCTGCTCAACACGCATGGGGTTCCAGGGCAGGTCAAAATTGATCATGTTGCGGCAGAATTGCAGATTGATGCCCTCTCCGCCAGCTTCGGTAGCGATCATTACCTGGGATTTCCCCCGGAACAGATCCATCATCCAATCCTTCTTGCCCCGGTTCATCCCGCCCCGGTAAGGAACTGCGGACAAACCGCGGTCCCGGAAATAGTTGAGCAGGTACTCCTGGGTGGCCCGGTATTCCGTGAACACGATCACCTTCTCATTCATCTCCCGGATAAGCTCCATGGTCTTCTCCGCTTTGGTATTCTCTTTGATAGCCTTGATGACATGAACCAATTCCCAGATCTGGTCTCTGACCGGGGAATCGGGGGCCAGCTTCTTGGATAAATTCACCAGTGTGACGAACACTGCATCCCGGCTGCTGCATACTTCCCGCTGCAGTGTAACGAGGGAGAGCATGCTGCTGAGATTGCCGCCGGACGCCTGGTATTGGCCCTTAATGAAGGAAGTAACCCCGTCATACAGCGCTTGTTCCTCTGGAGAGAGTTGAAGCGGCACATTGCGAACTATGCGCTTGGTGAAATTAAGCTGTCCATCCCCGCGCCGGTTGCGGATCATAACCTTGGCGAGTTCACCTTTAAGCTGGTCCTCATTCTTGACCACCCGCTTATCTACCACAAAATTCGCCGAGAAATCCCCCTGCCGGCCTAGCTGCCCGGGCTTAAGCAGGGTAATAAGATTAAACAGCTCATCCAGATCATTTTGCACAGGTGTGGCAGTCAGCAGAAGACAGTATTTTTTGCGGAGCTTCAGCATGAATTGGTAGTTGGTGGTCTTCTTGTTCTTCAGTTTATGGGCCTCGTCGACAATGACCAGGTCATATTCCTGACCCAGCAGAATTTCCTTGTGGGGATCACGTTTGGCTGTATCCATAGAGGCGACCACAATATCGGACTGCCAGGAGTGCGCCTTCTTCTGGGCGGTTGCCGTGATGCCGAATTTGGAATTAAGCTCTCTGACCCATTGCAGCACAAGGGAGGCCGGGACCAGGATGAGGACTTTGCGGACAAGCCCGCGGATGAGATATTCCTTGAGAATGAGTCCTGCTTCAATTGTCTTGCCCAGGCCTACTTCATCAGCCAATATGGCGCGTCCCCGCATCTCGAACAGCACCTTCCTGGCTGTATCCGTCTGATGGGGGAGAGGTTCAAGTCCATGCAGATGCTTCAGACACTGCATTTCTTCGAAATCTGTAACTAGAGCGGCCTCCTCAGACTGTATGGCTAGTGAGAACAAATCCCAGCTGTCCCATGGTCCTCCCTTGCCCAACCGGGTATCAAGCTGGCTGTACCAGGAACGGTCGAATTCCACTTTCGGGAGATCAGCTTCTCGCTGTGTATTCATGCTCTAGTTCCGTCCTTTCATAGATGCTCATTGATGCAGGGGCTGATGCTTAGTTCCCTGAGTCACGAGTACAAACCCAGGCCGTCTGAATTATAATGAGATGTAGGGTTAGTATGGACGAAAAAAAGCCTATTCATAACTTGTGAGAAACAGAGGAAGAATGGGTGATAGTCAAAGCTGTCTAGCGGTGCTCTTATCCGGGATTGAGGATATGACGAATATCACAATACTCCGATATGTGGTGTAGTATGATAATTGATGCTCAATATGTTGTGGTTTTATACCTATTTGGCTGTAAAGCTGATGAATTTATAAATGTTCAGGAGGTTGTTGCAAAATGAGTGGTACACTGCATCATCAACGTCTGACAGGCTTGAGTGAGAAAATATTTCTTGACCGGTATGCCTGGAAAAATCCCGATCCGAGTCATGCCGCGGTCGGTGATACTGTGCTGGTCTTGACTAAGGATGATCCTAAGTTTCCTACCAAGGAAGTCGGAGAAATCATCAGCCGGGAAGGCAGCAGAGCTACCGTGCTGACACGCAGCGGGGAGCAGGTCGTTACCGAGGTAGAGAAGCTTACCCTAAATATAGAGAAGACCCCTGAGGAGATGTGGGACCGGCTGGCCAAGGCGATGGCCTCGGCTGAAGCAACCCCGGAACTGCGGGAAGAGTGGGAGCAGCGATTCAGATATATTTTGGATGACTGGAAGCTTGTTCCCGGGGGACGGATCGCGGCAGGTGCGGGAGCGAGTGAAGAACTCACGCTGTTCAACTGTTATGTGATTCCGTCGCCTAAGGACAGCCGCGGTGGGATCATGGAGACCCTTTCAGAAATGACTGAAATTATGGCCCGCGGGGGTGGAGTGGGGATTAACCTAAGCTCCCTGCGGCCGAGAAGATCGGTAGTTAAGGGAGTTAACGGAACCTCAAGCGGAGCCGTCTCCTGGGGCGGGCTGTTCAGTTATACAACTGGCCTGATTGAACAGGGCGGGAGCCGGAGGGGTGCGCTGATGCTCATGATGAATGACTGGCATCCCGACATCCTTGATTTTATTACCGTGAAGCAGACGATGGGCCAGGTTACGAATGCGAATCTGTCCGTCTGCATCAGCAATGACTTTATGAATGCGGTTAAGCAAGACCTCGATTGGGAGCTGGTATTCCCGGACACGTCGGATGCTTCCTACACGGATACGTGGGACGGTAATCTGGAGAAGTGGAAAGAGGCTGGCGGCAAAGTTATTCACTACCGCACCGTGAAGGCGCGGGAGATCTGGGACATTATTATGGAGTCGGCCTGGAAATCCGCAGAGCCGGGAGTCGTATTCATGGAATATTACAACCAGATGTCGAACAGCTGGTATTTCAACCCGATTATTTGCACCAATCCTTGCGGAGAGCAGGGTCTGCCCGCTTGGGGGGTATGTAATTTATCCGCCATTAACCTGTCCAAGTTCTATGATGAGCAGCATCACGATGTTGACTGGGAGGAGCTGGGGCGTGTTGCGAGGGATTCTGTCCGCTTTCTTGACAATGTGATTGACACGACTCCTTATCATTTCGAGGAGAACGAGAGAAACCAGAAGAACGAGCGCCGGGTGGGGCTCGGAACGATGGGACTGGCGGAGCTGATGATCAAGCTGAACATCCGCTACGGAAGTCCAGAGTCCCTTGATTTTCTGGATCGTTTGTATGGATTCATCGCGCGGGAGGCTTATCTCGCTTCGGCGGAAATCGCGGGGGAGAAAGGGGCATTTCCAGCTTTTGATGCAGAGAAATATCTGCAGAGCGGGTTTATGAAGTCGATGGTGGAGACTTACCCGGAAGTGGGGGAGGCTGTGCGTGAGAACGGGGTTCGGAATGTAACGATTATCACGCAGGCTCCTACAGGAAGCACCGGGACGATGGTAGGCACATCAACGGGAATTGAGCCTTACTTTGCCTTCAAATATTTCAGACAGAGCCGGCTTGGCTTCGATGAGCAATTTGTGCCGATTGCCCAGGAATGGATGGATGCCCACCCGGGGCAGCCGCTGCCATCTTACTTCGTAACGGCTATGGATTTGTCCGCGGAGGATCATATCCGGGCCCAGGCCGCTATTCAGCGTTGGGTGGACAGTTCGATCTCCAAGACGGCGAACTGCCCGGCGGATTTTACAGTGGAGGAGACCAAGCGCCTCTATGAGCTTGCTTTTGACCTGGGCTGCAAGGGCGTAACGATCTACAGGGATGGAAGCCGGGATGTCCAGGTGCTTCAGACTGAGAAGAAGGAGGTGCCGCAACAGGCCGAGACAGCAGCAGCCAGCGGCTCTGAATCCGAGGGAATGGGGCTGAACGCCGATCAGAACCAGCTCCGGAAGGAGCAGGGTGAAGAAGCGGGTGCTAAAGCCGCAGCTGTAGAAGATCAACTTGAACGAATCATTGCCGAGAAAGCGGAAGGTCAGCGTTCCGAAGCGTCCGACCGGCTGATTGAGGTGGAGGGCTCGGGGATACAGAACCTGCTGCAGAGCGGACAAACTGTGGAGCTCAGTCCTTCGGGCAAACCGGGCTCCAGAGTCGTAGACAAGCAGTATAAGAGCCGCCCGCAAGTGCTGCGGGGCGCCACGTACAAGATGAACACCCCTTTTGGCATGGCTTATATTACGATTAATGACCTGGACGGCATTCCAGGGGAGATCTTCCTGAATGTCGGGAAGGCGGGCTCGGATGTGTTTGCCATGGCGGAGGCGCTTGGCCGGGTATGCTCTCTGTTCCTACGTTACGGGGATCACGGTCATAAGGTTGAGCTGCTGATCAAACACCTCAAGGGAATTGGCGGCTCCGGCGCGATCGGATTTGGCCCGAATCGGGTGGAATCCATTGCGGATGCGGTAGCGAAGGCACTAGAGACGCATGCCCAGCAGTCTTCATCAGAGAGCGGTGGCCAAGGACTGCCTGCCCCTGATGAACTCGTGGAACAGCTGCGGCATGAGCAGCAGGAACAGGCAGGGTCTAATGCCTCCGGCTTGGTCCAAAGCGCTTCCCGTGATTTATGCCCTTCATGCGGGTCAGCCTCGCTGATCAACATGGAAGGCTGCCGAACCTGCAGTAACTGCGGATACAGCAGATGCTCGTGAGCCATTGCAAAGCTTAATATATCAAGCAAGCCTCCTGAAAGTGTGTTGTAATCAGGAACTTCACTAATTGGAAGATGGCTTGTCATCTGGTTTGAATATGTATAATTGCCCCCAACCCTATGAGGGTGGGGGCCTTTTCGATTTACAGGTCAAGAATTATGGAACTAGAGCGTCACACCAAGTCGAAAGATGTGCTGGCATATTCCGTATGCTGCGTATAGTAGTTCTGGGTCCGACTGATTAGGAAAGCATTGACCGTCCGGAATTTTTGAAACGTTTCAATTTAATTTGTAAAATATATTTGTTTATTCCGTGCTTGACCTCTTTAATCAACTCAAAAAATGCTTCTCAGTAAATGGTTAATTATGGTATCATATATTTGAAACGTTTCGAAAAACTGAGTCTGAGAGGAGATAATAATGAACAAAGGTAAATTCGCAAGTTTTATTTTGACCCTGGGATTAATACTGAATCTTGTGGCAGCTCCTATGGTATCAGCCAGTAATGCCGGAAACGAAACTGCTTTTCGTGCAGAATTGAAAGCGGTTGCAAGTAAAACCTTTAAGTATTTCCAGGAAAATACCGATCCGAACACAGGTATGACTTATGATGAGGTGCGTATCACGGAAAAAGGAATGCAGGAAGCCAAACGTACTTCGCCGACCAATATTGGCATGTATATGATGAGTACGGTTTCAGCCCAACAATTGGGCTTGATTTCAAAGACAGAAGCGGTAAAGCGTTTACAAGTCACCCTGGATACGCTCGGAAAGCTGGAAAAATGGAATGGTCTGTTTTATAACTGGTACAACACAGATGATGGTTCCATTAAGAAAGATTGGGGTCAATTTATTTCTCAGGTAGATAACGGATGGCTTTCAGCAGGTTTAATTGTCGTTGGGCAAGCTTATGCAGAGCTGCGTGGGCAAACCAGCAAGTTGGTTGACAATATGAATTATCAACCGTTATATGATCCGGAAGTTGGCCAGTTCCGCGGCGGCTATGATGTCGCGAAAGGCAAACTGACCGACCATCATTACGGTATGTTCTACACTGAACCGCGTGTAGCAAGCTATATTGCCATTGGGAAGGGAGACGTTCCTAAGGAGCATTGGTGGAAACTGTATCGTACATTGCCGAAGGAATGGGATTGGCAAGCTCAAATTCCGCAAGGAAGTAATGTATTGCACGATGGGGTGAACGTTTTCGAAGGAACCTATGAGTACAATGGCGTTAAGTTTGTCCCGAGCTGGGGAGGAAGTATGTTTGAAGGGCTTATGCCTGGAATTGTGTTGAAAGAAAAAGAGCTTGGCACCAAAGCATTGGGTCTAAACAACAAACGTCATGTTGAGCTGCAAATCGCTTATGCAAAGGAAAAGGGTTATCCTGCTTGGGGCTTCTCACCATCGGCAACTCCTACTGGATACAGTGAGTTTGCGGCAACACCGCTGGGTACATCAGGTTATAAAGATGGGGCTACCGTAACTGCTCATGCTTCATTTCTCGCCCTGGAGTACGCACCTGAAGCTATACGAAAAAATATTAAAGCCTTAAAAGGCTTTAATATGTACAGCAAATATGGATTCTATGACTCCGTGAACGTAGAAACGGGAGAACTTGCTAAAGCTTATCTTGCACTTGATCAAGGAATGATTATGGTATCCATAGCTAACTATTTAAAGGATGGGGTTATTCGTAATTATTTCCACAGTGATCCGATCGGCCAAAAGCCAGAGGAATTATTGGAAAGAGAAGTTTTCGCTATTCATTAAAATAGTGGCACCGAATCTTTACGATTTGGTGCCCCCGTTTTTACAGTCTCAAACAAACGACTCGCAATCCGTCCTCTACTCTAAGCAGAATGGGGTATAAGGCCTATTATTGAGAAAATTACAGGGGGGTATATTGCATTAATTGCTCCATCAGTTACTGATTCTATGGTTCTATTTTCTGGATTTTATTAATTAATGTGGAATAAGCAGCCGAAGTCCTTTTTAGAGATACATTTACATAATTAGGTAAGCTCCTACTAGGGAGGATTTACTGAATAAGGGTAGGAGCACCAATACTGGAGGGATTGTAGTGCTTACTAATGAGTATCAAGAGCTAATTGGAATGCGGTTGTTAAAGAACATCTATGACGTGAGTGGCACATTACTGATCGGCAAGGGAACACTTCTTCGCAAGAGTCATCTTGAGAAACTCGCCAATTTCAAGATCAAGACCGAGGATGTTGAGGTCGCCGAGACAGGCCATCTTGTACCAAAGCACATACTTGAGATCGACGATTTCGTGCGGCAGAATAATGAAGTTCCGATGGATGATGTGGAGGGGAAACTGCTGCCATTTATTCAGGAGACGGCCAAGAGCTACAACCTCTATCGAGTCTTCTCGGAATTGGAGGAACAGGGGGATTTCCGCTACAAACAGAGCATTGGGGTCGCCCTTCTGGCTACTGCACTAGGTAGGCGGCTTAAGATGGATGAAGACGAGCTTGCCGTGCTTGCGACCGCAGCAAGTCTATATGATATCGGTTCGGTTAAACTCCCGAGTGATTTAATTCACAAACCGGAAAGGTTTGATACAAACGAATATGCGATTATGAAGCAGCACACGGTTCTAGGATACGAGTTGTTAAGCAAATCGGACGTCGATCCCAGAATTGCATTGGTTGCTCTGCAGCATCATGAACGAGAGGACGGCAGCGGTTATCCGGAAGGGCTGAAGGGTGACCAGATTGATCGCTTGAGTAAAATCGTGTCCCTGGTTGATGTGTATGTCGCTTTGATTTCAGACCGGCCCCATAGGCAAGCATTTCCTTTCTTTGATGCTATTCATGAAATCCATCGTCAAATTCGTATGAACCGGTTCGACTTGGTCATTGGTCATACGTTCTTGGATTTGTTGATTTCCACACAAGTCGGCTGCAATGTTGTTTTATCGGACGGTCGAACAGGTAAAATTCTGCTGACCAACGTCAACTATCCCACACAACCGCTCATTGTTTTGGATAATCACGAGTTTATTGATCTAAGCAAGACAGATCATATTCAGATTAAAGAGGTTATTGGATGAGATGTTTATTCTGATGCTGACCATCCTACCGAACAAGCCGTTAAAATCAAACTTTGCAATCCCCCCAGAATATTTAGCCAAAGATATTTCGCATCTCGCTTACATAGCAGGAACCCAGTATAGTAAAAGCTCGATCCAGAAGCTCACGAATATATTACGCCGCAAAGGATTCTATACGGTCGAGGACGTTGTAAACGCCAACGCGAAGCACATTCAACTTATCAGTCATATCGGCGACAAGTCTTTGAAGCTGCTGCTGGATCTATTAAGTGAGATGTCTGGGGAGCCGCGTTCTGTACATCTTGATCGTGCAAACCAAACGATAGAAGCTGATCATTAATATGCCTGACGGGGGGCAAATATCTCTAGCAGCCAAACAATTTAGAGCTCGCATTTTATGCCTGAAGTGAAGTTTCTTCACTTCAGGCTTTTTTTGTAAATAATTGGACGTTCTTCCCCACTTAACTGCTCTAAAGCTAAGAAGTTTATAGACGATATATATTATATAGTTCATTACCGGTTTGTTATCTTTTTAAAGAAAAAGGGGAGCAGTTATGAGGACAACGCAGAAGAAAGCATCAAACCCTGAAATATTTACACGTTCAAAGATGAAACTTGGCACCAAACTCGGGATTACGATGATATCCTTGGTTCTGATTCCGGCCTTGGTTATTGTATTTACCCTAAGACTCTTCATAAATGATTCCTCCAAAGAGATGTTTCAGAATTTCACCGAAAAACAGGTGAATCTGGCCAAGGAAAATATGAACATGTATTTTCACAATCTGGAGGAGGATATTCAGTACATGTCATCCATGCCGCTTATGTCCAAGTTGGATACGCTGCCGTCCATGCTTAAGTATGAGAAGGGAGCCGATGTTCCAACCACCTATTGGAAGCCGGACATGGCCGGTGGTGATATTTATCAGCAGTTTGAGATGTATGCAAAGGCGAAGCCCAATACCTCGTATGTATATATAGGTTCTACTTTAGGGGCATACATGCAGTGGCCCAAGCAGGATACTATGAAGGGCGGTTATGATCCCCGGCTCCGGCCTTGGTATACCATTTCCATTAATGATCCGTCCAAGGTCCATTATACGGAACCTTATATGTCCTCCAATTCGGATTCCAAGAAGGTCAACCTGTTCGTAAGCTCGACCAAAGCGATCACAGATAGAAAGGGCAAGGCGGTAGGCGTTCTGGGGATTGATGCCGACTTCAACCAGCTGTCTCAGGAGGTAA
Organism: Paenibacillus sp. J22TS3; assembly: GCF_018403205.1. Taxonomy (NCBI): domain Bacteria; kingdom Bacillati; phylum Bacillota; class Bacilli; order Caryophanales; family Paenibacillaceae; genus Paenibacillus; species Paenibacillus sp. J22TS3. The sequence goes on from NZ_BOSF01000002.1 coordinate 456,908, forward strand.
GTAAGATGAAGATCGGGGAGACCGGATTTTTATTTCTGACCACTTCCAACGGAACAATTCTGGCGCACCCGGACAGCAAGCTGATCTTCAAGAAGCTGGAGGAGATCCAGCCCGGAGCATCAGCAGCAGGAACGAAGGGAACCGAGGACGGGAAATCTGAAGCCGCTCCGGTTGTCTACAGCATCGATCATTTGAAAGACATGATGGCCTTGAAGAAAGATGCGGTCATGGAGACTTCGATTAATGGCGAGGATTATTATATTTTTCGCACTACGGTTGATGTGACAGGGTGGAGTATGTATGCGGCTGTGACTAAGAAGGAAGTAGGCGCATTTGCCAACGATACAACATGGTACATCGGGATCGTCACCTTAATTACACTCGTGCTTAGCACCCTAGTTTCCTTATGGATGACCCGGCGCTTAACGAAGCCAATCGTGAGCCTTTCCGGAGCAGTATCCAGAATCTCTGCCGGGGAGCTGACGATTGAGGATGTAAAAGTACATTCTGGGGACGAGATTGGGGAGTTGTCTGTAAACGTCAATTTGATGAAAAATCAGCTGAGGGATCTGCTGAGCAGTGTATCTAATTCATCAGAGCATGTCTCTTCCACCTCGAACAACTTGGCCTTGATTACCCATGAGACCAGTCTGGCTTCGGAACAGATGGCTAACTCGTTCCAGAGTGTAGCGGAGACCAGTCAGGAACAAACGAAGATATCTGCAGATTCCTTGGCAGAGGCTAGGCAAATGACGAATCAGGTTGATGAGGTAGTGACTGTCATTCATGGCCTCCGTACAGCCACTCAGGAGACGAAAGAGACGGCCACAGCCGGCACGTCGGTAGTAACGAAGACCAAACAGCAGATGGAGATTATTAATACAAAATCGATGACGGTCAAAGATCTGGTAGGCAGCCTGGATGACAAATCCCAGGAAATCAATCATATTCTTGAGCTGATCTCGGAGATTGCTGAGCAGACCAATCTCTTGTCGCTGAATGCTTCTATTGAAGCGGCACGCGCTGGGGAAGCAGGTAGAGGATTCGATGTCGTAGCTGGAGAAATCAGAAAGCTCGCTGAGCGTTCAGCCCAATCTGTGAGCCAGATCCGAGGGATTGTATCGGAGATCCAGGTACATGCGTCAGAGGCCTCAGAGGCCGTTCAGGCGAACTCCCAGGCGGTAACTGAAGGGTTAGACTTGGTGAAGGTGGCGGAGCAGTCCTTCAGTCATATTGCGCAGTCCATTGTAACGGTGGATGACCAGACAGTGGAAGCCGCGGCAACCATTGATGCGATCCAGATGGGCATCGAACGCTTGCAGAGACAGTTCGAAGCCATACAGTCTTTTGCAAGCAATGCTTCAGACAGTGTGAGTGAGGTTGCCGCGGTATCGGAAGAGCAGGCGGCCTCCATCGAGGAAATTGCTGCCGCTGCGAATTCTCTGGCAGAGTTGTCCGTTGTGCTCAATGAGAAAATAGGCAAGTTCAAGGTATAGCTGCCCTCCCTGGCAAGCGGGCTATCGTTTAACACCCGGCATTCCTCCTGAATACCATAACATGAGTTCAGGGGAAGGGAGGATGCCCAAGGTGCAAGTGATCAACCCGATTAATATGACAACCTGTAAGCCGCTTATCGGCAAACCGGTATGTGTGGTTAGACACGATGGGAGCTATATGGTAGGCACATTGACTGGGGTGGACGAAAAAGGCCTTTATTTCGGACAGTCAGCTCCAGGGGCCACAGTAATGTCAACCAAGCCGGAAAAAGCTAAGAAACAGCTTAAGGAAGCGGGCAAAAAGGCGAAGACCTCAGCTCTGGGGCCAGGATATGGCTATCCGTATGGCTATCCGTATGGCTACCCATACGGCTACCCGTATGGATACGGTGGATACGGCCCATACTCGGCATTGGCATGGTCCGAGATTGCCCTATTGTTCCTGCTGCCATTCTTGTTCATCTAGGAAAGATGTAGCATCAACCAGACAGCAACAACAAGTAGAGTCGGCCTTCGGGCGGGCTCTTCTTCTGTTGAGTAGGAGGAACCGCAGCAAAGTGCGTCCCGCTATAGACTTTCAGCCACTTAGTTGCGTGGAGGGGGCGATTCATACAAGCAGGAAGAGCAGAGCAGAATAGGTTGAGATATACCTAAATTGAGGAGTGGAATGATATGCGGGGTAAAAAAACTAAACGATCAGCTTCGGCGGGCAAGGCGGCACCCAGAGCAAGAGCAAAACAGCCTCATCCGAACCGCGTTCTTGCGGATAAATGGAAGGGGGTGCCCGTCTGCATTGTGACCAAAGACGGGAGCCTGTATGTGGGAACCATCACTCATGTGGATGAGAAGGCAGTGTCGGTTGCAGGCGTCAAAGGTGCGGAGAGGGTGCGGCGGTCAGACTCCAAGCAGCAGGTCCAAGTATCCGGATTATTAGACCTGCTGTTTGGTAAAAGTCCGGTTAATGCTGCAGCTCCTGCCAGCAATGCCGTCGCAGCCGAAGCCGGAGGTGCCGGGGGGGCTTCACCTGCCTCATTTGGCTCATTCTTTTCCAATATTAAGCTTGGCATTGGAATGCTGCAGACTATCATGCCACTGCTGGGTTCTCTTAAAATCTGACTACGCTGAAGGAAGCCCTTTCTCCGCAATGAAGACACCATAACCTAACTTTTCATGATACTTATCTAGGAATTCTGCATTTTCCGCAAAAAAACGGTTCACTGAGGGCTCGAACAGGATTTCTATATCGATCACCTGAAATGGATCATCCCCGAACGTATTTCCTTGCGGCTGCAGTAGGCTGTTACCGTTGGAGGGGGCCCAGAGTCTGGCCTGGCTAAATCCGGCATTTGTGTAATAATTCATCCACCCAGCGGCATCCGGAATCACGGAAATGCCATACAGACGGCGCATTTCGGCTTCCAGACCAGCGTTCTCTTGAAGACTGTACATTTCCCGGTCATACACTCTTCCCCCAGGCTTGAGGACATTCCAAATCTGCCTGAAGGCGGAGTCAGGCTCGAAGAAGACGGACACCGATTCAAGCAGGACAAGATCGAACTGTTCATGCGAAAAAGGCAATGATGCCGCGTCTCCTTGTACGAAGTTGACTTCTACGCCCATCTGGGCGGATCTCGTCTCTGCCTTTCTGAGCATGATCTCACTTCGGTCCAAAGCAGTAACATAATGGCCCATCTGAGCCAGCATACAGGCGGTTCGTCCTGTTCCACATCCGATTTCCAGTATGTGTGATCCGGATGGTATGGGGTGATCTTGGAGGAAGGCGGCTGTACCGGCGGCTCCACCGGGGTGTGCCGCCCCTTCTCCTAAGAAAGCCAGTATATCCTCGTATTTCATCAGATCCTCCTTGTGTCTGATCGCTTAAATGGCGGCCAAACCCTCGATTTCTAGAAGTTGAATTACATTTCACCCGGATGCTTCCATCCGTACAATTGTTTGTTCAACTTATATAGTGTATTAAGGTGAATGTCCATATGATTGGATGAACGCCGCATGATTCAAAAGTCCAGGAATCGGGTAAGGAAGCAGGCATGTAGTCTATTTCAATATAATTTTTACTTTTCCGACTGGAGGATATTAATAAATGAATGACATATCCATCGACCACCAGGCCTTATTTGAGCAAACTTATACCCAGGCACCGATAGGAATAGCGCTTGTGGCGATTGATGGAACTTGGATTAAAGTAAACTCTTCGTTCTGTGCCATGCTGGGGTATACGGAGACCGAGCTCATGGAACTGACCCGGCAGGATATTACCCACCCGGATGATGTAATGGCGGACAAGCAGCATATGACTACACTGATCGGTGCAAAATCCCGGCAGCATAAGTGGGAGAAGCGGTATCTGACCAAGAATGGTCAAGTAAAGTGGGTTTCCAAGTATGTTTCTCTGGTATGCAGCGACTGTAATGAACCGATGTATTACATTGCCTATGTGACGGATATCTCCACCCAAAAGGAATCGGAGATTCAGATGCGTGAAGCTGAATCTATGTATACGCTGATTTGTGACAATGCAATCGATATTATCTCCTATATGTCCCCTGAAGGAATTACGGAGTATTGTTCACCATCTCTCAAGGACATTCTGGGGTATGACCCGGATGAATGGATCGGCAAGAACAATTTTCAATACTATCATCCAGATGATATCCAAGCGCTTAAATCAAGAGTTTTCACAGATAATGATGTGTATACTTACCGGGTGCGGCATAAAGACGGTTATTATATCTGGTTCGAAACGTCGACTAAGATTATCCGGGATGAATCTGGACATATTCATAAAATCCTGGGCATTGGCCGTGATATTACTGAACGGAAGAAGTTTGAGGAGAGCTTCGTGGAGGCGCAGCGAATCGCGCTGCTTGGCAGCTGGGAGTGGGACATCCAAACGGATAAAATCTCATTCTCGGATCAGATTTACGAAATTTTTGGCCTGGACAAGCAGGGTCCTTTGCGAAATGACTTTCTGTTCTTGCTTCACCCTGAAGACCAGAAACGGTTCGTACAGCTCCGCGAAAAGGCACTTGAAGGGGAGCCTTTCAGCTCCGAATTCCGGCATATCCGGCAGGATGGCAGCGTGAAGCATGTACACATCCGGGGCCATGTTATGTTTGACGACAACGGCAAAGCGCTGAAGATGTATGGCACGACCCAGGATGTAACGGAACTCAAAACTGCGCAAATCAAGCTGGAGGAGACGATTGAGCGTTACACGTCCTTGAAGAAATATAATCACGATGCGATTATTTCTCTTGATCTTGACGGGAACGTCATTAACACCAATGCTGTGGCCGAAGGGATGACCGGTTATCCTGGAAGTGTAATTTCGGGCATGAGTATTTCCAAATTCATCGGTGAGGAGTACCGGGACCGGATTCTGACGGATGAGGCCAATCATGCCATTATTGAGAGAGAGATCAATCATATCCGTCACAAGGATGGTCATGTGACAGAAGTGCTTACCACAATTGCTCCAATTATAATCAACAAGCAAACACGCGGTTACTACATTATTGCTAAGGACATTACCGACCAGAAAAATCTGCTTATCGCCAAAGAAGCGGCGGAGCGGACGAACAAGGCTAAGAGTGAGTTTCTTGCGATCATGAGCCATGAGATCCGTACCCCGATGAATGGGGTGATCGGAATGACGGATCTGCTGCTCGAAACGACGGAGCTTAACGAGGAGCAGAAGGAATATGTGCAGATGATCAGCAAGAGCGGGAATACGCTGCTGGCCATTATTAATGACATTCTGGATTTCTCTAAAATTGAATCCGGCAGGGCCATCGTCATTACAGAGCCGTTCAATCTCCGGACCCTCGTCTTCGAGACCCTTGATGTTTTCCGTTTGAAGACGAAGGAGAAAAATTTAGACACCCAGATCAGCATCAGCCCGGGAATTCCCCAGACCTTGTATGGGGATTCCAACCGTTTGAAGCAGGTGCTCATGAACCTAATCGGAAACGCCGTGAAGTTTACAGAGCGTGGAGGCATTACTATTGAGATTGAGGATCTTGACCAGGGTTATGGAAACATTCATTTACAGTTTACGATCAGTGATACAGGCATGGGTATTCCTGAGGACAAGCTTGAGTACTTGTTCGAACCATTTACCCAGATTGATAATTTTATGACCCGTAAATCCGAAGGGACAGGACTTGGGCTTGCCATCAGCAAGAAGATTGTGGAGATTATGGGTGGGGAGATCCACGCTGTGCAGAAGGATGAGCCTGGGGCCACGTTTGTGTTCACCGCCTATTTTCAGAAAGAGAACAGGCAGGGGAATGACCTGCTTAAGGGCCCTCTAGAGGAGAAACGAACAGCTGCAAAGCCCCTTTCTATCTTAATTGCTGAGGATAACAAGGTGAACCAGATGGTGCTTACAAGGATGCTGGAGAAGATAGGGCATCAGGCTGATTTGGCAGAGAACGGCAGTGAGGTTATTGACAAGCTGAAGGTCTTTAACTATGACCTGGTATTTATGGATATACAGATGCCAGTTATGAATGGGCTTGAGACATGCAGGGAAATCAAGAGCAGATTTCCAGCAGAGAAGTGGCCTTATATTGTAGCGGTAACCGCCAACGCTCTCCGTGGAGATCAGGAGGTATGTATGGAGGCGGGAATGGACGACTACATCAGCAAGCCGATTAAAATGGAAAATTTGTCAGAGGTCCTTGAGAAGTTCCATAATTTCAGGAAAACACCGATCCATGAATAGGGAATTTGTAATCTCCTTGAAATCTGTTTTTCATCTGGCATTAAGGTTACGGGGCTATACTTAAGTTACCCTTTTAGATATATGACCTGGACCCGTGGAACGTAAGCCGCGGGTCCCTTTTTTTGCAGGGACGGGTATAATAATTTAGGCTATATAAAATGAACTTTAGAATTAACCGATCTCAGCTTCGATCCCGAGTGATTCTGAAGAAGCGGAGCGTCTGCCTTTGTCTCCAAAATGCCCCACTGGATAGTTATTTCAAGGATTTCGGAGACAACAGTGGTCGTAAGAACACTCGGTATCGCAGCACCCCAAAAGGGTAACCTTGAGAAGTTCATTTTATATAGTTTGAAAGCTTGGGAAAGGTGGTCGTAAACAATCATGAAATATAATCAGCTGGGTCAATCGGACCTGCGGGTAAGCGAAATTGGATTTGGCTGCATGTCTATTGGAACGGAGGAGAGTAAGGCGCTCCGCCTCGTTCATGAAGCGCTGGATCAGGGGATTAATTTCCTGGATACCGCAGATTTATATGATGATGGCCGCAATGAGGAGCTGGTGGGCAAAGCTATTCGGGGGAGAAGAAGCGAAGTTATCCTTGCCACCAAGGTTGGCAACCGTCGCCTATCCGGGCAGGAAGGTTGGGTTTGGGACCCTTCCAAATCCTATATCAAATCTGCGGTGAAGGACAGCCTCAGAAGACTGGGAACGGACTATATAGATCTGTACCAGCTGCACGGAGGCACATTGGATGATCCGATTGAGGAGACAGTCCAAGCGTTCGAAGAACTCAAACAGGAAGGTGTCATCCGATATTACGGGATTTCTTCGATCCGGCCAAAGGTCATTCAGGAATATATCAGCAAATCCAATGTGATCAGCGTAATGAGTCAATACAGTATTCTTGACCGGAGGCCGGAAGAGGAGATTCTGCCTTTGATCGCCGAGCATGGAGTCAGCCTTATTGCCAGAGGAGCTCTGGCCAAAGGTATCCTGACGGAAGATGGAGCAGCCAAGGCAGACCAAGGGTATATGGAATATACTCCTGAGCAGCTGGCTGCGCTGCGGGAGAACTTGCGAAAGGTCTCTGAACGGAGGCACAGTCTTCATCATACAGCGCTTCGTTACCCGCTCTACCATCCGGCGGTGGCTGCCATTATTCCGGGAGCAAGCTCGGTCCACCAGCTTGTCAAGAATGTGCAGGAAGGTGAGGGGGATGGGCTGACCCCGGAGCAATTCAGCAAAATCCAGTCCCTGTCCTATCCGGGACAATACGATCCTGAGCATCGGCTCAAATAACTTTGACCAGATTGTGCATCTTTCAACCATTTTGTTCATATGAATTCCTTCTGAATCAGACTAGAATATATAACTGTAATTAAGCTTTACTAACAGGGGGAACTATTGACGATGATTAACTTGACGATCTGGAATGAGTTTGTTCATGAGAACATACACGAAGAAGTCCGTGAGGTGTACCCGGCAGGGATTCATACTGCGCTGGCGGAAGGGTTGTCCGCTGAAGGCTTCGCAATTCGTACGGCAACCTTGGATGAGCCGGAGCACGGCTTGACCGATGAGGTTCTAAATACAACAGACGTGCTGATCTGGTGGGGACATATGGCTCACGACCGGGTAAGTGATGAAATTACTCAAAAGGTTGTGCAGCGGGTACAGCAGGGAATGGGACTTGTTGTGCTGCATTCAGGCCATTTTTCCAAACCGTTCAAAGCCCTGATGGGCACCAGCTGTGATCTGAAATGGCGCGAAGCCGGGGAACAGGAAATTGTGTGGGCGGTTAACCCTACCCACCCCATTGCCCACGGAGTGAACGCCAGCATCATCTTGGAGCACGAAGAGATGTATGGCGAATTCTTCGATATCCCAGAGCCGGATGAACTCATCTTCATCAGTAATTTTGAAGGTGGCGAAGTGTTCCGAAGCGGCTGTACGTTCCGCCGCGGGGAAGGCAAAATCTTTTATTTCCGTCCGGGTCATGAAACCTACCCGACTTACTATAACAAAGAAATATTGCATGTAATTGCCAATGGGGTAAGATGGGCTAACCCGGCGCATACCCTTAAGCCGGTATTCGGCCACAGCCAGCCAGTTAGAACGCTTGGCGGCGGAGTGTTGGTATAGTTGAAGTCTGACCTTTGACCAGGTCACAGGGAAGAAGCTTGGCTAAAGTTACATCTCGAAGGCCGCATTCGGTATGATCCGAAAGCGGTCTTTTTAATATGCGGAATAAGGAGTGGGAACAGAGAAGGTGCGCCAGCTTCTGTAATTGTGATAAAGTGGAAGAAAGTCGGCCTGTCCTGTTAAGCAGTTGGCGGATACAGACTCAAAGAGGGGTAAAGAGCGGGTGATTTTAAGATGCCAGTGAAGTCATTACAAGAAGTAAATATCCGGCAAAAGCTGATCATCCTGTGTGTCTTGTTGGCGGTCACGGTATTCAGCCTTTTGCTGTCTGCTTATTTGCGGGAATACACGGGCACAAGCATGTATATGTTCTTATACTGGAACCTCTTTCTTGCTTGGCTGCCGGCTGGGTTTGCCCTGGCTCTAGACTGGATTTACATACGCATTACGAGTCATACGCTCAGGTGGGGGCTGCTGGGCCTTACCGGGATAGCCTGGCTGCTCTTCTACCCGAACTCAGCTTATTTGATCACAGATCAGCTTCATCCGTTTGCCAGATTCCAAATGCAGGGTGGGATCAGGTTCTGGTACGGCACTGAATTCTGGTATCATCTGCTGTTGTTCTTCTCGGTTGCGGTTACGGGTCTGCTGCTAGGCGTATATTCACTGTTCTCGGTTCACAGGTTGGTCCGCAAATCGCTGGGCAGGCTGGCGGGGTGGGGATTCGCCGTGCTGGTGCTGTTTCTCAGCAGCTTCGGGATCTATATTGGCAGGTTCAACCGCTGGAACAGCTGGGACGCTGTCCGAAATCCCGGAAGTATGATAGCGGACCTTGTGTCAATGTTCTCAGACGTAGAGGAAATGAGGCGGCTGGTCCCTTTTACAGGAATCATATTTATGATTACGGCTTTAAGCTATGCGGCCATTTACGGGTTCAGCAAAATTCGGCAATAGGTTATGACTAGGCGATTTTACGGTAAACACCGTAAAGCGCCTTTTTTATTTTGCTATTGACAACAGAAAGGGAGTATATTAAATTTTATTAATCGTAATAATTACTAATAAGGTTATCGAGGAGTGATAAAGTGACACAGCATAAAGTTCCAGTGACCGTACTTAGCGGGTATTTGGGGTCTGGCAAAACCACCGTGTTGAACCATGTTCTGAATAACCGTAATGGTCTTAGGGTGGCTGTTATTGTTAATGATATGAGCGAAGTTAACATTGATGCCGCTCTGATCCGTTCAGAAACAAGCCTCTCCAGAACTGAGGAGAGACTTGTCGAGCTGTCTAACGGCTGCATCTGCTGCACATTGCGGGATGATCTGCTGATTGAGGTTCAGAGACTGGTACATGAGGAAAAATATGACTACATATTAATTGAATCAACGGGGATCAGTGAACCTATCCCTGTGGCCCAGACCTTCTCTTATGCCGATCCTGAATCCGGAATCGATCTTACTCAGCTAACCCGGCTCGACTGTCTGGTGACGGTTGTGGATGCGGCCCGTTTCTGGGAGGATTTTGCCTCGGGAGAGACGCTGCTGGAACGCGGCGAGGTAAGTTCCACTGAGGATACCCGGGACGTGGTGGACCTGCTGATTGACCAAATTGAAACCTGTGATGTTCTCATTCTGAACAAATGTGACCTGGTGGATAAGGAGGGGCTTGGCGAGCTTGAAGCGATGCTGCGAAAGCTGCAGCCCTCTGCAAAAATTATCCGGACTGTGAACGGGAAGGTGGACCCGGCAGAGATTCTGAATACCGGGCGGTTCGATCTGATTCGGACCAGCGAATCTCCAGGCTGGCTTCAGGAGCTGCGCAGCGGGGAGCACACGCCGGAGACGGAGGAATATGGAATCAGTTCCTTCGTGTATCGCAGAAGGCTTCCATTCCATCCACAGAGGCTGGCGCAATTTATGAGCCAGTGGCCTGAGGATGTGGTCAGGGCCAAGGGCATCGCCTGGGTGGCTGCAGGTGAAGACATGGCGGCTAGCCTAAGTCAGGCAGGGCCTTCCATCCAGTTCGGGCCGGCAGGCTGGTGGGCTGCCTCACGGCCGGAGGCGGAGCAGAGGGAGCTGCTTGCGAATGAGCCTGAAATCAAGAGGAGATGGGACCCCAAATGGGGTGACCGCATGAGTGAACTCGTCATGATAGGCATCCATATGAACCGGGAAAATATTGAATCTGATCTTGACCGGTGTCTGCTGCTTCCAGAGGAGCTGGAGCAGAATTGGTCAGAGTTCCCCAATCCGCTTCCATGGATTTCGGTGCAACCTTAACGGATTTCTAAACGGGATCAAATTTCAGATGAGAAGGAGTGAGATGCATTGGCTAAAAAATCAAAAATCGTCAAGGAACGGCAGCGCAGAGAGTTAGTCGCCAAGTATGCAGAGCTTCGCCGGGAATTGATAGCGAACAAAGATTACGCTGGTCTAAGCAAGCTTCCAAGGAATGCCTCGCCAGTCCGGTTGAAGAACCGCTGTGAAGTGACAGGCAGACCAAGAGGTTATCTGGCCAAGTACAAGATTTCCCGTATTGTTTTTCGGGAGCTGGCCCATCAGGGGCAAATTCCAGGTGTGAAGAAGGCAAGCTGGTAAGCGGGTAGGTTAGGCTAATATCTGGATTAAAAGGAGAATAGAAATGCGCGTAGTCATCACTTTGGCATGTACGGAATGCGGAGACCGAAATTACACAACAACGAAGAATAAGAGAACCCATCCTGAGCGGATGGAGCTTAGAAAATATTGCCCTAGATTGAGGAAATATACGATTCATAGGGAGACACGTTAACAGCCTGCTTGAATAGAGCTTGAAAGCGGCTCAAGTGTGCTGTTTATAAATCGTAATAATTACGTATATGGAAGTGTAAGTATCATGATTCTTGCATCTATGGAAAATGTGGTTTTTGGCTATGGGGACAGACCCGTAGTGGACGGATTAACGTTGGAGATCTATGCAGGCGAGTTTGTCGGCATTGCCGGGCCTAATGGGACCGCGAAGTCAACTGTGCTTAAGCTGCTGCTGGGATTAATCAAGCCTTGGAGCGGAATTGTCCGTCTAAATGCCGCAGCATACCCAGGCGCGAAGCTTGCTGTCGGGTACGTGCCCCAGCAGGTCGCTTCGTTCAACAGCGGATTTCCCAGCAAGGTGATCGAGCTGGTCCGCTCGGGATGTTATGCGAAAGCTGGCTTGTTTAAGAGATTTACTCCTGCTCAGGAGGCACTCGTTGAGGCAAGTCTTAAGCAGGTTGGGATGTGGGAGTTCCGCAACCGGCGGATTGGAGATCTCTCCGGAGGACAGAAGCAGCGCATTTGTATCGCCCGGGCTTTAGCCGGCCAGCCTAATGTGTTGATCCTTGATGAGCCAGCAACCGGTATGGACCAGGCCGGACGTAATGGACTGTATGGGCTGCTGAGGCATTATGCCGATGTTCACGGGCTAACGGTGATTATGGTCACCCACGGTCTGGATGAGACGGCGGCCTATCTTGACCGGGTGATCCATCTGGAGAGGGAGGAGAACGAGCAATGGCAATGTTTGACTACGAGTTCATGCAGCGTGCGTTTTGGGCCGGGGGCTTCATCGGAATAATTGCACCTGTACTGGGTGTGTACTTGATGCTGAGGCGTCAGGTTCTAATGGCAGACACACTGTCGCATGTATCGCTGGCGGGTGTTGCCCTGGGCTCCCTGCTTCACCTTAACCCTGTTCTCTCTGGATTTGGAGTTGCCGTAATTGGCGGCTTGGCCATCGAGCAGCTTAGACGTACATACCGGACATATAGTGAAGTGCCCGTGGCCATTCTGATGACCGCAGGTCTGGCGGTGGCGATGGTCTTAATGAGCCTGAACGGGAATTTGAGCAAGAGCTTCAGCTCCTATTTATTTGGCTCAATTGTAGCCCTGAGTCAAGAGCAGCTGTGGCTGATTGGAGGAGTATCCGTGCTCGGCATAGTTTACTTTGCCGTGTTGAGACGGCCGCTCTACAACCTGACGTTTGATGAAGAAACGGCCAGCATTAGCGGTACTCCGGTAAAGAGACTGTCATTTTCTTTTGCCGTATTAACTGGAATGACGGTAGCTTCTGCAATGCCTGTTGTCGGGGTACTGCTTGTCTCCTCCTTGCTGGTGCTTCCCGCTTCCTTGGCGCTGCGATTAGCGAGTGGTTTCGCTTCAGCCGTGGCGATAGCGGTGGGAACCGGACTGCTTGGCATTTTCAGTGGGCTGACAGCCTCTTATTATATCGACACACCTCCGGGGGGAACGATCTCCCTGGTACTGCTCATCTTTCTGATGGTGGGGATCTTGGCAAAGAAGCTGTTTGTTTATAGGAGAAGAAGATCAGGAAGAATGAACGCCAGAAGTGGGCGCAAGAGAAATAAGGAATTTGGAATATGAAAGGGAGAGTATGCAGTGAAAAGAAGAAAACGGCTTGCTTATATGATGTCGCTCAGCTTGGTTATAATTCTTGCGGCCTGCGGGGGCAAGGGAGGCACGGATACGGGAAATAAGGAGGCGGGGGCCACATCAACCACTTCGCCCAAGATAAGCACAGAGCCAGCTAACAAGCTGAAGATTCAGACCAGCTTCTATCCGATGTACGAGTTTACCAAGAATGTAGCTGGTGATCTGGCTGATGTGGAGCTTCTGATTCCTTCCACAATTGAACCTCATGATTGGGAACCCACGCCGCAGGATATCAAGAAGATTGAAGAAGCGGATCTGCTTGTCTATAACGGTGCGGGGATGGAAAGTTGGACTGAGCAGGTTCTGGGAAGTATAAGCAATTCACAGCTGATTCCTGTTGAGGCCAGCCAAGGGATTCAACTCAGCGAAGGGAAAGATGAACATAATCATGATCATGAGCACGATCACAATCATGAGCACAATCATAAGGAAGATGCTCATACTCATGAAGGAACAGATCCTCACGTTTGGCTGTCCCCGGCTTTGGCCATCCAAGAGGTCCATAATATTGAGCTTGCCTTGGAGAAAGCCGCACCTGAGCATAAGGAAGAGTTTAAGAAAAATGCGGATGCGTACATTGCAAAGCTTAAGCAATTGGATAACGATTTTCGGACAGGGTTAAGCCAGGTAAAACGCAAGGATTTTATTACACAGCATGCCGCCTTTGCCTACCTGGCCAAGGAATATGGTCTTGACCAAGTGCCCATTGCCGGCTTGTCACCGGACGAAGAGCCTTCACCGGCAAAGATGGCAGAGGTTGTAAAGTTCGCAAAGGAACACAAAGTGAAAACGATTTTTTTTGAAACTCTGGTTACTTCCAAGGTTGCGGATACCATTTCCAAAGAAATTGGCGCCAAGTCAGCTGTGCTCAATCCCCTGGAAGGGCTGACTGAAGAAGACCAGGCTAATCATCTGGATTACATCGCAGTGATGCGCCAGAACCTTGAGGCCCTGAAGCTGGCCTTAAGCGAATAAATGCTGTATATTGCTCTCTTACTCTTATCTTGAATTAACAAACAGGCGGCCATGATCTGGCCGCCTGTTTATTTTGCTTAGATAAATACAGAATAAGAGTTATGCAGAGGCAAATGCCTGGTTGAGCGCATCGAGAAATACCTCGGTGGGCTGAGCTCCCGTAACTGCAAGTTTGCGGTCAATCAGGAAGAAAGGCACCGCCCGGATTCCAAGCTCGCCAGCTTCCTGCTCGTCACTCCGCACATCTTCTGTGAACGCGCCGCTGGCAAGCATCTCCTCAGTCTCCCTACGGTCTAAGCCAACCTGAACAGCTAAGTCCGCCAGAGTTGCGTGGTCTCCAATGTGCTTAGAGTCGGTGAAATAAGATTTAAGCAGCAGCTCGACCATCTCGGCGGCCTTGCCATGCTTGGCTGCAAAATGAGCCAGACGGTGAGCATCAAAGGTATTGGTCAGGATCATGGTATCAAATAAATACCGGAGTCCTACAGATTTGGCCTGCTCGGTAATGTCGTTATTCATGGAAATTGCACGTTCTCTGGTCATGCCGTATTTACCAGCGAGCATGTCATGAACGTCGTAGTCCACGTCTCTCTTAGCCTCGGGGTCAAGCTCAAAGCTCCGGTAAATGACCTCAACCTGGTCTTTGCCCGCAAATTTCTGCAGCGCCAGTTCAAAACGGCGCTTGCCAATATAACAGAAGGGACACATAAAGTCGGACCAAATTTCTACCTTCATAATTAACCTCCAATATACAAATAGATGCCAAGTGCGGATAGAGTAACACTTTAATTATAATAGTAACTTTATAAATGAGTGTCAAATTTCAACAGCGACCCCAAGGAACATTCTATACTCATGGTCCTTCGGCAGGAAGATCGTAAGCAGACCGATCAACGGCAGAACGGCTCAGATGGCTGCTTTACGTGTAAATCCACAGCTCTGATATATAAAAATTTAAATATATAATAATTGACGTTTACGTTAAATCCATATTATAATATTTATATATTATAGTACGGAAGCGGGGGCATGCATGTGTTTAAAATCGAAGAGGTCGCCAAGGAAACTGGGCTTACCAAACGAACCATCCGTTATTATGAAGAACTTGGACTGCTGCCCACTCCGAAGAGAAGCGAAGGGGGCATGCGCTTGTACACGCAGGAGGATATTGTTCTCTTGCAAAAAATCATCAGTGCCAAGGAGGTTCTGGGCTTCTCCCTGCAGGAGCTTCACAAGTATATAACTATGGCAGAGCTTCTCAAGGACAAGAACCAGAGGTTTATGGGTGAACAGGAGAGTCTAAGCGGCAGCCAGCGCCGCGAAATGCTTGTCGAGATCCATGACATGCTGGAGGAACAGCTTGGTTTGCTCTCCAGGAAGATGGATAACATTATTAAGTTCCGCAGCGATCTAATTGAACTTCAGCAGCGTGTCGGACTTATGCTCGGGGAGATTCAGGATACTTCCGCAGAGCAGGAACACAATAGTTAAATTTAAAATTGGGGGTAAATAAAGTATGGAATCAGAGTCTAATCTTGCCGGTGGCCGTCAGAAGGGGGCCGGCCTGTTATCTCAGCCCAAGGCGGTATGGGCTGTGGCATTCGCGTGTGTAATTTCCTTCATGGGTCTTGGGCTTGTTGACCCTATTCTGCCGGCGATTGCGAAACAGCTTCATGCAACCGACAGCCAGGTATCGCTTCTCTTCACGAGTTATAACCTGGTTACAGGCATAGCTATGCTGATTACCGGGTTTATTTCCAGCCGCCTTGGGGTGAAATGGACGCTGCTTACCGGGATGGTATTGATTATTGCCTTTGCGGCCCTTGGAGGATCATCAAGCACAGTAGGCCAGATTGTTGGCTACCGGGCTGGCTGGGGTCTTGGGAACGCCTTGTTTATAGCCACTGCGTTGTCGGCGATTGTTGGTTTCTCCACTTCAGGCACGGCCAAAGCGATCATTCTCTATGAGGCAGCGCTTGGTCTGGGGATTTCCGTAGGCCCCTTACTCGGAGGGGAGCTGGGTTCTATCTCTTGGAAGGGTCCTTTCTTCGGGGTCAGTGTACTGATGCTGCTCGGCTTTATTTTTATTACATTTGTACTTCCGTCAACTCCAAAGCCGAAGAAAAGGGTTTCACTGGCAGACCCAGTCAAGGCATTGTCCTATCCGGCCCTGTTGACCTTGGCGGTTGTTGCCTTCTTGTATAACTATGGCTTCTTCACTTTGATGGCCTTTTCGCCCTATGTTATGCATCTGGATGAGCATGGATTAGGTTATGTGTTCTTCGGCTGGGGGATTATGCTTGCCTTCACTTCCGTATTTGTCGCTCCAAGATTGCAGCGCAGATTCAGTCTGGTCAAGCTTATTTCGTGGATGCTAACCTTGTTCGCGCTGGATCTGGGGGTTATGGCCTTGGGCGCGGTGAACGGTTCGTCCACAACGGTCATTATTTCTGTCATTGTGGCCGGGATTTTCCTGGGGATTAATAATACGCTGATCACCACGGCTGTCATGCAATCCGCACCGGTTGAACGTTCTACAGCTTCAGCCTCCTACAGCTTTGTGCGGTTCTTGGGTGGTGGATTGTCACCATGGCTGGGAGGTATGCTCTCCAAGCCGGCTGCTTTTACAGTTGGAGCTCTGGTCGTGCTTCTTGGGGTAGCCGTGCTGATTATCCGCAGAAAACACCTGGCTAATATAAATATGGACGGACATTAAGGAGGAGGTTGACTCATGATTAAGCATATTTTGGTGCCCATTGACGGCTCTGAGCATGCCCAGCGTGCGCTGGAAACGGCCAAGTCGCTAATAGAAAGTCTGTCTGGAGACAGATTTGGTCTTACGATCCTGCATGTGAATCCCGAACTGTCTTATAATGAGCCTCCGCTTGGTGTCGATGTTGAATCGAAGCTGGAAGAGGAAGGCAGATCGATTATTGAGCCAGTAGCACATTTGTTCGAAGGGATGAACCTGAAGCTTGAAACGGTAAGCTTGCATGGCGATCCAGCAAAAGTGATTTGTGAAGCCGCCCGTAACCATGAAGCGGATTTGATTATTATGGGCACAAGAGGAATGAGCCTGGTGACTGAAATGCTTCTTGGCAGCGTGAGCCACCAAGTCATCCAGCGTGCGCATTGTCCGGTAATGACGGTAAAATAACGATATACCTGATCCAACATGAATCCGCCACTCATCAGTGGCGGTATTTTTGCGCATATTAACCATAAATGATCAAAAACTGACTATTTACAATTGTTGAAAACGCTATTATAATCATAAATGAGCATAAACGATCGATAACAATCGTAAATGCTCACGAATTGCTCATTGAAGAGAAGGGGATTCATATGTTGTTTGAAGAGGAGCGAAAAACACAATTACTTCAGTATCTTGAACGGAACCAGCGTGCTTCCGTACAGGAGTTTAGTGAAATATTTGAAGTTTCCGAGTCAACGATCCGCCGGGATTTGAAGGAGCTTGAAGAAGCCAGGCTGCTGAAGCGTACTCATGGTGGGGCGGTATCTCTTCAGAGCACCAGTTTTGAGCCCAGCATTCTGGATAAGGAGGTTGTTCTAAAGAAGGAGAAGGAGTCCATTGCACGGGTTGCGGCCCAGCAGGTTCAACAGGGAGACACGATTCTCCTGGATTCCGGGACAACGACACTTCATTTGGCCAGGGAAATTAAACATATACCTTCGATTCGGGTGATTACGAACTCGATGCTTGTGCTGAATGAGCTGAAAGATAATCGTAATATTGAAATTACGCTGCTTGGCGGGATTCTAAGGCCCGAGACACAGGCTTTCGTGGGACCGATGACTGAGCAGGCGCTTGGGATGATCCGGGTCGATAAAGCATTTATCGCCACAAACGGAATTGATTTGATCCAAGGGATTACGACCCCGAATCTGATCGAAGCCTCTACCAAGAGGAGAATGATCCGTATTGCGGGAGAAGTTATCCTTCTGGCCGACCACAGCAAGATTGGCAAAGTTGCTTATGCCAAAGTAGCTGATCTGTCGGAGATTCATCATTGTATTTTTGACCAGGAGGTTTCAACCAAGTTCATCAATGAACTTAATAAATTAGACATCGAGGTTACACTTGCCCAAGAACAGGAGAATTTGAAATGAAACCATCAGTAATTACGGTGACCCTAAACCCCGCCTTGGATAAGACGGTTACCCTTGACGGGCTTCAAATTGGCGGATTGAACCGGGTTCAGGAGATCAGGATTGATCCGGGTGGCAAGGGAATCAATGTGGCCAAAGTGCTTCGCAGCTTTCAGGTTCCTGTAACCGCTACGGGTTTTGCAGGAGGATACAGCGGCCGCCAGCTTCTTGAAGATCTGGTCAAGCTGGGAATTGATCAAGCCTTCATCCCTGTAGAGGGGGAGACAAGAACAAACCTTAAGCTTGTGGACAGTTCTTCAGCAGTAACTACAGAGGTGAATGAACGGGGCTCCTTGATTGGAGAAGCGGACACCCAGCTGTTCATTAGACAGATGGAGAACCTCCTTAATGATGTGAAGGTACTGGTACTTGGGGGAAGCATTCCGCCAGGCATTCAATCGGATATTTACAGGACCATTATAGAAATGGCAAACCACAGACAAGTGAAGACAATTCTGGACGCGGATGGAGATGCGCTGCTGGAAGGCCTCAAAGGAAAACCCTACGCAGTCAAGCCGAACATCCATGAGCTTGAACAGCTGATGGGCAGAAAGCTGGAGCATACCGGGGATATCGTACAGGCCAGCCGAAGTCTGATTCAGGAAGGGGTCACGCTGGTAATCGTCTCCATGGGAGCAGAAGGGGCAATTTTTGTAAGCGCTGACGAGGTGCTTAAAGCGAGCCCGTTCCCTATTGAACCTCAAAGTACAGTAGGTGCAGGGGACTCCATGGTAGCTGCGGTTACTTATAGCCTGCTTGAAGGCTACAGCCTGGAACAGATTGCCCGCTGGGCCACTACGGCCGGGACGGTAACAGCATCCAAGGCAGGAACAGAAGTGTGTACGAGAGATGAAATTACTCGCAACCTGGAGCATGTGAATATTGAGAGGATTAATAGCTTCAATGGTTAAGAAGAACATTTTTCGAAAGCAACTCAGAAAGTCCACCATATAAAGGGGAAGATAACTATGAAAAAATTATTGGCTGTTACAGCTTGCCCAACCGGAATTGCGCATACTTATATGGCGGCGGAATCTCTGCAAAAGGCCGCAGAAGAAAGGAACGTTCCGATCAAAGTTGAGACCCGCGGGGCTATGGGGGTTGAGAACGAGCTAAGTCCTGAGGAAATTGCCGAGGCCCATGCAATTATTGTGGCGGCGGATACGGATGTGCTTGAGGAGCGGTTTGCCGGCAAGCCTGTAATTAAAGTGCCGGTTGCCCACGGCATCAAGAGACCTGGGGAACTGATTGAGCAGGCGCTGGCGAAGCAGGCGTCCGCCCCGGCAGCTCAAGGTGCCCCTGCTGCGGCGAAATCAGCAGAGAAAGAAACCAGTTCGGCTGGTATGATCTATAAACATCTGATGAATGGTGTATCCAATATGCTGCCGCTTGTGGTTGCCGGCGGTCTGATCATTGCACTTTCTTTTATTTTTGGACTTAAGCCAGCTGAAGGGACGCTGGGGTATCAACTCCTGATGCTGGGGAAAGCATCAATGGGCCTCATGGTTCCAATTCTGGCCGGGTTTATTTCCTTCTCGATTGCCGGTAAGCTTGGACTAGCGCCAGGATTGGTGGGCGGGGTATTATCGACCCAGGTAGGCGGAGGTTTTCTGGGTGGAATAATCGCCGGTTTCCTTGCGGGTTATGTGGTTAAAGCATTGATTAAGTACATTAAGCTGCCGAAAGTGATGGAAGGGCTAAAGCCTGTGCTTATCATACCTCTAGCTTCGGTGTTGGTTGTAGGCTTGCTGATGATTTATGTAATTGGTGATCCGCTTAAATGGTTAATGGACGGACTTACTTCCTGGCTGACTACGATGGGTTCGGCAAATGCGATTATCCTGGGTGCTATCCTGGGTGCGATGATGGCAATTGATATGGGAGGACCTTTCAACAAAACCGCCTACACCTTTGCGACAGGTCTGCTGGCAAGCAGCTTGTTCGGGCCTATGGCTGCCGTAATGGCTGCGGGGATGACACCTCCTCTGGGAATTTGGCTTGCTACAATGCTTTCATCCAAGAAGTTCAACAAGGAAGAACGTGAAGCAGGCAAGGTTGCAGCGGTGCTTGGCTTGTCCTTCATTACGGAAGGCGCAATTCCCTTCGGGGCAGCCGATCCGCTGCGGATGATTCCCGCTTTTATGATCGGATCAGGGGTTGCGGGAGCACTGTCCATGGCATTTGGTGTAGGACTGCATGCACCACACGGAGGCATATTCGTTCTGGCTATTCCGAACGCAATCGATAATATCCTCTGGTATGTCGTTGCGATTGCCGCAGGCACGATTGTTACGGCTCTGCTTGTGAATTTGTTCAAGAGAAATAAAATAGCCGCCTAAGGTATAACTTATATTTGATGAGGAGCTGACCAGCTATGAATATTCAGGATTTGTTAAGTAAAGACTCGATTTTTCTATCACTAGAACCCGGAAGTAAAGAGGAGATTATCCGTAAAATGGCTGCAGGCCTTACAGATTCCGGATCTGTGACTGATCTTGAGAAGTACGTGCAGGCGGTTCTTGCCCGTGAAGCCCAAAGCTCGACAGGAATCGGATTCGGCGTAGCTATCCCGCATGGTAAGTCTGCGGGTGTGGCACGGGCTAGCTTGTCCTTCGCAAGGCTGGCCCAGCCCGCGGACTGGGAGTCCCTTGATGACAAGCCGGTATCCATCGTATTCATGATTGCCGTACCGGAAGAGAACGTGGGAAATGAACATTTGAAGATCCTGGTGGCTCTCTCCCGGAAGCTTATTCATGAGGAGTTCAGAGAACAGCTGTTGAAAGCTGGTTCTGCCGATGAGATTATTGAGCTCGTAAAAAATATCTAAAGGATCGTTGATTGATAAACTAATTCAAGGATCTGAAAATAAAGCAAGAAGAGGGTGCCCCATATAGTCATGGTCATGACTGTGTGGGGCACCCTCGTTTTGATTCTGGAACAGATTTAATTCTGCTGCTGTCTGGAGATGGTGAACAAGGCCAGCCAAATGAAGACAAATCCGATGAATTGAGGTACGGTGATCACTTGATGGAATGCAATCCAGTTCACGAGCACGGCCACCATCGGGAAGCTGAGCTCCGCAAGTGTGGCGAAGGAAGCTTTGGTTGTAGAAAGCCCCTTATAATACAGAAGGAGACTAAGAAGTCCAGGCACCAAAGCTTGCATGAACATATTGACCGTAATTGCTGTCAATTCACCTGCGCCGGATGGAAGATTCCAGGCTGCGCCTTGATTTGCGGTGATCATGAACAGCAGCGGCAGGGCTAGCAGAAAGCGAAGCGAAGTGACCGTCTCATACTTCATGCTGCCAAGCATATATCGTCCCATCACGGTAGATCCGCCCCAAAGCGCCGCGGCGCCAAGGGACAACAAGCTTCCGATTTGGATAAATTCACTCACATGTCCAAATGGAATGCTCCATCCGAACGTTAAGAGATAAGTACCGGCAACAGCCATAAGAAGCAGGCCTGTAAAATATTTTGGCAGGGCTTCCTTAAGCATGAATCTGGCCATCACGATGGCGAATATAGGCTGCAGCTTCTGAAGCAGGAGAACAGCGTTTAGATTGCCGCTGCCTGACGAAAGCGCCTGGGTGAACAGGATCGAAGCGATGGCGGAACCACCCCAGGATATAAAGAGAAGCGCGGCAGCTTGCTTCAAGCGAATACCCTTCAGTTCATTGCGGTGTGACCACAGGACAGGAGCCGCGAATAAGAACAGCAGCACATGCTCAAGAAGAACGATCTGGGAAGAGGTCAGGTACTTGAGCAGCAGGATTCGGAACAGGGGATCAGCTCCCCAGAGCGCAGCACCCAGAACGACGAACCAAAAGCCGGTTCCAACCCGGCTGCGGTTGTAATTTAAAGACGTATTGACATTTTCCATATTCAAAAACTCCTAACTATATAGTTTTGAATATAGGACCTCGATGTAGAAAACCCCCGTACGCACTTGGAAAAGTGCACACGGGGGCTCATCAAACAAACCATGGCATACGTAAAAAAGACCGTAGTACGGCTTGCTTTATGATCTTCTCCCATCCGGACTATACCGTCGGCCTTGGATTCACACCAAGTCAGTCGCCACTTTGCCTGAGCAATCATGACGAGTCGCGGGCTTAAGGTTCACGCACGAACCATCACCGCCGGTCAGGAATTTCACCTGCCCCCGAAGATCCATATTCGATAGTTGTAATATCATCTAACTACATGAAAACGCTTGCTGTCAATATGACATTATAAAAATATAATAAACACCCACATTTGATCCTAAAGATGAGGCAGGATAACTCGGGCTACATGGGAGCTGAATATGCGGCGAACAAGGTGACCTGGATCAACTGGATCAAAGGTCATCTTTCTCTTACTAAGTGCATATTTGAAAAAATGCTATCTCTCAAGCGGGGTTAGATGGAGCACATCATCCTGATGATTTTTCCGAAATGCGCCAGGTGTACAGCCGATCCAGGAGACAAACTGGCGGCTGAAGCTCTGGACATTCTCGTATCCGATCCGGTGGGCGATGCGCTCTATGGTTTCAGTACTGCTGACGAGCATTTGCATAGCCTCCTGCCGCTTGAGGATCATCAGATATTCCCTGGGTGACATGCCGTAGAACTGCTTGAAGATGCGGTGACAGTGACGGCGGCTTACGCCCAAGTTATGGGAGATGCTCTCGAGCCAATCCCCTCCTGGCTGGTCTGAAGAGGTAGAGGAGAGAACTCTTGTCTCGATTTCCTTGGCTATAAGGTAGGAGAGCTCGGAATGCAGGGCGAGCTCTTTCCCCTGCCCTTCCTGGTTGAAATAAGATTGCAGCTCTGTAATGAGCGTGAACAAGTGAAGAAATAACCTGGAGGTTGATTTTGAATCCTCGAATAGGGCCTTCATCAGGTTCATCACTAAGGGCACAAGCAGGGTGTTAAGCGGGTGCCCCTTAGCGTACAGCCCCTTATTATTCATTTCGAACAGCTTATGGAAAACCGGGTCATCCACTTGAAAATGAACGACGAAAAACGTGGTATTCTCTGAACCCCTGATTTGATAGTCATGCATCTGCATGGGAGAAATCAGCATCAGATCCCCAGCATGCTGCTCATGTTCCGTTGAACCCGCTATTGCCGTCTGGGTTCCATCCAGCACCAGATTAATTTCAAACAGCATATGGTGGACGTGGCGTCCGCAGGTCCAGCCGCCCGGAACGGTCCTTGTATGCGTTGAATAGATACATATTTCAGAGCGTATGTGGGGGAACCAGCGTTCCGGAGGTAAATTTGTCATGATGAACAGCTCCCATAATGTCCGATTTAGTTAAACTTGCGGTTGAATCGGGGCCGAAAATGTTATAGAAGTCGACTGCCCGGAGAACTATACTTATTCTGGGCTGCAAGCCCTACTCATATCATAAGTAAAAAAGCGGGTGAAGGAAATGGCAAAATTAGAGTCAACCCTGGATTATTCCAAGTGGTTTGAAAATGAGCAGGCAGCGAAGATAAAGCCGATGAGCCTGCTGGCGAGGCTGTTCAGGAACCATGGAAGCAAGGTCGCACTATCGGCTTTTTACTATACACTAAAAGCACTTCCTGTATGGGTGCTGCCTGTTGTCACAGCAAACATTATTAACCTTGTCAGCTATCCGGACCGGCATTCCTTGTCGGAATTCTGGATTAATCTGGCCGTCATTGTTGTGATTATTATTCAGAATATCCCAACGCATACGCTGCATATCAGCAATATCAGCATGGCGGTCCGGCATGTGGAGGCGGGGCTTCGAAGTACACTGGTACGCAAGCTGCAGCAGCTGTCGCTCGGGTATCATGGAGATATGAACGCCGGAAGGCTTCAATCCAAAGTGCTGCGGGATGTCGAAGCTATTGATTTCTTGTCAAGACAGATGATGATGACCATCATTCCTTCTGCGATCAGTTTAGTTATCATTATCGGACTTACTTTGTATCACAGCTGGATTGTGGCGTTGTTCTTTATCCTGATGGCTCCGGCCTCCATTTATCTGGTCCGGTTCTTCCGGGCCAAGATGTCAAGCAGCAACCGGGAGGTGCGCCGGAACATTGAGAGGATGTCAGGTACGGTATCTGAAACGGTCGAGATGATTCCGGTAACCCGGGCACATGGACTTGAGGAGGTCGAAATCCGCAAGGTGGATCAGGCTCTTCAGCATATCCGGGAGCGGGGTTACAAGCTGGATGTGCTTGAAGCGTATTTTGGCTCAACCAGTTGGGTAGTTTTTCAGCTGTTCCAGGTAGGCTGCCTGTTCTTCACCGCTTATCTGGCCAGGATCGGCATGATGGAAATTGGTGACATCGTGATGTATCAAGGGTTTTTCAACATGATTATCGGGTCCGTAAGCTCCATTCTGAACGTATATCCCAACCTGGTAAAGGGCTTTGAATCGCTTCACTCCGTATCAGAGGTGCTCTTGTCCAAGGAGACAGAGGAGTATAAGGGGCGCATTAAACCTGATGTCATCCGCGGAGAGTATAGATTTGAGGAGGTGGGCTTCAAATACAAGGAATCGGACCGCCATGTGCTGAGCAGCTTCACGTTAAATGTGAAGCCAGGGGAGAAAGTGGCTTTTGTTGGCGAATCCGGTTCAGGCAAATCCACGATCCTTAACCTGGTTATAGGTTTCTATAAACCGCAGGCCGGCCGAATTTGGATTGACGGGATTCCGATGGATGAGCTGAGCATGCAGCGCTATAGGCAGTCCCTTGCCATTGTACTCCAGAACAATATCTTGTTCTCAGGAACTATTCGGGAGAACATTACATATGGTCTGCCGGACATATCCGAAGATCAGCTCCAGAAAGCTATTTGGATGGCAAATCTCCAGGATGTGATCGATAGTCTGCCTGATGGGCTGGAGACTTCCGTAGGTGAGCATGGCGGGCGCCTGTCTGGGGGACAGCGTCAGCGTATTGCGATTGCCAGAGCCTTGGTCCGTGATCCCCAGATTATTATTCTCGATGAGGCAACATCAGCGCTGGATAATGTGTCGGAACGGCACGTTCAGCAGGCGATGGAGCAGCTGATGGAGGGCCGGACCACTTTTATCGTAGCCCACCGTCTCTCCACCGTACGGAATGTGGACCGGATTGTGGTGATGAAGAAGGGGCGGATTGTGGAAAGCGGAACCTATGATGAACTGCTTGAGAGGAAAGGCGAGTTTTATAAATTGAAAAATCTGTAGCTCAAAATATCGACTATGGAGCATTGTCCGGAAAAGCAGCCTGTCCAAGGCTGTTTTTTTGTTCAGTTTCGTTCTGCAACCTTCCAACTTTTGTAAACGTTAGGAGTGTGAATTGCAAATTCTGGACAGGAGGCTTTGAAATGCAAAAACGGGGGTTTTTATGCATTCTGGTACTTACTCTTGCGGCCGTTTTCGGGGGCTGCTCTTTGGGTTATGAGAAGAGCGCTTCCTCGGAAAACACCGGGAGTGCGAAGGTAGCCGATCAAGCGGTCACGGCGAATTCATCAGAGGCCACCAAAACAGATGAATCTAACAGCCACACTGCAAAATCGGAATCCGGTACCGAAGAAACCAAGAGTTCCAAGCCGGGGGCACCTGGCTTCACAGCCGCGCAGGGTAACGCCGAATCAGGCAAGAAGCTGATTTACAAAGCTGACTTATCCATGCAGGTTAAGGACTACAGGAAAGCTCAGGATGAGGTTCGAAGCAAGGTTAAGCAGGCCGGAGGATATATCGTTACTTTCTCGGAGGATCAAAGTGAGAAGCAGATGAACGGCAGGTTGGTCATCAAAGTTCCGGCTGCCGGCTTTACTTCATTCATGGATGACATAACCAAAATCAAACATGAATCATTATCCCAATCGATGGAAGGGCAGGATGTAACCGAGGAATATGTGGATCTGGAGTCCAGGCTGAAGGCCAAGCAGATTATGGAAGAGAGATATACGGAATTTATGAAGAAGGCAGCCAAGACTGATGATCTGGTGACCTTTGCTAATGAATTGGGTCAGATTCAGGAGGAAATAGAGCAGGTTAAGGGGCGTATGCGATATTTAGACAACAACGTAACCTATTCCACGGTATCGCTTCATCTGTTCCAGAGCGACGGGGGAGCAGCGATTCCAGATTCGGGCAAAGAGCATACTCCGCTGCTGGAGAGGGCTAAGACGGCTTTGTCCGATACCCTGAATGTGATGTATCTTCTGGTGCAGTGGCTGCTTGTTGTATTATCCGGTGCCCTGCCGGTTCTATTGCTGGGGTGTATCATTGGGGTGGTCGTGTGGAAGGTGCGTGCAGCTAGGGCTCGGCACAGAGCTGCCAAGCGAGAGTCTTTCCGTAACAATTCAGCCTCGGCCGCGCAAGATCAGGATGAAAAAGCAAGCGAAAAGATAGAAGCTGCAGAATCTCTTGAACCCAAAGACAGAAACACTGGGGAAGCAGATGAAGACAAGGAAGTTCAGATGCCGGTTAACCAGGAACAGGATCATAGAGTCAAAGAGTAATTATATATGCAGAAGCTCAAATACAAGAGCAAAGCAGAAATCAAAAGCAGAGGCCAAATCAAAACCAAATCAAAACCAAATCAAAACCAAATCAAAACCAAATCAAAACCCATTAAAAAAGCCCCAGGATTGAGTAAAGTGCACCCCTTAGAATAGACATTGGAAAAACCCCCTGGTTAATCCGATGAAATCTAAGGGGTGCATTTTTATGGCGATTAAAGGACAGAAGTTTAAATCATATACTGAAGAAGATAAAAAAGAGGCAATCCGACTACACGTGGAAGAGAAATGGACATACAGACAGATCACTGAACATCTTGGGATCCAGGATAAAGATAGGGTTAAGAAATGGATGCGTAAGTACAGAGAACTGGGTGAGTATGGACTACTGGATCAGCGAGGACGCCGAGAGGAATATATGGATCAGGATCGGTATGTTCAAAGGCTTAAACGGGAGAATGACATGTTAAAAAAGTGTTTGGAAATCTGGATGCAGGAGGTAAGGAAGAACGCTTTAAACTCATCGAGCAAGCCGTATGGCCTAGGAGGAATTGCGGAGTTGTGCCAACTCTTTGGCGTATCCAGAAGCGGTTACTACGCCTATTTGAAGCGAAAAGGGGACGAGCGCAACGCCGAAGCCAAACAACAAATTCGTAAAGTCTACAAGCGCTACGAGGGAAAGTACGGGTATCGGCAGCTCCAATTGTTCTTGTGGCAAGATGACGGCATATGGATGAACCACAAGAAGATTCTGCGCCTCATGCAAATGCTTGGACTTCAAGCCAGGATTCGCCGGAAACGTAGGAGGAACGGGATGAAGCAGCAGGCTGGAGATCGTGTGGCAGAGAACCTGCTGAAACGAGACTTTACGGCAGACAAACCCAACCAGAAATGGGTAACGGATGTGACCCAATACCGGGTAGGCGAACGCTGGCTCTATCTCTCGGTGATAAAGGATCTGTTCAACAATGAGATTATTGCCTACCAGCTAAGCGAACGTAACGATAACGAATTAGTTCTCCAAACGTTTGCCAAAGCATTTGCCAAGCGAAAAGACGTGACCGGAGTGGTCGTTCACAGCGACCAGGGATTCCAGTACACGTCTCATGCATACCATGACATGCTGCAAAAGGTTGGCGCCCAAATCAGCATGTCACGCCGGGGCAATTGCCTAGACAACGCCTCTATGGAGAGCTTCTTCTCGCATCTTAAAACGGAAGGGCTCTACCCTTATGATATCCGAAAAATGGCGGAGGCACAAAAGAGAATTAAGAAATACATTCAGTTTTACAACCGAAGACGACCACAGCGTAAATTAAAAAAACTGACGCCGGTAGATTACCGACGCCAGTTTGCTGCCTAGGTGTTTTTTTCAATGTCTACTAATTGGGGGCTTGACCAGAGGTCTAGACACCTGCCCGGGGTTTTTGCCATGTTAAAATTTAAAGATATGTATCGTCTTATGAAGTTTCAGAACTGCCTGATTCATCGCTTCAGCTTCCTCAGCCACAATCTTGATGGAGGCCATCTGCTCATTCATGCTTGCGGATACCTGTTCCGTTCCAGCAGCCGACTGCTCGGTAATGGCCGAAATGTTCTGGATTGCAGCAGAGATTCTCCGCGCGCTGTCATATACAGATTCACTCTCTTGAGTAAAAGCTTCCATCTGCTCCACAATGAACTGGACACTTTGCACCATCTCGCTGAAAATGCCCTGCGCTTCATTGATCATTTCGCTCTGCAGACGAACAACCTCTTCATTCTCCATCATATTCGTGATCGTATGCATAATATCCATTTCAATGCTCCGTACAAGTCCAAAGACTTCCTTGGTAGACTGGGTTGACTCCTCGGCTAGTTTACGAACCTCATCCGCGACAACCGCAAAGCCTTTGCCGTGCTCCCCAGCGCGGGCTGCTTCTATCGATGCGTTCAGAGAGAGCAGATTGGTCTGGTCTGCGATCTCGGAGATCGTTTTGGTAATCTTGGAGATGCCTTTGGCGCTTCGTGAGAGCTTATCAATGGTTTCGCTAACCTTGCGGGTGGCCTCAATATTTCTTTGCATTCCTTCCGCCTGCTTCTGAGCGGCGCTGCTTCCCTGCTCAACAAGATTCAGGGTATGGGCGGAACGGATGTTCATAGCTTTGGTGGATTCCGCATAACGGCTCACCTTGGTTTCAATATCCTGGATAGCCGTGGTCATTTCTGCAACATCGTTGGAAATTTCCTGGGCTCCTACGGCGAGCTCGTTGGCTGAGAAGGCAACCTGCTGCATAACGGTAGTCAACTCTTGATTCTTCTCGGAGATGCTGCGGCTTGAGCTCATGACCTGACCCGTAATTCCAGCGGCTTCGCGTAGAATCTGGGCCAGCTTGTCCATCATCCCGTTGAAGGAACGGCTGAATGTGCCTGTATTCCCGTTCTCGTTAACCCGTTGGGTGAAGTCGCCCTTGGCAATTCGTGAAGTTACGCTGTTCATTTCATCCATGGTCGATGTTAGCGCTTTCTCAATTATGCGCGCAAGCGGGTAAGTCAGAGCAGCGAGCACGATGACCATAATAACGCCAACCAGCACATTTCCCAGGATCAGAAAAGCAGCCAGCACCGGGATTCCGAACAGGGCTGCAACCAAATAACATGATACTGTAATTCGCTTGGACATCGGAAGCTTGTTTAACCATGACATAGGAAAATCGTCCCCCTTTTGATATGACCAGTTCCCACATTATAGCATCGTCCACGACAAATGGTCTAGGTAAAAGATAGGCAAATCCTATATCTATAATAGTTAATGTATCTTGGATTCCTAAGCGTGATTGAGTTAGATTTAAAGACAGATTTGAAAACCGGTTTGAAAATGACTTCACAGACATCCGATTCAGGGGAAAGGAAACGATGAATATGATCCAACATGTCTTATCCACGCTGCTCCAGACGATTATTCCGTTGTCCATTCCGGTTATCGCTGGGGCGCTGCTTCGTTACTTTATCCACCTGGACACGAAGCCGCTCACTGTGCTGTATCTATATTTCCTCAGCCCCGCCATCCTGCTGGAAACGCTGCTTACGGCTGATATCACGTGGACGGACGTCTATCATACCGCAGGCTTCTCAGTATTGAATTTGCTGCTGCTGTGGGGTGCCGCCCAGTTAATCGGGAGACTGCTGAGGCTGCCTGCCGCAGAGCGGGCCGGACTTACCCTGGTGTCCACCTTCACCAATAGTGTGAATTATGGGCTTCCACTGGTGCTGCTTGCCTTCGGCAAGCTGGGACTGGACAAAGCTTCTGTCTACGTTATCGGTCAGATGCTGATTGTAAATACGGTCGGGGTATATTTTGCGGCGAGATCTGAGTTCTCTGTAAAGAATGCCGTACAGTCTGTCTTCAGGCTTCCGGCGATCTATGCTGCTGCTTTTGCCATTCTGGTCAGGTCACTGGGCATGCATCTTCCAGAGGGAGTGCAGTCAGGCATTGCCATGGCGGCTGGGGCCTACTCCCCGGTTGTACTTGCCATTCTGGGAGCGCAAATGATCAGCGTAGGAAGGGAAAAGCTGGAGAGAGGGGTGAAGCAGGCATTCTGGACGGGGCTGGTAATCCGGCTGGTGCTGTCGCCATGGATTGCTGCGCTTGTTCTGCTGCTGCTGAACGTGCAGGGAACCTTGTTCCCCGTCCTTCTTGTGCTTGCCTCTATGCCTGTGGCAGTGAATGCGGTGGTCTTGTCCGAGAAATTCAATGCTTCACCGAAGCTGGTATCCAAGTGCATCTTGTATACCACATTGGCTTCATTCGTCGTACTTCCGGTCCTGATAACTCTTGTGCATCCTTAGTGGTTTATTTGCTCTTCAAATACTGCTCGATAAAATCCAAAGCTTTGTCTTTATGAGCTGCTCCGTCACGGATGCCGAGGATAACCCCCGAATGGGCCAGCGGCAGCTTGGCCGCGAGCGGCGTATTTGAAACATCAATTCCGTAAATGTGCTCGGAAGTCTCTTCGTCGCGTGAGGCCTTAAGAATCTGTGCGTCTTTCAGCCATGGCTTGAAGCGTCCAGAGACTTCCGCATCGAGGGGAATCAATGCACTGCTCTTAACGATCCAGGCATAAGATTGTTTGTCCATGATGAAGATATCCGGAGTTTCGGTGCTGAGTTGAAGAAGGGCTTTCTGCTGCAAGGCCACGCTTGTCTGGGCCGCCCCTTCGGCAGGCAGGTAAGAGATCAAGGCGGTGACTCTTTTCCAATCAGGAAAAGGTGCTTTAAGTGCTGCTTCCAGCGAAGCTGTGGAGTCTTGATTCTCCAGCTGGATGAAATTGCCCATAAGCATCACGGACAGATCAACCGGGGGCAGCTTGGCCAGCCGTTCCTGCTCTGCCCGGTGGTTCAAATACGCATTCACCCCGAAGATGAGTACAATAAGAGCAATGAGGGCTATGAATACTCTTCCTTTGTATAGACGGAAGAAATCGTCGATTTTCTCAGCCGTCCCAGCGAAAGCCTTGTATTTTGCATACTTTTTGCGGGTTAGTTCCTCAACTTTAAGTCTGTCTTGGGTATTGGTTATGTTCTTGAAGGCTTTCACGATAGGTTCAAACTCTTCAGATGGCTTGGATCGGTACTGACGGGCAAGAACTTCAAACCGCTTCTCCACTTCCTCTCTGGAGGCGGTTTCAGGTAAACCGAGCACTTCATAGGAAATCTTCAAATCAGGGTCCTTTTCCATTCGTATCTAATTCTCCTCTATTGTAGTTAAAGCGCTGCAGTATAATTATACGGCGAGTCCGGCTGAAATGAAAATACGTGTTATGCCAGAGGGGCCAGGTCCTGCCCATAGCCAGATAAAATTGCTGCCGCCTCAGCAATGATACGCGCCCGGAGCTCTTCTGGGGCCAGCACGCGGACCAGTCTACCATAACCTAAAATAATCTCACACGCGGAATCCAGGGTATTAAAGTGAACTTCAAGACGTGTACAATCGGTGCCCATGTCCGTGGAGCTGATGATTTGTACATATCGTTCACGGGCAAGTCTTGAATATGCGTCTTTTGCAACAAGCAGGTCGGCCGGGTAAATGGGAAGCCGGCTTTTGAACTCCCGGGTGGAGGCGTCCCAATACTCCGCCAGATTAAAGCCGCTTGGACGTACAAAAGAGCCATGAACAGGTGCAGCTTCACGTATCCGCGAGACACGGTAAGTCCGGATTTCCCCCTCTGATCCGTCTGTGGCGGCGACCAAATACCAGATGGTTCCCTTGGCGACAATGCCGAGCGGGCATACGACCCGCGACACCTCACCTGAATCTTTGGCATACTCGATCACAAGTTTACTGTCCGTCCATACCGCTTCTTGGATAACCGGAAGCAGGGGGACCGTCTCTGTGGATGGATGCCAGCCGGCTCCGTCAATATGAAGCCGTTCCCTGGCCATTTCAGCGTCTTGGCGTAAAGGCCGCGATGAAGCTGCAAGCAGCTTGCTGGCCGCTGATTTATGCTGATCCTCAATACCCAGGTCACGGAACAGCGAAGGAGAGGCTGCAAGAAGCAGGGAGAGAACTTCCCTGGAGTTCATGCCGGTCAGGTTCGTTCTGTAACCGTCTGTTAGCCGCCAACCGCCCTGCGGCCCACGCTCGGCATAAACCGGTATTCCTGCAGAAGATAAAGCCTCCATATCGCGGACAATCGTTCTGGAGTTAACCTCAAGCTCTGCTGCAATTTCGGCTGAGGTCATTTTGCCGTTGTTCTGAAGCAGAAGAACGAGCCTAAGCAGTCGGTCTGCCCTCACTTTAATTCAGCCTCCTTCAAAGTTGTGAGTTTGCATTTATTGTAGCATATAAATAAGACATTGGTTGTCATATATACCTCTCTATACTAAAGCTAAGCTTGAAACAGAAGAGGAGGATAAATATGAATCAACCTTTGAAGGGCAAGGTAGCATTGGTGGCAGGTGGAACCCGGGGGGCCGGGCGCGGAATTGCTTCTAGACTAGGTGAAGCCGGAGCGACAGTTTATGTGACCGGGCGCAGCAGCCGCGGCAATCTGTCGGAAATGGGC
Organism: Paenibacillus sp. J22TS3; assembly: GCF_018403205.1. Classification (NCBI taxonomy): domain Bacteria; kingdom Bacillati; phylum Bacillota; class Bacilli; order Caryophanales; family Paenibacillaceae; genus Paenibacillus; species Paenibacillus sp. J22TS3. Next base: position 489,437 of record NZ_BOSF01000002.1, read on the forward strand.
AGACCGGAGACTATTGAGGAAACGGCCGAGCTTGTAAACGCCCTCGGAGGAGAGGGAATCGCCGTGAGGGTGGACCATTCACAGGAATCCGAGGTCAAGGCACTACTTGAGAGGATTGACGGGGAGCAGAACGGGCAGCTGGATATTCTGGTCAACGATATTTGGGGCGGAGAGGATTTAACGCATTGGGATACGCCGTTCTGGGAGCAGCCGCTGGAGGATGGGTTGAAAATGCAGCGGACCGCCGTGCTCACACATATGATCACGTCTTATTATGCTGCCCCGCTTATGGTCAGGCGCGGCCAGGGCCTTATCGTTGAAATCACTGACGGGTTTGATTACCGTTACCGGGGCAACCTCTATTACAGTCTGGCTAAGGTCTCCACCATACATCTTGCAGTCTCCATGGCCGAGGAGCTTAGGAAGCACAAGGTCACTTCGGTTGCCCTCAGCCCCGGCTTTCTCAGATCCGAGTATATGCTGGATTATTTCGGGGTTACCGAGGAGAATTGGCAGGACGCCGGGGAGAAAGATCCGAATTTCCTGATGTCGGAGACGCCCGCTTATATCGGCAGGGCTGTGGCTGCATTGGCAGCGGACCCGGAGGTTTATAAGAAGACCGGACAGATTCTTACAACTTGGGGCCTGTCTGAGGAATACAGCTTCGAGGATGTTGACGGAAGACGCCCCCACTGGGGGAGGTATGCGGAACAGCAAGGATTTTACAAAGACTAGCTAACTTTCGCTTTTGTGCCAAATAGTTCTCTGATTGTGGAAGGTCCTTGTTTGTTGATATGATAGCCTGCTGCATCTGCCGAATGGACATCCCGGTCACCCTCAGATGGCCGGGAAGTGAATCCAACGGAGATCACCAGCGGAGTGCTGACGGCTACCGTTAGTAAGCGGACAATAGAGCAGATGAGCGTGGTCTAAGCCGACACGACCTGTCACGCCGATTGGCTGCATCTGTTGAAAATAAAAAAAGAGCAGTAACCCCAAGCGAAATGACCGTCCAACGGGCGGTTCATCTCACATTATGGGTTACTGCTCTTTGTTATGCTATTGACGGATGGTGACTCTAGTCCCTATCGGCACAAGCGCGGACAAAGCGGTCACATCCTCATTGTACATGCGGATACAGCCATGGGACACATAATGGCCAATTGAGGAAGGATCATTCGTGCCGTGAATGCCATAGTGGGGCTTGGACAAGCCCATCCACAGCACGCCGAATGGACCTCCGGGATTGTACTGTTTGTTGATAATCGTATACTCTCCGGTTGGTGTTCCGGTCAGCATCCGTCCTACGCCAACCGGGAACCCACGGGTCACTGTATCTCCATCCAGCAGATAGAGCTGGCGTTCAGACAGGTCTACGATGATCCTGTATTGCGGCATACACTTCACTCCCTATGGTAGTCACTAGTCACATCCATAATTATTGTATGTGAACAGCCGAAAGGTAGTGACCGCATGGAGGAAGACAGGATCTGCTTAAGTTTGCCTGTCTGTCGCCGGATCTTGAATCCAGCGGAACATTCGCTCGACCGCTTCGAGGTGTTTGGCAAGCGGAAATATGTGCCCATAGCCCGAATAAGAATGGAGCTCGGCGGTCATGCCAAGCTCCATAAGCTTATGATACATGGTAAGGCCATGGCTGTAGTCGACCTGCACATCCGAGGTGCCGTGCATGATCAGCACCGGGCAATGAATCCGCTCCGCGAATTGGATAGGGGATCTGGCCGCATAGGCCCCAGGCCGTCTTGCGGGAGTACCTCCAAGCACGCGCTTTAGCATACGTCTAAGTGAAATCCGTTCCTCGTAGGTTTTGGCCAGATCGGAGACACCACTCCACAGGATAAGGCGGTGCGTGTCTTTCAGCTCTGCGGCGGTCAGGGCCGCATTAATGGACCCGCGTGAGAAGCCCATGACCGAAATCCGGTTCTCATCCACGAAGGGGAAGTTCTGAAGCAGACGGAACGCGGAGAACACATCCTCACGGTCCGCGCCGCCGAATTCATCTCTTCCTTCACCGGATTCATTTCCCCGGTAACAGGGTGCGAATACAATGTGCCCGTGACGGGTGAAATGCTCCAGCCAAGAGGTTCTGACGCTTCCAAAATTGCCCATCCCGCCCCGGCAGTAGATGAACACAGGCCACTTCCGGGACATGAGATCAGATGAGGCCCTGTTTATGGATTCCGCAGTTCTTATGGTCTCCAGATCGGAATCAGCGCTATAGAAGCCGCTGATCCAGCTCTGAAGCTTAGGCAGAGGAATGTCGTAACCCTCCGGAAGTGCCAAGTATCCCTTAACTTTGTATCCACCCGAGATATAAGTAATCTTAAATATCATCATATCGGCAGATTAGGCCGGGTTGATCATTTTTTCCGGTTTAACATATTCATCGAACTGCTCTTCGGTCAGCAGGCCTGTCTTCAAAGCCGCTTCCTTCAGAGTCAAATTCTCTTTGTGCGCCAGCTTGGCAATCTTCGCCGCATTCTCATAACCGATATACGGGTTCAGTGCGGTTACAAGCATAAGCGAGTTCTTCAGGTTGTGTGCGAGCTTCTCATAATTCGGTTCGATGCCAACCGCACAGTTATCATTGAACGCTACGAGGGAATCGGCCAGCAATCTGACGGACTGAAGGAAGTTATAAATAATGACCGGCTTAAATACGTTCAGCTCAAAATTCCCTTGGCTGGCGGCAATACCTATGGTGACATCGTTGCCCAGCACTTGTGCGGCAACCATGGTGATCGCTTCACACTGGGTTGGGTTCACCTTGCCTGGCATGATGGAGCTGCCCGGCTCATTCTCAGGGATCGTGATTTCACCGATGCCGCTGCGCGGGCCGCTGGCCAGCCAGCGGATATCATTGGCGATCTTCATGACATCAGCCGCAAGGGCCTTGATTGCGCCATGGGTATACGCGACTTGATCATGGCTGGTTAGAGCATGGAACTTGTTGGAGGCAGAGATGAAGATTTTGCCTGTGGAGGCGCTGATCTCTTGGGCGGTCTTGTCGCCGAACTCAGGATGGGCGTTGATGCCAGTCCCTACAGCCGTACCCCCGATGGCCAGTTCCTTCATATATTGAACACTGTCGGTGATCATACGGCGGCTCTTCTGCAGCATGTGCTGCCAGCCGCTGATCTCCTGGCCGAGCGTAAGCGGGGTTGCATCTTGAAGATGGGTGCGCCCGATTTTGATAATATCCTTGAATTGCTCCGATTTGTGGGCAAAAGTATCCTCCAGCTTGGATATCGCCGGGAGAAGGAGGTCTTCTACCGCGATCACACCGGCAATATGTAAGGCCGTCGGGAATGTATCATTAGAGCTCTGGGACATATTCACATCGTCATTGGGATGAAGACGTTCTTCAGAGCCTTGTTCCTGTAGAATCTGATTCCCGCGGTGGGCGATGACTTCATTGACGTTCATGTTAGACTGGGTTCCGCTGCCTGTCTGCCAAACGACAAGAGGGAACTGATCATCCCATTGGCCATTTTCGATCTCGTCAGCCGCTTGAGCTATAGCTTTAGCCTTCACTTCGGAGAGCTTGCCCAGCTTGTGGTTGGTAATGGCGGCGCTTCGTTTAAGAATGGCAAAAGCTTTGACCACTTCTATTGGCATATGCTCAATCCCGATTGGGAAGTTCTCTCTGCTTCGCTGGGTTTGTGCACCCCAAAGCTTGTCCGCAGGCACTTTAATTTCGCCCATAGTATCTTTCTCAATACGGTATTCCATCGTTATTAATCCCTCCAAATCGTTTGGTTAATTAGGATTATATCATTTTAAAGAAGCCACGGACAGCGTTTACATTTCAGATGCTGGATTGGGGAATACGGGGCTGTTTGTAGGATGAATACGGTTCTATTTGTAGGCATAGGAGAAGCGAAGCCAGTTGTCCTATCGCTACAGGGATAAGGGCGGAATTTCTGAAAGGAATCATTAGAGTTATATCAAAATGAGGGAGGCAAGTGAGGAGAAAAGTGAGTGGAGGGGAAGGTTACCAAGCCACAAAGGGGCTCCCGCAGATAAGGGCTGTGGCTGGCATGTCGAATAAGGAATTCTGCGGGAAAGTTGATTAAGATAGCTTGAAAGGTTTCTTATACAACGGATACAACCATTTGACGCCGCTTGGAGTAAGGGTGTCCGCCAGCAGGTGCGACAGGTAACCCAGTGTGGCTGTGGTCATAATTCCTGGCAGCTGGAGCTGCTGCTCCAATCCCCGGCCGATGGCCCCCCACAGAATGACAGCCCAGACAGTATGGGTCATTCCCCGGTGCTTAAGCCAAGGGGCTATCGCAATGAACAAGCCGAGTCCGCCAAGCCAGGCAAGCTGCCACATTAGAGCGCCATAAATGAATGCACCGCCAATGAGACTGACCAGGAAATTGCGGATAACTCCCTCCCGGCTTAGCAGCCCAAGCATGAATAAGGCTCCCGAGGCAGCGGTGTATTCCGGGTAGAAGACATTTAGGGTGAAATATTGATACCCCAGAATAGCTAACGTAATCACCCCTGACCAGAGCAAGAGACCGCGGATGACCCCGGATACCTTGCCAATCTTGGAGCTCAGCATGCTTGGACCGTCAAGATCTGCGCTGAGTGCGGAGAATGCAGAGACAGCAAGATACAAGGCCGTACTCTTTGGAGAGAACGGATAGTGGGCAGCTGCCGCAGCGCCAATGGCCGTTCCAATAGCCAGATGTGTGGTACCTTTCATGTGTTCCTCCTGCCTGCTCTTGCAGATTAGATTGGCAAACATATGTTTGCCATCAACATTATAACCGTAGAGCCGGGGCTGGACAAGGCGAACATTAAAATCTAATAAAATAAGTACTCCAAAGTGGAAGAGAGTGGAATAGCAGCGCTTTCAGACTAACAATCTGGTAGAATGACAACAGGGTTATAATTTTATGAAGCAGCAAGTGAAGGGAGAGTTCACACATGGCTGAAGTACAAGCATATCAAGGTGATTATCAGAGCGAAGAAGCGGTCTGGCTAAAGGCCGGAACGTATGAGGCTGTCCTGCTGCCAAGAGTGGGTGGGAATCTGATTGCCTTTCGGGACACCAAGAGAAATTACCGGTTCCTTCGGGAACCACGGGAAGACGAGATGGACACTTTCAGGCAAGGTCCAGGAACTTACGGAATTCCCGTTCTGTTCCCGCCTAACCGCTACGAGGATGGTAAATTCCCTTGGAATGGCAAAACCTATCAGTTCCCGATCAATGAGCCCGCTACAGGAAATCATCTGCACGGCTTCCTCCACACAATTCCATGGGAAGTGGAGCAGATTGGCCAGACTGAGCGCGAGAGCTTTGCCACAGTGAAGGTTACAATCACCCGGGAGCATCCGGTCTATGAGGTATTTCCTTTTGAGTTCACAGTAAAGCTTCGTTATACACTGGGACCGGATGGCCTGTCCCAATTGGTAACGGTGAAGAATGAGGGAGCGGAGCCTCTGCCTTGTCTGATAGCTTTTCACACCGCTATCAACGCTCCATTTGTCCAAGGTGGAGAGGCCAAGGATTATCTGGCCCAGATCACCATTGGACAGCGGTGGGAGCTGAATGAGCGGATGCTGCCGACCGGCAAACACCAGCCGCTGTCCCCGGAGGAAGAGAAGCTGAAGCAGGGTGGAGTGAACCCGTTCTTTGGCCCGATGGACAATCATTACACAGCAGCTCCGCAGGGCGGCCGCAACCGTATGGAGCTGACGGATACGAAGCATGGCGTGACACTGGTGTATGACGTAGGGACCTCCTACAAAATGTGGATGGTGTGGAACAACGGAGCGACCGAGGGCTTCTTCTGCCCCGAGCCCCAAATGAATCTGGTGAATGCGCCAAAGGTCAATCTGCCGGCAGAGGAGATTGGGCTTATCAGCCTGGCTCCGGGTGAAATTTGGGAAGAAACAGCCCGCTTGTATACCAAAGAATAAAGTGTGCAAAACAAAAGCCGTTCTCCATATGGGGGACGGCTTCTTCATATAATATTAGATCGCAATATGATTCTGTTTGATCAGTAGTCGTCTGACCTGTTCCTGGGTTCTGCGGGACACCGGGATGCATTTATCCCCGGAAATCTTATCCTTAAAGTAGAGTGCCTGGTTCTCAATATGTGTGATTTTGTCCAGATTGACATAGAAGTTAGAGGTTAGGCGGTAAAAAGATGCCTCGGATAACAGTTTGGCCTTCTCCGCGGAAGACATTCGCTTCTTTATCGTATAATTCCTCCCGTGAAAGCTGATTAGACCGTAGTCCCCGACTTTGAAATAGTAAGCGTCCAGCTTTGGATTGAAATCCTCGTAAACATTTCGCTGTGGTGTGCTCACTTGTATCATCCAAGTCCCCCCTTTAAAATCTATGGAAGCGTTATCATCGTATCATAAAAATGGGATAACGTGAACCACTTTTTCACAAAAATCACAAATTTATTTGGGCACTTTGTATAACTCCCTTACGATTTAATGCGAAGGGACGGAAATATGATGTGGCAGCTCCACGCTGACCTCCCGGCGTTCCTGCGAAGAGCGCAGCACCCCGTCAATGATCGCCTGTTGGATCAGAATTTCTTCACCTGGAATCGGAGCGGGCCGGCCGTCCCTTACAGCCTCGGCAAAATCACGCACCTTCTCGTCGAACAGGTTGATCTCATCATCCTTGAGCAGGATGTCTCTGGTCAGGTGACCGAAATTGTCGTCCTGGAACAGCTGCATGGAACCAACCTTGCCCTGCCATACGCCGGACCACGGCCCGATTCCCTGCGGGGTTACCTTAAGTCCGCCATCGGTTCCAAGGAACATAGTTGGACCCAGAGTGTCCATGTGCATGGCCCAGGAAATTTTGAACTGAAGGACCATGTCGTTCTCGAACCGGATCATGGCTACACCGAAGTCTTCCACCTCAAACTTCTCCGCTTCAGGATGATAGCGTTTGTTCGTTCCAAAATGGTTGGTCGTAAAAGCCGATACGGTCAAAGGCCGCGGATGATTAAGTGTGTTCAGCACAAGGTCCAGGGAGTAGCAGCCGACATCGGCCATAGCTCCGGCTCCGGCCAGTTTTTTGTTGATGAACGTGCCGCCCGGCATCCCTCTGCGCCGCCCTCCACCGGTCTCAACATAATAAACCTTGCCCAGCTCGCCTGAGCTGACAATGTCCTTCATGAGTTTCATATTCGGATCATAACGGGGCTGGAATCCGATCGACAGCATGCCCCCGGTCTGCTTGGAGACATTTACCATATCGATAGCCTCGGCAAGGGTAACCGACATGGGCTTCTCCAGCAGGACCTGCTTGCCTGCCCGCAGGGCATCCACCGAGATTTGATGATGAGAGACATTTGGGGTACAGATGCTGACCGCATCCAATTTATCCAGTCTAAGGAGTTCGTGATAATCAGTGAAGGCCTGCGTTTCTTTGAGATTATACTGTTCTACGAAGGACTGAGCCCGTCCTTCCATAATATCGGCAACGGCAATGATGTCGACAAAAGGCAGCTTCCGGTATGCCTTGGCATGAGCTCCCGCAATACCGCCTCCGCCAATGATTCCTACTTTGATGGTTTTCATCTGTAATCACTCCTGAGCTTAAGTTGATCTTCCAGATACCTTATCATATCCCGAATATCTGTTTCATCCCCGGCTGTCCGGTTTATGCTTAATAGATAATATTTAAACCAAATACATAATTCTATATAAGTTGAATTTGATACTTACTTGTAAATCAATAGGTCAACTTATTCAAGTCAAAATTCTTATGTAATTAGGCTGATAAGCATAACAGTAGGTTGCTTCTAAATAAAAGGATCGGAGGAGATGTTATGAACGAGCAGATTCGTTGGGGCATTATGGGCTGTGCGGGAATTGCAAAGGATTGTGTCATGCCTGCGATCGCAGAGTCTTCAAATGGGGTAATCGAAGCGGTAGCGAGCCGGGGAATTGAGAAAAGCAGAGTGCTGGCGGATCAGCATGAGGTTCAGAAGGCATATGGGAGCTACGAAGAGCTGCTCCATGATCCTGAGGTGGATGCTGTATACATTCCGCTCCCGAACCACCTGCATATGGAGTGGACCATTAAGGCAGCTGAAGCCGGAAAGCATGTTCTGTGTGAGAAGCCCATAGCCCTAAGTGCATGGGAGGCGGAGCGCATGATTAAGGCCTGCTCGGATGCAGGGGTTCTGCTCGCTGAAGCGATGATGTACAGACACCACCCGGTGCTTCAGCGGGCCCAGCGTTTGGTCGCTGGCGGTGGTGTCGGGGAACTTCGGGTTATTCGTGGTTCTTTCACCTATAACAATCCAGGCCAGCTGGACAATATCAGGTACAGAGCGGACTGGGGAGGCGGTTCGCTTTATGATGTGGGTGGCTATCCGCTCAGCGCTGCGCGTTATTTCACAGACATGGAGCCTGAAGCTGTGACGGTGAATTCCTTCTTTTCCAAAGAGCACGATGGGGTAGACATGATGTCCACCGGACTGGTTGAATTTGCGGGTGGGCTGACAATGACCTTCGATTGCGGGATGTGGGCGGAGGAGAGACGGTGTCTTGAAATTGTCGGTTCGGAGGGCAGGATTGAAATTCCACATGCCTTCTCGGGCAAGGAGCAATCCGGGTATTATCTGTTCTCCAGCGGTGAGCTGCAAGAATACCGTGAGGCGGCTGTGAACGCATATGTCCGGCAAATTGAGGATTTCGGCAAGGCCGTACTTGGCCATATGCCGCAGCTGTTCCCTCCTGAGGATGCCCTGCAGAATATGAGGCTGCTGGAGGCATGTCTTGTCTCGGCGAGAGAGAGAAGAAGAGTAAGCCTCAGATAGATCCTGATCTGCGCCCCAGACTGGACTTTTAATTCAAATTGAGAAACAATAAGAGAGATGGGGTATGGGTACTGAACCCTTGAAGGATACATAAGGAGGAATTCTGTTGTCTGAACAATTAAACCGGCTATTGCTGTTTATAGGGTCCTACGCGGAAGCCGAAGGGCCAGGGGTTTATGTCTACGAGCTGAATGAAGATAACGGGGCGCTTAACCGGCTCGATCAGGTGTCTGGGCTTGCGAATCCGACATTTTTGAACGTGGATGCTGCCAATCATAAGCTGTATGCAATTACTGAGGCTAAAGTTGACGGAAATAAAGGAGGTGCGGTTGCTTCTTTCGAGATTGACTCTGCAAGCGGTAAGCTGCAGGTGCTGAACCGGGAAGCCAATCTTGGAAGTACGACTTGCCATATTAACCGGAGCAAGGATAACCGTTATTTGGTAGTCTCCAGTTATCATGGAGGCACGGTGGGGTTGATAGAGCTGCTTTCGGACGGTACCGTTGGCAGGCTGCTGGATACCAAACAGCATACGGGCCAAGGGACTAATCCTGAACGCCAGGAGAAGCCGCACGTGCATTCCGCGTTCTTCAGCCCTGACGGCAGATATCTATTCGTTTCGGATCTAGGAATTGATGTGGTTCGGACTTATACCATTAATGAGGAGAGCCGGTCTTTGGAATTCCACGCGGATACTTTGCTGCCGCCGGGTTCAGGGCCTCGCCACCTGACATTCCATCCAAGCGGAGAGTATGTGTATGTCATTAATGAAGTGAATTCCACCATTGCCGCATTCAGCTACGACAAAAGCTCTGGAAAGCTGAGCGCCTTAGAAGTCGTATCGACACTTCCCGAAGGCTATCAAGGTGAGAATATTACCGCGGAGATTGCGGTATCCTGCGATGGACGGTATCTCTATGGCTCCAACCGGGGGCACGACAGCATCGTCGTTTATCAGATTAATCCGGATACCGGAAAACTGAGTTATGTGGAGCACGTTTCTACAGAAGGGGGGCATCCCCGTCACTTTGCATTAACGCCGGAAGGCAAGCTCTTGGTTGTGGCGAACCGGGATTCCAACAATCTGACTGTATTCCGGGTCGATGTGGAAACAGGCCGGCTTACATTCACTGGGGAGACGGCGGAAGTGTCCAAGCCGGTATGTGTACAGCCTGTAAGATTTTAATGAAATCAGATAAAGAGGAAGAAAGCGGCCTGCGGGCCGCTTTTTTTTTGTGAGGCAGCAGGAGTGAATATTTAATAAGATTATTGAATAAAAATCATTTTAATATATTGTAAATTATGGAATTTATGGTATATTGAAGATGGGACGTCCCAAATCCATGAAGTGACGAGAGGATGAGTTGATTTGAAAAAGAGAACGCTTTCCATGCTTATGCTTGTGCTTGTGTTGATCTTCGCCGCAATTCCAATGGCTTCAGCTGCTTCTTCCCAAACCAGCGTCCAAATTACTGGACAAGGAAATCTGGTCTTCTCAGGCCTCTTACATGGCGGTCATCTTCCATACTATGGACCTGAAGGTTCATTCAAAGTCACAAATTCAAGTGGACAAGTTGTTTTCTCAGATTATCGGGCAACCAACTCAGATCCCGGGTATTTTTTATTCAAAGTGCCCAATCTACCTTATGATACTTACACCATAACAGGCACGGCAGAGACTCCGAATACGTCTGTCGAGTTCTACACGCCTTCATTCTAAATTTAACCCGTGCAAACAACCGCAGCCATGCGCAGGCTGCGGTTGTTTATTGTACAATCCTTCAGGTTATACCCATCATACCCGGGTATAACCCAGGGGTTAGTCTCTGAACAACCCGGAAGTACGTACGCCCTCCCAGAAGGTCAGGAACTGTGGGATATCCATCTGCTGGGCCGCATCGGACAACGCGGTCTGCGGGTCGGGGTGCACCTCCACCATAATGCCGTCCGCACCTGCGGCAAGAGCTGCCTTGGCACAAGGGAGCATAATGTCCTTGCGCCCGGTGGAGTGGGTCACATCAACAAGCACCGGCAAATGGGTTTCCTGCTTGAGCAGAGGAACCGCAGAAATGTCGAGCGTATTCCGGGTCCATTTCTCATAGGTTCGGATTCCACGCTCAATGAGCATGACCTGAGGGTTCCCGCTAACTACAATATATTCCGCTGCATGGACGAATTCTTCCAGCGTTGCTGAAATTCCCCGCTTGAGCAGAATAGGCAGCTTGGATTCTCCGGCCGTCTTCAGCAGCTCGAAGTTATGCATGTTCCGGGCGCCGATCTGAATGACATCGATATATTGGGCGGCCAGTTCAATATGCGCCGGATGAACAATTTCGCTGATGGTGGCCAGCCCGAACTCATCCGCAACTTCTTTTAACATGCGAAGACCCTCAATACCAAGGCCTTGGAAGTCATACGGAGAGGTTCTCGGTTTGAAGGCTCCTCCCCGGATCACCTTGATTCCGGCCTCCTTAAGTGCGGAAGCGACCGTGCGGAGCTGCTCGTAAGACTCCACGGAGCAAGGGCCTGCAACCATAACTTGGGTGGCACCGCCAATTTGTGTACCCTTGAGTTCGATAAGCGTATTCTCCGGTTTCTTCTTGCGGCTGACGAGGAGCTGCTTCTTGTGATCCTCTTCCTGGAGGTTCAGGGAGGCTTTGAAAATTTCCTTGAAAATATGCTTAACAGCCGCATCCTTGAATGGCCCTGGATTCTGCGCCGTCAGCTCATCAAGCATCGTGCGCTCACGAACGGGATCAAATTTGGGAATTCCTTGTTTCTCCTTCACTTCACCAATTTCTCTGGCAATTTGGGCCCGCTCATTCAGCAGGCGAAGCAGCTCAAGATTGATTCCATTAAGCTTCTCACGCAGCAGTTCCAATTGTTCATTCATGACATATTTCTCCTATTCTTTTGGAATTATATATGAAAATAAAAAAAAGGCTGCCTGTCAAGGGACGGCTTAATTAGCCGCGGTACCACCCTTGTTAGACAACCATTGTGTAATCTCGCTCAGCACGGTAACGGTGTGGGGCCGGATATCCCTACTTAGCCTGTCGTATCAGGCTGTTCAGCATATCGACTCGGGAGCGAACTTCGGCAGCGCGAGATCTGCGGGCCGCTCTCAATCTCCGGCTGGCCCGTCCCTGTCAGAACGCCTCTGCTTACTTTTCTCCGTCGCAGTCTTTGAGGACTACATGCAGTTACATGAGATTATAGGTCTTGTTGGCAAACTTGGCAAGAGCATAGTAAACTGCTATAAACAATTGCAGCGTTAGTTCAATAAAGAGAGTGATTGTTAACTACTTGGTGTTCATATAGCGGGCCAGCTCGGAGGAAGTCGCCTGTAAGGCCGGATATTCCAGGTTTAGACCCTCCAGGGTCTGTACAAGAATCCGGAGAACCATATAATTGCGGAACCATTTCTGATTCGCCGGTATCCAGTACCAGGGAACCTGGTCTGTACTTGTGGAAGCCATCGCCTCTTCATAAGCTTGCTGGTATTGGTCCCAGTATTCCCGCTCCAGCAGATCGGCCGGGTCAAATTTCCAGAATTTACGGGGCTCCTCCATTCGCTCATGGATTTTCTGAAGCTGCTTTTCCTTGGAAATGTGAAGGAAGATTTTTATGATTTTCGTACCTTCATCGGCAAGCATGGACTCAAAATGTTTAATGTGTTTCAGCCGGTTCTTTAGCGTTTCTTCTGTGGCCGTTTTATGAACCCAAGGGACCAGCACATCCTCATAATGAGAACGGTTGAAGGCGGCGATGTAACCTTTGGCTGGGGTATACTTGTGAACCCTCCAGAGGAAATCATGCGACACTTCCTCCTGGGTCGGCTTTTTGAAGCTGGTGACCTGGAACCCCTGCGGATTCACACCCGAAAATACATGTTTGATCGTTCCATCCTTGCCGCTTGTGTCCATCCCTTGCAAAATCAACAGGACAGAGTGCTTTTTCTCGGCATAAAGCACGTCCTGCAGTTCAGCTAGCCGCTTATGGAGTCCTTCCGTTTCTTCTGCAGCTTCATCTTTGCTTTTGAATGATCCGGTGTCAGAAGGATCGGCACTGCGTAGAGAAAATTCATGTCCTGGTTTTATCAGAAAATTTTTTAAATCCATGGCTATCACCCCTTATTGATACGTATAAACAAACTGATTGTACAATAATCATTAATCGAACCGATAAAAAATGCATCTTTATCTAAAAAATATTGTTACTATTCAGGATTTGGCCCGTATTGATAGGAGTAACAGTTGCTATCTTGATTCGGAGCAGTGGACTGGATTAAGATGGAACCAACTACAAATATAAAAAGACGGGGTAAAAGGAGCCATAGCTTAATGAATTTTTTTAAGGAGATGTTTCAAATTGCAGGAGTCAGGAGATTTTTTGCACTCGTTTTCCTGATTCTGGTGCTGTATCTGTTCCGCAGCATGCTGAACTTGATTCTGATCACGTTTATTTTCACGTATCTGATTCACCGGCTTCACAATTTTATTATCAAGAGTACAGAGAAGACAGTCAGGCTTAACAAGACGTTTACCGTAGCATCCATCTATGTCATCATCCTCAGCCTTATGGGTTATGTCATATACAAGTATTCCCCGGTGCTCGTTGCAGAATTAAATGAACTCGTAAATCAGGTCATTTCCTTCTATAACAAGCCCCCTGTTGACATGCCAAGCAACATGATTGTCGATTATTTGATGGAATATTTGAAGAAGATCGACCTGGGCAGTTATGTGGACAAAGGTCTGGATTTCATTCTTAAGACGGTTACCGATATCGGTAAATGGGGCTTGAATCTTTTTCTTGCGATTATCCTTAGCTTGTTCTTCCTGCTTGAGAAAGAGAAGGTTGCGCGCTTCACCTCCAAATTTAGCGAGAGCAAGGCTTCTTATTTTTTTAATGAACTTCAATACTTCGGTAAGAAGTTTGTTCATTCCTTTGGTAAAGTCATTGAGGTTCAATTTCTGATCTCCCTGACGAATGCCGTACTGTCTACTATTTTCTTGTGGATTCTAGGATTCCCTAATTTGATCGCACTTGGAGTAATGATCTTCCTTCTTGGTCTGGTTCCGGTTGCGGGCGTGTTTGTCTCGTTGATTCCGCTGTGTGCCATAGCGTTTAAGATCGGCGGCATTACTAAAATTATCTACGTGCTGGTTATGATTGTCGTACTCCATGCGATTGAGGCGTACTTCCTTAATCCGAAGTTCATGTCCTCGAAGACGCATCTTCCTATCTTCTACACGTTCACCATCCTTCTGGTGTCCGAACACTTCTTCGGAGTATGGGGGCTGATCGTCGGTATCCCAATGTTCATGTTCATGCTTGATATTCTGGAGGTTCCAGTAGGTGTAGGCGTTCAAGCTTCAGTTCAGGCGGCAGTGCCTGTCATTGAAGATGAGGGCCAGAGCAAATCGAAGAACAGGCCGTTAGACTAACTTAATCACTTGATCAACACTAAATAATGAAGACCCGATCCATAGACCGGTGCTGCGGTCAGATCAGGTCTTCATTATTTTTATTTTAGCGTAGGAGAAGCGTTGAAAACGTTGAAATCTCTATCCCCTTTTCAGTACAATTCAAATAGATAAAAACGGCAGGTGAGGAGGAGGGCCAAGATGAGAGCTTCCGTGGATAGTATGACTAGCGGAGCCACGTTTCGGGTAATTGATTTAAAGGTTGACCCGGCCGGGTAAATGGTACGATCTCGGCCCGAATTATGGAAGATGCTGGACCGAATACTATATTAATATATATGGCCCCCGTATCCAGGAGTGGGTAGATAACGGTCTGATTAATCCCTGACAGGTTATATTTGTGGGCAGAACGACAAGTGGATACATAAAGTTGAATGGACTTTCATGCAGATCAAAGAAATTGCCCTGATGCTTAAATTTGAAGATACTCTGTATTTCTCAAGGAGATTCAAGCCGTTTACCCGAATTTCGGCTAACCGCTACCGGGGCAGCATTTAATTATGAGGAAGAAAATGATAGGAGAGCGGTCACAATGACGATGCAGCAAAATGAAGCTGTTCTGGGATTAGATATTGGCACGACCAGTCTGAAGGCCGTGTTATTCGGCCAGCGTGGCCGTGTGGTGGCATCCAGCACGATCGAGTATCCATTAACCCATCCGAAGCCGGATTACGCAGAACAGGACCCTGAACACATTCTTCAGGTACTGATTGAATCCGTAAGGCGGGTACAGAAAGAGAGCAAGGCTAAGGGTTATATCATTAAGGCAATTGGATTCAGCACAGCGATGCACTCCCTGATCGCCATGGATGCCCAGGACGTCCCCTTAACCCCGCTTATAGTCTGGACGGACAACAGGAGTATTAAACAGGCAGACAAGCTGAAGAATGAGCTTGGCGGCCACGAAATATACCGGCGTACGGGAACACCTATTCACCCTATGTCTCCTCTAGCCAAAATATTATGGATGAAAGAGGAGGATCCAGGCACATTCAGCCGGACCCGAATGTTCGCAGGAATCAAGGAGTTTGTACTGCACAGGTTATTTGGCAAGTACCTGAGCGATTACTCCATTGCTTCAGGTACCGGGCTTATGAGGTTAGAAACCTTGGATTGGGACCAGGAAGTGCTGGAACTGCTCGGAATCAGCCGTGAGCAACTGCCTGAGCTTGTGCCAACTACCCAGGTGCTGACGGGAATAAAGGCCTCCTACGCCGTTGAAATGGGCATTCCCGCAGATACTCCTTTCGTAGTCGGGTCAGCTGATGGAGCCCTGGCTAACCTGGGCGTAGCGGCAACCTCTGCCGGGGAAGTGGCTGTTACGATCGGTACGAGCGGAGCTATCCGGACCGTAACAGATAAACCCGTAACGGACGAGAAGGGCCGCACGTTCTGTTATGCATTTCCTGATGATAAATGGATTGTGGGGGGGCCGACAAATAACGGGGGAATTATGCTCCGATGGCTCAGAGACCAGTTCGCAACCCCTGAGATTGAGGTTGCCCGTAAGCTCGGAATAGACCCATACGATCTCATGATTAAGTATGCCGAGAAGGTGCCAGCGGGTTCGGAGGGTCTATTATTCCTTCCTTTCCTTACGGGTGAGCGGGCTCCGTATTGGAATGCGAACGCGAGAGGAACCTTCTTTGGAATCAGCCTGAGACACCAGCGGGAGCATTTCATTCGTGCGGTTCTGGAAGGCGTGGTGCTTGGGTTATTCTCTGTCGGTGTGGCGCTCCGCGATATGACAGGACCCGCCAAAGAGATTATTGCTTCAGGTGGATTTGCCCGTTCTCCCGTCTGGCGCCAGATTCTCTCAGACGTGATGGGCAAGGAGCTGCTCGTTCCAGAGGTGGCCGACGCCTCGGCCATGGGGGCCGCCGTGCTTGCTCTTTATGCGATAGGCGACATGGATTCCCTGGCAGAGAGCCGTTCCTGGGTGCGTATCTCACACCGGCATGAGCCGGACCTTAAGAACAGTGAAGTCTACCTGCAGCTCTATTATATGTATGAGCGTTTATACAGCAAACTTAAAGATGAATTTGATATTATGGCGGAGTTCCAGCGAAGTGGCGGGTTTGGGACAGAACGGGATTAATAAGATGAGCTGCCCAGCCGGGCAGCTCAAGCAAGGTCATTGTCCAGAAGTTTTCTGGTTAACTTGATTCTGGTGTGAACGAAAGTCTGGCGTGCTGCCGGGTTTATCCGGGATGGACTTGCAGCTGCGGTTGACCGCTTTTTGAATTTTGCCGGGCAGCATGGCTTTGAACTTGTCAGCCTTGTCTTGGCTGAGCTTTCCGTCTTTGACACTCTGGTCAATTCTTGCTGTAATGGAGGTCTGCAGCCTGCCCACATATTCGGCTTCGCTCCAGCCCTTCTTTTTGCTGGCGATCTGAAGTAAGGTTCTGCCTTGTTTGAGCTCAGTAACGACTTCCTCCTGTTTAACCCCAAGAAGCTCGGAGGTCTCACGGACCAAATGACGGTAGAAGTGGCCAGGGTGCCTTCCGTGTCTGCCTTCGGTCTGGTTCAAATCTGTTCCCGGTTGTCTAATGGCATAAGGCTCGCTTAAAGCGGAGACTTTGCCCGCAAATGCGCTCCATGCGGCACCTGCGGTAAGCAGTATAACCGCCAGGGCACGAAGCAGCTGGGATATATTATGCTTGTTCATAGTAGTTTCCACCTTTTCTTGTTGAAGTATGGTGAGCCGTTTGCAGTGGGACATTAGTAAGTGTGGACAACAATACATAGTTCATAAACCGGTCAGATTTAAATTTTGCATTAATTTTAGGGTAATGATGTTAATAGCAGCCCAAGGAATAGGAGGGATGGCCCTTGACGTTTGGAGCGAGAATGCTGAAGACCGGGATCGCGGTGACTTTGGCTTTATATTTGAGCGTCTGGCTGAATTTGCCTTCACCGGTTATTGCCGCGGTCGCTGCCATTTTTGCAATGCAGCCCTCTATCTACCGGTCATGGAGATATCTGATTGATCAACTTCAGACGAATACCCTCGGAGCAATTTTAGCGATGCTTGCAGGAACCGTCTTCTCCAAAGAGCCGATTGCGGTGGGATTGGTATGTATTCTGGTTATCATGATCTGTCTTAAGCTGAACATGGGAGATACAATAGGGATTACCTTGGTCACGGTGGTTGCCGTGATGGAAGCGTCAGGCCAGTGGCAGTTCGCGCTGAACCGTTTTGTTCTCAGTCTGGTGGGGATCGTCTCGGCCTTCGTAATCAACATGGCGGTATTCCCTCCTAAGCCCCGCGTCCAGTTCGTCAGTCAGATCCGGCAGACCTTCAACCAGCTGTCTCTCCTGCTTAGAACGGTTATCTCTGACGAGATTAAAGAGGCGGTATTCCGTAAGGAGAAACGGGAGCTTGAGGATTCCATCAATTCACTTGGAGATAAATTCAAGCTGATGGAAGAAGATTTGAAGAAGCTGAAGACACCGAAATTCAGTGACAGCCGGAAGCTGGTAGTCTATAAGCAGATGCTGAATACCCTGCGCAAAGGCTATGAAGTGCTGGACGCAGTAGAACAGCATTATTTCCAGGCGGTCAGACCCGAATCCATTAATCAAGAGTTCGATGCCCATTTGGAAAGGCTGATCCGGTTTCACGAGCATATCCTGCTTAAGTTCGATGACAAGCTTAAACCGAATTTTCTGGAGGCCGAGCTTCTGGAACAGGAGAACGATGATTTTCTGAGAAGAATGCTGGATCATTACGCGGAGAAAAGAGTCGGGGTGCTCAGACTTTCGATTGTGTCAGCGGAAATGTATGACTACGGACACCAGCTTGAGCGTCTTAACCGGCTGTCTGATCATTCGTCAATCTCACCGGATGAGAGCTGAGCGTCCTGAAGTCGCTATAGCTCCTCTCCGTAGGTATTGAACCAGTAATTATGAAACAACACAAAAAGTCCCGCCTAAGGCGGGACTTTACTTTATAAGTCAAAACCAGAAGCATAACGACATACAGCACGGTGGTCCGAAATTGATTTATAACCAAAAAGCTGGTAAAATAAAAATTGGACTCAACAAATATCTGAATCCATAGAAATCCTAAATAAATTTTAGCACACATCAATGAGATTGTCAATAGGTAGTTTGTACAGGAAAAGGGGCGAATTCACTTGAGTATTACGGAGCAGGATTGGAAGGATGAGCAACAGCGTGTTAATGACGTCACCTCACTCATCTCAACACGGATTAAGCGGCTGGAACATGAGGTTGGAAATGTCCGTGGCGATGTTGTGGAAATGCGTAAGGATTTCTGGGATGAGGTCACCATGAACTTTAGTGAAGCGGATGATGTCGGTGAGACGTCCACAAGCCTGCGGCAGCAGTCTGAAATTCTGTCCGACCGGGAGCGCAGCCATCTTCATGCTTATGCGGCCCTTGGCAAAATGAAGCGGCTGTTTCAGTCTCCTTATTTTGGCCGGATTGATTTCACAGAGAACGGCGAGGGAACCGAGTCCATCTATTTGGGTATTGCTTCCCTGCTTGATGATGGGGATGAACAATTCCTTGTATATGACTGGCGGGCCCCCATTTCGAATCTGTATTATGACAGCACGCCCGGGCCAGCTTCATATGAGACTCCCTCGGGAGAGATCAGCGGGAATATTGAGCTTAAGCGGCAGTATGTGATCCGGGATGGCGATATCAAGCTGATGTTCGACACCGGGGTAACGATCGGGGATGAACTGCTGCAGGAGGTTCTCAGCCGTTCCTCGGACGCGCAGATGAAGAGTATTGTTGCGACCATCCAGAAGGAACAGAACCGGATTATCCGAAATGACCGCAGCCGCATGCTCATTGTTCAGGGGGCGGCGGGGAGTGGTAAAACCTCAGCAGCGCTTCAGCGTGTGGCTTATCTGCTGTATAAATACCGGGAGCAGCTTACGGCCGAACAGGTCATTCTGTTCTCTCCCAATCCTATGTTCAACAGTTATGTATCCACGGTACTGCCGGAGCTGGGTGAGGAGAATATGCGGCAGACCACGTTCCAGGAATATTTGGAGCACCGGATCGGCAGGGAATTTCAGCTCGAAGATCCTTTTGTCCAACTGGAATATGTCTTGTCAAGATACGATGACCCGGATTTCGAACACCGGATTGCAGGTATACGTTATAAATCCTCCCAGCAGTACTACAATGTGATTAACAAATATAAAGAGATGCTGGAGAAGAAATTGATGCAGTTCAGGCCGCTAAGATTCCAGGGCCAGGAAGTGGTTAGTACTGCGGCGATTCAGGAGCGGTTCTATGCGTTTGACCCGTCGGTCAAATTGGCGAACCGATGTGAATTGCTGAAGGAATGGCTGCTGAAAGAACTTGCCGCTTTCGCCAAGGGTGAGCTTCGGGCTCCATGGGTGGAGGAGCAGATTCAGCTCCTGGATAGTGAAGAATATCAGCGGGCTTATCAGCGGATGCGGCGCAAGAACCGCTCTAAGAGTGAGTCATTTAGCGATTATGATGACGAGAAGACTATTTTGGCCAAAATGGTTGTCAGCACCCGGTTGAAGCCGCTGCGCAAGTGGGTCAAGGCGCTTCGGTTCGTGGATGCCAAGAAGCTGTACGCCCAGCTGTTTGAACAGCCGGAAGTGATGAAGGAGCTTAACGAGGGAACACTCCCTGAGTATTGGGCGGAGATCAGCCATTATACGCTGGATAAGCTTAAACAGTCAGAGCTTGCTTATGAGGATGCGACCCCTATGCTGTATTTAAAAGAGCTGGTACTTGGCTTCCGCTCAAATACTTCGATCAGACATGTCTTTATTGACGAAGCTCAGGATTACGCTCCATTTCAGTTGTTCTTCCTGAAAAGGCTCTTTCCAAGGGCGAAGATGACTGCGCTGGGTGATTTGAATCAGGCCATTTATGCCCATGCGTCCGTGCTGCAGCAGTCTTCAGTCCTGGCGGATTTGTACGGGGAGCAGGAGAGTGAACAAATCGTCTTGACCCGGAGCTACAGATCTACGAAAGAGATTGTAGAGTTTACGCGCGGCATGATCCCTGGCGGGGAACGTATCCAGCCATTTAACCGGAGCGGAGACATGCCGCAAGTCCGCCGTGTGGCTGATAAGAATGAGCTTCACACTTCAATACACCAAGATATCGAAAATCTCCGTGAACAGGGTTATGAGACCATTGCGGTGATCTGTAAGACAGCTGAAGAAAGTCTGGAGGCATATGAAGCGCTTAAGGAGATCCCTTCCATTAAGCTGATCAAGAAGACAACCTTGAATTTCGAACGCGGGATTCATGTTATCCCGGCCTATCTGGCAAAAGGGGTAGAGTTTGACGCCGTCCTGATCTACGATGGTTCCTCATCAGCTTATGCTCGTGAGACGGAACGGAAGCTTTTCTATACGGCCTGCACACGTGCCATGCATTTGCTGCATATTTACTCAGTTGGAGAATTCAGCTCCTTCATTACAGATGCTGAAGCGGGTACGTATCTTACGGCTGATTAATCATGTTCTCCGCTGAATATTCTCTATGCTAATCATCCACAATAACAGGTATCCGAGCCCTGCTCGTCATCTGAAAGGTGGTCCGAAAAGCATGGATAACAAAAAAGGGGATCTGATTGCGCTTGCTTCCATTCCGCTCATCATGACCCTTGGTAATTCAATGCTTATTCCCATTCTTCCGGAGATTTCCCGGAAGCTTCACGTGAGCTCTTTTCAAGTCAGTATGCTGATAACAGTTTATGCCGTTGTAGCTATCATTCTCATTCCGATTGCCGGCTACTTGTCTGACAAATTCGGCAGAAAAGCGGTGATTATACCAAGCCTGATTATTACCGCACTTGGCGGTGGGGTATCTGGGGCCGCTCCATGGTTCGGAGATGGGATGATGGTGTATTGGATTATTCTCGCGGGAAGGTTCCTTCAAGGTATTGGGGCGGCCGGGGCATTCCCCATTGTCATTCCTCTCGTCGGGGACATGTTCGAGGATGAAGAAGATGTCAGCAAAAGCTTGGGATTGATTGAGACCTCCAATACGTTCGGCAAGGTGTTAAGTCCGATTCTTGGAGCTCTGCTGGGCGCCTGGCTGTGGTATCTCCCGTTTCTGACGATTCCTGCTCTTTGTCTGATTGCCCTGCTGCTTGTGATTTTCTTGGTGAAATCACCGAAACGGCGGGAGGAGACGCCCTCGCTTGGTTCCTTCCTTCATTCAGTAAAAGGGATTTTGAAGGAGAAGGGACGCTGGCTGTATGCCATCTTCGCCATCGGCGGAATCTGCATGTTTCTCTTGTTTGGGGTTTTATTCTATCTGTCGGAGCAGCTTGAGACCAAGCATCATCTGGATGGTGTGCTAAAAGGGCTGGTGCTGGCGATTCCTCTTGCGTCCCTGTGCCTGGCCTCATATATCACAGGTAAGAAAATCGGTAAAAATAAAGTGTTAATGAAATGGTCCAGTGTGATCGGCATGGTGCTGTCGACGGCCTCCTTATTCGGCATCAGCATGTTCAATAACATCTATTTCGTGATATCGTGTCTGATTATATGTGGTGCAGGAATTGGAATTGTGCTGCCTTGTACGGACAGCCTGATCACAGAGGGAATCGAGAAGCAGCAGCGGGGGACGATCACTTCGCTTTACAGCAGCATGCGGTTTATCGGGGTCTCTTTAGGTCCCCCGGTCGTCTCACTGCTCATTAAAACCACACATATGACCATGTTCTTCGTTATAGCTGGTGTATCCCTTGTTGCGGTGGTTCTGATTCTGTTCGCCATCAGACCTACACCGGACAAGGAGGGAGAGCCTCCTATTAGAAGAAGACATGCGATCCATCAACCTTAACTAGTCTTAGAGCCTGCGGCTAGCAGGCTCTTATTATATGATTCTAGGGTGCCCAGGCCCTCAGAGTTTTGGTATGATAGGAACGTGTGAATCTACATACCGGGAGGACGAGAGAATGAACGGAAAGCAAGCTGCGGGTTATTTGGCCGCCGGATGGGTGGAAGACGGAATGACAGTTGGCCTGGGTACGGGGTCAACGGCTTATTTTGCGATTGAAAAGCTGGGGGAACGGGTGGCCTCCGGTTTGCGTATTAAGGCGATAGCCACCTCCAAGGCTTCAGAGGATCTTGCGCGTAAATTTAATATCCCGCTGCTTCAAGCTTCAGAGGTGAAGAGACTGGATATTGCCATAGATGGAGCGGACGAGCTTGACGCCGCTTTGAATTTGATTAAAGGCGGGGGAGCTGCCCTGCTGCGGGAGAAGCTGGTTGCACAGCACAGTGACCGTTTCATTGTCGTGGCCGACGGCAGCAAGGTGGTTGACCGGCTTGGGGCATTTAAACTGCCGATTGAAGTAGTGCCATTCTGTTATGAATGGACACTGGGCGGCCTTCAGGAGCGCTATGATGTGCCATTTGCCCTCCGGGTAAAGGACGGGCAGACTGTTGTAACAGATAACGGCAATTACATTATTGATGCGGCGTTTGGACAGATCGCTTCCCCAAGGCAGCTTGCAGAGGAATTGAAGCAGATGACAGGCATTGTTGATCACGGTCTATTTATCGGGATTGCTGAACAGGCTGTGGTCGGTTATGAGGACGGACATACGGAGATTATCAAAGCGAATTAGCTTTGCCGAAATGGACAAGAGGACCGATGAATTTGTCGATCCTCTTTTTTGCTTGTTCTTAATCATGCGGGTGGAATGGGATAATTCGAGTTGCAGGATGACGGGTTAAGTTTCTGCAATAATTCATTTCAGACATTTGTCCGGGTTTCATTCATGGAGTAAACTATACAGGTGTGTTCGGACACTTGGTAAAAGGGGGCAGAATGATGTTGTTGGATGTAAAGAAGCAGGTAGCAAGTCCGGAAATTAGCCAGCTGCTGGAATATGCGGTGTATCCCGATGAAGAAGCCCTGTCTAAGGCGATTCAGCGGTACGAGAGAGAAGAAGATTTGGAGCTTTATGTACTGAAGAATGAGGATGAGTTGATCGGCATTATCGGCTTCCAGATCGATGAGGAGCGCGTTTTGACCATAACCCACCTGGCGATTTCACCCGAGCACAGGGATCAGGGCTATGGCCGGGGGATTATCCTTGAGGTTCTATATGCGAAGGAGCCCGAACGAATTATTGCTGAGACTGATGAGGATGCGGTTGATTTCTACAGAAGCATTGGCTTTGAGATTGTCAGTCTAGGCCGCCTTGCTCATGGAGTAGAACGTTTCCGCTGCACTTATGAGACCGAGCCTCAGGAGGATTAACAGGCGGGTATATGCGGAAATTGGTTCTTTTATTTAGGAAGCCGGTCTATAAATGAATAGAAAGCTCTTGCAGCTGTTATACGTTTAGGCTGCATGTTACTTGGAACCAGCAGGAATGTGTGTGAACACGATCTTGTTGGTTCTTTTCTGTGAGATGGAATAGGTACAAGGGGAAAATTTGACTTTTGGGCAGAGTGGAATTATAGTTCTATTATCGAACTGTTTCATAGGTGAATTACCTAGGGGATAAAGAAAGAGGGAGTGGTGTATGCAGCAGCCCAAACAATTGATTGACCGGTACGTTACGGCCTTATCTTCGGTAACCAAACGGTTGAATTATGAAATCACCAAGGTGGTTCAGGATGACATGACCGTCGATCAGTATCAGATCATGTATTACATCAATGCGCAAGAGAGATGTACTTCTACTGTGCTTGCAGACGCCTTTTGTGTGGGCAAGAGCTCCATTACTGCAATCATCACCAGGCTCGTGGATCGAGGGCTGATTGAGCGTACACGGGATGAGGATGACCGGAGGCTGATCTATCTGTCGCTGACCGATCGTGGGCGGGAGGTTTATGACAAGGCAGACCGGAAAGTGCAGGATATGGTCTCCAGCTATCTTACTCATTTCAACCAGGATGAGGTCGAATCTTTTATTGGTACATTTGAAAAATTAGCCCGTCTGGTCGGGGAAGGGAGTAAGGAGTAAATGCGATTCATATTAAAGGCCAGATGGTGGATCATCCTCCTCTGGGTTGCTGCCGCGGTTGGCTTGATGCTTACAGCGCCCTCTATGTCAGATCTGGTCCGCCAGAAGGGGAATCTGTCGGTGCCGGCCGGTTATTCCTCATCGGAGGCTTCGGAGATTATGAAGGAGCTCTCCGCCATGAAGGGTGGGGGGAAGGAGACTCAAATTGCGCTGGTCTTCCATGAGGACAGCCCTATAAGCCAGAGCGGCAAGGATACGGTAAAAGAGGGAATCGAGAAGCTGAACGCTTCCAAAGACAAGATTGGCATTGTCTCGATCACAGATCCTTTCTCCACGCCGGATGCGGCTGACAAAATGATCTCCAAAGATGGCAAGACAATCCTGACGGCGATTTCCGTTAACCATGACGAACGCAAGCTGAAGGATATTGAGCAGGATATCCGCAGCACCCTGGCTTCTGTGAAGGTCAAGCATTATTTGACAGGCCAGGAGCAGATCAATGAGGACACGGTGGCCAGCTCCGAAAGCGGGCTTAAGAAATCCGAATATTTTACGGTTATTTTCATTTTATTGATTCTGTTTGTAATCTTCCGTTCGTTTGTGGCGCCGTTTATTCCACTGCTCACTGTGGGGCTCAGCTATGTGGTGTCCCAGTCCGTGGTGGCTTATCTGGTGGATTCATTTGATTTTCCGCTCTCGACATATACCCAAATCTTTATGGTGGCGGTTATGTTCGGGATCGGTACGGACTATTGTATTCTTCTGATCAGCCGGTTCAAGGAAGAGCTTCAGCATACGGATGACAAATGGGAGGCCATTGTGGCAACCTACCGCACAGCAGGAAGAACTGTATTCTTCTCCGGACTTGCGGTGCTTGTCGGATTCGCGGCCATCGGCTTATCCAAATTCATTCTGTATAAGTCAGCGGTTGCCGTGGCCGTTGGGGTCGCTGTGATGCTGATTGCGCTGCTGACCGTAGTGCCTTTCTTCATGGCTGTTCTCGGAACAAAGATTTTCTGGCCAGCCAAAGGCTCGCTTGAGCATAAGGAGAATAAGCTGTGGGGCGCGTTTGGCATGCTGTCCCTCAAGCGTCCTTGGGCGGCTATGCTGCTGGTTGTGATCTTTACGGTTCCTTTCCTGCTGACCTATAGCGGCAAGGTTTCGTTTAACAGTATGGAGGAGATTGGGGACAGCTATGAATCGGTTAAAGCTTTCAATATTATCTCGGACAGCTTTGAGCCGGGAGAATCCCTGCCAACCTCGATCGTAATTAAAAATAATGAACGTATGGACTCTGCGGAATACATGGCCCTTGCCGAGAAGATCAGCCGCGAGGTTAAAGAGGTGGATGGCGTTGCCAGTGTGCGCGGCCTCAGCCGCCCGACTGGAGATGAAGTGAAGGACTTCAAGCTGACTGAGCAGGTGAAGACGGTTGGCGAAGGGCTCGGGAAAGGCAACGAGGGCCTGAATACGATTCAGGAAGGCTTGTCCAAGGCAGGGAATTCCCTCAGCGAAAACGAGCCGAAGCTCAAGGAAGCGGCAGCCAGCACAGGCAAGCTTGTGGAGGGCACCGCGAAGCTGAAGAACGGGATCAGCCAGCTCAGCAGCGGGCTGTCCGCCATTGAGAAAGGTATCCGCAGCGGTTCTACTGGCGCGGGACAGCTTAAAAATGGGCTTGAGCAGGCGAAGAAAAGCGCCCAGCAGCTTGCTGCTGCGCAGAAGCAGCTGCTTGGAGCCTACCAGCAAATTGGCCAGGGAATAGGCTCCATAAGCGGAGGACTTGCCCAGGTGAATGAACAGCTGAGCGGCGCTGCCCAGGGACTTACCGGCCTTAGCGGCAAGTTCAGCAGCCTGGAGAGCAAATATCCTGAGCTGGCCAAGGACCCGGATTACCTGACGATTCGTGGTACGGTGACCGAAACGGGCAAAGGCATGGCCCAAATGGCAGCTGGCCTCAAACAGCTCCAAGGATCTCTGGATCAGGCAGCGGGCGGGCTGAAGCAGGCCAATGAAGGCCTGGCTAAAGCGGCGGGCGGCCAATCTCAGCTGGCAGGCGGATTTGACCAGCTGATCAGCGGAATTAGCGCCCTTGAGAAGGGGCTGAACCAGGCTGCCTCAGGTCAAGGTCAAATTATCGGCAAGATTCCGGACGTGGTCAGCGGCCTCTCGCAAATTGAGAACGGCCAGAAGCAGGTTCAAACCGGATTCAGCCAGTTCTCCGGGCAGATCTCGAAGCTGACCGACGGCCTGAACCAGAGCGCTGACGGCATTGCGAAGGTATCCGGCGGTATTGATTCGGCTAAGGATTATCTGAATCAGGTTGGCGGCTCCAACAACGGGCTCAGCGGCTTCTATGTGCCAGATGAGGCACTCAATAACAAAGACATGGCGAAGCTGTTTGATACGTATTTGTCCAAGGACCGCAAGATTATGACGCTGGACGTTGTATTCTCAGATAATCCTTATGGGACCAAGGCAATTAATGAAGTCGACGAGATTAAAGCAGCGGTGAACCGTGCCGTAGATGGAACCAAGCTGGCCAAAGCGGACATTGCGTTTGGCGGTGTATCCAGCTCCTTCAACGATCTGAAGAACATTTCCAATGAGGACTATACACGGACGGTCATCCTGATGCTGGCCGGGATCTTCATCATTCTGGTGCTGCTCCTGCGCTCCATCATTATGCCTCTTTATCTCATTGCATCGCTTGTGCTTACTTTCTATACCTCTCTTGGGGTAACAGAGCTCATCTTTGTCAAAATCATGGGGATATCGGGTATCAGCTGGGCGACGCCGTTCTTCGGCTTTGTTATTCTCGTTGCACTCGGAATTGACTACAGTATCTTCCTGATGGACCGGTTTAACGAGAAGAAACACTGGAATGTGGGAGATGCCATCCTGCATGCCATGAAGAATATGGGGACGGTCATTCTGTCCGCAGCGGTCATCCTCGGGGGGACCTTTGCTTCCATGTATCCTTCAGGTGTCATGTCCATGCTCCAGATCGCAACCGTGGTTCTGACGGGTCTGGCTCTCTATTCTCTGGTTATTCTGCCGTTCTTCGTCCCTGTGATGGTAAGAACGTTCGGCAATGCGAACTGGTGGCCGTTTCCGCGCAAGTCTGAGGCGGGTGCGGGATCAGAACACAGCAGCAGTATCAAGCTATAATGAATTAAAATGAAAAACCGGCAGGTCTGTATGAGTTGAATTTAAACTCCAGACCTGCCGGTTTTGTTATGTAAGAAGACAGCTCATGGCGGTTATAGTCTTGTCCGCTTAAGCCAGCTTCTAAGCGCCCATTTGCGTTCATGGCGCTTTTTATATTTGGGAAGCGAGCGGTAGATGGCCAGGGATTCGTTATAGGCTTGACGGGCGTCATCTTTCCGGTCCAATGAGGCATAGGCCGTACCCAGCAGATAGAAGGCCTCGCTGGAGGAGGACTGGATCTGCCCGTACTTTTTTGCATATTCGATCGCTTTTGCCGCATCCTTATGCTTGTAAATGGCTGCCAGCCGGAGATAAGACTGGCCATATCTTACACGTTCATTCAGCTCCAAAGCCTGGTGCAGATGGCGTTCAGCCTCCTCCAGATGACCTAGCCCCATGGCGGCCATCCCCAGATCATCCCAGAACTCTGCGGATTGTTCCGAGACCGGCTCCATTTCTTTTAACAAAGCGTAGGCCTCGTTATACTTTTTCCTTTCCAGCAGCAGTCTGGCAAGATCACGCTTGGCTGAGATGTCATGATGATTAAGAGAAAGCTGCTGACGGAGGGAAGATATATTTCGCAGGCGTTTAATGGGTTTGGTAATGCTGGGAAATACACCGATAAACCGGCGGTCAAGAATATAAATGATCAGCAGCAAAATAACCAAGGCCACAAAAGGATTGCCAACAAGCCATACTAAAGCTCCGAATAAAAGTAACTTACTCATGAAAACCTCCATATCCATAATTACTCCCGATTATATCACAATTTACCAGCCCGCTTGCCGTATAATAGTTATAGTGGGAATCAGACATAGGGAGCGAGCCGTCTCTTGAAGAGGGACATTTTGCAGTCATGCTCTCATTCCTTTAAGTGGGTAAATTAACGTATAGCGAAATTATTAAGGAATGGAAGGGATCGTACTATGTACAAGCTGGTATTGGTAAGACATGGCGAAAGTATCTTTAATTTGGAGAACCGGTTTACGGGCTGGACCGATGTCGATTTATCGGAAAAGGGCGTTACTGAAGCCAAGGAGGCAGGCAGATTGCTGAAGCGGGATGAGTTCGTCTTTGATATCGCGTTTACTTCCTATTTGAAACGGGCGATCAAGACGCTTGATTATATTCTTGAGGAAATGGATCTGCTCTGGATTCCGGTACACAAAACCTGGCAGCTTAACGAACGGCATTACGGGGCCCTTCAGGGACTCAGCAAGGAGGCAACGGCGGTGAAATACGGGGCCGAGCAGGTCCACCTCTGGCGCAGAAGCTATGACGTGCTGCCGCCTGCTCTTACGAAGGACGATGAAAGATATCCGCGTAATGATGTGAAATACCGGGATGTGCCGGATCAGTTCATTCCTCTTACGGAAAGCTTGAAGGAAACCATTGTCCGGGTTGAGGACTATTGGCTCAAAGTGATCGTGCCCCAAATTAAAGCAGGCCAGCGGGTGATTATCTCGGCACATGGCAACAGTCTTCGCGCTTTGGTCAAGTATTTGGATAACATGAGTGATGAAGAGGTTATCGACTTGAATATCCCGACGGGCACTCCGCTTGTATACACGCTGGATGAGCAGCTCAAGCCTGTTGAGAAGTACTATCTTGGTAGTGAACGAAGAACCGAGAAGAAGATTGAAAAGGTGGCAGATCCCGGCAAAATTATGGAATAACCGCCGCGATTCTAAAATGCCGCATCCGGGTACAAGCCGGGTGCGATCCCTCCTCTCCCGCATAGAATGTCGTAGAGGGAAAGGAGGGGGCTTTATTGCAGACCCGAAGCGACAGCCATGCGCAGGGAATCGATGTCTCCCATTGGCAGGGATCCATTGACTGGAAGAAGGTCCGTGCAGCTGGGAAATCCTTTGTGTTCATCAAAGCAACGGAGGGTACCCGCTATCAGGACGATCATTTTCTGTCTTACTTCAAAGGTGCCAAATCAGCAGGGCTGCTTGTAGGCGCCTATCATTTCACGAGAGCTGCCAAGCCTGCGGAGGTGAAGGCTGAGATCGACCACTTCCTTACGGTAATTGGGCTGGCAGGGGGATTAGACGCATTTGATTTGCCGTTTGTGCTTGATATCGAGACCAAAGAAGCGGGAACAAGAGCCAACGTTACGGCCACGGTACGGGCCTGGGTGGATGAGTTCCGCAGGCGGACAGGCAAATACCCGCTAATCTACACTTACCCCAGCTTTATCGAAGGCTATCTGGACAACAGCTTGAAGGATGTGCCTTTATGGTATGCCTACTACAGCCATGTCCCTCCAGGAAATAAGGCGGGATGGAAATCGTGGGAGTTCCTTCAGTATACAAGTGAGGGCAAGGTTCCCGGTATTAGTGGAAATGTTGATTTGAACGAATATAAGGGAAGCGAGGCTGAGCTTATGGCCGCCTATAGCAAAGGAGACTCTGGCAATAACGGTAATTCCGGTTCCCCTGGTGGTAGCGGTTCTGCCCCCGCCTGGAAGGAGTCCGGCAGGCAGTGGCTGATTGATCAAGCGGGGATCAGCAGCGACTGGAAGGCGGAGGACCCTGTAGATATCGGAACACTTGGCGCTATTCTGGCCAAACTTCAGGCTAAACAAAAATAAGCGGGGGAGCCTCCCGGAATTATAAAGCCATGAGCCATCCAGGGGGTTCATGGCTTTCTGCTGCTCTAACCCAGGTTTGAATTTGACCAGAAAAGTTTCTCTAGAGAAAAATTATTGCAATAACCTTTTGTTTAGGGACAACGACAACACTGTTTCTCTAGACCCACTCGATATCTTTGGTTAAGATAAATGGGCTGAATTAAAAAGCGCGGGAAGACATGTGGATTGAAAGCGGGCGTCATCTTCATGTCTTGGAATATTTGAATAAGGCGGTATATAAGATGCAGGCAGCAAGCAAAACCTTTATTGCAGTGTGGATCAGTCTGATCAGCAATTTATTTCTAACCGGGGTCAAAATTTTGGTTGGCGTTCTGTTCAACAGTCAGGTTCTCATCGCAGACGGGATACATAATGCCGGCGACGTGGTGGCCACATTCGCAGCGCTAACTTCAACTAGGATTTCGAAGAAGCCGGCGGATGAGGATCATCCCTATGGGCATGGCAAGGCAGAGGTACTTGCTTCCGCCGTGGTCGCCATTATTCTTGCGGCTGCGGCCGTATTAATGATTGTCAAATCAGTTGAGGCTTTTCTCGTTCCGGCCGCCGAAGCAAGCTTTATTGCTTTGATAGCTGCAGCAGTATCTCTGGTATGGAAACAGATTCTATATGTATACTGTATCCGGATCGGCAGAACGGAGAACAGCAAGAGCCTGACCGCTACAGCTTATGATCATTTGGCGGACGTCTATGCCTCAGTGGCGGCATGTGCGGGGATCGGGATTGCCCTGCTTGGAGATTATTACAACATTCCACTAACCAAGTACGGTGACCCGGTTGCGGGGCTGATCGTATCTTATTTCGTGCTTAAGCTGGCTTACAAGATGGGACAGGAATCCGTGGATATCCTGATGGAGAAGAATATTTCCCAAGCACAAATCGAGCAAATCCGAAGCATTGTGAGCGGAATTGAGCACGTCAAACGGATCGACCGGATCCGCGCACGGGAGCTTGGCAATTATATTATTGTGGATGTCCGGGTGAGCATCCCTAGTGACATGACGGTGCAGCAAGGACACGATGTGAGTAAGGAAATCAGGAATACCGTTAAACGGGAAGTGGATTATGTTGAGGAAGTTATGGTGCACATCAATCCGTGGTATCAGGATCATTTAGCCTAGAAGGCTAGATCGGGTCAAGGGGAGATTTGGGAGGAGAAATATAAGAACGCCGCACAGGAGCAGATGATAAAGAGGATGATGATCGCGGCAAAAAGCATGAGGATTCTTTCGAACGAGTCTAATCTTTTCACAGATAATCACTCCCCGTTTAAATGTTAACTAATTATACAATAATACCCATATTGCGGGAAGAGACTTTTAAAAATAATTTACTAGATTTCGAATTTAGTATCCCAAAAGTACTAGAACTTTCCTTCGCACTTCCCTATAATTTAGTTATAAAGTAAAGGGTGGTGCAGTAATTGCTGTCTTCGTTTATTTATTTTGGTCTGAGCATATTTGACGCGCTCGCCATGTTTGGCTTGATCATCTCCCTTTACAAGCTCCCTTTGTGGGACCATCGTTATAAAGTGGCTTTATTTGTGATATTTATCGCATTATATTCATTTATCATGAGACTAGTCATCGGATTACCCCAGTTGGACCTGCCTTTGCAGTATCTCTTTTTTATTATTTTTCTAAAGTACGTTTATAAATTAAAATTCAATTTGTCGGCTTTTGTTGCCGGGGCAGGTATTTCTGCTTATATGGTTCTTCAGCTGACGATCTATTATATCTATAACTTGGTTGGGGTGTTATACAATAGTGTCTTTAACCAGACCGACGGAGTTCCTGTGTATATTATCCAAATCAGCTCAATTCTTGCCGCATATGGCATCGCCATCTTCTTGAAGGCATTTCGACTCGGGTTTTCGTTCATCCGCTCCCACCACGAGAGTTCTACAGACTCCTACCCAGGCGAAAATAAATCTTTACTGGTTGCAGCGACTATATCATCAGTAACGATATTTCTGGTTGGCTTTTTTCTGTATACTGTGGATTCATTAGGTTTCATCATCATGGCTTTCGTAACCTTCAGCATTTCCTATTTCCTCTCCCAAAGGAGCGATTATGAAGGTGTTAGAAGCATTGTCGAAGCATATCTCAAGGAGAATAAAGCAAAGTGATCCGCATGGGCCGGTAAGCCTTGAAGTCATGGAGTATCAGCTGGGAATCTGGTTAAATACTCTCTGTGCGTTATTGCTTACCATTATGCTCGGATGGGCTTGCGGTATTTTGCCGGAAAGTATAACCGCTTTAGCTGCCTTTTATATTGTCAGACGGTATTCCGGAGGCGTACACATGAGATCGCTGACCGCCTGTACGATCGTTTCTTCACTTCTCTTTGTATTGATTCCTTTTGTTCCTTTGGACACGAGTATGACTCTGATGGTCACCGGGATAGCAGTTGTACTGTTTCTGCTGTATTCTCCGAATATTTTTGAAGAACGCAACCCATCTGCTATAGATCCTTATTTAAAAATAATATCTTGCATGTTAGTAGCAGCTAATTTCCTAATTCAGTCTTCTGAAATCGCATGGTCCTGTGCGGTGCAAGCTATTCTTCTCCTTCCTTTATGGAAAGGAGGTGATTCTGAATGAAGCAGTCTTTGGCCCGGAAATTATCTGAATTGTTAGAGAGAAGTGCAATGAAGTCTGCCGCTAGCAATAAAAGCCTAATCGGAGCCCCGCGGCTCCCGAAAGAACTGAAGAAGACTAAGTCTTGAATTCCGTATCCTGCGAACCCGGTTTATGTGTAAAGGCTCCGTGTTTCAGCATGTTCAGTCAAGAGATAAATATATAATGAGGAAGGGCCAATGTTCGGTATGAACAGGGCCCTTTCTTTTGATTGAAATTAGAACATATGTTCCTGTATAATTTAACGGAGGCCTAGGAGTATGGAATTGAGAAGGACGAAGAGGAGGTCGAAGCTATGCTCCCTGATTTTGAAAGAAAACTGCTTAGAATTATGTACAACTATTCGCTGAAATACCGGAAGATGCCTGAAATGCGCGAGCTTCAGCGTCTTACGGGCAGACACCGAAGCTCAGAGATAGAGAATGCCCTGTTATGGCTGGAGAACCATCATTATATTTCATGGGAGAACAAATCTTACACCGAGTCTGTGCGGATTGTTCAAGGCTGGGAGCAGGAGTCTGAAGGTGGCCTGGAACGAGAACAACGAAGTCGTGCAGAGTATTGGACAAGAGATTGATAAAAATAAATCAAAGTTGGACTGGCGTCCAAGCTTCGGGTGAGGGCTGAGAATACAATGAATTGTATTCTTAGCATAGAGGAGGTTTTCACAAATGAGCGAAGTAGGTGGCGGATACGGCGGCGGAGGAATGTTTACTTCAACTGGCGCAATCCTGGTACTGTTCATTCTGCTGGTGATCGTTTCCCGTTCTATCCTGTACTAATTAAATCCAAGTGATTTTGACACAAATCCCTGTTAGGCGTGGTAAGCCTGGCGGGGATTTTGTGTTGGGTGTATTAGTCTGGCGAAGATCTGAGAGCGTGTAATAGGGCGGCATGGGTCGGTAAAAAGAATGAAAAAAGAAGCTGTATGACAGCTTCTCAGAGTATTTACTCATATTAAGGTTTAATAATACCGATTTTTGAGTCTGTCTAATTTTTTATTGATCACGTTTAACTTTGTATTGATTTGGTTGAGGCTTTTGCTTAATCCTATCAGGCCTTCCCCTAATGCTTTGTCTTTGACATGTCTAAAATGCTTCCGAGCTTCTTTTGCATGTTTTCTGTATTTGTGTACTGCCTTGTGAAAAGAATGATCCATATGCCTGATCTCCCTTCAATGATTTGTAATTGTACAATATAATAAATGCTCTTGGCCGAGGAAGCGTATGGACGAAAACCACATCAAAAAATATTATAAAAATTCCTATATTAAACTATGAATGGAATAGGTTATTGATATTAGATGTTTGAGGGTTTTGTTAGTAATCAGCATATATGGCTAGTTCCTTTCCCATCCCTGTCACATATGAATACATTAGAGGTGGACATGAATGACGAGTATGGAGGAACCTTAAAAAAAGAAGGGGAACTGTACCTTGATAACAGCGTGAAGGGAGGAAGAGGAAATGTATCTCTATATATACTGCATTCTTCTAGGTATACCGCTATATTGGCTCATTCTCCCAGCTAAAATCGTAAAGGCCACACCCCAAAAACTAGCGCCTTTATCTGACGTTCTCCCCTTGGGGGGTGAGCAGCAATAATGCCGGACTATCAGCAATGGATCACATTCGGAGTTTTTGTATGCACCGTTATTCTCCTCATGTGGCGTCCCGGGAGAATTAATGAATCGATCCCAACATCACTAGGGGCACTCATTCTCATCTTGGCTGGTGTAGTAAGTTACAAGCATATCCTTGAAGTATTAGGAATTGTATCTGGAGCCGCGGTCACAATTCTTTCTACCATTGTTATGTCCATTATACTTGAGAGCATCGGCTTCTTCCGCTGGGTGGCTTTTAATCTGGTTGAGAGAGCTAAAGGCTCAGGTGTAAAGCTCTTCTGGCTAATTCTCCTTCTCTGCTTTCTTATGACCCTCTTCTTCAATAATGACGGCAGTATACTCATAACTACACCTATCATTATCCAAATTGGTAACATTCTGGAGTTGAAATCGAAGCAAAAAATCCCCTATTTGTTCTCTGGAGCACTGATTGCTACGGTATCAAGCGCACCTATAGGAGTAAGCAATCTGGCAAATCTAATAGCACTCCGCATCGTTGGACTGGATCTAAACCAATATACCGTCATGATGTTTGTCCCCTCTATGATGGGTATCTTATGTATTTCCGTACTTTTGTATCTCTATTTTCAAAAGGATATTCCCCGCAAAATCAGCAAAAATCCGATCAGATATTCATTACAGCCAGGGAACCACCCTCTGCTGCATAACCATGAGATTAGTAATAAAGTAGACTGGTGGCTGTTCAGAGTTTGTATAGGTATAGTTGTTTTTATTCGTGGGGGATTTTTTCTTGCCGAGGATTTGGGAATTCCTATTGAGCTCGTCGCATTAACTGGAGTTGTACTCATGATTGCGGTTAGATGGTATCGAACAAGGAAGGGTATCCGTGATGTTGTGATACAAACACCTTGGCATATTCTGTTGTTTGCATTCAGCATTTATGTCATCGTCAATAGCCTTCATCGTGCCGGGATGACAGAATGGCTGATAACTTTATTACAACCATTTGCTGAGAAGAGCGAAGCAAGTTTAATAGCCGCTTCCGGTCTGATGCTAACACTTCTTTCGAATCTGGTTAACAATCTTCCGTCGGTTATGATTGGCACTTTTGCAGTGACGGATATGGGGTTAGGACAACAGCCTCTTCAACTCGCGTATTTGGCTAATATCATGGGAAGTGATATAGGAGCATTGTTAACACCTGTAGGCACCCTGGCCACATTACTGTGGATGTATATCCTTAGGAGTAATCATGTCCCCATTACCTGGAAACAGTATATGAAAGTAACCTTAATCGTGATACCTATTGGTTTGATTGTTAGTCTGATGTCCTTATATGTATGGACACAATTCCTGCTTTGAGAGGAGGATGAGGATGCAGGTTTTTAAGAAATGGTTAAATCAAACCGTGGAGCTTGAGTTGTCTGGATGCACTGAACGTATCATTGGCGAATTAATTGACATGGGAAGCGACATATTAGTATTATTCTCGGAATCAAAATTCATTTATATCCCCATTCACCATCTGCAGCATTTGAATCTGGCTTCGGCTGATCTTCAACTGTATGATTCAAGCCGTAATTCTTTGCCCGAACAGGATCAAATTTCATATCGAAAAATGCTGATGAATTCCAGAGGGATGTTCACTGAAGTATCCATTGGCAACAAACGTTCCATACACGGATACTTGACCGGCATAATGAACGATTATTTTATTTTCTTCTCTCCAGTATATGGCAGTGTATATGTAGCTATTAATCATGTTAAATACTTAATCCCTTACCCTCCCAATAAAACTCCATTCGATCTAAGCCAAGACCATTTTCCTGT
Organism: Paenibacillus sp. J22TS3; assembly: GCF_018403205.1. NCBI lineage: Bacteria > Bacillati > Bacillota > Bacilli > Caryophanales > Paenibacillaceae > Paenibacillus > Paenibacillus sp. J22TS3. The sequence goes on from NZ_BOSF01000002.1 coordinate 525,632, forward strand.
TCAGCCGGCCGCACTGCCTGTATCCCGAGCTTTAGACCAGCAAATCAAGAAATTAGAAGGTGAACTCATCATTGTAAATCTGGGTGAGAAGCCCTGTCACGCAGGCCTGTTAAAAACTTTAGAGAATAATATACTTGAAATGATCGATGCTAGTGGAAATATTAATTTTATCCATGGTGATCATATCATGACCATTCATTTTCCTAATAAATGAATTAGAAGTAGACCATGCTAACATGCTCATTAAGAAGCATGTCTTGAGTGATTCGGATGTATTATCCGAGTCTTTTTTATTTCGTTCCAGTTCGTCCCAAATCACAAAAAAAGACAAAAGCCTTCGTACAAATGCACGATACAAAGGCTTTTGTCCGGGGATCTCTTACGAGATCCCCATCATGGGAGAGGAGAAACCGGACGAAGAGCTTATGGGGAAACGTAAGTCTTCTCCGCGGTTGTCTACGACATTTGTGATGTCGATATCTTTATTGTGTCCGCGTTTGCCCTTTTTATACCTGCATCTTATAAAAAAAGGGAATGTGTGTGGAATCAGTTTTTCAATACGGTAGGAGTATGGTACGATATCGTCATAAAAAAAGCGACACGGCATGTGACGAAAAGATAGGGTGTGACAGAAGCTTGCGCGTAATATCAGGAACTGCCAAAGGCAGGCCGCTGAAGGCTGTACCCGGTACGGGGACAAGGCCGACAACGGACAAGGTGAAGGAGGCCATCTTTAGTATGATTGGCCCTTATTTTGATGGAGGGAAAGTGCTTGATCTGTTCGCCGGAACCGGCGGGCTTGGAATCGAGGCATTAAGCCGGGGGATGGACCGTGCAGTATTCATCGATCTTGAATATAAGAGTCTTGAGGTCGTTAAAGCTAATCTCAAGGCCACAGGGTTGGAGAATCAGGCAGAGGTTTACAAGAATGATGCCGAGCGAGCGCTTAAGGCGCTGGCCAAACGGGAGGCAGCTTTTGATCTTGTGTTTCTCGATCCCCCATACCGGCTGAAATCCGGAGACAAGCTAATGGGAAAAATGGACGAGCTTGGTCTCCTGGAGGATGAGGCCACGATTGTGCTGGAATATGAATCTTCATTTGAGTATCCGGAGCATTTCGGTAAATTCAACCGGTTGCGTAAAGCTGAGTACGGCGAGACAGCCGTTTCGGTCTATAAGTATAGGCTTAACGCTAATTCTGCGGACGAGAGCCAGGAGGAAGAACACCATGACGGAATCTAATAATAATCTGCGCATAGCCGTATACCCCGGGAGCTTTGACCCGGTAACTATGGGCCATATGGATATTATTCACCGGGCTGCCAGACAGTTCGACAAGCTGATTGTCGCTGTACTGAACAACTCAAGCAAGAATCCCTTGTTTACGATGGAAGAGAGAAAGGAACTGCTGCAGCAGGCCACAAGGGATGTGCCTAATGTTGAAGTGGACAGCTTCAGTGATCTGCTCGTAAATTATATGGTGCAGAAGCAAGCCCATGTCATTGTGAAGGGTGTGCGTTCAGTTACCGATTTCGAGTACGAGATGCAGATGGCTTCCATTAATCATAAGCTTAACAGTGAGGTTGAGACGATATTTATGATGACCAACCCCAAATACAGCTATCTGAGCTCCAGCGTGGTGAAGGAAATTGCCCGTTTTCAGGGGGAAGTCGTGGATTTGGTGCTTCCTGAAGTAGAGGAAGCTCTTCGGCGCAAATATGCTCCGGCTGCGAAAAAATGACAGACAGCTGATTATCGGGCTGCCCGTCTGTGAAACCGCCAAATCAGAGTGAAGACCAGAAGGCTGGCCGTGAACAGGGCCAGGATACCGATCTGCCATTTTACCATACTAAGAATATATGGCCATTCCAAAATGTTGTTCAAGCTGTCCGCCGAAGCTGCTGCAGGTGCAGCCTCTTTGTACACGGGTGCAGCACCGGGGAAAAGGCTGGAGAGAGGTTTCCAGCAAAGCAGGGTTAGACCGAAGGCATAGATGGCGTGCAGCATTCGGGTAAGCAGAAACAGGCCTGTGCCAATTCCCGCTGGACCCAGAACAGCTCTAACCTGCAAATAAGACGATAGACCGCTGAATCCCAGGATGGTTCCCAGCAGAGCGGCTTGGAATGAAGGGGAAGAGAACTCCGCATTTGCGGCGGCATAACTGCCTAAGTGAACCTCAAGGATTCCCGCAAGCCCGAGCGGAGAACCAAGGCCTGGAATATAGAGCTGAATCATACGGGCAGCAACGGCAAATATCAGCATATACCCGCCGATCATCATTAAGGTCTGAACGGAAGAAGCAACCGTATCGCCTAGGAGCTTGCCAAAACTGCGCCCGTCTGCCTGACGGGCTTCTTCAATACTTTGGAGAAGAGAGCGGGAATGGTGCCTATCCTGATCAGATGTAAGGGGTGGAGGATTCAACCGCTTTTTGTCCCGGCGTGATAGGATCACATGGAGAGTCATTCCGGCAGCCAGGCCTGTCACGGAATGAACAGCGGCAAGAAGCAGGCCGAGTGCCGGATTATGAAGGAACCCGGTGCCGATGACAACAATGATCAACATGGGACTGCAGAAATGAGCGGCTGAAGCCAGCATCCCGGCCTGTCTGGCACTTAATCGTCCCTGAGCGTACAGCTGGGCGGATGCCTCGGCAGCGGAGGGGAATCCGGCGATCAGACCGAGAGGAATGACCCATCCGGCCACGCCAGGCACACCAAACCCTTTGCGAAGCAAAGGGTCCAGCAGTGTACCCAGAACATGCACCAATCCATAAGCGACTAAGATTTGGGATAATACCAGGAAGGGAAGCAGCCCGGGAAATACGATTCTCCACCACAGGGTCAGACCCTGAAGTGAGGCGTCGAACGCGGCGCCGGGGGACTTGACGATACTGGCTGCGAGCAGAATGGCTCCGCCGCCGAATAGAATAGTAACCCACAGCCGGCCTCTCGGCTGTTGTTGTCCGTTCATGAATGCTTCACCTCTTATATGAATAGATATAGAGCAGCCGTGTAGGGCTTGTCTGCGGTATTCACGGATGAAATTGAAAAGGCTAGTACAAATATAATTTATGCATGGAGAGCCCGGAACAGACCAGGCTTGTTCCATAAGGCACTATTTGAGGGAGAGGAATACACAGTGCAGCAGAGAAACTCGAGGATATTTAAGTCGTTACTCTATGTAATGTTGCTGGTGGTTATGGTGTATGTGGTTGTATTCATGCCTACTCCTTATATGGTGAATCAGCCGGGATCAGCTGAAGAAATCAAACCCATGATCCGGGTAGCGGGGGGCGATCCCGAAGAAAAAGGGACATTTATGATGACTACTGTATCGGTGACGTACGCCAACGTTGCGGCACTTATCGCGTCCCAATTCAACAGCCAGGCCCAGATCGTCCGCAAGACGCCCGAGCAGGGGGGCAAGGAATATGAAACCCAGCAGATTTATTATATGAGTGATTCCCAGTCCAGCGCGATGGCGGCCGCATATCACAAGGCGAAGGTTCCTTTTAACATCGTATCCGAATATGTATTTGTCGTGTCCTTATCCAAATCTAACCCTCCGAAAGGGGATTTTGCCCCAGGAGATATTATCCGGAAAGTGGATGGTCAGGCGCTGACCCGGTTCGAACAGCTTTCAGGAATCTTGAAGACAAAGAAGGCTGGGGACCGTGTATCCGTAGAGCTGGAGCGGGATGGGAAGACGCTGAGTGAGCAGGCGGAATTGATCCCGCTTAAGGACCCGACAACTGGAGGGAATAGAGCAGGGTTTGGCCTGAACATCGGAGAGCTTAGAAAAGTGAAGTCCGTTGATCCGAAGCAGCAGGTCGAATTTGCGCACACCCAGGTGGGTGGTCCTTCAGCCGGTTTAATGTTCACGCTGGAAATTTACAACCAGCTTACCCCGGGAGATTTGAGCAAGGGATACCGGATTGCGGGGACGGGAACCATGTCAACGGATGGGACAGTAGGTCCGATCGGCGGAGTGCAGTTCAAAATCGTGGCCGCCGACCGGGAGAAGGCAGAAATCTTCTTCGTTCCAGAGGATAACTACAAGGATGCGAAGAAGAAAGCAGAGGAAATCGGCACATCTATGAAGCTTGTTCCTGTAAAAACGGTGGATGATGCCTTGGATTATCTCAGCAAACTGAAGGCTAAAGCCGGATAGGCGGCTGACGGTAATCCCGGAAGATCTGGTCAGTAGCATAATCGTTAAAGGCGCCCGCATAGACAGCGGAGGCGGCAAGATCCAGCTCCAGCTGGGGATGGGATAACGTGGACGGTCTCGTGAGGATGGGCAGCGAGGCCGTCTTTTTCATTTGTTTCAGGAGCTCACGTCCTTGTTCTGAGAATCCGAGTACCCGGAGGTAGCCGGGTCCCTCCGCAAGTGCTTCCCTGGTGAAAGCCGTTTTCCTATGTTGGAGCAGTACATGGACCAGCAGGCGCTGCAGCTTCGTATGGGTATATCTCTTGGTCTTGAGCGCCTCGAGCAGATGAGCGACGGTCGGCTGGTTCAGGGAAGGCAGCACCTTCTTAATCCGGTATTCAAGTCCTTCGGTCATTTCATGGATATGGGAGAGCGTTTCAGCCGGGCTGGTCAGAAGCTGATAAAAAAGCGGCCCGCGAAGCGATTCCCAGGTCACCGGCCCACGGCCCGCGGCGATCTCGCGGGCCAGGATACCGGCGGCATAATCCGGCATGTAGGGACTTGCCTCTGGCAGTCCCCCGGCCAGAATCAGCCGCCGGATGGCGGTCGCGCTGGCGATGGACCCCTCGCCCGGCTGCGCATCATGGTATCCGGCGGCTTCGCGCCGGATCGTTAAGGGCTGGATCGCGCTGCCAAGCCGGCGCAGTGCGATCATATAATGCAGCCCAAGCGAATTGTTGGGCTGCCTCAAGAGCTCGCGGGCGCCTTCGGCTGCGCCGCCCGCGAGAGTCCTCTCCGCCGCCGCAGCGTAGGCGGCGGGGTAGCTGGCGCCCGTGGCGAGCTCCTCCGCCACGGCCTGGCGCATGGGGCCGCTTTCCTCCGCAAGCGCCCCAGCGAGGGTCTGCAGCTTGTCAGTCCCGCCTTCCTCGCTGCCGAATACCAGGTGCGTGACCAGACCGGTCGCGTTCAGCAGCGCAGCCGCCCCGTAGGCGAACCACTCCGCCGGCTGTACGGCGTAAGCTACGGGCAGCTCAATGACCAGGTCCGCCCCCATGGCCAGTGCCATTTCCGTCCGTGCCCACTTGGAGACGACAGCCGGTTCACCCCGCTGCAGGAAATTGCCGCTCATGACGGCGATAGCCGCCTTAGCCCCGGTTTCCTGCTTCGCCCGGTTGAAATGATAGAGATGCCCGTTATGAAGCGGGTTATATTCTACGATTAAACCGACAATACTCAAAATCTGGGCCCCCCTTGGAGAAAAGGTAATAAGTATTAGAAATAATATCATGAACTGCATGTTTTACCGAATAAACATGGTATAATTTACAGACTTGTTCCAAATGGAGGGTTTATATTCCTGCCGGGGATGGGTAGAATGTCTGGAATTGCCGTATAATAAAAGGGGGAGTCAAGTTTATGATATTGACAAAACTCTCTTGAAATCGGTATAATAATTTTTGTTTGTTTGGAGTGATGGATATGCACTTTCAATTTCGTAAGATGGCGTCCACCGACGGCCCTGTGGAACTCCATGAGGCATTGGATGTCCGGCATGTTGCCAAGGACCGCAAGGATATTACCCGTATAAGCCCCCTTCAAGCCGATCTAAAGGCTGTTTATTTGGGCGATAATGAAGTGCATGTACAGGGCAATCTGTCCACGGAATTGGACATGACGTGCTCCCGCTGTCTGAAGCCTTTGAAGAAACAGATCGGTATCGGTTTTGAGGAACGGTTTAAGTATAGCGAGAATGCGGAAGATGTGCAGAATGAGGAAGACGATATCCGCTACATTGCAGAGGATGACGTTGATCTTGTTCCTTTCATAGAAGAAGATCTGCTGCTTAATCTTCCTTTTGCAGCCATCTGCAAGGATGATTGCAAGGGGCTTTGCCCGACATGCGGAACCGATTTGAATGAACGCGAATGCGGCTGTGACAGAGAAGTGGTTGATCCGCGGCTTGCGGCACTCAAGGATTTCTTTAAACAGTAATGAAAGAGAACAGCGTTTAGCTTTTCTTGTGATATGGGGAGGATGAAGTTCATCTTAACTTTCACATATCTAACAAAGTCTGATACCTAACTGCTCTTGCAGCAAGGATATGGCAAGGTTGACTTGAATAAGGAGGTGGGAACCATGGCAGTACCTCAACGGAGAACGTCCAAAACACGTCGTGACAAACGTCGTACTCATTTCAAATTGGCTGTGCCGGGCATGGTAAAATGTGAACAATGCGGAGAATTGAAGCTTGCTCACCACGTATGCAAAGTATGCGGAACATACAAAGCAAGAGAAATTATCAAAGCATAGTCAAACAATCAAAGTAGTACCTACATCTTGGATGGGGTGCTATTTTTTTTGGAGAAAACAGGTGATTTGCAGAATTCCTCTTGCGGCAGAGGGATTATCTTTCTTTTTAAATGCGGATGATTTATACTGGAGCTTAGTACCTGGTTCTAAAGAGATCACCGGAATAATAGAATCTTACATTTACTATAGATCAAGCAGGGGGCGATTCTTATCGAACGTTTGCCCAAGCGGGCGAGGCAGCAGCAGCTCGTGAGAATGATTGAAGATAATCCGTTCATTACAGACCAGGAATTGACCCGGCAGCTGAAAGTCAGCATCCAGACCATCCGTTTGGACCGTCTTGAGCTTGGGATTCCCGAGCTTCGTGAACGGATGAAGCTGATGGCTGAGCGAAGCTATGACCAGGTGCGGTCTCTGCCGCTGCATGAAATTATCGGGGATATCGTAGATTTGCAGCTCGACAAGAGCGGAATATCCATTTTTGAAATACGTGAAGAGCATGTGTTCTCCAGAACCGGAATTGCCCGGGGACACCATGTGTTCGCCCAAGCTAACTCCCTTGCTGTAGCCGTGATTAACGACGAGATCGCTCTGACCTCATCCGCAGATATCCGGTTTGTCAGACAGGTTCATCTCGGGGAGAAATGCATTGCCAAGGCCTATGTCCGTTCCGAGCCGGGCAATAAAGGAAAAGCCAAGGTGGAGGTATTCACCTATGTGGGTGAAGAAATGGTCTTCCAGGGCAACTTCGTCATTTACCGTTCCGGGAAAGAGGAACACAGCGAAGGGGGAACTAAGCATGTTGATAGCTATTGATGCCATGGGGGGTGACCATGCGCCCGAATGTAACGTGCAGGGGGCGCTGGCCGCAGCCAAAGAATGGAGCGATATTCAGATTGTCCTGGTTGGCGACCAAGAGCGGATTGAGAGCCTGCTTACAGAACGTCCGGCCAACCTGAGCATCCGCCATACCTCGGAAGTGATTGGCGGGGAGGACGAACCGGTAAAGGCTGTCCGCCGAAAGAAGGATTCGTCCATGGTCGTTGCGGGACGGATGGTTCGCGAGGGCGAGGCGGACGCAATGATTTCGGCGGGGAACACCGGGGCTTTAATGACTACGGGGCTGCTTGTGGTTGGACGGATGGAAGGCATTGAACGTCCGGCTCTTGCGCCAATGATTCCTACAGTTGACGGTAGAGGTGTACTGGCGCTGGACTTGGGAGCCAATATGGACGCGAAGCCGGAGCACTTGGCCCAATATGCGCTAATGGGCAGTGTATACCGGCAGCAGGTTCATGGAATAGACAAGCCCAGAGTGGGACTTCTTAACGTAGGCACAGAGGCAATTAAGGGGAACGAGCTTACGAAGGCCGCCTACCCGCTTTTGCAGGAGCTTCCGATTAACTTCGTAGGCAATGTGGAAGCACATGGCGTGCTGGCTGGGGCTTGTGATGTCCTGGTCTGTGACGGCTTTGCGGGCAATATTTTGCTTAAATCGCTGGAAGGGACTGCTGGAGCGCTGTTCTCCATTCTAAAGGAGAAATTTACAAGCTCTTTGAAGAACAAGCTGGCGGCTGCTGTGTTAATGCCTCAGCTGCGCAGCCTCAAAAGCATGATGGATTATAAAGAGCACGGCGGCGCTCCGCTCCTCGGATTGAGCGGGCTCGTCGTGAAGGGACATGGCTCGTCCGATGCGGATGCGATCAAGAATGCGTTCCGCCAGGCGCGGATAGCTCTGCGCAGCCAATTGACACAGACAATTTCCAAAGAATTCAGCAGCAGGGAGAGAGTGGATTAAGTGAATAAATTTCGTCCGGTAGGGATTATTGGTACGGGGAAATATGTGCCTGAGAAAGTATTAACCAATGCGGATATGGAGAAAATCGTGGAAACGAACGATGAATGGATCGTATCGCGCACCGGGATCCGTGAGCGTCATATTGCCGCACCGGAGCAGGCTACCTCGGATTTGGCTTATGAGGCGTCCATCAAGGCGCTGAAGTCGGCTGGACTAGCCCCGGAAGATTTGGACCTCATCATTGTGGCAACGGTAACGCCGGACATGACGTTCCCTTCCACGGCCTGTCTCCTGCAGGAGCGGCTCGGCGCCAAGCAGGCTGCTGCCTTTGATCTGTCGGCCGCCTGCTCGGGATTTGTATACAGTCTCGCCACAGCTACGAATTTTATCAAGACAGGCATGTACAATAATGCGCTTGTGATCGGTGCAGACACCTTGTCACGCATTACGGACTACACGGACCGCAACACCTGTGTGCTGTTCGGAGATGGAGCGGGTGCCGTAGTCTTGGGTGAAGTGCCGGCAGGAAGAGGCTTCCTCTCGTTTGATCTGGGAGCGGAAGGAGCCGGGGGTTCCCAGCTGAAGCTGGAAGCCGGAGGCTCCAGACTGCCCGCTTCCGCGGATACCGTCGGTTCCGGCAAGCATTTCATTTATATGAACGGGCGCGAGGTGTTTAAATTTGCGGTGCGGGTGATGGGTACAGCTACAGAGGAAGTGCTTCGCAAGGCGGGAATTTCCAAAGAAGACGTTGATTTATTTGTGCCTCACCAAGCTAACATCCGTATTATCCATTCCGCTATGGAGCGTCTTGGATTACCGGAAGAGAAGTGTGTGATCAACGTGGATAAGTACGCGAACACTTCCGCCGCATCCATTCCTTTGGCTCTGGTAGAAGCTGCGGAAGAGGGACGCATGAAGGAAGGGGACACCCTCCTGCTGGTCGGTTTTGGAGGAGGCCTCACCTGGGGAGCCTCCGTACTTGTTTGGTAATTTTCATATCTAATTTAGGAGTTCTCTCGTTGGCTGGGGCTAGTCGTTCCGCCTGAAGAGGACTAGACATAAGGAGAGCTGGCAATCGTTATGGGGAAGTTAGCATTTGTATTCCCGGGACAGGGTTCCCAAGCTGTGGGGATGGGCAAAGATATTTATGAAGCTCTGCCGGAGGCGGCAGCATTATTCGGTAAGGCCGACGAAGTCTTGGATTTCAAGCTGAGTGACCTGATCTTTAATGGTCCGGAAGCTGAACTCAAGATGACGGCGAATACACAGCCGGCCCTGCTGACTACAAGCTACGCGCTGTACAGCGCTTTTGCCTCACACGGCATAACGCCGGATTTCTTCGCTGGGCACAGCTTGGGTGAATATACAGCCTTGGCAGCCGCAGGGGTCCTCTCGTTCGAGGATGCTGTAGCCACTGTCCGGTCCAGAGGTTTGTTCATGGAGCAGGCTGTACCGGGAGGACAGGGAGCTATGGCAGCGGTGCTTGGAGCGGAGCGCGGAGCGCTTGCAGCCTTATGCCAAGACATCACTTCCGGCGGACATCTGGTTGAGCTGGCGAATATTAATTGTCCAGGTCAAATTGTTGTATCGGGAACCCAGCAGGGAGTCGCTGCGGTCGTGGAGCGGGTAAAAGAAGCCGGAGGCAAACGGGCGATTCCACTCGAAGTGAGCGGACCTTTCCACTCCTCGCTCATGAAGGCTGCTGCGGAGCGTCTCGAGGAGAAGCTGACTGCGGTCCGCTTCGAGGATGCCAAGGCTCCGGTTGTAGCGAACGTAACCGCGCAGCCGGTTCAGAAGGCAGCGGATATTCCGGCCCTTCTAACTCAGCAGGTCTATTCACCGGTTCAGTGGGAAGACAGCGTGCGCTGGCTGATTGAACAAGGTGTCGATACGTTTGTTGAGATCGGCCCGGGCAGTGTCCTTGCAGGACTAATCAAGAAGATTGACAAAGGTGTGCGTGTTCTGAACATCAGCACACTGGAGCATGTGGAGCAGGTGGCCGGGACGCTGAAAGAAGATCTGTAAGGGGGGTCTAAGAGGCGTCTAAAAAGTGCCCATAAGCCTTCGGATCTCTTTCAGCCAGGCCTGCGTAAGCCAAAGCTGGATAGCGGCTGCTTGGCACCGTTATCTTTAGTCTTTCGCTGCAGCTGTGCTTTAGATCTGCCTTCAATGAAAGCAGCTCTTGAAAGCGCGATGCCCTTTAGGTGAATTGCCTTAAGCTAAGGGGGTAAAAGGAGTAAATGCTTGGGAAAGGAGGCACATTCCATGACAAAACCACTTGCGGGTCAGACGGCGCTTGTCACCGGAGCTTCACGTGGGATCGGTAGAAGCATTGCGCTTGCCCTGGCTGAAGCAGGGGCTAATGTGGCTGTAAATTATGCCGGTAACGGGGAAGCCGCGGCAGCGGTTGTCCGTGAGATTGAAGCCTTGGGCGTAAGCGCGCTGGCTATTCAGGCTCATGTGGGTGACAGCGGCCAGTTTGATGCCATGGTGAAGCAGGTGCTTGACGCCTGGGGCCGAATTGACATCCTCGTAAATAATGCAGGAATCACTAGAGATAATCTGATTATGCGTATGAAGGAAGAAGAGTTCGATGCGGTGATCGAGACCAATCTTAAAGGCGTGTTTAATGGAATCAAATCCGTAACGCGTCCGATGATGAAGCAGCGTTTCGGCCGGATCATCAACATTTCATCTGTTGTCGGGGTTCTGGGCAACGCCGGTCAGGCTAACTATGTGGCCGCCAAAGCAGGTGTGATCGGACTGACCAAAACATCCGCCCGTGAGCTTGCATCCCGGAATATTACGGTGAACTGCGTGGCTCCCGGATTTATTGACACGGATATGACGGGAGAGCTTCCCGAAGAAGTCCGCGCTAAAATCCTGGGCGACGTCCCGCTGGCCCGTCTAGGCAAGCCAGAGGAAATTGCGAGTGTTGTTCTGTTCCTGACCTCGGAAGGGGCTTCGTACATGACCGGCCAGACACTTCATGTGGACGGCGGAATGTACATGTAGCCGGCTTGGCTTGGGGACAATAAAGGCAATGAGGGTTTTTAAAAGCGCCTCTATGGCATTTTAACTTTAATTCTCGTATAATACCAAAGAGGAGGTGAACCGGATGTCCGATGTATTGGAGCGTGTAAAACGCATTGTAGTTGATCGTTTGGGTGCTGATGAAGCTGAAGTAACACTTGAAGCTTCTTTCAAAGAGGACCTTGGTGCTGATTCCCTCGATGTAGTGGAATTGGTTATGGAATTGGAAGATGAATTCGATCTTGAAATTTCAGATGAAGATGCAGAGAAGATTACGACCGTAGGTGAAGTTGTAAATTACATACAATCTCATACCTAAGTCATTTAAAGTCCCGTACCTTGTTTAATGCAGGCGGGACTTCTCCTCATCTTGCAGAAGTTTCTGTTCGAAGAGTTCATTAACATTTAAATAGTACACATGAAGTCTATACGAGGTGAATGTGTTTGAAACATAGAGTAGTTGTGACAGGAATGGGAGTCATCACTTCCCTTGGGAAGGATTTGGACACGTTCTGGGATAGTCTTATGAACGGCAAATCCGGGGTATCCCGGATTGATTCGTTTGATGTTAGCGACTATACCACCCAAATCGCCGCATCGGTAAAGGATTTCAACCCAGAGGATTATTTTGACCGTAAGGAAGCAAGAAAGATGGACCGTTTCGTTCAATTTGCGGTCGCTGCGGGCTCTCAGGCCCTGAAGGACAGCGGGATTGAGATTGGCAATAACACAGATGCAGAGCGTATCGGTGTGTCCATCGGTTCAGGTATCGGAGGACTTGGTACCTGGGAGGATCAACACAATGTCCTGCTCGAAAAAGGACCCAAACGCGTAAGCCCTTTCTTTATTCCGATGATGATCGCCAATATGGGCTCAGGCCAAATGTCGATCATGTTCGGAGCTAAAGGACCGAATACCACACAGGTAACCGCTTGCGCCACCGGAACTCACTCTATTGGCGATTCCTTCCGCATTATTCAGCGCGGTGATGCTGACGTAATGATCTGTGGGGGAGCTGAAGCCACCATCCGCCCTACGGGAATGGCAGGCTTCTGCGCGATGAGAGCGATGTCCACGCGTAATGATGAGCCTGAGAAGGCAAGCCGGCCGTTTGACACGGGCCGTGATGGCTTCGTAATGGGTGAAGGTGCTGGAGTACTAATTCTGGAATCCCTTGAGCATGCCCAAAAGCGTGGAGCCAAAATCTATGCTGAAGTGGTGGGGTACGGACTTAGTGCGGATGCCCATCATATGACTGAGCCGGATCCGGACGGTGCGGCACGCTGCATGCGTATGGCGATCCGTGATGCCGGACTTAATCCGGAAGATATTGATTACATTAATGCCCACGGGACTTCGACTCCGGTAGGAGACCGTTCCGAGACTTTGGCGGTCAAGAAGGCGCTGGGCGATCATGCCTACAAAGTGGCGATCAGTTCAACCAAGTCCATGACCGGACATCTACTGGGTGCTGCAGGCGGGGTAGAGGCTGTGATCTGTGGTTTGTCACTGCAGAACGGTGTTATTGCTCCTACGATCAACCTGGAGGACCAGGACCCGGAATGTGATTTGGATTATGTGCCGAATCAAGCGAGAAAAGCGGATTTAAATATTGCTATGTCCAACTCCTTTGGGTTTGGTGGCCACAATGCCACTATCGTCCTGAAGAAATTCGATGCATAAGGAGTCAGTCTGTTGAGTGGAGATCTGAAGCAGTTACAACAAAAACTTCAAATTCAATTCCAGAACCGACAATTGTTGAAACAGGCATTTACCCACGCTTCCTATGTAAACGAACACCGGTTCAGCCAGCATGAAGACAATGAGCGCCTGGAATTTCTGGGGGACGCTGTGCTTGAATTGACGGTGTCGGAATATTTGTACCGTTTGTTTCCGAACCGGCCGGAAGGGGAGCTTACAAAGCAGCGTGCCGCTATTGTTTGTGAACCGTCCCTGGTTAAATTTGCCGAAGCGCTGGATTTCGGGAATTATGTGCTGCTCGGCAAGGGGGAGGAGCTGACAGGCGGACGTACACGTCCTGCGTTGCTTGCGGATGTATTCGAATCTTTTGTCGGCGCGTTGTATTTGGATCAGGGACTCGGGGCAGTCACTTCCTTCCTGGACAAGCATGTATTCACTCAGGTGGTCTTAAACGGGAAGCTTCAGGTAACGGATTACAAGACGGAGCTTCAGGAGTTGACCCAGCACCATAATCTCGGGACATTGGAGTACCGGATTATCGAAGAGCGGGGGCCTGCGCATGAGCGGGAATTTGTCTCTGAGGTATTTATGGATGGGAACAGCCTCGGCCAAGGGAGCGGACGCTCCAAGAAAGAGGCGGAGCAGCAGGCTGCGGCCGTTGCACTGGAGCGTTTAAGAGTACAGGAGTAGGCGGTCCGGATGGTGGGGCAGACAAGCCCTGTGGAGTTACTAAGGCAGATCAGAATGTAATTCTGGTCTGTCTTTTTTATGTTAGATGTATGAAAGATTTGGCGAATGGAGTGGACTGAGGCTGTCAAATTTGTTGCCCGTTATTGTATTTCATCGGATTTTCCAGCGGGGCGTTTTCCAATGTCCACGAGGATCAGCGAATGCTTCCCAACTGCTCTTCGTATTGCGGATCGGCTTCATGTTCACGGCTATGTCATCAAAGTGTCCAGGAAGTCCGCTACGTGTTTTTGTTTTTTCGCTGATACCCTCGCTATTGTTAAGCGTACGAGGGACGGTTGCAATTCCGACTCCAGTTTGCTTTGCTACATCTTGAATGGTCGTTTTTCTAATTTTGTCATACAAAGTTTATCCCTTAATAACGGAAACGGTTTCTTTCACTGTCACATGACGAAAACGTTTCCTATTTAGTTCAATAAAAAGATCCCCTTCCAATATAAAACGACATATGAAAGCTTGACAAAGTAAGGGAAAAGTGAAATGATTATTTTCGGAAACGTTTCCTTTTATTCCAAAAAACGAGATATGTCTATTCTAAATAAAATATATTCGGAGGAAAGTATAATGAGCAAACAAAAAGTAGCAGTAATTACCGGGTCAGGTCAAGGAATTGGTAAAGGATTAGCAGAGCGCTTAGCGAACGATGGATTTGCAATTGTACTTAGCGATATTAATGAGGCTACACTGAGCGAAACCGTTAAAGAATTTGAAGAAAAAGGTGTTAACGTAACATCAATGGTTGGAAATGTTGCAAAGCTGGAGGATCAAGTAGCTCTAGTTCAAAAAGCGGTTGACACGTTTGGCAGTGTAGATGTATTCATTAACAATGCAGGCATTGAAGGACAAATAGCTCCTCTTACAGAAACTGATCCAAAAGCTGTTGATCGTGTATTTGATATCAATGTTAAAGGTGTAATCTACGGTATTCAAGCAGCTGCAAATCAAATGAAGAAGCAAGGAACAGGCGGGAAAATTATTAATGCCTGCAGCATCGCTGGACAAGAAGGATTTGCATTGTTAGGTCCATACTCTGCAACAAAGTTTGCGGTTAAGGGCTTGACACAAGTTGCTGCAAAAGAACTTGCGAGAGACAAGATAACTGTTAATTCCTATTGCCCAGGCATTGTTGGAACTGCTATGTGGGAACGTCTCGATGAGGGAATGATGAAATATTTGGGTACTAAAAAAGGTGAGGCACTTGCAAAATATGCGGAAGGTATTGCACTTGGCCGTACTCAAACTCCCGAGGATGTTGCTAACTTGGTTTCATTCTTGGCGTCGTCTCAATCTGATTACATTACTGGTCAAAATATTCTGAGTGACGGTGGTATGGTGTTTAATTAAGCCGCATCCCACCACGAAATAAAAATGTGATTATTGGGTCATTCCACTGTATTATGGAACGGGAACGCTGCTGGCGCAAATTATACAATACGTCTGAATAAAAACAACTATAAGCGTTACAAGAATAAGGTAGCGTACTGGTTGACCTTTAACGAAATCAATAGGATGTCCATCAGCCCTTTTACGGGTGGGAGGTATATGAATTGAACGTGTTGAGAACAAGCTTCAGATGATCTACCAGACTCCTCACCATCAATTTGTAGCGAGCTCATTGGTTACAAAATTATGCCAGATTAGTCCCAGTGTAAAAATTGGCTGTATGCTTGCCCAGATGGAAAGTTATGTGCATACATGCAAACCTGGAGATGTATTGAAGAATCAGCAGGAGAACCAACGTAACTTGTTCTACACCGACATGCATGCGCGTGGAGATAGAATGGTTTTGGGAGAAGACATGGGACTTTGGCGTACAAGCAATTGCGAACCCCCCATTAAGGTGAACACCCCGGTAACGGCAAAACACACGCAGAATATCTTGAACTAATGGAAGCGGTGCTGAAAATCAGCACCGCTTATTTTGTATATAAACATGTGGTTTAGTTTCTTCTTAACCTCCAGATCTCCAAAGCTGCGAATTACCCGTTCACTAAAACGTTCATAGTAATCCATCACATCAAGGTAGACAATTTTCTCCTGCCTCATCCATGTTCGCATCATCTCGATTCTCTGTTATCAAATTCACGATCAGATGCCGGTTGTTCTGGAGGAGGCTGGTGTGGATGTCTGGTTGGATTAGGGTTGTCTGCAGCGAATTTTGTCTAGTCACACTGGGGCTTCAGTTATGTTACAATAGGCGTTAGAGGTGATAGGGTACGTATGTTTTTGAAAAGAATTGAACTATCCGGATTCAAGTCGTTTGCGGATCGTACGGAAATGGAATTTGTGCGTGGAATTACGGCGGTGGTCGGTCCTAATGGAAGTGGGAAAAGTAATATTTCCGACGGAATCCGCTGGGTGCTCGGGGAGCAAAGTGCGAAATCGCTTCGCGGCGGCAAGATGGAGGATATTATTTTTGCGGGTAGTGATGCCAGAAAGGCCGTAGGTTATGGTGAGGTCTCACTTACGCTGGATAATACGGACCAGGCGCTTCCCCTTGATTTCAATGAAGTGACGGTTACGCGCCGTGTTCACCGTAGTGGGGACAGTGAGTACCTGATTAACAAACAATCCTGCCGACTTAAAGATATCACTGAATTGTTTATGGATACAGGGATCGGCAAGGAAGCTTACTCTATTATCGGACAAGGTCGTATTGAGGAGATCCTGAGTACAAGATCGGAAGACCGCAGAGGTATTTTTGAAGAGGCCTCCGGAATTGTGAAATATAAATCACGTAAGAAAGACGCCCGTAAGAAGCTGGATGAGACCGAGACGAATCTGCTGAGGATTCACGATCTTGTCAGTGAGCTTGAGGACCAGATGGGCCCGCTTAAGGAACAATCCGAGAAGGCCCTGCATTACAAAGAACTGCGTGAGCAGCTTAAGCATAAGGAAATTTCACTGTATGTGTACCAAATTGAACAGATTCATACTTCCTGGAGTGAGGCCAATGAGAAGCTGGCCAAGCTGCGGGAGGAGCAGCTTACCCTCTCCACTATTGTTTCTGCCCATGACGCTACTCTGGAGAAGGAACGCTCAGAGCTTAGAGTGCTTGAAGAAGAGATTGAATCTCTGACCCAGCAGCTTCTGGAGTACAGTGAGAATTATGAGAAGAACGAGGGCTTCGGCGGCCTGCTGAAGGAACGTGCAAAGAATCTGATGCAGAACCGCCAGCAGCTGCTTGATTCCATTGCCGCGAATGAGGAGCGCTATAATCAGCGTGCGGCCGAGCTAAAGACAATGAAAGAGAAGTACGAGGAGTCGGACAGGCTTCTGACAGAGCTGCGGGCGCTGCTCTCGGCGGAAGAAGCCAAGCTGCTCGGGGTTACCGGCGGAATCAGTCAGGCTCAGGAGGAAGCGCTTAAGGGCGATTTGCTTGAAATTATGAATCAGATTGCCCAGGCGCGCAATGAAATCCGGTATGCGGAGCAGCAGAAGGAAGGCGTTGCACGGAGGATGGAGCGGGCTGAAACCGAGGGCTCCAAATGGCGTGATGAGCAGCAGAAGCTTGCTGAGCGCAAGGCGGAGCTGAACAGCCGTCTGGAGAAGATGGCTAAAGAGATAGCGGAAGTCCGTAAAAGCTACATAACGGAGAGCGAGCGTCTGCACTCGCTTCAGAAGCTGACGGAAGAGAGCCGGGACGGTCTGCGCAAATGGGAGCAGAAGCGCGAAGCGCTCGTCTCCCGCCGGGATACGATGAAGGAGATGCAGGATGATTTTGACGGCTTTGCGCTTGGCGTCAAAGAAGTGCTGAAGGCTTCCCGCAAAGGTGCACTAGGCGGAGTTCATGGTGCAGTGGCTGAGCTGATCCGGGTGCCGGAGAAGCTGGAGATTGCAGTAGAGACCGCTCTTGGAGCGGCGATGCAGCACATTGTCATGGAGAATGAGGCGGTATCCAGACAGGCGATTGCTTTCCTGAAGCAGCGCCAACTGGGGCGCGCAACGTTCCTGCCGCTCGATGTTATCCGCCCACGCCAAATCTCCGCTTCGGATAAGCGGACGATGGAGGATGCCGAAGGCTTCATCGGAGTCGGAGCAGAGTTGGTTGGCTGTGAGCCCAAGTATGAAGGGATCATCGGAAGCCTGCTCGGCAACGTAGTGTTCGCGGATACGCTTGAGCATGCGAACCGGATGGCGGCCAAAAGCCAGTACCGGTTCAGAGTAGTTACTCTGGAGGGCGACGTTGTAAACGCCGGGGGCTCCATGACCGGAGGAAGCCAGCACCGGAAGAACAGCAATCTGCTGGGACGCAGCCGCCAGCTGGAGCAGCTGGACCAGGATATCCGCCAAAGCGAGAGCATGATCCAGAAGCTGCGAAGCAGCATGGAGGAAGTCCGCGGGCAGATAACCCAGCTCGAATCGGAGCTTGAGCAAATGCGGGAATCCGGGGACCGGATGCGCAGCGAGGAGCAAAGTGTGGCAAGCGACCTGAAGCAGGTCGATCATGAATATAAACATGTGACTGAGCAGTTTGAGCTGTATGGCCAGGAAAAGGGCCATTATGTGAAGGAAATGGAGGAGCTCGATAAGAGCCGGATCGAAGCTGAACAGAAATTGAAAGAGCTGACGGCCGAGCAGCAGTCGAAGCATGATTCCATTCAGGCGGCTGAATTTGCCCGCAAAGCGAATGAGTCCGCTAAGGAAGAGCTTCAGGCCCAGTTAACCGGACTTAAAGTACGTGAAGGGAAGCTGGATCAGGAATGCCTTTCCCTGCGGGAGCAGCTTAGCAGGCAGCAGGAGGAATTTAACGCCCAGGAGAAAGAGCTTGAGCAGAACAAACGGATCTTAGCTTCAATTGAAGCCGATCTCAAGGAGAACGAGAACCAAAGTGTCCGGCAGATTGAAGATTTAAATGAGTACAAGCTCAAGAAGACCCGAACAAGCGAACGTCTTGATCTTCAGCGGGCGGCGAGAGCTTCTCTAATGAAGAAGCTCGAGGAAGGCGAGAGTGAGACGAAGGATCAGCGGGCTGCGCTAAAATCGGTGGACGAGCAGCTCTTGCAAACCGAGATTCAGGCGAACCGCCTTGATGTGGAGCTCGAGAACATTCTGAAGAAGCTCAGCGAGGATTACGAGCTGACCTACGAAAGAGCGAAGCAGCGTTACACGGTGCCGGAGGATGTGGCTCAGACCCAAGGTGAGGTCAGAGAGCTCAAACGCAGCATCTCCGCTCTCGGTGAAGTGAACCTGGGCGCAATCGAAGAGTTCCAGCGTGTCTCCGAGCGTTACGAGTTCCTCAGCGAGCAGAAGAATGATCTCGTTGAAGCCAAAACTACGCTGTATCAGGTTATCCGTGAGATGGACGATGAAATGTCCAAGCGCTTTAAAATAACCTTTGACGCCATTCGCCGGGAGTTCGGCACAGTATTCACCAAGCTCTTCGGCGGCGGAAGTGCGGATCTGATTCTGCTTGATCCGTCAAATCTCTTGGAGACAGGGATCGACATTGTGGCTCAGCCTCCTGGCAAAAAGCTTCAGAACCTGCAGCTGCTATCCGGTGGTGAGCGTGCGCTTACGGCGATGGCTCTCCTCTTTGCGATTCTTCAGGTGAAGCCGGTGCCGTTCTGTGTCCTTGACGAAGTGGAAGCGGCTCTGGATGAAGCCAACGTTATCCGGTTTGCCCAGTACCTCCGGGAATTCTCGGAGCAGACCCAGTTCATCGTGGTCACCCACCGCAAAGGTACCATGGAGGAGGCCGATGTCCTGTACGGCGTTACGATGGAGGAAGGCGGCGTATCCAAGCTGGTCTCCGTGCGGCTTGAGGACGATGAGGCTGAAATTGCGTAGCCGATAGGCGGCATGCGATAATAGAGGCAGACGAATTGAAGTCTGCCGAGAACATGTAAAAGAACGAGCGGTAAGTAAGGGCAGAGATGTAAAGATTCAAAGAAGAAAGGCACAGTCCGAGAAAGTTTGGGCTTCCGATCGCTGTTATCTTCGGATTTCTTGATTGTATTCACCTATAGGGGTTGAAATCCGAAGATAAAGGCGACCGCTGTCGCTTCTACAGCTCCAATCTTTCTCTCCCTGCTTGGTACTCCCCATCCTTCAATCGAGGAGGGGGAGTAGTAGGGAAAGAGCGGTTCCTGCGGGTAACCGCTCTTAACTGCAGAGCAACTCTTACAAACATTTTATGTTTGTTAAATTTTGCAGAACTAAAGCCTATACTGTAGAGATAGTCATCCATATTTTCATGAGATGTGTTAGGGACAGCGTGCATACGCACACCCTACGGCAAAAAGCATCGCGGCAGCTCCTCGCCCCAACAGCAGGAGCGCCTAAAGTGAAGCGGGTCCCGAAGGGACGGCAAGCGAGGAAATGGCACGTAGCCGCCCGGGAGCGCCAACAGCACACAACCCACCAACCTTTCGGGTGTCCAGAGGGCAAGTCCTCTGGGGCCCTCCCTGGTAGGGAGGGTTTGGGAGGGTATACACTACTTTAAAGGAGAATTCCATCTGTGAGTTTTTTTAAGAAGCTTAAAGAGAGCATTGCAGCAAAAACCGAATCGGTCACCAAACAGTTTAAAGAAGGTTTGGAGAAAAGCCGGAAGGGCTTCGTGGAGAAGGTTGCCGAGCTTGTAACCCGGCGCAAGAAGATTGATGAGGAATTTTTCGAAGAGTTGGAAGAGATTTTGATTGGAGCCGATGTGGGAGTTAACACGGTTCTCCAACTGATTGATGATCTGCGCGTGGAAGTGAAGAAACGCAAGATCGAAGACGCGGCTGAGCTTCAGCCCGTGCTGTCCGAGAAGATCCAGGAGCTTCTCCGCGGGGATGAGGACAACAGCATTCGGATGAATCCGGATGGGATAACGGTCATTCTGTTTGTAGGCGTAAACGGCGTAGGCAAAACCACAACGATCGGCAAGCTTGCTCACCACTACAAGCAGGAAGGCAAGAAGGTGCTGATGGCGGCAGGAGACACATTCCGGGCCGGTGCCATCGAGCAGCTGGAGGTCTGGGGACAGCGGGTTGGTGTTGAGGTGATCAAGCAGCAGGCAGGTTCAGACCCGGCGGCCGTCATGTATGATGCTGTGCAGGCCGCCAAGCAGCGCGGTGCGGATATCCTGCTCTGCGATACGGCGGGGCGCCTTCAGAACAAGTCCAACCTGATGGAGGAGCTCAACAAAATCTACCGCGTGATCCAGCGTGAAATTCCAGATGCGCCGCACGAGGTGCTGATGGTGCTTGACGCCACCACGGGCCAGAACGCGCTCAGTCAAGCGAAACTGTTTGGTGAGAAAAGCGGGGTTACAGGCCTTGTGCTGACCAAGCTTGACGGTACAGCTAAGGGTGGGATTGTCGTGGCGATCCGCCAGGAGCTCAGTCTTCCTGTCAAACTGGTTGGACTCGGAGAGAAGATGGAAGATCTTCAAAAATTTGATTCCGAGCAGTTTGTGCACGGATTATTTTCAGGCATACTGAAAGAGGAAGCAGACGAGTCGGAAGCCCAGTCCTAAAAAGGAGGGATGAACATGGCTAACACCCATACTTACCCGCGAAGAGAAGAAATCGCCAATGCGGTTACCCATGGCATCGGTGCGCTGCTCAGCGTGGCGGCGCTCGTGCTCTTAATTGTGTTTTCCAGCACAAAGGGAACGGTATGGCACGTGGTCAGCTTTACCGTCTATGGCATCAGCATGCTGATGCTTTATTGCAGCTCGACGCTTGTACACAGCTTTAAGGAAGGCAAGCTGAAGGATCTGTTTGAGTTTTTTGACCATTCCTCCATCTATCTTTACATCGCGGGAACCTATACGCCGTTTCTGCTGGTGGCGATCCGGGGGACGCTGGGCTGGAGTCTCTTTGGGGTTGTATGGGGGATTGCTTTGCTTGGGGTGGTATTCAAAGCCTATTTCGTCAAAAGGTTTTTGTTCCTCTCCACCCTTTTCTACCTCCTAATGGGCTGGTTAATCGTCATCGCCTGGCAGCCTCTGATGGCGGCGGTACCAGCTGCGGGCATGGAATTGCTTGTGATCGGTGGTATCATGTACACGCTGGGAACTATTTTTTATGTGTGGAGGGCATTTCCGTATCACCATGCCATCTGGCATTTGTTCGTACTCGCGGGAAGCGTGCTGCATTTTTTTGCAATTTTTCTCTATCTGCTTCCGGTACATTAGGACCGACAAAGCGGATGTAAAGCTTTAGTGAAGAAGATGTTAAGGGAAATGGCTTGACATCTTCTTTTGTTTTCGTTATGATTAGGTTCGTTGATGAGCTGTAAAGTGTTTTTCCTTGACGGAGGGAGTGCCCGCTGGTGAGTCAGGAGAATAGGCTTGAGAAGACAAATCGGGTGAATCTCTTATTCGATTTCTATGAACCGCTGCTCACAGAGAAGCAGCAGACTTTCTTGAAATATTATTTCCATGATGATTTCTCGCTGGGCGAGATTGCATCTGAGTTCGATATAAGCCGCCAGGCCGTATATGAGCATATTAAGCGGGCTGAGCAGATGCTGGAAGTTTATGAGGACAAGCTGGGATTGCTGGGCAAGCAGATGAAACGTGCCGGAGAGCTTGAGAATCTTCGCCGCCTGCTTGAGGAAGACAATTTTACGGATGTACATAAAGAGACCGCTCTTGATCTGGTTCGGAGATTGCAAGAGTGGTAATGAGATAAAATTTCAATTGGAGGTGACTGACTATGGCGTTTGAAGGATTGACCAGTCGGCTGCAAAACGTGTTTAGCAAGCTTCGCGGCAAAGGCAAGGTATCGGAAGATGATGTGAACGAAGCGATGCGGGAGGTTCGTCTCGCGCTGCTTGAAGCCGATGTTAACTTTAAAGTGGTTAAAGAATTTATCGCCAAGGTGAAGGAGAAGGCCATCGGCAGTGAAGTGATGGATAGCTTTACACCAGGGATGGTCATCATCGACATCGTAAACAAGGAACTGACCGAGCTGATGGGGGGAAGCCAGGCGAAGCTGGCCAGAAGCAACAAACCGCCAACCGTCATTATGATGGCGGGTCTGCAGGGGGCAGGTAAGACTACGACGTCCGCCAAGCTGGCCAAGCTTCTTCTGAAGCAGAACCACCGCCCATTGCTTGTAGCAGGGGATATTTACCGTCCTGCTGCGATCAAGCAGCTTCAAGTGCTGGGTGAACAGATTCAGGTTCCTGTATTTGCGCTTGGTGAAGGCATCAGCCCTGTAGAGATCGCACGCCAGGCCCTTCAGCACGCCAAGGACAACGGAAATGACTATCTGATTGTCGATACAGCGGGTCGTCTGCATGTGGATGAGCAGCTGATGGAAGAGCTTCGCCAGATTCACGAAGTAACCAAGCCGGACGAAGTTCTGCTAGTGGTGGATGCCATGACCGGTCAGGACGCTGTCAACGTCGCCGAGAGCTTCCACAGCCAGCTCGAGCTTACGGGTGTTGTTCTCACCAAGCTTGATGGAGATACCCGCGGGGGTGCAGCGCTATCGGTTAAAGCTGTAACAGGCTGTCCGATTAAATTCGCAGCCCTGGGTGAGAAGATTGACGCGCTGGAGCCATTCCACCCAGAGCGCATGGCCTCCCGGATTCTTGGGATGGGAGATATGCTCTCCCTGATTGAGAAGGCTCAATCCAATATTGATGCTGAGAAGGCTAAGGAAATGGAGCGCAAGATGCGCAACGCCGAATTTACGTTCGACGATTTCCTTGAACAGATGGATCAGGTCAAGAAGCTCGGTCCAATCGATCAGATCATGGATATGCTTCCTGGCATGGGCAAGGTGAAGCAGCTCAAGGATGTCAAAGTCGATGAGAAGCAGATGGGGCGTGTCGAAGCCATCGTCCGGTCGATGACCAAGGAAGAGAAGCAGAATCCTGACATGATCAACCATAACCGCCGCAAGCGTATCGCGCTTGGCAGTGGTACCACACTCGCTGACGTGAACCGTCTGATCAAGCAGTTTGATGAAATGCGCCGCATGATGAAGCAGTTCTCGGATATGATGGGCGGGCCAAAGGCTGGCAAGATGGCCAAGGCGATGAAGGGTCTTAAAGGTTTGAAAGGCGGAGGAATGAAGTTCCCGTTCCGGTAAGCCTTGATATATATTTTATCCTATTTAAGGAGGTGAATTTCGTTGGCAACTCGTATCCGTTTGAAACGTATTGGTGCTCATAAAGCTCCATTCTACCGTATCGTGGTTTCGAACTCCCGTTCCCCGCGTGACGGTCGCTTTATCGAGGAAATTGGTTACTACAACCCTGTCGCTGAACCGGCAGTTGTAAATATCAATGAAGAAAAAGCATTGCAATGGCTTCAAGATGGTGCTCAAGCATCTGACACTGTCCGTAACTTGCTTAGCAAAGCTGGTGTCCTCAAAAAGTTCCATGAACTTAAGAACCAGAAATAATTGCTGATTCGGAGGGTCTCTTATGGAGCAATTAGTCGGCGTTATTGCGAAGGCTTTAGTTGATCATCCGGAAGATGTGCGTGTGAACGTCGTGGAGAAAGAGCATCTGGTTGTTTTTGAACTGTCCGTGCATCCTGATGATGTAGGGAAGGTCATTGGCAAGCAGGGGCGGATCGCCAAGGCGCTTCGCACGGTCGTCACATCAGCAGCAGTGAAGCTAGATAAACGGGTTACCGTGGACATTATGTCTTAAAAATATACGAAAGAGGGTTAGGATGCATTTCCTAGCCCTTTTTCGTACATGCTGAAGCCATAAGCGGTTAGCGGCCCAGCCCATTTTATATTGAAGAGATCAGGAGGAAATTATGTCCGAATCATTATTATCGATCGGTAAGGTCGTAAATACACACGGAATCCGCGGCGAACTGAAGGTGCTGCTCAGCACGGATTTTCCAGAGGTGCGGTTTGCCCCGAAGAGCGAGCTTCTTCTTGTAAATCCCGAGACCCAGCGGAAGATCAAAGTTACCGTTGATCAATCACGTCCCTACAAACAGACTTATATCGTTAAATTCAAAGAATATGGAAATATCAATGAAGTGGAACAGTATAAGGGATGGGATTTGAAAGTAACGAAGGATCAGACGATTGAGCTGCCGGAGAATGAGTACTATTTCCATGAAATTATCGGCTGCCGGGTTGTGACGGATGAAGGTGAGGAGCTTGGGGTAATTGATGAAATTCTGCGCCCAGGTGCAAATGACGTGTGGGTTGTTAAGACTCCCGCCCGCAAACAAATTCTTCTTCCGGTCATTGACGATGTTGTTCTTGATGTAAATGTTAAGGACAAGCTGGTGAAGGTTCATCTGATGGAAGGGTTGTTATAACATGCGCGTGGACGTGCTCACCCTATTCCCAGAGATGTTTGACGGGGTGTTTCATTCCAGTATTCTTGGCAAGGCCCAGGAGAAAGGCATTATTGCTCTAAATGCAGTGAACTTCAGGGCGTACTCGGAGAGCAAACACGGCACGGTTGATGATACGCCGTATGGAGGAGGGGGCGGCATGGTCCTGAAGCCGGAGCCGATCTTCCGTGCGGTCGAAGAGCTGTTGTCCCAGGAAGATGCCGAGCCGGATAAGGCTTCCAAACGTCCAGCACGGGTGATTCTGATGTGCCCGCAGGGAGAGCAGTTTACCCAGAAGAAAGCCGAGGAACTTGCTCAGGAGGATCGACTGCTCTTCATTTGCGGCCATTATGAGGGCTACGATGAACGGATTCGGGAGCATCTGGTTACCGATGAGCTCTCTGTAGGAGATTACGTGCTGACCGGCGGGGAATTGCCCGCTATGGTTGTGATTGACAGTGTGGCCAGGCTTCTGCCCGGCGTGCTGGGGAACGAGACAAGTGCGGTTACCGACTCCTTCAGCACTGGGCTGCTGGAATATCCGCATTACACCAGACCGGCGGAGTTCAGGGGCTATAAGGTGCCCGACATTTTGCTGAGCGGTCATCATGCCAACGTGGCAGACTGGCGGCGGAAGGAAGCCCTAAGACGTACCTGGCAGCGCCGTCCGGATTTGCTGGAGAAGATTGAGCTCAGTAAGAAGGATCTTCAGTGGCTAGAGGAGATCAGGATTGAGGAAAATCCTCAAAACTAATTAAACAGTCTTCACCAGGCTTGCTTAAGAAGCTTGATGAAGGCTGTTTTTTTGCACATAAGCCGGATCGTTTCAGAAGATTCTGAATAAAATAAGGAGATGGATTGTTACAATATGGGGGGAAAGAGGGTAATAGATAGTGCAGCAAGATAGCAAATAACAAGTGAGGGATTAAGCTATGACACAAGACATGCAGCAGGAGCTGTCCAATATAGAGTTGTATATGGAGCCTCAAGAGGAACCGGAGAATCATCAATCGGAGCCGCTGCGTACCGTAGACGACGTGCTCGCCTACTATGCCAGCCGAAAATAATGGGGAGGAATTCTTAATGTATGAACTTCCAGATACAATTCATGCCGAAACAGAGTGGATTATAGACACACTTCCGAATGAGTAAGCTTTTCAAATCAGCTTTCAGCCAATTAAAAAGATCATTTTCTTGACGGTCAGACCGCCAGGAAAATGATCTTTTATTATGCGGACATACACCTCATCATGACAATCTCTGTATATTGTTAAAAATGAATCTGTGCGATTGAACCGGCTTTTATTTGCCGCTTTTGTCAATCAGCCTGAAATCGTCATAATGAAATCCTGGAGCTACTACGCAGGAAACGAAGACAGGCTCATCGCCAAGCGGTCTAGCGGTCTGCCATACTTTGGCTGGAACCACGGCCTGGGGCTTCTGGCCGTTTAATACATCAGGACCGAGAATGATTTCTTGGGGATCTGAAGGCTGGTCACCGTCACCGCCCAAAGTAAGCACAAGCGGGCTTCCTGAATGCCAGAGCCAGACTTCATCGGATAGAACCGTGTGCCATTCAGAGAATTCATCCCCATGAAGCAGGAAGTAAATTGATGAGGCGGCATAACGGGAACCGGAGTACTCTGATCCGAGTATTTCCTGGGGAATTTCAAAGGAAGCTTTCCAAAGCTCTTTGTACCATCCGCCTTCCTCATGGGGGGACAGCTGCAGGGCTTCGACTAGTGGAGAAAGTGGTTTATTGGTCACTGCATTATTCCTTCTTTCCTAAATTTACTGGTATCCATCTATATTAATATACAGCTTTGACGAAAGAAAGCCGATAACGGTGATTTCCCGAGGGGAGGCGGATGTATGCCTATTAAAACTGGAAAAGGCTACATCGAAAATTTAAACAAACTTAGTCCGGAAGTGTGGCTCGGCGGAGAACGTGTACAGGGGTTGATCTCGGAGCATCCTGCATTTCGCGGGCTGGTGGAGTCTCAGGCAGCACTGTATGATATGCAGTCAGAAGAATCCTTAAGGGCGACGATGACTTATTTATCTCCTGCAACAGGAGACCCGGTAGGCCTTTCTTTTCTCCAACCCAAGACCAAAGAGGATCTGCAAAAACGCCGGAAGATGATGTCCCTTTGGGCAGAGAGTCATCATGGCTTTCTTGGCCGTTCTCCGGATTATATGAACACGGCTCTCGTAGCCTTTTCCAGCGCATCCGGCCTATTGGAAGACAAATACCCCAAACATGCTGAGAACTTAAAAAATTACTACGTCTACTGCCGTGAGAACGACATCACCTTGTCTCATGGTTTTATCCAATCCAAAGCAAGCATACTGTCTGCTGTAATCAGCGACAATCCAGAACAGTCCACAGCGGCAAAAGTTCATGAAATTAACCAAGACGGCTATGTAGTGAGCGGTTCCTTTATGATGAATACACAGGGAGCCACGTCTGAAGAGATGCTTGTGTACCCACAGCCTATCGCTGTGTCCGAATCGGTTAACCCTTATGCCTTCTTTTTTGCGGTTCCGAGCAATCTTAAGGGGATCACATTCGTCTGCAGGGAGAATACGCTGGCGGGTACGTCCGGTTATGACTATCCTCTTAGCTCCCGCTATGAGGAGATGGATACTTTGGTCATCCTCGATCATGTGTTGGTTCCACACGACAGGATGTTTCTGTACGGGGATGAGGAAATGGCTGTTGACCTGTTTGAAAGAAGTCATTTCCATACCCTTGTCTCCCATCAAATTTTGTGCAGGTATATTGCAAAGACGGAGTTTCTAATCGGTGTGCTGGAGTATATGGCCGATTGCCTGGATAAAAGTGAGGATTTTTTTGTCATCGAGAGGGTTTCCGAAATCCTTATCACACTTGAAATTTTGAAATCTATCGTCATAGCATCGGAAGAACAAAGTGAGCTGAATGAGTGGGGGATTATGCTGCCAAGCCCCAAACCGCTCTATGCGGCCAACGCTTATTACCCGAAAATTTACCCCAAAATTATAGAGACAATCCAGCTGCTTGGATCAAGTGATCTGATCATGCTGCCGAAGGAGCAGGATTTCAATTCCCCGGTATCGAGATACCTTGATTCTTATCTGAGCGGTGCCGGGATTGATGCATATGACAAGGTTAATTTATTCCGGCTGGCCTGGGAGCTGGGTGTCAGTGCCTTTGGGGGAAGACAGATGCAGTATGAACGCTTTTTCTTTGGCAATCAAGACACACTTATGGCCAGAGCCTACGCCAACCTGTCGGACAGAGAAAAGTATATCGATAAGGTGAAGCGGTTGATGAAGAATAAATAGAAAACGTTACAGTATTTATTGTTCTAAGAAGTTTTGCAAGAGTCTCCACCTTCTTGTCCAGAGCTAGTGGATGAGCAGGTGGATCTTTTAGGTCAAATGAATTCAATTCCCCTATGGTATAATTGTCCTTATACATAATTGAAGTGAGGGAGTCCTATGCAAAAAGACAATTTCGGTAATCGAATGAAGGGGTATGAGAATGTATTTAGACAAATACTTCCGCAAAGGCTGCCCGTGATCATTCGTATAGATGGCTCACATTTTCATACATACACCCGTGGAATGAAAAAGCCATTCGGCGAGTCTTTAATTCGTGCTTTTTGGGAAACGTGCAAGTATTTAGCCCAGAATATTATGGGATGCAAGTTGGTATATCATCAAAGTGACGAAATATCTATTTTATTAACTAATTATGATAAGTTAACTACACAGTCTTGGTTTGAGAACAATCTTCAGAAGATTGTGTCTGTATCCGCCTCTATGGCAACTGCCAAATTTAATGAAGTTATTAAAGAATACTACCCCAATCAACCACTTGCCACCTTCGACAGCCGGGCATGGGTGCTGCCCCATGATGAAGTGACAAATTATTTCTTATGGAGACAGCAGGACGCGACCAAAAACAGTATTTCCATGGTTGCTCAAGCCAACTTCCCCCATCAAGAACTTGAAGGATTGGACGGAAAGAAACTGCAGGACAAGCTGTTCATAGAGAGAGGCGTAAATTGGAATGACCTGCCTGTCTGGCAGAAACGTGGTGTGTGTATTACAAAACAGGATTATAAGAAGGAAGAGGCTGTGCGAAGCAGGTGGGAAGTCGACTTCGATACCCCGATCTTTAGCCAAGATAGGGAGTACATCAACCAATACGTGTATCTTTCTAAGGGTGAATAGCGATGGAATGTATCATTTTCACGGGAATCCAGGCTTCGGGCAAGTCCACGTTCTACAAGGATCATTTCTTTAAAACTCACATGAGAATAAATTTGGATATGTTAAAGACCAGGAATCGGGAAAATATATTTTTAGAGGCCGCGTTGCTTGCCAAGCAGCCTTTTGTGATCGACAATACAAACCCGACCATTACCGACCGGCAGAAATATATTGAGGCCGCCAGAAAGCATAAATTCAGGATCATTGGCTATTATTTTGAACCGGATTTTGAGTTGTCTATGGAAAGAAATGATCACAGAATCGGGAAAGAAAGAGTTGCGGAAGCAGGAATCAAAAGTACCTTAAAGAAGCTCGTTGCTCCTACCTATCTGGAAGGATTTGATGAGTTGTATCTAGTTAGAGCGAGGAATGGAAGTTTTGAGATTAGTGAAATGCCCTGAAGCTCATCTTGAGATGTGAAAGTTCTTGCTATGACCGTTATAATATGATAAAATTTCATTTGTTGTGAATTCGGTGGTCCTCTGCGGATAATGATGAAGAACCTATAGATGTCTTCGGAAGAGGCAAGAACACCTGAGTGGAAGGAGGGAGTCATATATGAATATCGTACAAGCGATTACGCAAGAACAGCTTCGTAAGGATATTCCGAGTTTCCGCCCTGGTGACACTTTGAAAGTGCACGTTAAGGTTATCGAGGGATCTCGTGAGCGTATCCAGTTGTTTGAAGGAGTTGTAATCAAGCGTCGTGGCGGTGGAATCAGTGAAACTTTTACAGTTCGTAAAATTTCCAATGGTGTAGGTGTGGAAAGAACTTTCCCGCTTCATTCCCCGAAACTCGATAAAATCGAAGTGGCTCGCCGTGGTAAAGTGCGTCGTGCTAAACTGTATTACCTTCGCGAACTGCGCGGTAAAGCAGCAAGAATTAAAGAAGTACGTCGTTAATCAATTGATAACGATCCGGGGGCTTGATCTTCAAGCCCCTTTCGTTTTTAATAAAATAGGGTTACATATTGCATCCTAAACATAAAGGGAGGGCAGTGAGCTATGGAGCAGCAATTTCAATCGGAGCAGCCGGATCGTACGGATATAAACCCTGAGTCGACTAAAAAGAAGAAAAATGAAGCGCTTGAATGGCTTAAAGCCATTGTGATTGCGGTTGTACTGGTTTTTCTGATTCGATGGCTTTTATTTGCCCCGTTTATTGTGGATGGCCCGTCCATGCAGCCGAATTTCCACACGGGCGAGCGAATTATTGTTAATAAGATTTTATATGATTTCAGGCAGCCTAAACATGGGGAAGTTGTTGTGTTCCATGTGCCATCAGAAGGCAGAGATTTCATCAAACGAGTTATCGCCGTTCCAGGTGACACTGTGAAGGTGGAAGGCGATACGGTGACGGTTAATGGCAAGCAGGTGAGTGAGACCTATATTCAGGGAGCGATTGACGAGAAGCATAAGAGCAATCAGCTTTACAACACAGAAGCCGATTTCCCGAATGAAGAGTTCAAAGACGGAAAGGTGCCGGAAGGTTACGTGTTTGTGCTCGGAGATAACCGTTCCAACAGTACCGACAGCCGACGTCTGGGCTTTATCTCCCAGAAAGAGATTGTGGGCCGGGCAGACCTCGTTTTCTGGCCGCTGAAGGATATTCATTTTATTAAACACTAATACTTATAAGGGT
The DNA here is from genome assembly GCF_018403205.1 of Paenibacillus sp. J22TS3. Lineage (NCBI taxonomy): Bacteria > Bacillati > Bacillota > Bacilli > Caryophanales > Paenibacillaceae > Paenibacillus > Paenibacillus sp. J22TS3. The sequence continues at coordinate 556,526 of NZ_BOSF01000002.1, forward strand.
ATTTATAGAATTCCGCCTCCATAAGAACGAACTAAAGACTGATCAGGATACAACGGTCTTTGGTTCGTTCTCTCTTATATGGGTGAGTGGTCGGGAGATAAAGAGGTGAGCAGACAATGACAATACAATGGTTCCCGGGTCATATGACAAGAGCCCGCAGACAGATCCAAGAGAAGCTGAGCCTGATTGACGTGGTGATTGAACTCCTGGATGCCCGGCTTCCCTTGTCCAGCCGTAATCCGATGATCGACGAGATTCTGATGAATAAGCCAAGGCTGATTGTGCTCAACAAGTCAGACTTAGCAGACCCATCGGTTACCGGTGAATGGATTGACTACTTCAAGCGTGAGGGACATACGGCAATAACCGCCGATGCCTCATCTGGTCAAGGCATTAAGGAAATTCCAGTAAAAGCGAAAGAGCTTATTAAGGAGAAAATCGATAGGCAGATTGCCAAAGGAATCCGTCCCAGAGCGGTAAGAGCTCTGATTGTGGGAATTCCTAACGTTGGAAAGTCTACGTTAATTAACCGTATGGCCGGACGCAGCATTGCGGCAACCGGTGACCGACCTGGCGTCACGAAAGGACAGCAGTGGATCAAGGTGGGGACGGAGATGGAACTTCTGGATACGCCAGGGATTCTGTGGCCTAAGTTCGAGGATCAGAACGTGGGCTACCGGCTGGCTGTGACCGGAGCAATCAAAGAAGAAATATTGAATGTGGAAGATATCGCTTTTTTTGCGATCAAATATTTGTCCCGTTATTATTGGTCCCAGCTTCAGGAGCGGTTTGATCTGGGGGAGCCTCCGCAGGATAACGAGAATCCGGACGAGATTGTAGAGGTTATGGAGGCAATAGGCAGAAAGCGTGGCTGTATTGTAAGCGGTGGCCGTGTCGATCTGGAGAAGGCATCAGGAATTATGCTTAGGGAGCTTCGTGCCGGCAAGCTTGGAAAGTTCTCTTTGGAATCACCCTACTAATGTGAAGCGTCGGTTCCCCGGCGCTTTTTTTTTCGTACATAAGCTAAACGATTTGGATTTAGTGCCTGGACGATTGAAACAATTTACAGGTAATCTGCGTCTATTATTTATAGAATGTGGAAAGGGAGGGAACTAGTTCAACAGAAATATCCAAGAAATAACTTTATAAATGGACCGCTTTAACCGATAAAATTGTTACAAAAAAGAAACGCAGCTTACCATAGCATGTGTTAATCTAAGCAATAGATTAATTAGGGAAAGACAGAGAGGAATTAGGAATATGAAGAAAATCAAATGGATATCTGCCGCAGTTATCGTTCTTGTTCTAGTTCTTACAGCTAATTATTTGTGGCAGAACGGCAGCAGCAAACATAAAATTAATAATTTAACGCCTTTGAGCACTATTGGAGATATCGGAGCTAGTATTGGAGCCGGGAAAGGCTCAGATAAGCCTGTCAATGTAAAGAGCAGCAAGACAACTCCTTCTCAAGCGACACCTAATAAAATATACTACCGCAACAAAGTGATTGTCCTAATGTACCACGAGGTTACACCTGAGCAAATTGATAGTGGAACCGTACTGGTATCGAAATTCAAACGGCAGATCGAGCTGATGAAGGCCAATGGCTTTAAATGGATTACGATGAAGGAATACAGCGATTTTATTCTAAAAGGAACTCCGGTTCCGCCAAATGCGGTCCTGATGACATTTGACGATGGATATGAGTCATTCTACGAGTATGCATATCCAGTGCTCAAAGAACATAAAATTCCAGCCACCATGTTCCTGATTGCGAACACAGTGGATAATCCGAAGCATCCGGGAATTCCAAAGCTGACATGGGCTCAAGTTGACGAGATGCACAAGAACGGAATTGATTTCTACAATCATACGTATGATTCCCATATTCTTGCTCCTACCAGTGCATCACATAAAGCGTCAAGAGCGGTTCTTGCAGGTCCTATGTATCTGGAGAAGCTGAACCGGAAAGAAACAATGACGGAATTCAAGGCCCGCGTCAAAAAAGATTTGTCTCAGGCTCAAGCGGTACTGAAGCAGAGGCTCGGGAATGACATGGACGTTCTTGCCTTCCCTTACGGGGCATATACGAAAGAAACCCTGCAGGTATGCCGCGAGCTGGGGATCAAAATTACATTTACTGTGAAGCCGGGAATTAATGCAAAGGGTCAGCTGAATGGTTTCAGAGTGAATGCCGGGGGGAAACAGAACAACCCGGATGAATTGATTAAATTGATGAAGAGTGGGGCTAAGCAGGAAACGAAGAAGAAACTGAGCAGTCCGTTTGATCTGCTTCATGAAGGCCCTTTTAAAACGCTGGAGCAATTGATTGAAGGTGACCGGACCCATAACAGTGATTTGGTTAAGCTCGATGGTGAACAATCCGCGTCTTCAGCCGTAGTCGGGGCATGGGGAGCACATGTTTATGGAGAAGCTGCATGAGTGAAGATATGTTAATGTATGAAAAGCAAATCTGGCAGGATCACTGCCAGTATATTGCTGGAGTGGATGAGGTAGGCCGCGGTTGTCTGTTTGGCGATGTGGTTGCGGCCGCCGTGATCCTGCCTCAGGATCTGGTTATTGATGGAGTTATGGATTCTAAAAAGCTCAGTGAGAAGAAGCGTAATCTGCTTTATGAAGTGATCCTAGATAAAGCGGTCTCCGTTGGCGTTGGATTTGCCGATGCACAGACAATTGACCGGATCAATATCAAACAGGCCACACGACTTGCTATGCTGGATGCGATTGGGCAGCTGTCTGTAAAGCCGGATTACCTTTTGATTGATGCGGAGAAGGTGGATTCGGATATTCCGCAGCTGTCTGTAATCAAGGGAGACGCCCTTAGTCAGACCATCGCAGCCGCTTCGATCGTTGCGAAGGTGACCCGGGACCGGCTCTGTCAAGGAGAATGGGAAGCGATGTACCCGGAGTATGGAATTGCTGTACATAAAGGATATGCTACCAAACTGCACAGGGAACAAATACTGGCTTTGGGTGCAACGCCCATGCACCGTAAGAGCTTCATGCGTAATTTGTTTGTCCGTCAGCAGGAGCTGTTCTAATAAAACCCGCCGGGAGCCGGCGGGTTTTATTAATTGAGAAAGGTAAAGCTTAAATATCTTTCTGCAAAGACCGATACATTAGTCATAGATATTAACTCGACGGCTTCATCATAGGCACCAGCGGGGTGCTTGAATTATAAAAGCCAGCCATTCGGGCGAAAGGGGGCAGCATAAAGTGAACATCGGTCCAATTGTAAGAGGACTGCTCGGCGAGAGCCGGGCCGGCCAGCCCAAAGAGCTGGAGTTGAAGATGGGGCAGGTTATCCGCGGAGTTGTAATGAGTGTCTCTGATGACGGACAGGAGGCGGTTGTCCAGGTGCAGGGCGTACAGCTAAGAGCAGCCTTGGAAACCCCGCTGCAAAAGGGACAAACCACTCTGCTGCAGGTTCAGCCTCCGGGCAAAGACGGGATGATTGTTCTAAAGCCGCTGAATCTGCCTTCGGCGGCTTCTTTCTCTGAAGCTTCTCTGGCAGGAATGCTGGGCAGCTTCGGATTGGAGAATTCCCCCGAGAATAGAGAGCTTCTTAAACTAATGCAGACTCAAGGAATTCCTCTAACCAAAGATCAGGCGCTTGCGTTGTCTGAGTCTCTTGCAGGGAAGCCACAAAACGTGCCGCTTGAGCAGTGGGTGCAGTCTGCGGCTATTGCGTACCACCGGGGGCTGCCAGTCACGGCCGCAAGTGTGGCTGGGCTGCATCAGGCGGTCTTTGGGGCACCGCTGCAAAATCTGTTGACGGTACTCGGGGATCAGGTCGCGGATCTATTGACTGCGCTATTGAAGACAGAAGATCAGACAGGTACGAAGGCAAGTGGGCAGGACGCTTCAGGATCAGGGGCTCTGCGGGCAACATTTTCTACAGGAGAAGCTGTGGACCCGGAGGGGAATACGACAGGTAAAGTAGCAGGGACTCCATCGTCTGTGAGTGCGGGTAACGTAGCAGCCCCTTCGGCAGCTGCTGCCAAGAGCAGTGAATTGTTGATAAAGCTGCAGAGCCTCCTGGGAGAACTGCGGGCATTGGGATCTGAGGAAGCCTTAAATTCTGTGACGGTCAAGACGGTCAATACTTCACAGGCCGGCTCAGCTGCGACAGCAGCTGCAACGATGGATATGCAGTCTGAGGCTGAAGCATCAACAGGAAATGCTGCTGAAGCCTCTAAGACGGGGGCGAGGGGTTCGGCTATAAACGGCGGCAATCCGGCCGCTGCTCAGACGGCTCCAGGATTAGCCGGCATGGATGCGAAGGCATTATCTGAGCAGGGAAAGACCGCCGCCCCGCCTGCGGCTGGCGGCGCGGCTAACCCAGCTGCCCCAGCGGGGGCAGCTGCAACGGCAGCGGGCGCTGCTGTGCCCGCGCCCGGGGAAGAGGGTGCCGCACCTATGCAGGCGGCACCACAGCCCCAAGGTGAAGCGCCTGCAGCGGCTTCACCGGGACCGGGGCGCACCCACGAGGCAGAGCCGTGGGTGGCCCGGGTGCTGAGGCTGCTCGGTGCGGAGCACGAGCAGCATACCGCGCGCGCGGTGGCGCTGACCGCGTCGCCTGCGCAGGCGGACGCGGCGCATGCCGAAGGCGCGGCGCGTGCGGGGTCTGCCGCTGCGGGCGGCGCGCCAGCGCCCGGCGGCGATGGGCCGCTTGCCGGCAGCGCAGGAACCGGCGCGCCGGCGGAGGCCGCACCTGCGCGCAGCGGTGCGGCGCAGGCCCTGCCCGGGACGGCTGCGCCTTCCGGGCAGCAGGGACGGCACGGCGCGGCTGTGAACGCGCCGCTGCCGGATGCTTCCGCCGCCGCTGCGATGGCTTCGATGGCGGCGGATGAGCCGGCGGCCGCGATACGAGAGACACTGAAGAGCGTGCTGATGCAGGTGCTTGATTCGGGGGACATGCCACCACAGCTTCAAGAGACGGCAAAACAGCTGGTGAACCAGCTTACCGGTCAACAGCTGCTGATGAATACAGACCGGACAGCTCCTTTTGCCCAGTTCACAATGTTCCTGCCTTTTACTGGACCGGATGGGGATCAGACTGCTTCCGTGCATATTCAATCACGCCGGGGCAAGCGTGGGGAGCTGGATGCTGCGAACTGTCGGCTGTGGTTTGATCTCCAAATGAAACATTTAGGACAGGTCATGGTCGATGTTCAGGTCGCGGACAAAAAGGTCATTTTAAAGGTGCACAGCGATCAGGAAGCCGTGGGGGCTTTTATCGAGAGCAGACAAGATGAGATTAAGTCAGCTATTGAAGCCTCCGGGTATCGGCTGTTATCGCTAAAGGCAGAAGCGATGGAAGCTGCTTCTAAGGCAGGAGGGAGTGAGGCGATCCCACCACTGTATGTTCCACAAGCCTATAAAGGAGTGGATTACCGGATATGAACCAGAAGCCTGAGGATCGAACCCCATCTATGAAGAGAGCGGTAGCCCTCAAGTATGAACCATCTGAGCATGAAGCACCGGTTATCGCGGCTAAGGGGACGGGGCTCCTGGCAGAAAGAATTCTTGAGAAAGCAAAGGAGCACGGCATACCGGTCCAGGAAGATCCGGCTCTGGTAGAAGTGCTGTCAAAGCTCGACTTGGACCAGCAGATTCCCCCTGAGCTGTATGCCTTGGTGGCTGAGATTTTAAGCTTCATTTACCGCTCGGACCGTGCTGCTGAGAAGGGGCTGAACCGTGGAACATAAACGGGAATATAAGGCAGTCCGCAAGGACACACGCAAGGAGCAAGGGCGGTATGCGGAAGAACTGGCTGCCGACTATTTGAAGAATCAGGGCTACCGGATTTTAGCAAGGAATTGGCGCTGCCGAACCGGTGAACTCGATTTGATTGCGGAGTATAATCACGATATTATAGTGGTAGAGGTCCGCAGCCGAAGCAGCCGTTCTGTTGTTTTTGGCACAGCCGCTGAATCTGTGACCGCGAGGAAGATGAATCAGGTGAGAACGACAGCAGCTGTGTACCTGCACCGTGTGAACCGCTCAGATGCATCGGTCCGATTTGATGTCATTGCCGTTCAGTTCGGACAAGCAGGGCAGCTCGAATCACTTGATCATCTCAAAAATGCGTTTTGACAGGAACATACTCTGTTTGACAAAGGAGCTTAGTGATCATGTTTACAACGATTAAAGCTTTTGAAGAAACCTGGCAGCGGGAGAGTGGGCTTACGCAGGCTATTCTGGATGTGCTCACGGATCAGTCGCTGTCGCAAGCCGTAACTTCTCAGAACCGCACTTTGGGACGTGTGGCATGGCATTTGGTTACTTCCCTCCATGAAATGCTGTCCCGCACCGGTCTTGACTTTGACGCCCCCCATCACGATGCGCCACTGCCCGATTCTGCTGAGTTTATCGCACAGAGCTATAAGAAGGCGAGTAGCGCTCTGCTTCAAGCCATTTCTGAGAAATGGACAGACAGCAGCCTTCAAGAAAAGAACGATATGTATGGAGAGCAGTGGCGTAATGGCGCAACTCTTACGGTGCTGGTCTATCACCAGATTCATCATCGTGGACAGATGACTGTATTGATGCGTCAGGCAGGTCTGCCAGTTCCGGGTATTTATGGTCCTTCTCTGGAGGATTGGAGCACCATGGGAATGGAGCCGCCGGAAATTTAATTGAAGTTCCTTGAAGAAAATCATAATTACATAATAGACGAATAAGTTGAAATAGAAGAGGCTGCCTACATGGGGTCTCTTTTTGATATTCTTATCAAGATAGAATTACGGGTTGCACTGCTCAGTTCCTATCATCTATCAGATAGATGATAAGGTATAATTCGTTCAACTTCATTTTGTTGGGGAAAAAATAGCAAATAGACCATTCATGGTGGATGGTCTATTTCTGTTTCTATTTCTATTCTTAAGCTCTGATCAATGAAATGAGGGAACTGATTAATATAGATAATGCGCACCAAAAGGTCTTGAAATGTATCGCGGAATGCTGACTGGCAGGTTCTGATTTAGCGATTAAGGCCGTTTTAGGGAGAAACCTGTCTTTTATTACTTTATTAGAAAGATAGGCTGCCGACCATGAACAGGCCTCCAGTCCTGCTTGCAGTTCTTGTTAGCTCCAGCTTTAGCTTGTACTTCTTCTGTCGAGCTGCCTATACTGAATAGCCTCAGCCACATGAACGGAAAGAATCTCCTCCGAGTTCTCAATGTCGGCAATTGTCCGGGACAATTTCAGAATACGATCATAGGCGCGCATGCTCAGTCCCAGCGCTTCAAAGGTTGCTTTCATCATCCCCTCTGCTTCCTTGTTAAGCCTGGTGAAGCGGCGCAGCGTTCTTCCGGACAGCTCGCTGTTCCAGGAGATGTTGTGCCTCCGGTAACGATGCTGCTGCAAAGCTTGGGCAGCCAGAACCTTCTCTCTCATTGACGATGAAGAAAGAGGAGAGGGATCATACGGCCAATCCCCGGGCCTGGGCACTTCAACCTGCAGATCAATCCGGTCTAGTAGGGGACCGGAGATTTTGTCGCGGTAGCGCAGAATTTTGCCTGGTCCGCAGGTGCACATTGGCAACGGCGGTTCTGCCCCTAAAAATCCACACGGACACGGATTCATTGAGGCAGCGAGGATAAAATGAGCTGGGAAAGTGAAGGCCGCCTTCGTCCGGCTTATAGTTACGGCCCGGTCTTCCAAAGGCTGTCTCAGTACTTCAAGCGCACCGCGTGAGAATTCGGGAAGTTCATCCAGGAACAGAATGCCTTTGTGGGCGAGGCTGACCTCACCCGGCTTGGGAATGGTGCCACCGCCAACAATGCCTGCGGCTGAGATCGTATGATGCGGAGATCGGAAGGGTCTTGTACGGATAAGCCCGGCCTCAGGCTCCTTAAGTTTGCCAGCCGCACTGAAAATTTTGGTTACTTCGAGTGACTCCTCTTGCGATAGAGGCGGGAGGATGGTGGGAAGACGGCGGATCAGCATGGTCTTCCCTGTCCCTGGGGGACCGATCAAAATGATGTTGTGCATGCCTGCGGCTGCAATCGTTAAGGCCCGTTTCACATGAAGCTGGCCTAGCACGTCGCTGTAATCCTCTTGCGCTGCGGATTGAACAGCCAATTGGGCTGGCGGAGCGGGGAGTGCTGGTACCTCCAGGTGCCGCATTGATTCCAGCTGATACGTTCCGCCTCCACTCTTCGAGAGCAGCAATTCCTGGTGGTCCTCGGGAACCAGCTCTCTTAAATGGCGCAGCCCATACACCTTAATCCCACCCAGCAGATGGGCTTCCTCCGCGTTTTCTCTGGGGAGCAGGACTGAAGTGAAGCCTTGGCGCTTCGCTAAGTCTACCATCGACAGCACGCCCGATACCGGACGGAGACGGCCTTCAAGGGACAGCTCTCCGATCATAAGAACTTTCTCATCTTGGGGAAGCACGATTTGGCCGCTTGCAGACAGTAGGCCGAGGGCAATAGCCAGGTCAAAGGCGGAGCCTTCTTTCCGCAGATCGGCAGGGGCCAGATTAATCGTGATTCGCTGGAGCGGGAACGTGAATCCACAGTTTCTGACAGCCGAGCGAACACGTTCCACGGATTCACGGACAGCTGAGTCAGGCAAACCAATGATAGAGGTCTGGGGAATTCCGCTCGACAAATCCACCTCAACTTCAATCAACACGCCGTCAATCCCGTAAAGACAAGCACTGTATAGTTTGCTGTACATAACAAAAAAACACCCTCTCTCTGTTCATAATCAGACCTGCAGTGCAGACTGATATCTGAGGAAAAAAGGTGCTTCCTTAATATTTCCATATGTAATAAATTCTAGTTGGTTTTGGTTATAAGTCAAGATTAATTTATGGGCATTCTCTTTACATTCGTGTTGGCCTTTTTGTGATGGCTGGGAAATTAGACTGGACTGGTAAATACCCCCTGCAGAAGCCTGTTTTTGCTCAAGATAGCCGTTAGTCTAGCAGGCTATAGTTATCCGTCCAAGCGAAACTTTAAGTAGACCCGTATTCTGTAGACAAATCTACAGGAGGTGTATATCATTGGATTGTTTAAAAAAGCGCCGCAAATGTAAAGTTGTTGTCCATCATCATAAAAAAAAGAAACGTCGTATCATTAAAAAAATTGTAAAGGTAAACTGTCCTCCCCCAAAGGTTAATGTTACGGCCCCGGCCGGTCCCCAAGGTCCTGCAGGTCCCCAGGGACCACAAGGTCTCCCCGGAGCACAAGGCCTTCCCGGAGCACAAGGTCCGATAGGCCCGCAAGGTCTTCCTGGAATACAAGGCCCTATAGGTCCACAAGGCGTGCCGGGACCCCAAGGTCCTGCAGGTCCAGCAGGAGTCGCTTCATTTGCGTTCTTATGCAGTACAGTCGATCAAACTGTTGCCCCAGCCCCAACTCCCGGAGGCCAAGGGGGCGCCGTTACCTTTAATGATTCTCTAATAAACGGACCGGCAACCTCCTTCACAAGTCCTTCTACCATCAATATCCTGGAAACCGGCTTCTACAACATCAGCTGGGAAGTGTTCCCTACTGCCGGAAACAGTGCATTCGGCCTGTTCTTTGATCCGGATGCCGCCGGACCGCTGCCTGCCACACTGGTTCTTTGCAGCAACTACGGCTCCGGTGCAGGCAATAACCCTTATCAAGGTCAAGTTGTAGCGAGGTTAACGGCCGGAGGTACTCTGACTTTGAACCGGATTGATAATATGGGTACACAGACCCTTCAGGCAAGCATAGGCGGGGGAACGCCTACGGTGAGCGCTTCGATTGTTATAGAACAATTGGCGACGGCTTAAACAAGTTACTGACGACACTCAAAGATTATTTGTAGTATATGTACAAAAAATCGCTCTGCTACTAGCACAGCGATTTTTTGGCATTTGGTAGGGGATTTTCTTTTGAATCTTAAAGGTGCTTTCCCAATATTTCCGTATGTAATAAATGCTAGATGGTCTTGATTTTAAGTTAAGTTTTATTTCTTTATAGCCACGGTATCGGCAACGATATCATGCAGGGTCTGTTTCTTCGATGTCCAAATGCACAGCAAAAGCCCGATCCCTAGAGTTAGTAAAGAGAGGGGGGTGGAGAACGTTCTGGCAAGGGCTCGCAAAAAAGAGATACGTTGTCCTTTTGTATCCGTAATTTTGATTGACATGACCATTTTTCCCAGTGTTCCTTGCATTGAAGACGAGATCATTAACGCTTCGTAGAGCGTCAACACGGCTGAAAGAATAAGATCGTACGGATTAAACCAAGAAGCTGTTGTCGAAGCAGGCTGATGTTCGTATAAATAACTGAAAGGTGCGACCGGAGACGGAGTGCTTTTAAAGTAATTAAATATGAGAATCAGAGGTAAGAAGACCACGAAGTAATCAATTTGGCTGGCCGCCACTCTCCTCCAAAACCCCGCGTAAGGGGTTCTGGATTTGTTTTTAGCAGCGGAATTAGGTCTTCTGATGTTACTCCCCTGGCTCTCAGAGCCTTTTGGGATTGCCGACATTAAATCATTTGCGGTGTGGCTCGCAAACCGCCCTAATGGCTTAGCATCTCCCTGATGAGTCTTTTTGGACTTAGCATTTTTATACAGTTCAGTTTGATCTTGAGACAAGGTTACTTTTTGTACATGGTTAGGTAAGGGTTCTATTAATGGCTCAGGTATAGACTCCTGCTCCAGAAGTTCTCGCTCTCGCTCATCGTTTAAATCCAACGGCGTGGCACAGATCATACACAAATCATTGGATTGATTATTTTGGACACCGCACTCAGGACAAATTTTCATAAGATTCCTCCGAACAATAGCTTATAGAAGAAATTTCCTAAGCACATTGTACTATGAAACCAGGAATGCGAATAGAAAAAAAGCCTTAAATCATTCTCAACACGCGATGAAACCGATATCAAAAACAGTGTAGAATTTATGAACTTTTTAAGGAAAGCGTTTTAAAAACATGATACAATATTGTGGGTTTGAAATTATATGGAATTTTCGTACCCTTAATAACCGCCCGTTGATAGGAGGATTCTAGAGTGAATATCCATGAATATCAAGGAAAAGAAGTCCTAAAGCAATATGGAGTGACCGTTCCGCAAGGACGGGTGGCATTTACGGTGGATGAAGCCGTGGAAGCAGCCGAAGCACTGGGCAGCCCAGTGGTCGTGGTCAAAGCTCAAATTCATGCAGGTGGCCGCGGTAAAGCCGGCGGTGTCAAAGTAGCCAAAAATTTGGATGAAGTGCGTACCTACGCAAGTGAAATTCTCGGCAAGGTGTTGGTAACCCACCAGACTGGACCGGAAGGTAAGGAAGTCAAGCGTCTCTTGATTGAGCAGGGCTGTGACATCCGTAAAGAATATTATGTCGGCGTGGTCGTTGATCGTGCTACAGGCCGTGTAGTCCTGATGGCGTCGGAAGAAGGCGGCACGGAGATTGAAGAAGTTGCAGCTGCGACACCGGAGAAAATTTTCAAGGAAGTTGTGGACCCGGCTGTAGGACTTCAGACGTTCCAAGCCCGCAGATTGGCTTATGCTATCAATATTCCTAATGAACTTGTGGGCAAAGCTGTGAAGTTTATGCAGGCCCTTTATACGGCATTTATAGAAAAAGACTGCTCCATTGCCGAGATCAATCCGCTTGTCGTAACAGGTGACGGTGAGGTTATGGCCCTGGATGCGAAGCTTAACTTTGATTCCAATGCGCTGTTCCGCCACAAGGACATTCTGGCGCTCCGCGATCTGGAAGAAGAAGATGCCAAGGAGATCGAAGCATCCAAATTCGACCTGAGCTACATTGCACTTGATGGCAATATCGGCTGTATGGTTAATGGTGCCGGCCTTGCCATGGCGACGATGGATATTATTAAATATTACGGCGGAGACCCTGCCAACTTCCTGGATGTTGGGGGCGGTGCGACAGCTGAGAAAGTTACGGAAGCTTTCAAGATCATCCTGTCTGACAGCAAGGTGAAGGGGATCTTTGTTAATATCTTCGGCGGAATCATGCGCTGTGACGTTATTGCAGAAGGGATTGTTGAAGCCGCGAAGCAGGTGTCCTTGGACCGTCCGCTTGTGGTCAGACTCGAAGGCACCAATGTTGAACTCGGCAAAAAAATCTTGGCTGAATCGGGACTTGCTATCGTCTCTGCGGATTCCATGGCTGATGGAGCCCGCAAGATCGTAGAGCTCGTATCATAATACGGAATTTAGAAGGAGGCTTTGGATATGAGTATTTTGGTCGATAAAAATACAAAAGTTACCACCTCAGGTATTACGGGAGCAACCGGTCTTTACCATACAAGAGGGGGGCTTGAATACGGCACGCAGATGGTCGGCGGCGTAACTCCGGGCAAAGGCGGTACAAGCCTGGATATCACCCTTGAGAATGGCGAGACGGTAACCCTGCCGATCTTCAACTCGATTCGTGAAGCCAAGGCGGCTACAGGAGCAACTGCACACGTGATCTATGTGCCGCCAGCTTATGCCGCAGATTCCATTATGGAAGCTGTGGATGCGGAGATGGAACTGGTCATCTGTATAACAGAGGGCATTCCTGTACTCGATATGGTTAAGGTAAAACGTTACATGGAAGGCAAGAAGACTGTTCTGATCGGACCAAACTGTCCTGGAGTGATTACTCCTGGCGAATGCAAGATCGGAATCATGCCTGGATACATCCATACGCCGGGTCATGTCGGCGTAGTATCCCGAAGCGGGACCTTAACTTATGAAGCCGTTCACCAGCTTACTACCCGCGGGATTGGACAGTCCTCGGCGGTAGGTATCGGTGGTGACCCGGTTAAGGGCTCGGAGTTCATCGATATCCTGTCCCGGTTCAACGAAGATCCGGATACTTATGCTGTAATCATGATCGGTGAAATCGGGGGTACAGCTGAAGAGGAGGCTGCTGAGTGGGTTCGTGACAACATGAAGAAACCGGTTGTCGGATTCATTGGCGGAGTGACCGCGCCTCCAGGCAAACGCATGGGCCATGCGGGTGCGATTATTTCCGGTGGCAAAGGAACGGCCAAAGAGAAGATCGAGAAGCTTGAATCCTGCGGCATCAAGGTGGCTCCAACTCCAGCGGAGATGGGTTCCACTTTGGTCAGCGTTCTTGAAGAACGCGGGCTTCTCAGCCAGTGCACAACACACTAAGATAAGATTACCACGCGATATGGTTGAATACCCTGTATAATGGGTCACGAATCATAGAGTTTGGTCTTTAAGGTAAGCAACCTTTTTCTCCTTCTGGAGAGAGAGGTTGCTTTTTTACATAAATACGAATTATTGGGCCGCCTGCTGTGTTTAATAGAAGGAAGGAGATTAGGATGAAACTAAATAGAAGAAGGATACTGCTTGGACTGCATGAGAGCGCAGGGCTCGGATGGAGAAGTATTGAGAAAATATTATTGGGGAACCAGGATTGGGAGCATGCGGCAGAATTTTCGGCCCAGGATTGGGTTCACTCAGGACTGACGGAAGTACAAGCGAAGCGGATGACAGAAAATTTCAGTAACGAATGGATGGAACAAAGAGAGCAGCAGCTGCGTAATAAAGGAATAGACTGGATCACCTGTTTGGATGAGGATTATCCCATGTTAATGAAGGAAAGCGGCAGACCTCCTTGGGTCATGTACTTGCTTGGACGCCGAGAACTGCTGTCCTCCTTCTCCATAGCCATGGTCGGAACACGGGTGCCGACTGCTTATGGCCGCAAGGTGGCGGAGCAGCTGGCTGCCGATTTATGTCATAATGGGGTGACGGTTGTCAGCGGACTGGCAAGAGGAATCGACGGGGTATGCCATGAATCGGCACTCCGCTGCGGAGGACCGACAATTGCTGTGCTGGGGACTGCGATTGACAAGGCTTACCCACCCGAGCATAGCGGGTTATACCAGAGAGTTGCGGAGAAGGGTCTGATTGTGTCAGAATATCCTATTGGAACGCCTCCTCATCCGGGATTGTTTCCCCAGCGGAACCGCATTATTGCGGGACTTACGCGCGGGACCTTGGTCGTTGAAGCCGATGCCCGAAGTGGATCGCTGATCACAGCTGATGCGGCAATGGAAGCGAACCGGGATGTTTTTGCTGTTCCGGGGCAAATCACCTCGCCGAAGAGCTGCGGAACCTTGAATCTGATTAAGCAGGGGGCCAAAATGGTTACTTCTGCTCAGGATATTCTGGAGGAATACGGCAGAGTGGACCAGTTGAATCTGGCGGGCTTGGCTAGTATGAACGAAGGAAACAAGTTGACAGAACCAGAGCAGCGCATATACCATATGTTGGAGCAGGGGAGCGCAGGCCTCGACGCCCTTCTGTCGGCGACAGGCTGGGACTTTGGACTTTTGCACTCAGTTCTGTTATCTTTAATCATAAAAAAACAGGTTGTGCAATTACCTGGTTCAATTTACAAATTAATATAGTTTAGACACAGGTGAGGATTACGTAATTTAACTATATATGGTGTGAACTTAAATAAGATGCACCCCCATGGCTCTGCTGAGCCTCTAACTCTTATTTAGTAATGTTACGGAGCTTATACCCTATGGAGTGGATTTAAGTGGTTGTTTATTGTTTTGAGAGGAGGATGAACCTATGGCGGATTCACTTGTTATTGTCGAGTCGCCCGCGAAAGCGAAGACGATCGGCAAGTATTTAGGCAGTAAATATATCGTGAAAGCGTCAATGGGTCATGTTCGGGACTTGCCTAAGAGCCAAATCGGTGTAGAGGTTGAGAATGATTTTAACCCGAAATATATTACGATCCGCGGCAAAGGTTCTATATTGAAGGAACTGAAGGATGCCAGCAAAAAAGTTAAAAATATTTATCTGGCGGCTGACCCCGACCGCGAAGGAGAGGCGATTGCCTGGCATTTGGCGCATGTGCTCGATGTGGATGCATCCAAGAGCTGCAGGGTCGTCTTTAATGAGATTACTAAACAGGCGGTCAAGGATGCCTTTAAGACACCGCGCAAGATTAATATGGATCTGGTCAATGCCCAGCAGGCACGGCGTATTCTCGACCGTCTTGTAGGATATAAGATCAGCCCCCTGCTTTGGAAAAAGGTCAAGAAGGGCTTGTCTGCTGGGCGTGTTCAATCGGTGGCGGTCAAGATTATTCTGGACCGGGAGAATGAAATCTCCGAGTTCGTTCCGGAAGAATACTGGAGCATAACCGCTCTGCTGCAAATAGACGGCACCACCTTTGAAGCGAAATTTCACCGCTTCAAGGGAGAGAAGATGGACCTGTCTAATGAGGAACAGGTCAATCAAGTGCTTCAAAGCATTAAAGGGGCTTCTTTTAAGGTTAGTGAAGTTAAGGAGAAGGAGCGTCTACGCCACCCTTCGGCACCCTTCACCACCAGCTCCATGCAGCAGGAGGCTGCGAGAAAGCTCAATTTCCGGGCTTCCAAGACGATGTCGGTTGCCCAGCAGCTGTATGAAGGGGTCGAGCTTGGCAAGGAAGGAACCGTTGGTTTAATCACCTATATGCGTACAGACTCGACACGTATAGCAGTTTCAGCCCAGGAAGAGGCCAAGGAATATATTGTAGGTAAGTTTGGCGAACAATTCGTTCCTGAATCACCCCGCCAGTATTCTAAGAAGGCGGCGAATGCGCAAGAAGCGCATGAAGCGATCCGGCCGACATCCGCACTTCGGGATCCAGAGTCTATTAAATCTTTTTTGAGCAGAGATCAATATAGATTATACAAGCTGGTATGGGAACGTTTCATGGCCAGCCAGATGGCTTCGGCTGTTCTGGATACGCTTTCCGTAGATATTGCCGCAGGGGAGGCAACCTTCCGGGCTGTCGGGTCTAAGGTGAGATTTCCCGGGTTCATGAAGGTTTATGTGGAAGGCAATGACGACGGAACGACAGATGACGATAAGTTCCTTCCACCCCTAAAGTCTGGAGATGATCTTAAGACTGAGAAGATTGAACCTAAGCAGCATTTCACCCAGCCGCCTCCAAGATATACGGAAGCACGCCTAGTGAAGACGCTGGAGGAGCTTGGCATTGGTCGTCCAAGTACCTACGCTCCAACACTTGAGACGATCCAGAAGCGCGGTTATGTAGCCATTGAGGACAAGAAGTTCATGCCAACCGAACTCGGTGAGCTCGTAATTGAGCAGATGGAGCAGTTCTTCCCTGAAATCCTTGATGTGGAGTTCACCGCCCATATGGAGGGGGATCTCGACCATGTGGAAGAGGGCGAGGAAGACTGGGTCAGAGTCCTCAGTGAATTCTATGAGTCGTTTGAGAAGAGGCTCGAGGTCGCTGAGGAAGAGATGAAGGAGATCGAAATTGAGGATGAGGTATCCGATGAGATCTGCGAGAAGTGTGGGAAGCCGCTCGTCTATAAGCTTGGCAGATTCGGCAAGTTCCTGGCCTGCTCGGGCTTCCCGGATTGCCGGAATACCAAACCGATCGTTAAGGACATCGGGGTAACCTGTCCTAAATGTAAGGAAGGTCATGTTGTGGAACGCCGAAGCAAGAAAGGGCGTGTATTCTACGGCTGCGACCGTTATCCGGAATGTGATTTCGTCTCCTGGGATAAGCCGTCACCAAAGCCATGTCCAAAGTGCGGCTCCATGCTGGTGGAGAAGCGTAACAAGCAGGGGACCAAGCTTCAATGCACGGGTTGCGACTATGTTGAAGCTGTGGAAGACAACGAAGACGAAGCATCCGAGTAACCATACACTTCTCTTAGTGGGTGGCTTGGGAATTATCTAGGAGGTTATGAATTTGACAGATCAGACAAGGGTTACCGTGATTGGAGCCGGTCTTGCAGGCAGCGAAGCAGCCTGGCAGATCGCCAGCCGCGGTGTCCCTGTGACTCTATATGAAATGCGCCCGGTTGTGAAGACACCGGCCCACCATACAGACAAGTTTGCTGAATTGGTGTGCAGTAATTCACTACGGGCTAATGGCTTGACCAACGCTGTGGGTGTTCTGAAGGAGGAGATGCGCCGTCTGAATTCCCTGGTGCTGAGCTCAGCCGACAAGAATGCGGTTCCCGCGGGCGGCGCGCTTGCGGTAGACCGGGATGGGTTCTCCGGCGATATTACAAGAACTTTGCATGAGCACCCGCTGGTTACAGTCGTGAACGAGGAGCTCAAGGAAATTCCTTCTGAAGGGATCGTGGTGATCGCTACAGGACCGCTGACCTCACCTGCCTTATCCGAGCAGATCAAAGCGTTGACTGGTGAGGAGTATTTCTACTTCTATGACGCTGCGGCACCTATCGTAGAGAAAGATTCCATTGATATGGAGAAGGTGTACCTGGCCTCCCGATACGATAAAGGGGAAGCGGCATATCTTAACTGTCCGATGAATGAGCAGGAGTTCGATGCTTTTTATGAGGCTCTGATCTCGGCAGAGGTGGCTCAAGTCAAGGAATTCGAGAAGGAAATCTACTTTGAAGGCTGCATGCCGATTGAGATCATGATGAGACGCGGCAAGCAAACGGCCTTGTTCGGTCCGATGAAGCCGGTTGGTCTGGTTAACCCGCATACCGGGACGCTTCCGCATGCGGTGGTGCAGCTCCGTCAGGATAATGCCGCCGGAACCCTGTACAATCTGGTCGGCTTCCAGACCCATCTGAAATGGGGCGAGCAGAAGCGGGTATTCTCGATGATTCCTGGACTGGAAAATGCGGAGTTTGTCCGCTATGGCGTAATGCACCGCAACACATTTATAAATTCCCCTACTTTGCTGGAGCCGACCTATCAGTCCAAGAAGCGGCCTACGCTGTTTTTTGCCGGTCAGATGACTGGGGTGGAGGGTTATGTGGAGTCTGCGGCTTCCGGGCTTATTGCCGGCATCAACGCGGCTAGAGCAGCCCGTGACCAGGAGGGGATTGTATTCCCTGAGGACACAACCCTTGGCAGCATGGCGAGGTATATCACCACCGCTGACTTTAAACATTTTCAGCCGATGAATGCCAATTTCGGTCTATTCCCTAAGCTTGAGGAGAGATACCGGAAGAAGAGCGAGAAGAATGAGGCGCTTGCTCGCCGGGCCCTGAACAGCCTTGAGCAGTTTATAATTAGCCAATCCATATAAATATTATCCGGTTGCCGTCCTAATTCATTAGGACGGTGTATCTGTTTTGCGGTGTTGAAAGTATACATGTACTCATAAAGTAAGATGAGGTGATAACCATGGAAATGTCTTTTCATGCAACTACGATTTGTGCCGTTCGCCATAACGGTCAAGGGGCGATAGCCGGAGATGGCCAGGTTACTTTTGGTGAAAGTGTCATTATGAAACAGACGGCCAAGAAGGTAAGAAGGTTATACCGGGGTCAGGTATTGGCCGGATTTGCCGGTTCCGTGGCGGATGCCATTACGCTATTCGAGAAGTTTGAGGGGAAATTGGAGGAGCATCACGGCAACCTGCAGCGGGCTGCTGTCGAGCTGGCCAAGGACTGGCGTCAGGATAGAGTTCTGCGCAAGCTGGAGGCGTTAATGATTGTGATGGACAAAACCGGTATGCTTCTCATATCCGGAGGTGGAGAGATTATTGAACCGGATGATGACGTGCTTGCAATCGGTTCAGGGGGGAACTTTGCCTTGTCCGCGGCGCGGGCCCTTAAGCGTCACGCTGCGAGCCTGAGCGCTTCGGAGATGGCTAGGGAGTCGCTCAAGGTGGCTTCGGAAATATGCGTGTACACCAATGGTAACATCATCGTCGAAGAACTATAAGAACTTGAAG
Organism: Paenibacillus sp. J22TS3; assembly: GCF_018403205.1. Classification (NCBI taxonomy): domain Bacteria; kingdom Bacillati; phylum Bacillota; class Bacilli; order Caryophanales; family Paenibacillaceae; genus Paenibacillus; species Paenibacillus sp. J22TS3. Next base: position 575,231 of record NZ_BOSF01000002.1, read on the forward strand.
AGCCGGGAGGGAATTCGATGACAAATCAGGCTTTAACTCCAAGACAGATTGTAGCTGAATTGGATAAGTATATCGTCGGTCAAAAGCAGGCCAAAAAATCGGTGGCGGTCGCTCTGCGCAATCGGTACCGCCGGAGTCTGCTGGGTGAAGATGTCAGGGACGAGATCGTACCCAAAAATATTCTCATGATCGGGCCGACTGGAGTGGGGAAGACAGAGATTGCACGCCGGCTGGCGAAGCTGGTTAATGCGCCTTTTGTCAAAGTGGAAGCCACAAAATTCACCGAGGTTGGTTATGTGGGCCGTGATGTGGAGTCAATGGTGCGTGATTTAATTGAGACGTCCATCCGCATGGTCAAGCAGGAGCGTACAGAGAAAGTCAAAGACAAAGCCGAGGAGCTTGCCAACGAGCGGTTGGTCCAAATTCTGGTGCCGTCTCCGAGCAAGAACAAGAACCAGCGCAATCCGTTCGAGATGCTGTTCGGAAATCAGCAGGGGGGAACTCAGGCCCAAAGCAGCCAGGATGATTCTGAGGTGGAGAGCGGTGTAGCCGAGAAGAGAAGACAAGTGAGATTTAAATTGCTGGCCGGTCAGCTTGAGAATGATACCGTTGAGATCGATGTGGAGGACAATGCGCCTAACATGCTGGATATGTTCGCTGGCCAGGGCAATGACCAGATGGGGATGAATATGCAGGAAATGTTTGGAAGCCTTATGCCCAAACGGACCAAACGCCGCAAGCTGACCGTTAAGGAAGCGCGTAAAGTCCTCACGCAGGAGGAAGCCAACAAGCTCATTGATCACGATGATGTGGTCCAGGAATCCATCAGCCGTGCGGAACAGTCAGGCATTATCTTCATAGATGAAATCGACAAGGTGGCCAGCCGTGGGCAGGGCTCGGGGCCAGACGTATCCCGTGAAGGGGTACAGCGTGATATTCTGCCAATCGTGGAAGGTTCCACGATTATGACCAAATATGGCCCCGTCAAGACGGATTACGTGCTGTTCATCGCAGCCGGTGCTTTCCATGTCTCCAAGCCTTCGGATCTGATTCCCGAGCTTCAGGGGCGTTTTCCAATCCGGGTAGAGCTCAGCAGCTTGTCCCTGGATGACTTTGTATCTATACTGACCGAGCCGCAGAATGCGCTTACCAAACAGTATATTGATCTGCTCCGGACCGAGGATATCGAGATTGAGTTCTCCAGTGAAGCGATCCGGGAAATCGCCAGCATTGCGGCTTCAGTGAATGCGAGCACCGAGAATATCGGCGCGAGAAGACTGCATACGATCCTGGAGAAGCTGCTTGAGGACCTGAGCTTTGAAGCTCCGGAACTTACCCTGGACAAAATGGTAATTACCCCGCAATACGTAAATGAAAAGCTAGGGGATATTGCCAAAGACCGAGATTTGAGTCAATATATACTATAGTTCTTTTTTACAAGCAAGTTACCGACCAAGGTCCTGCAATCAGGACTAAAGGGTCGGTTTTTATTTTGCCGAAAAAAGAAGGACTAGATATGTCAAAAATTAGCGATAAAGATAGAATTCCGATAAATTATAGCTATTATTATATTAAATTACCAAATTTTTTAAAAAAATAGGGCTTTTTTCTCATTGTATTCTAGGCCATTCTCTACGAAACTTAGGATATATGACATTATTGGATGTTTTGTTATAATAGGCCAATAGAAATAGCAGTAATTCAGATGTTTTTGTCGAAAAAAAAGGAAAAATGACGTAGAATATGGTAATAGAATGTGGTAATAGATATACATGAAGATTACATGAAGATTTCATCGATCTGGGGGGACATTAACGTGCAGTTATTAAATGGTGCAGGATTCGAACGATTGGAGGGGGCTCTGAAGGCAGCTAATACTAGACAAAGTGTTGTTGCCAACAACATTGCCAATGTAGATACACCCTACTTCAAAAGATCTGAAGTTTCTTTCGAGAGCTTGCTGCAAAGTCAGATGGAAGACGGTACAATGGTTCTTCGGGGGAGACAGACAGATCCGAAGCATTTTGCAATCGGTCCTGTAAATAATGTGCCTGATGCACTAGTCACCACAGACCAATCGACTTCTATGAACAACAACCTGAACAATGTGGATATTGACTCCGAGATGTCCTCACTCGCTGAGAACCAGCTTAGATATAATGCATACATTGAGCAGCTTAACAGCAGAATCAAAATGATGCGAACTGCCGTGGAAGGGAGAGCTTGAATTTGAAACTTAACAACAGCTTTGGAATTAGTTCTTCAGCACTAACTGCCCAAAGGCTCCGGATGGATGTAATTTCCTCAAACATTGCCAATGCGGAGACCACCCGGGCTCAGGTGGTAAATGGTCAAGCAGTCCCATACCGCCGGAAGATGGTAGTGATGAGTCCCAACGAAACCGAGTTCGGGCAGATGTTGAATACAGCTATGAACGGACAAAGCAAGGTAGGTCAAGGTGTAAAGGTAACCGCCATTCAGGAAGATCAGACAGCATTTAAGCCAGTATATAATCCTTCGAGTCCAGATGCGGATAAAGATGGTTATGTATATATGCCAAATGTAGACGTACTTAAAGAAATGGTAGACATGATCTCGGCAACCCGTTCTTATGAAGCTAACGTGACCGCACTAAACGCTTCTAAATCCATGGAAACGAAAGCACTGCAGATTGGGAAATAGACAAAATAGAACAGGTTAGGAGAGTGTCACATGATTCAGAATACTGTAGCAAGTGCAATTAAGCCTCTGGAACTAGTCCAACCCCAAGCCAAGTCCACACCGGCTACTCCATCAGAGACGGTCAAGGACTTTGGATCCTTCCTCAAAGACGCCATAGACGGTGTCGCCAATCAAGAACAAAACGCCCAGAAGATGGGAGATAAGTATCTTACAGGCCAAGTCGACGTAGATCAGGTCATGATCGCCTCTGAACAAGCTCTATTGAGTTTACAGCTCACTTCGCAGGTCCGTAACAAGGTGATTGAAGCTTACCAGGAGATTATGCGAACGCAAATGTAATTCAATTTAGCAAAAGTTTCGGATGAGGTGACGATGTGAATGAGAGAATTGCCCAGTACAGAGATAAAATAAGCCAGTACTGGAACCATTTTACCAAAAAACAAAAAATCCTATTGATATCTACCGTTTCCATCATTCTGCTAGCCATCATTCTACTCACGATGCAGTTCTCGAAGACTCAATATGAGGTAGCATTTACTAATCTGGATTCAACGGATGCGGCAGGGATTATTAATTACCTAGAGACAAGTAAAATTCCGTACCAGCTGAGCGCGGATGGCAAGAGTATCTCAGTGCCAAGCACACAGGCTGCCCGTGCCAAAGTGGATGTCGGCTCACAGGGAATTGTGAAGAACGGATCCATCGGCTTCGCCGGAACGTTCGGATCAAGCTCATCTCCGATTGGAATGACGGACAATGAGTTTAATGTAAAGTATAAGACGGCCTTAAACGGTGAAGTCGAACAGCTGCTCACCAACATGCAGGGAGTAAGCGGGGCAAAGGTGTTAATCAACCTGCCTGCCGAAAACGTGTTTGCAAGCCCGGATGAGCAGGAGAAAGCATCAGCATCTGTAGTGCTGAGTTTCAAACCAGGCTTTCGTCCTGATCAGAGCGCGGTAGACGGTTATTATAACTTGATTAAAACCGCGGTTCCTAATCTGCCGATTGATAATATCACGGTGACCAGCAGTGACGAGAATGAGCTTCTTGCCACAGGAAAAGGCGGTAAGGCGGGCAGCCTGACCGGAGCCGTACAGGAGAACATGCAGCTTCAGAAGAAATTTGAAAACGATGTGCGCCAAAGCGTCCAACAGTTTCTTTTAAAGCTTACAGGACCTGACAAAGTAAACGTTCTAGTGGCTTCTAAGCTGAATTTCGACCAAGTGAGCCAGAAAGAAAATCTGGTGACTCCGGTAGATACGGAGAACATGAAAGGGATCGAGATCAGTGCTCAGAAGATCCAGAAAAGTTACACAGGTCAAGGCACCCCTAACGGAGGTGTTGCAGGAACGGGTCAAACAGACGTACCGGCTTATCCGGGAACTTCAAGTTCCTCGAATACCTCATCAGATGAAAGCACGTCAACAATCAACTATGAGGTTAACCGAATTAGCAAGGAAATTGTGCAAAGTCCCTATACTGTAAAAGATTTAACCATTAATGTGATGGTTGAACCACCTGCCGGAAAAAATTCTTTGGATACGGCTACCCGGGATGCGATCCAAAATGTACTTAAGAATATTGTAGCCTCATATTTGGCTGATTCTGGTATTACTTATACAGACGCTGATTTGATAAAAAAAGTTTCGGTCTTCTCGCAAGCATTTGGCACAGACACCGCAACAGCCAGTGGTTTAAGCTGGTCAAGCCCGATCGTATGGGGCATAGGTGCAGCTCTTCTCCTTGCCGGAGCAGGAATCGGATACTTAATTTATCGGCGCCGCCGGGCCAATCAGGAAGAAGAGATCGAAGAAGATGTTCCTCTTGCCATGCCAACAGAGTTTCCGTCCATTAATTTGGAATCTGTTACTAACGAAAATCATGTTCGCAAACAACTGGAAACGTTGGCGAAGAAAAAGCCGGATGAGTTCGTTAACCTACTTCGGACCTGGCTGGCTGATGAATAGAGGTGAGCGTATTGTCAAAAACACTTAATCAAGGAATGAACGGGAGACAGAAGGCGGCCTTGCTTCTGATCTCACTGGGACCGGAGGTCTCCGCCCAAATCTTCAAACATCTGCGTGATGATGAAATCGAACAGCTGACCCTCGAAATTGCGAACGTTCGTAACGTTAGCAGTACAGAGAAGGAAATGATCCTTGCTGAGTTTCATCAAATCTGCATGGCTCAGGAATACATCTCCCAAGGTGGTATCAATTACGCCAAAGAGATTCTGGAGAAAGCACTGGGCACACAGAAAGCTTACGATATTATCAACAGACTGACGGCGACGCTGCAGGTGAGACCTTTCGATTTTGCCCGCAAGGCTGAGCCAAACCAGATTTTGAACTTTATACAAAATGAGAACGCTCAAACTATAGCATTAGTTTTATCTTATTTGCAATTTGAACAGGCTGCTGTCATTTTATCTTCTCTACCTCAGGAGAAACAAGCAGAAGTGGCCCGCAGAATCGCTGTGATGGATAGTACTTCACCGGAGGTTATTGCTCAGGTCGAGCGTGTGCTGGAGCAAAAACTGTCGGCAACGGTAACTCAGGATTACACAAGCGCAGGCGGTATCGAATCGATCGTTCAGATTCTGAACGGTGTAGACCGCGGAACCGAGCGGACAATTCTGGATTCCCTGGAAATCCAGGACCCAGAGCTTGCGGAAGAAATCAAGAAGCGGATGTTCGTATTCGAGGACATCGTCAACGTGGACAACCGTTCTATTCAACGTATTATCCGGGATATCGAGAACGCGGATTTGCAGCTTGCGCTTAAAGTGGCAAGTGAAGAAGTTCGGGAAGCCGTATTCCGCAACATGTCGAAGCGGATGTCGGATACGTTTAAGGAAGAAATGGAATACATGGGCCCTGTAAGGCTGCGTGACGTTGAGGAAGCTCAGACCCGGATTGTAGCAACGATCCGCAGACTTGAAGAATCAGGTGAAATCATAATCGCCCGTGGCGGAGGAGATGACATCATTGTCTAATCTGATCAAATCTACTCAGTACGTTCCTGTCGAGATGCTGAAGCAGCTTGATCTATCCAAGCATTACCCGCATCCGGCGGATCAGGATTCCGTGGACAGTCAGCCGTATTCCTATGCGGCTGAGATGAACCGCCTGAAGAATGAGGAAGCCGAGGAAACCCGCAGAGTAATGCTGAACGACGCCAAGGAATTTGCGGAAAGACAAATTCGGGAAGCGTCGGAGGAAGCGGAGCGGATTCTTGCTGAAGCCAAAGAGCAGATTGAGCTTTGGTGGCAGGAACGCAGGGAGCAGGATGAGCATTTGGTCGAGGCTGTGAAGGCAGAAGGATTCAATCAAGGGTATGAGGAAGGCAAGGAACATGCATTAAGCTCACTTGAGGCGGAAATTAACGGCATGATGGAAGAGGCTCGCAGTGTTCTGGAGCAGGCCTATCAGGCCAAAGAGCAGATCATTCAGGAAGCCGAACCATTCCTCGTCGATCTCAGCACTTCGATTGCCGAGAAGGTCATTGAGAAACAGCTTAGTCTGGAGCCTGATTATATGATGGATCTGATTAGGAGAAGCTTGGCAAGGAAGCGGGATCAGGGCATTCTGACCCTGTGTGTGGCTCCGTCACAGTTCAACTTTATCCAGAGCGCCCGCGAGGAATTGAGTCTTGCGATTGATTCCCAGGCCGAACTGCAGATTCTTCCGGATTCAACGGTGAAGGATCGTGGATGTGTAATCCGCTCCTCATTCGGAAGCATCGACGCAAGAATTGATACCCAGCTCACTGAGATTAAGAAAGAGCTGATGCGGATTTCACTCCAGGGAGATGAGCGGGGACAGCAGCATGAAGAAGCTTAATTCCGACCGGTATATCGAACACTTGAAGCAGTTGGATCCCGTAAGAGTTAACGGGAAGGTAACCCAGGTCATTGGGCTGATGGTTGAGTCCGAAGGCCCTGACGCCAGCATTGGGGATGTTTGTTACATCTATCCGACGAAATCTTCTGTCCCGCTGCAGGCTGAGGTTGTCGGCTTCCGGGACAATAAAGTGCTGCTTATGCCCCTTGGGGAACTGCAGTCCATTGGTCCAGGCTGTGATGTGGTAGGGACTGGCAAACCGCTGAGTGTTCAAGTCGGTTCCGAACTGCTGGGAAAAGTGCTGGATGGTCTTGGGCAACCGCTTGACGGTTCCATGCTGCCTTCCAGAATGGGTCATTATTCTACGTATAACAAGCCAACCAACCCTCTTAACAAGCCCAGGGTCAAAGATCCGATCAGCATCGGAGTCCGGGCGATCGACGGGCTGCTGACTATAGGCAAAGGACAGCGTGTAGGTATTTTTGCCGGCTCTGGGGTGGGAAAGAGTACCTTGATGGGCATGATTGCGAGAAACACTTCAGCGGATGTCAATGTTATCGCGTTAATTGGAGAACGTGGTCGCGAGGTGCTGGACTTCATTGAACGTGATCTTGGACCGGAGGGTCTGGAAAGATCCGTGGTGATTGTGGCCACGTCCGACCAGCCTGCTCTGATCCGGATGAAGGGTGCCCTCATTGCAACGACCATCGCTGAGTACTTCCGTGACCGGGGAATGAACGTCATGCTTATGATGGACTCGGTGACCCGGTATGCGATGGCGCTTCGTGAGGTTGGGCTTGCGATCGGCGAGCCTCCGGCGATGCGTGGATACACACCATCCGTTTTTGCGGCGCTGCCGAAGCTGCTGGAGAGAGCGGGAACCGGGCCGACGGGTTCGATTACTGCCTTTTACACGGTTCTGGTCGATGGGGACGATATGAATGAGCCTATCGCTGACGCTGTGCGGGGGATCCTGGACGGGCATATTGTACTCAACCGGAATATTGCGAACAAAGGCCACTTCCCGGCGATTGATATTCTTGCAAGCATCAGCCGGGTGATGAAGGATATCTCTCCTGAGGATCAAATCGAGGCGGCCGACAATCTGAAACGTCTAATGTCAGTCTACAAGGATTCAGAGGATCTGATTAACATCGGCGCTTACCAAAGGGGCTCGAACGCTGACATCGATGAATCCATTGATGCAATTCAGAGCATATGGGATTTCACCAAACAAAAGGTGCACGAGAAAGTTACGCTTGAGGAATCTGTGGAACGTTTGATTTCAGAATTTGTGGGGAGATGACCGTAAAACATGAATTTCAAGTATATGTATCAGAAAGTGGTCGATTTGAAATCGAATGAGAAGACTCAAGCGGAATGGATGCTGTCCGCGGCGATTGGTGAACTTCAAGCCGAACAGCGCACTTTGGAGCAATTGATGGAAGACAAGGCAAGAGCGAATGACGCCATGCTGTCGGAAGGCGGGTCCTCCATGCTTCGGCTGCAGGAACTGCAGCGTTATGTGGAGCATTTGGACCGCTGCATTAAGAAGAAGCTTGAGGATATCGAAAGTGCTGAGATCAATGTGGAACACAAGAAATCGCAGTTAAGCTCCCGGCTGCTCGACGAGAAGGTGTGGCTCAAGGCAAAAGAAAAGGCGAAAACCGCATTTGAGCAGCAGATCCTGCTCCGGGAACAAAATGAGCTCGATGAGATGGCCACCGTCCGCTTTGCCATGAAAGCCCGGTAAGACGGGCAGACTTGAGTCAGGTAAAGGAGGGATAGAGTTGGCAAAAGTGGTAGTGGAAGAAGAGGAGAAGGAATCCGGCGGCAGAGGCTTTGCAAAATTTCTGTTTATCGTTACGCCGATTCTGTTCACTGTGGTTCTGGTTGGAGTTCTGCTGACCCTATTTAATGTGAACTTTAAGAATGAATTTCTTAGAATCGGCAACAGTATTCCAATTGTGAAGGACTGGATTCCTGATCCGAGCACCAGTGCGAAACAGGCAGAAAGCTCAGAGGAAACAATCAAAGGACTCAAAGAGCAGGTATCCGAAAAGGATGCGAATCTCAAGAAAGCTAACGACGAGGCGAAAGCCCAGGCAGATAAGGTTAAGGAGCTTGAGGCCAAGCTGGACGAAGCGAATCAGTCGGTCAGCGATAAAAAGGCCGAAGAGGCTGTTAAGCAGGCCAGTGATTATGACAAAGAAGTGAAGAAGCTGGCTAATCTGTATGGATCGATGAATCCAGGCAAAGCTGCAGCGATTCTAAATAATTTGACAACCGAAGAGACGGTTCAAATGCTTTCGGTCATGAGCAATGAGAGCAAGGCAGCGATCCTGGAGAAGATGGATCCTCAGAAGGCGGCCGATGTCTCCATTCTGCTGAAAGATGTCAAGCCGTCAGAGGACATGGCCATCGCAGCGCTTCAATCAAGATTGAAGAAGGATGCAGCCAATACTGCAGACACCACAGCTAAGAGCACAACCGGACTTACGGATGACCAAATCGGTAAGACGTTTGCTGCTATGACACCAGATAGCGCCGCCAAGCTTCTGCTTGAGACGGATAAGACAAGTCCTGATAAGACACTGAAAATTCTCAGATCGGTGGATGATGCTTCCAGATCCAAAATTTTGGGAGCCATGAACGACGCGGATAAGACCCGGGCAGCCAAGATATTGAATAAGTTGTTGACCAAATAACAAATCATCCATGACATCCAAATTGTTGAAAGGAGGTGAAAAATTACATGAGCTTAATTATGAATTCGTCTATGGGAAATACAGCACCTGCGCCAGCCCAAGGTCAAGCAGCTGGAAAGGCAGCCCAGGCAGCGGGTGGAAGTGCTCAACCAGCGCAGGGAGCAGCTCCTACCTTTAATCAGACACTTGTTCAAATGCTGCTTGGAGCCTTAGGCGGACAAGCGGTACCTGTTCAGGCGACTAATACTGCCAGTCCTCAGGGTACGGTGTCCTCGGGTACAGATGCCGCTGGACAGAGTGACTCTGAATCTGCGGTGCAGAATTCAGGGCTGCAAATGCTGTCGGACCTGCTTCAGGGAGTTGATAGTCTGGATGAGGCGATCGCTGCCGATCCATCCATGATGGCTATGCTCCAGGGCTGGCTTCAACAGCTGCAGAGTCTAATCCAGCAGATGGCCTCAGCAGGTGATCAATCAGCCAGTGGAGAATCCGATGCTTCGGATCAGGAACTCCCGGTTATTGCCCAGCATGCGGAAACTTTGCGGTTTGCTGTTCAGGATGGTTTGCAGCAGCTATTTGCGCAGATGCAAATGCAGCCGGAAGCCGCTGGTAAAAATCTGCCACAGATCCAGGCGCTTCTACAAACTCTTGGCAATGTACTGCCACAGAATTCGGGATTGAAACAGGGAACTGGTACTCAAGCGACAAGCTCATTAACTGGGCCAACTATAACAGCAGCTGATCTTTCTAAAGTACTCCAAGGTTTAAAGGACCCGGTGAATGCGCAAATGCAGGGCCAGACCAGCTCTGATGCGGATTCTCAGGCAACACCTGCTGTTGTCATGAACATGAGCAAGAATGCGGTTCACAAAACGGATAACGTTAATGCTGTGTCAGCTAAGGCGCAAAGTTTGACTTCTGCCCAAGAAGACTCTGCTGCGGAAGGCGTGGATAAAACCACGGATGCCAATGCGGTTGTAACCGCAGGACAGCTGCAGATGAAGGATAGCGGCGTTCAACTTGCCAAGCCCGTGCAGGCGGCGGTGCATGTAGAGCAATTTGCCAAGGAAATGAGCGGCTTTGTGGTAAACAAGCTGGAGTTTGTGAAGCAGCATGGAATGACCGAAGCGACCATTTCTCTTTTCCCTGAGCATTTGGGTCAGGTTGATGTGAAGATTACGATGCAAAACGGACATTTGATTGCCCAATTTGCAACAGAGCATGCTTTTGCCAAGGATTCGCTCGAACAGCAGATGAATCAGCTTCGCTCCGCGCTTCAAGCTCAAGGCATCCAGGTCGAGAAGCTGGAGGTTACACAGAACCAGTCTTTATCCTCCCATATGTATCATGATGGAAGACAACCTGGAAGCGGCACGGGCCAGCAGAAGAATAATGGCAAACAGCGTGAAGCCACAGGAGAAGATGCACTCGCTGCTGCAGATATGACCGAAGAGTGGAACGAGTGGATCCGCGAAGTCCGTTCCAAGGAAGAGGATTACGGAAGCTCTTTTGTCGCCAGAGCATAATAAGTCAGCACCCATCACACAGAAAGGAGGCATAACATGGCAGACATCACCCAGACCAATGTAACTTGGCCCAATTATTCCAAGGAAAATGTAGCAAAGGCCGCAACCAAGAACAACCAGACTATGGGCAAGGATCAGTTCCTTAAAATTCTTGTTACCCAGCTTGGCAATCAGGACCCGATGCAGCCTCTTGAGGACAAGGAGTTCATTGCCCAGATGGCGCAATTTACTTCCGTGGAGCAGCTGATGAATATCTCGGGCCAGTTAACCGCCATGAATCAGAATCTTGGCAACTTATCCGGGTTAATCGGTAAAGAGGTAACTTGGCTGGACAGCACTGAAATGGGCGAGTATGACATCGAGACAGGAAAGCCGATCGTCTCCACCACGACGTCCAGCGGGACTGTGGATTCCATCGTGATCCGAGGCGGTGTACAGTACGCTAAGGTTGGCGATAAGGAAGTGGCCATAGACAAGATCACCAAAATCAACAACGCAAAAGAGACGGCACCGGCAGCAAATGCCAACGGGTCGGGACAATCATGAATGATCCGATCTCAGTAGGGCGCTTATACCCGGGCAAAATCCCGCCAAGTACGCTGCAGCGAAGCAAACCGGCAACGGGTGGCGGACAGCAGCAGGTATCGTTCCAGAATTTACTGAACGACCAGATTGTGAAGTTCAGCAATCATGCCGTCAAACGGCTGGAACAGCGGGGAATCAAGCTTAAACCTGAACAGTTGGAGCAGATTGGCTCTGCCATTGACAACGCGGCTGCTAAAGGATCGAAAGATTCATTGATTCTTATGAAAGATATGGCGCTGATTGTCAATGTAAATAACAGGACTGTAGTTACGGCCATGGATGGCAGCAGCATGAAAAATAATGTTTTTACACAAATCGATAGTGCCGTGATTATTCAATAGTCAACTGACTTGGCTGGCCCGGATTCGGAAGCCAAGCTAAGCTGCCGATCGACTGAAGCAGCTTACAAGGTCCAACACTTAAGGAGGAATTATTTAATGTTAAGATCCATGTATTCGGGTGTATCAGGTATGCGCGGTTTCCAAACCAAGCTTGATGTGATTGGTAACAATATTGCGAACGTAAATACCGTAGGTTTTAAATCGGGCCGGGTTATGTTCAAAGATATTATGAGCCAGACCGTGTCGGGGGTTACTACTCCAGAAGCTGGAACTAAGGGTGGGGTTAACTCCAAACAAATTGGTCTTGGTACTTCCATCGGTTCAGTGGATACCCTTCATACCGGGGGGAGCGCGATGACCACCAACAACCCGCTTGATATGCGTATTGATGGAGATGGTTTCTTTGCAGTGAAATTAACGGGTTCCCAAACTGATTTCTACCTCACCCGTGCTGGTGACTTTCACCTGGACGCTACCAGAAACCTGGTTACTTCGGACGGTATGCTGGTATGCAATTCAGATGGGGAGCCGATCAAGCTCGAAGATAACACAACTGCATTCACCATCGGGCTGGATGGAACGATTCAGCAGAAGCTGGATGACGGAACCACCAATGGCGATGTCAAAATCGGCGTTGTAAAAGTAACGAATCCAGAAGGGTTGGAGAAAATGGGTGGAAGCTTGTATCGTTACACACCAAATGCGAATGTGGATTTCCCTACCGCAGGTGTAGCTAACGATTCAACTACAGGCACCGGCGCAATTGTAGCCGGACAACTGGAAATGTCCAATGTGGATCTGACCGGTGAGTTCACCGAGATGATCGTCGCTCAGCGCGGCTTCCAGGCTAACTCCCGCATTATTACCACTTCCGATGAAGTGCTGCAGGAAGTAGTTAACCTGAAACGTTAATCTTAAGTACCGGGGGAGGGCACCCCCCTCCTTCGGGAACTTTTATGGAGGGTCGCCATGATTGCTGTCACACGTTTAAACGGTTCACCCATGTGGCTTAACGCACTGTTGATTGAGACCGTTGAAGAAACCCCCGATACTTATATCACACTGGTTACAGGGAAACGGTTTATCGTATTGGAGAAGTCAGCCGAGATTGTGCAGATGGTGAAGACGTACTACTCGGAAATCGGCATCCATGCGGCAACAATTAAAGTGCAACAAACGGAGGAATTATTATGAAGAAAATGGCGCCATGGATAATCACGATTCTGCTTGCTTTGATTCTGGTCGTGATGGCAGCCTACCTGGTAATGACGATGAACAACAACAAGAACAGCAGCTCGTCAACTAATGCCGCTTCGAAGACTGAAGAGAAGAAGACCTTAAGTGCGGATGAACTCGTTGAAGTGACTAGCACGATGGAGGATGTTAAGACAAATCTCTCAGACCCGAACTATGTTGTAGTCATGAATTTTGCATTTCAAATGAATAATTCCAAGACTAAGGTAGCCTTCGACAAAATTAAAGATTTCAACGCTAAATCCATAATTATCAAAACGCTGGCGGATACGAAGCCGGCTGACCTGACTGGCGCCAAGGGAAAGGACCAGTTGGCTAACAAGCTTATGAATCTGATTAACCAGACACTCCCGGAAGGGAACATAGTTCAAATCGATATTACTAATTTTATTATGACCGCCATCTAGCATATCGATAGAATAGATCCTTAAAGGGGGTGAGATAGTTGGTAGATGTACTGTCCCAGAATGAGATTGACGCCTTGCTTGCAGCACTCTCTTCCGGCGAAATGGATGCAGAAGAACTTAAAAAAGAAGATACGCAGAAGAAGATCAGGGCTTATGATTTCAAAAGAGCCGTCAGGTTCTCCAAAGATCATATTCGCAGCTTAACCCGAATACATGAGAATTTTGCAAGGTACCTTACCACCTATTTCTCCGCCCAGCTAAGAACCTTTGTGCAGATCAATGTTGTTCAGGTCGAACAGCTGCCGTACGACGAGTTCATCCGCTCGATTCCAAAAATGACGATTTTGAACATTTTTGAAGCGGAGCCGCTTGAGGGCAGAATGGTGCTGGAGGTTCATCCCAACGTGGCATTTGCCATGCTGGACAGGCTGCTCGGAGGAATTGGAACGGCTCCTTCCAAAATTGGCAATCTGACAGAAATAGAAACGATCATCATGGAACGGATTTTCAGCAGAGCCTTTGAAAGTCTGCAGGAAGCCTGGAAGACGGTCATTGATATTTCACCGCGAATGGAAGCACTTGAGACCAACCCGCAATTTATGCAAATTGTGTCACCCAATGAGACCATTGCGCTGATCTCGCTGAGCACCAAAATCGGGGATACCTCGGGAATGATTAATCTTTGTATACCTCATGTTGTTATTGAGCCTATTATGCCGAAGCTTTCTGTACACCATTGGTTTGTATCACAGAAGAAATCCCGGGCTCCGGAAGAAGTGGATGCGCTGAAACATCGGGTTAGCAAAGCTGAATTACCGATTATTGCCGAACTAGGGGAGTCTCAGCTGTCCATACGTGAGTTCCTGGGACTTACGGTGGGTGATGTAATCACACTGAACAAACCGGTGCAGGAGGGGCTTTCCATCCGTGTTGGTGAGAGATTGAAGTATATCGGCAGTCCTGGCACACTGAAGGACCGTGTCGCCGTTCAAATTGATGAGATTGTCAATGAAGGAGTTGAAGGTTTTGACGAGTAAAGACTATTTGTCCCAGGAAGAGATCGATGCTCTGCTGAAGCAGGCTGGGCAGGGTGGTTCTGATGAGAAGACGGTGGACGATTATTTGTCAGCGCTTGAACAAGACGCATTAGGCGAGATCGGGAACATCACGTTTGGCAGTGCGGCTACCGCCCTATCTACACTGCTAAGCATGAAAGTGGACATTACCACACCGAAAGTCTCCATTATTACCAGGGAGCGCTTTGAGTCCGAGTTCCCTAAGCCGCATGTGGCTGTCCATGTTAATTATGTAGACGGGTTCGAGGGAATTAACTCTTTGGTTATCAAGACCAGAGATGCCCAGGTTATAGCCGATCTTATGCTTGGAGGCAACGGCAATCCGGCAGATGAAGAGCTTAATGAAATTCATGTAAGTGCCGTGCAAGAAGCGATGAATCAAATGATGGGCTCTTCAGCGACTTCCATGTCAACGATATTCAACCGGTTTGTTAATATTTCGCCGCCGGGTATCGACATATTGAATATGGAAAGTGGAGATGGAGTTAACAGCCTTCCGCCCGATGAGACGCTGATAAAAATATCTTTCCGGCTCACCATCGGAGATTTGATTGATTCGACGATCATGCAGCTTCTTCCGGTACAGTTCGCCAAGGATATGGTTAACAGCCTGATTGGCGGCGGATCGTCCGAGCCAGCTCCGGCTAAGAAAGAAAGCGCACCTGCGGCCGAGGCGCCATCCGCGCCAGTGAATCAAGCGCCGCCAGCCGCATATCAGCAGCCTGCACCTACAGGCCAGCCGCCAATGCAGCAGCAGCCGGTACAGCCGCCTTATCAGCCGCCGATGCAGCCGCAGCAGGATTATTACCCGGGGCCGCAGTATCCGCAGGACCGTCCTTATGCGGAGCCTCAACATTATGGCGGTGTACCGAACCGGAATTACAATGTGCAGCCTGTTCAATTCTCGAATCTGCAAGCCCCTTCCATGGGACATGTAGACGAAAATAATTTGAACTTACTGATGGACATTCCCCTTAAAGTCACCGTAGAATTAGGAAGGACCCAAAAACAAATAAAGGATATCTTAGAACTTTCACAAGGATCCATTATCGAATTAGACAAGCTGGCTGGTGAACCTGTCGACATCTTGGTGAACAACAAACTAATCGCTAAAGGTGAAGTAGTCGTTATTGATGAGAATTTCGGCGTACGCGTCACAGATATCGTAAGCCAGTGGGACCGCATTCAAAAATTACAATAGAGAAGGTTAGGGAGGATTTAAATCAATGGCAAATCGAATTCTTATCGTGGACGATGCTGCATTTATGCGTATGATGATCAGGGACATCCTGACTAAAAATGGTTTTGAGGTAGTAGGTGAAGCTCAAGATGGCGCTCAAGCAATTGAGAAGTACAAAGAGCTTCGTCCAGACCTGATTACTATGGATATCACGATGCCTGAAATGGACGGGATTGCCGCTCTTAAGGAAATCAAAAAGATGGATGCAGGCGCAAAAGTGATTATGTGCTCCGCGATGGGACAGCAGGCTATGGTTATTGACGCCATTCAGGCCGGCGCCAAAGACTTCATCGTTAAGCCTTTCCAATCCGACCGTGTGGTGGAAGCAATCAACAAAACACTGGGCGTGTAGGAACGGCCTATGAACCTGGCTACTCCGAATCAGACGGGTTTTGACAGCGGCAATTTCTACGCGAGCTTAATCACGGTCATTGTTGTGCTCGCCATTATTATCGTTCTGATTGTATTATTGATTCGTTTTTTGGGAAGACGCAACCGCTTCTTTTCCAAGACCCGCTCAATCCGTACGATTGGTGCTGTAGGTCTTGGCCCGAACAAATCTCTTCAGGTTATCGAGATCGGAAGTACTGTTTATCTTGTGGGTGTTGGTGAGGATATTTCATTGCTGGATAAAATCTCCGATCCCGATGAGGTTGCTGTTCTCTTAAGCTCCTTCGAAGAAGAGACGCAGGAGTTCGGCAGCCTCTCATCCGCCCTTTCCGGCTTAGTATCGCGGTTCCGTAAAGAGCCTCCACTTGAAGGGGAAGATTTGGAGGAGACGCCTTTTCACGAGGTATTCGAATCCAAGCTTCGCAAACTGCCCAACCGGAAGCAGCAAATGGAAGATCTGCTGCAGGACGACCAAACTAAAGATCGGTAGAGGGTTACATGAAGAAAAAGGTCATTATTATAGCTTTGCTTATGATGGTTCTAAGTGTTTTTTTCGCCACGGTAGCGTCAGCGGCTGATCCAATTCCTAATATTAATGTACAGATTGGGAATTCCGACGGCACGAAACCAAGCACGAGCTCCCTATCCATCCTGTTGATCATTACGATACTCAGTGTGGCTCCGGCCATACTGGTATTGATGACAAGCTTCACCCGGATTGTGATTGTGCTCGGGTTTGTAAGAAGCTCGCTGGGGACTCAGCAGATGCCTCCTAACCAGGTGCTTATCGGACTGGCCTTATTCCTGACTTTGTTTGTAATGAGCCCAACATTGTCGCAAATCAATGATGTGGCCCTTCAGCCTTATCTGAAGGGCGAGATTTCACAGACGGTGGCTCTCGAGAAAGCGGCGGTGCCTATGAAGAAATTCATGTACTCCCACACAAGGAATAAGGATCTTCAGCTGTTCATGAGTTACACCAAAACGGAAAAACCGAAATCCTATGAAGATATTCCTATCACAGTTCTTGTTCCGGCTTATGCGATCAGTGAACTGAAAACAGCTTTTCAGATGGGGTTTATGATTTTTATACCATTCTTAATCATAGATATGGTAGTTGCCAGTACGCTTATGGCGATGGGTATGATGATGCTCCCTCCGGTAATGATCTCACTGCCGTTTAAGATTCTGCTGTTTGTACTCGTGGACGGATGGTATTTGGTCGTCAAATCTCTATTAATGAGCTTTGGAACATGAGAACTCTATCAGTCGAATTGGCAGATTAACGCATACTAAGAGAACAAGGAGGACGGTTATGAGTTCGGAGTTTATTATCGGGCTGGCCGGACAAGCCGTATACACAGTCCTGGAGGTCAGCGCACCGATGCTGATTTTAGGATTGATTGTCGGTCTGATCATCAGTATTTTCCAAGCTACGACCCAAATTCAAGAACAAACGCTTGCGTTTGTTCCTAAGATCGTAGCAGTCCTGCTGGCACTCTTGCTGTTTGGGCCTTGGATTCTAACAACCCTGGTAGATTTCACTTCTGGAATTCTAAGTAATCTGTCCAGTTATATTGGTTGACCAGTATGAACACGGATATGCTGCTGCAGGGTTTTTCTGTTTTTATGCTTATCTTTTGTCGAATCGCATCGTTTTTTGTGGTAGCGCCGATATTTGCCTCCCGGTCGGTGCCGGGAACCTTCAAGATTGGGCTCTCTGCGATGATTGCATTATTGGTGTATCTCGTAAGCGGAATTACACAGACTGTGCCGACAGACTTAAGCTATATCCTTTTAATTGTCCGGGAAATAATGATAGGTTTACTGATGGGCTATACGGCGTTTTTGATGTTCACGGTGATCCAAATGGCCGGAGCCTTTATTGATATTCAGATCGGGTACAGCATAGCGAGTGTCATTGACCCTATGACAGGGGCTTCCTCGCCAATCATCAGTAATCTTAAATATATGATCGCAACTCTATTATTCTTGAGTATTAACGGGCATCACTATCTGCTCCAGGCAATTATGCGAAGTTACAGTTGGATTCCATTGGACAACCAATTTTTTAACAAAATCTATAACGGGAATATATCTGAATTTTTAAGCAGAACTTTTAGTGAATCTTTTGTTCTTGCTTTTCAGATGTCCGCTCCTCTAGTAGTAGCTTTATTCTTAACCGATGTGGCACTTGGATTTCTGGCGAGAACGGCGCCGCAGTTTAACGTGTTTGTTATCGGGGTGCCGCTCAAAATTATTGTAGGGCTTCTGCTCATGGTATTCCTGATGCCAAGTTTGATCTACGCATTTGAATATTTGTTTCAAGTACTATTTAAATCACTGGAGAATCTGATGGGTGCCATCGGTCAAAGACCAGGTTAAACAAGGGGGAGGGAGTCACTTGCAGTTAAGGTATGCACTTGACCTGCAGCTGTTCGCTGGCGACAAGACAGAGAAAGCCACCCCGAAGAAAAGGCAGGATGCCCGTAAGAAAGGGCAGGTCGCCAAAAGCATGGACATCTCGGGAGCGCTGATTCTGCTCACTTCCTTTCTATGTTTAATGGCCTTTGGCGGGTTTATGAAAACAAGGATCTTAGCTCTATATACCGATATTTTTATTAACCGGTTATCTATGGATGTCACCAAAGAGAATGTGATGGTCCTGCTGGGCGATTACGGGGTTCAAATTCTGCTCCTGCTTGCGCCGGTGTTTGTTGTAGTAATTATCGTTGGACTGGTTGCGAATTTTGCCCAGATCGGTTTTATGCTTAATGGTGAAGGCCTTAAGATGAAGTTCAGTAAATTGGATCCGATAAAAGGATTCAAGAATATCGCTTCAATGAAATCGCTTGTCGAGTTTCTGAAATCTATTCTTAAGCTCACTGTAATCACTTACCTAGTGTACACGACGATTTGGGGAGCCAGAGGGGATATCGCCAAGCTTGGGCAGCTGCCCGTGGAGGACACGTTTTCTTTTGCCGTCAAGCTGACTGTTGAGCTGGGGATTAAAACCGCATTTGGCCTTTTTATCCTCGCTGTCCTGGACTATGTGTATCAGAAATATGAGCATGAGAAAAGTCTGAAGATGTCAAAACAGGACATCAAGGATGAATATAAGAAAATGGAAGGCGATCCGCTAATCAAAGGGAAAATCCGTGAACGGCAGCGCCATATGGCCATGCAGCGGATGATGCAGGAAGTTCCGAAAGCGGACGTGATCATTACGAACCCGACCCATTTTGCGGTTGCGCTCAAATATGACGGCACGCAGATGGAGGCTCCGCAGGTAGTCGCCAAAGGACAGGATTTTGTCGCCTTGCGAATCAGGGAGATTGCCAAGGAGAATGGGGTTACTATTATGGAAAACAAGCCGCTCGCACGAGCACTGTTTCAAAGATCTGAGATCGGGGACAGCATCCCGGCGGATTTGTTTCAGGCCGTAGCTGAGGTACTGGCATATGTATATAAGCTTAAAGGAAAAGTCAAATAATTGGGGATCGGAGGCGGGACTACATGAAAATTAAAGATATTTCGATACTGCTTGGAATTATCGGCATCGTGCTGATGATGATCCTCCCGATCCCAACATGGCTGCTCGATGTGCTGCTCGTGATCAATATTTCACTAGCTATGATGATTCTCTTGGTAGCTATGAATACAAAGGAAGCTCTGCAGTTCTCCATATTCCCATCGATGCTGCTGATCACCACCTTGTTTCGTCTGGCGCTCAACGTGTCGACGACCAAGCTGATTCTGGGACAGGGCGAAGCAGGGCACGTCGTGGCAACGTTCGGGAGCTGGGTATCCCAGGGCCAGCCGGTTGTTGGATTTATCGTCTTTCTTATTCTGGTTGTCGTTCAGTTCATTGTCATTACAAAAGGGTCTGAGCGGGTTGCCGAAGTAGGTGCAAGATTCACACTCGATGCGATGCCAGGGAAGCAGATGAGTATCGATGCGGATCTCAATGCAGGTTTGATCAATGAACAGCAGGCCCGGGAGAGACGCCGCAAAATTGAACGCGAAGCGGACTTCTATGGAGCCATGGATGGAGCCAGTAAATTTGTAAAAGGGGATGCCATCGCGGGCATCATCATCCTGGTCATTAACCTTATCGGGGGGTTCATTATTGGTGTCGCCATGCACGGGAAGCCGTTTATGGATGCTCTATCCACATATTCGCTGCTGACCATCGGGGATGGTCTCGTGAGCCAAATTCCAGCGCTCCTGATTTCAACTTCAGCGGGCCTTATCGTGACACGTGCTTCTTCGGAAGGCAATTTGGCTGACGACATTACGGGACAGCTCTTTATTTATCCAAAATTGATCTACATCGTTTCAGGTACAATTACCGCATTAGGTCTCTTTACACCGATCGGAGTTCTTTCTACTGTACCTCTGGCAGGACTACTGGCTTATGCGGCTTGGCGTATGCAGAAGAATATGACTCAAAAACAGGTGGCGCAGGAGCAGCAGGAGGAGGAACAGCAGATCGAGGAAGTACGCAGTCCGGAAAGCGTGATCAATCTTCTTCAGGTCGATCCGATCGAGTTCGAATTCGGTTATGGATTGATCCCTCTGGCAGATGCCCAGCAGGGCGGTGATCTGCTTGACCGGATTATTATGATCCGCAGGCAGTGCGCTCTGGAGATGGGGCTTGTCGTTCCGGTTATCCGCATCCGGGATAATATCCAGCTTAGGCCTAATGAGTATGTGATCAAGATCAAAGGCAATACCGTAGGCGGTGGTGAACTGCTGCTCAATCATTACCTGGCGATGAGCCCGGGTTATGACGACGATTCCATTACGGGCATTGAGACACAGGAACCGGCGTTTGGACTTCCGGCACTTTGGATCGATGAACCAACGAAGGAACGTGCTGAATTGTCCGGTTACACTGTGGTGGACCCTCCATCCGTTGTGGCCACACATCTGACCGAGATGATCAAGCGGCATGCGCACGAGCTGCTTGGACGTCAAGAGACGAAGACGCTGATCGACAATCTCAAAGAGAACTATCCTATTCTCGTGGATGATCTGATTCCATCTGTTCTTTCAGTGGGTGATGTTCAGAAAGTGCTGGCCAAGCTGCTTCGGGAGAAAATATCGATCCGCGATATGGTCACAATTTTTGAAACGCTTGGGGACTACGGCACTTACACCAAGGACCCGGATGTGCTCACCGAGTATGTAAGGCAGGCACTGTCCAGACAGATCACCCAGCAGTTTACCCAGCAGGGGGAGACGATGAGGGTAATTACCGTAGGTCCAACGCTTGAGAAGAAGATTGCCGAAAGTGTACAGCAGTCTGATCAGGGAAGTTATCTCGCGCTTGATCCGGTATCCACACAGACCGTGTACCAGAAGCTTACAGAGCAAATCAACCGTCTTATCCAGTCGGGACAGCAGCCGATTGTGCTGACCTCTCCAACCATCCGCATGTACCTGCGTCAGGTGATAGAGCGGACGATGCAGGATATTCCGGTTCTGTCCTACAGCGAGCTGGAGCCGAATGTTGAAATCCAAAGTGTCGGAGTGGTGAACCTATGAGAGTAAAGAGATATATCGTTGAGACGATGCCCGACGCGATGCAGAAGATTAGAACCGAGCTTGGGAAGGATGCGGTGATTCTAAGTACCAAGGAGATGAAGGTGGGCGGCTTCCTGGGTTTGTTTCAGAAGAAAAAAATTGAAGTCATCGCGGCTACGGAGACGACTGATTCGCCACAGCAGCCGGCTGAAAGCAAACCGCGCCAAGTGGCTTACCCTACCGCCGCTCCCGTTGCAAGAGCTTCTGTTCCGGCCGCTTACCGCAAGTCGGCACAGATTCTTGCTGAAGACAGAAGAGAGCAGCCGCCTGCTGTTCTGTCCACGCAGCCTTTAAGTGTAAAGGCTGCGTCGCAGATGGAAGCGGTGCCGGAGAGGTTCAGAAGCGGGACTTCGGAGACTGCGGCTGAAGCCTTGATGGCAGAGCAGCATGAGGAGTCCAAACCGGTGGTCCAGATTGCCGCACGGGATGGATCTCATCTTCAGCCATCACCAGCCAAAGAGGACAAGCTCTTGGAGGAAATCCGGCAGATGAAAGCCATGATGACCAAGCTCACAGCACAGGGCAGCGGTGAACCCGAACTGCCCGAGCCACTGCTCAAAGTTCAGCACCGTTTGCTGGAGCAAGGGGTGTCATCCGAACTCGCGGAGGAATGGATTTCCAACGCGTTTTTGAACTGGACTGAGGATCGGCCGATGGAAGACCAAGACGCATTAGCGCTCATCCGTGAACAGGTTAAAGCTTTCCTGAATGGACGGGTCAGTGAAGGTATCTCAGATTCCACCAAAATTGTGTATATAGCAGGTCCGACTGGAGTAGGAAAGACAACGACCATTGCCAAGCTGGCGGCGGATCAAATTTTCCGTAAATCCAAAAAGGTTGGCTTCATTACGGCGGATACTTACCGGATTTCTGCCATTGAGCAGCTTCGAACCTACGCTTCCATTCTCAATGTTCCGATCGAGGTGGTTCAGTCTCCTGGCGATGTGCACAGAGCTGTTCAACGTTTCCAGCACTGTGATCTGGTTATTATGGACACAGCAGGCCGCAACTACTTAAATGAACTGTTCGTTGCAGAGCTTCACAGCCTTCTCTCCACGGATGAACAAAGTGAAACTTATTTGGTGCTGAGCCTAACCTCGAAGAGTCAGGACATGATGAAAATCACCGAGAACTTCAGCCGGTATGGTCTGGATAAAGTGATTTTCACCAAACTTGATGAAACGGAGAGCTGCGGATCGATGTTCAATCTGGTTCGGGAATATCCGATGGAGTTTAGTTACCTGACTAATGGTCAGAACGTACCTGATGATTTGTTGACGGCCACGCCCGAATTGTTGATTGAAGAGCTTCTGGGAGAGCGATCCGAATGAACGACCAGGCCGAATCACTCAGACAATTAGTATCGTCAATGGAGCAGCAGGACACGCCGAGGACCCCAAGAAGCGCAAGAATCATTACCGTCAGCAGCGGAAAGGGCGGCGTTGGCAAATCCAATTTCACTTTGAATTTTGCCCTTGCACTGCAGGCTCTGAACAAAAAAGTACTTCTCTTTGATGCAGACATCGGAATGGCGAATATTGATGTGTTAATGGGGGTAAGGCCCAGATACAATCTCTATCATCTGTTAAAGGGTGAGAGAAGCATTCAGGAAATTATGGAGAATGGCACGAACTCGCTTCCCTTTATTGCGGGAGGTTCTGGACTGACGGAGCTGTTCAGCCTGTCCGAATCGGATTTGAACTACTTTACAAGCCAGATCGAATCGGTTTCGGACGAGATGGACTATATCATTTTTGATACCGGAGCAGGCCTGTCGAAGGAGACGCTGAAATTTATTACTGCGGCGGATGAGTGCCTGGTGGTGACAACACCTGAACCTACTTCTATCACAGATGCTTATGCGCTGATCAAGGTGGTAGGGGGAATGGAAGCTGCGGTGCCGTTCCAATTAATGATAAATCGGGTTGAGAATGAGAAAGAAGCAAGACAGGTTGCAGACAAAATATCCCTTGTTGCGCGTAAATTTCTGAATATCGAGATTCCGATGCTCGGGTTTATGAGCGACGACGCCCATGTTGTTCAGGCGGTGAAAAAACAGGTTCCGTTTTCGATCGCTTATCCTAACTGTTATGCGTCCCGCGATGTTGAGCGGATTGCAGCAGGTTACATTGCTGGCGGTACAACGCAAGATGCAGGTGCCTTGACGGGAATCAAAGGATTTTTACACAAATGGCTCAAACGGACAAAATGATTCTTCAAGATGGGAACAGGAGGAGACGACATGAGGCCCTATCGCATTTTAGTTGTTGACGATTCGGCATTTATGCGCAAGATTATTTCGGATTTAATTGAGCAGGACCCCGATCTTAAAGTGGTGGGAACTGCGCGGAACGGACAAGAGGCCTTGAAGCGGATTGCTGAACTTGAGCCTGATCTTGTAACGATGGATGTGGAAATGCCGGAGATGAACGGGCTTGAGGCACTCAGGCAGATTATGGCGGCAAAGCCGATTCCCGTGATCATGCTGTCCGGTATCAATGAAGAGGGCATGCGCGAGACGATTATGGCGCTTGAACTGGGTGCGTTTGATTTTATCCGCAAGCCTTCCATAACAACAAGCTCTCAAGGGGTTGGCGAGGTCGGGCAGGCGCTTAGAGAGCAGATCAGGACGGCCATGCAGGCTGAGGAACGAAGACAGGCGAGAAAAGAGGCAGAGGCTTCTGCCTTGAAGCAGCCTTCAAGCCCAGTCAAGCCATCCGTTCAACCACCGGAGAGCCGGCAGCGAATCGAATTATCCTCATCCGAGGCGGGTTCTCAACCCGTGCCGGATGGCTTGAAGACGGATAGCCTGAAGGAGCTTAAGGAAAATCCATCACGGCCGCCTGTGGCTGGAACATCCAAGCCGGCGGATTCCCAGGCATCGGCTGCGAAGCCCCCGGCGGTTCCAAAGCCGGAGCCGGGCAAACCGGCAGCCAATCCATCAGCGCTTAGTCCTAAGCCAAGATCAAATAAGGACAAGCAGGAACCAGCACTTCCAAAGAGCAGACTGCCTTCTGTGGGAAGCGGCACGGCAGCTCAAGATACCGCTGCTGCGCAGAACAGCAAATCATCTGGTCCTCAGCCTGACGCCGCCAAGCTGGACAACCGGCCATCCAAGGCGCAGATGCGGACTTCGGGCTACAGTGATATTGTGGCCATCGGTTCTTCCACAGGCGGTCCTAAGGCGTTAAAGACCGTTTTAGAGATGATTCCAGCAGACTTTCCGGCACCTATTATCATTGTGCAGCATATGCCACCGAACTTCACACACTCCCTAGCCCAGCGGTTGAACAGCTTAAGCCCGCTTCAGGTAGTGGAAGCCAAGGATGGGATGGACCTTCAGAAGGGTTGGGCCTATATCGCACCGGGCGGTTATCACATGACCGTCAAGGCGGGTCAGGGGAATGGATACAAGATTGTCTTGAACAAGGATGAATTGCGTAATGGTCATAGACCTTCCGCCGATGTCATGTACGAGTCACTGCTTCCCTTGGAAGCTCTCAAGAGGCATATCGTCCTGCTGACAGGGATGGGAAGTGACGGAGCTAGAGTCATGAAGCAGCTTTATGACGCTGGAGTGACCTCCACCTTTGCAGAGAGTGAGGAAACATGTGTTGTTTATGGAATGCCGCGATCTGCGGTGGAGTTGAAATGCGTAAGTTATGTTTTACCGCTTTATGAGATAGCACCGAAACTGGTACAGGTAGTGAAATAACGGGAAGATATCCTTGAGGAGGTGTCTCACGATGGACATGAATCAATATTTATCCATGTTTATTGATGAGTCGAATGATCATCTGCAATCGCTAAATGAAAAAATGCTGGAGCTGGAGGAAAGCCCGGAAGATATTTCGATCGTTCAGGTTATCTTCAGATCGGCCCATACACTCAAAGGGATGGCTGCAACGATGGGGTTTGAGGACCTCGCATCCTTGACCCACCAAATGGAGAACGTGCTTGACCTGGTTCGTAACGACAAGCTGAAGATGCAGGATTTCATTTTTGATACGTTGTTTAAAGGGTTGGATGCACTGCAATCCATGGTTCAGGATATTACCCAGGGCGGAGAGGGCAAGGAGGATGTGAGCTCAATTGTGGCGGCATTGCAGGCCATCGTCCGCGGGGAGAACCCGAATGCCTCATCGTCTGCAGCGCCCGCGCAAGCCGGCAGTGGGGCTGCCGTTGATAATTCCATTCAACTGGATGAATTTCAGTATTCCGTCCTCGAACAATCCATTTCTGAAGGGCACCAAGTGCTCTATATTGAAGTGTCCATCCGTGAAGATTGCCAGCTCAAGGCCGTAAGAGCCTACATGGTGTTTGACCTGTTGGAGCGGTTTGGCGAAGTGGTCAAATCCCACCCATCAGTCCAAGATATTGAACAAGAGAAGTTTGATCACAGTTTCTCGCTCTACTACATAACGCAGAAAGAGCCGGCTGAGCTGGAATCCATGATCCTGAACTTGTCCGAAATTGGCGGAGCAAAGGTCGTTGCGCTGGATTCGGAATCTCTGAGTCAAATGTCTCAAAGCGGTGCCTCTGAGGCCGCAGCAGCAGCAGAAGCCCCGTCAGCTGCAAAACAAGAGGCTGCGGTGCCTTCCACGTCCGAAGCATCTGCAGCCTCCAAACCCGCTGCTCCCGCTGAGAAGTCTCCGCGCAAGGCGGCAGCAGCGCCTTCGAGAACGATCCGCGTTGATATAGACCGGCTTGACGTTCTTATGAATCTATTCAGCGAGCTGCTGATTGACCGGGTCAGACTGGAGCAGCTTGCCGGTGAGATCAAGAGAACGGAATTGACGGAGACGGTTGAGCACATGAGCCGGGTCAGCACCGACCTGCAGAATATTGTCTTAAAGCTTCGTATGGTGCCGGTGGATACGGTGTTCAACCGCTTCCCGCGGATGGTCAGAGACCTTGCGAAGTCCTTGAACAAGAAGATCGATCTCGTCATTCTTGGCGCCGAGACTGAGCTTGACCGTACCGTCATTGACGAGATAGGGGACCCGCTGGTTCACCTTCTCCGCAATGCCGTTGACCATGGTGTAGAGACCACAGCTGACCGTCTGGCGGCAGGCAAGTCTGATACGGGAACGGTTCAGCTGAAGGCCTTCCATAGCGGCAACCATGTGTTCATCGAGATTGAGGACGATGGATATGGGGTTAACCGGGAGAAGGTCGTGGCCAAAGCCATCAAGAATGGGGTTATCCGTGCGGAAGAGGCCGATTCGCTTACCGATGACGAAGTGGCCCAGCTCCTGTTCGCCCCCGGCTTTAGTACTGCGGAAGTCATTTCCGATATTTCCGGCCGTGGTGTAGGTCTTGACGTTGTCAAAACAAAGATTGAATCGCTGGGCGGCACAGTTGTCATTACTTCCAAGTGGGGCCAAGGCACGAAATTCTCTGTGCAGCTGCCGCTCACATTGTCGATTATCTCCGCCATGCTTATCAAGCTGGGCAGTGAGAAGTATGCGATTCCGCTCTCTTCCATTGTGGAAACGGGTCTTATCAAACGGGAGCAGATCCGTTCTGTTCATGGCTATATGATGGTCCCTTACCGGGATGCACACATTCCGCTTTTGTCTCTGGCGAACATTTTCGATGTGGCTGATTTTGATGAGGATGCTGAGGAAGAGACAGAGATTGTTGTTATCCGCAAAGGGGAGCGTCTTGCGGCGTTAACGGTAGAGGAATTTATCGGCCAGAACGAAATCGTCATCAAAAACTTAGGCAAGTATCTTCCTTCCATACCTGGTGTTGCCGGTGCAACTATACTGGGTGACGGACAGGTTGCACTCATTATAGATCCGAATACATTTATTAAGTAACGGTCAGTCAAGCAGAGGAATACCGGACACCATCTAAGGAGGAAATCAACCATGGGACAAGACATTAAAGTAATTGTATTTAAGCTGGGACATGAGGAATACGGGATTGAAGTGGACAAGGTTCAGACCATTGAACGAATTATGCCAATTACACGGGTTCCAAAGACATTTGCGTTTGTAAAAGGGGTAATCAACCTTCGCGGGGTGGTCATTCCTGTCATTGACCTGCGCGGACGCTTCGGGCTTCCGGAGGCTGAATTTACCGAGCAGAGCCGGATTATTATTGTGAACGCGGAGGAGCTGGAGGTTGGCTTCATCGTGGATTCCGCAAATGACGTCATTGACCTGAACACAGATATTATCGATTCCCCGCCAGAAGTCGTGGGCGGCATTAAGGCCAAGTACCTGGACGGGGTGGCCCGCATTTCCGAGGAGCGTCTGCTGATTATGCTGAACCTTTCCGAAGTGCTTAACCGGAGCGAAATCATTCAATTGGAAAGTCTTGAGGGCTAAACTGTGGACTTGTTCAAGGATTTTGCCGAATTTAAAATGGATATTCTCAAGGAAATCGGCAATATCGGAGCGGGTAACGCCGCTACCGCATTGTCGTGCCTCCTGGACAAGCCGATTGACATGGCTGTGCCAAAGGTCCAAATGCTTCCATTTGAAGCCATTGCGGAGAAGGTTGGGGGAGCAGAGACGATTGTCCTGGCGATTTTCTTCCGGGTTGAGGGGGATGCCCCCGGGAACCTCTTCTTTATTCTGAGCCCGGAGGCTGCCAAAAAGCTGCTTCACCGTCTGTCTACCCTCGAAGTGGAGAACGATGAGGAGTTTACAGAGATGGAGTGGTCGGCATTGTCCGAGATCGGGAATATCCTTGCCGGCTCTTACCTTTCTTCCCTTGCTGATTTCACACGCTTATCCATGTCTCCTACTGTACCCGCCCTGGCTATGGATATGGCTGGAGCTATTCTTAGCTACGGACTGCTGCAGTTCGGGGAAATGGGGGATGATGCCCTGCTGATCGATACGACCTTTATCGAGGGGCACCAAGAGGTGGAGGGTCAATTTTTCCTGATCCCTGACCCTGAATCCTTTGATCAAATTTTCACCGCGCTGGGAGTGCCTAAGAACCATGATTGACCAACAGCGTGTTGTTAAAGTGGGTATGGCCGAATTTGACGTCATTGAAAAAGAAGGGTTGATCCGTACGACTGGACTTGGTTCCTGCGTGGGAGTCACTCTTTATGATCCTCAGGTAAAAATTGGAGGCTTGGCCCATGTAATGCTTCCTTCATCGGATATTGCCCGTGAAGGGGCGCTAAACATCGCCAAATATGCAGATACAGCAGTTCCTGCAATCTATCAGAAGCTGATTGAACTCGGAGCATCGCCTAAACGTCTTGTGGCCAAGATGGCCGGGGGCTCCCAGATGTTCAGCTTCGCTGGTAAAGGGGATGCGCTGCGGATTGGTCCAAGAAATGTGGAATCGTGTAAATTGAAGCTGGATGAGCTTGGGATCCCTCTGATTGGGGAAGATACCGGAGGGAATTATGGTAGAACGATAGAAATGGATTGTGAAACGGGTATATTATTCATACGAAGCGTACAAATGGGTAAAAAGGAATTGTAGCCATGGCTGGAAAAATAGGGTTTAACTGGTTGTTTGGAGCAATAGGATTTATAATTACCTTTATAGTATCTTTTTCAAATAATATATTAGTTACGAGTGTGGTGCGCAGCTGCATTGCCTTTGTCGTATGGTTTGTATTGGCATTCGCCCTGCGGTGGCTTCTTGGGTTTCTAACCTCTCCGCCCGCCGAGCCTGAGCTGCCTGTGATGGAGGCTGAGCAAGAGGAGGAGACGGACCGCGGAACCGTTCTGGATATGACTACGCCGGACGAAAGTGAAGAGTTGAATGATCTGTTGAAGCAAAAGCCGGATGCTCCTAGCGAACCCAGCGGATTCTCACCTTTGAACCCGCCGAAGCTTGTCAAGACATCGGAGCAAGATCCTGAAGAGCTGGCTAAGGCCCTTCGTCACCTGACAGAAAAATAAGGAGGGTGAGACCATTGAACGAGCGCAAATCCATGCCTCTGAACAACGCTGATCTCTGGGAGAGATGGAAAGAACACGGCGATATTGAGGCCAAGAAAATGTTGATTGAGAAACACCTCCCTATTGTTGACTATGTGTCTGGCCGCCTGGCTGTTGGACTCCCAAAGAATATTTCCAAGGACGACTTGGCTAGTAACGGTGTAATGGGGCTTATCGATGCTGTTGAGAAGTTTGATTACAAGCGCGGACTGCAGTTCGAGACCTATGCCTCATGGAGGGTCCGCGGTGCCATATTGGACGGGCTGAGACAGGGGGACTGGGTTCCCCGATCTGTCCGGGAGAAAGCAAAGAAGATTGAAGAAGGATATCAGCAGCTGGAACAGCAGTATCTGCGCTCGGTATCCGATGCCGAAATGAGCCAATATTTAGATGTTACCGTTCAAGAGTTTCAGCACATGCTTCAGGAAGTAGCGGTAATGACCCTCTGTTCGTTGGAGGACCCGATACGGGAGGAAGACTCGGAAACCCGGTTATCCGTTCTCGTTGATGAAAAAGCCAAGAACCCGGACTATAAAGTTCGAGAGTTCCATTTAAAAGAATCACTGACTAAGGGAATCGAGAAATTGACTGAAAAAGAACGTACAGTCGTTTCTTTACTTTATTATGAAGATTTATCACTAAGTGAAATTGCGGAGGTTATGTCTTTATCCCCTTCGCGGATTTCTCAGTTACATTCCAAAGCGATCCTAAGGCTTCGTGGCACCTTGGATAAACAGCGGGATCTGTTGATGCAAGATGACTAGAGAATTAGATATGAAGGAATGGGGGACTTGGGATGGGCGAGCAGGTTGGTTTAGATTTGAAGCAGTATGTAGGTTTGAGTTTTTCTAATGACAAAGGCGAGGCATTCCTGCAGTTGATTAAGGATGAAGAAGGCTTTGTCTGCAGCCCGGAATCACTGGAGCAGTTTTTGTTAGCGAACGGTGTGAATTTTGGTATCCAAAAGGATGCTCTAGTACGGTTTGCGGCAAACCCAGGAGGATATGCTTTCACGCCTCTGCGGGTAGCAATAGGCCAACCCCCGGTCAGCGGTGAGGATGGTTTCATCCGCTATGCTTTGTCCATCGATCAAGAACAGCACCGTCCCAATGAGAATGAGGATGGAAGCGTGGATTATAAGGATGTTATCCGGCTCAATAACCTGCAGAAAGGCCAATTGATCGCGGAGCTGGTGCCTCCTGTGCCAGGCAAGCCGGGCAGAGCGGTTACCGGTGAAGAAATTCCTTGTAAACCCGGCAAGGAAGCAAGATTTAAAGTTGGCAAGAATGTCGTTCTGAACCCGGAACAGACGGCGATGTATGCCGCCATTGACGGATTGGTCACCAAAACGGACAAAGGGAAGATCAATGTATTCCCGATCTATGAAGTGAATGGAGATGTGGATTACACTACCGGGAATATAAGTTTTATCGGTACTGTAATTGTCCGTGGGAACGTGTTGACCGGATTTCGCGTTAGCGCCGCAGGAGACATCAGGGTTATCGGCGGTGTGGAAGGTGCGGAGCTTGAAGCTGGGGGCTCCATCGAAATTACGGGCGGTATTATCGGTTACAACAAAGGCCTTGTCAAAGCAGGCCACAATGTCAAAAGCTCCTTCATTCAAGATGGGAACGTACATGCAGCCGAAGACGTGATTGTATCTCAGAGTATTATGCACTCTAATATCCGTGCCGGACGGGACGTTCTCTGTAATGGAGCCAAAGGACTTATTGTCGGCGGCAACATTCAGGCCGGAGAGAAAGTAACCGCAAGGATTATCGGCAACCCGATGTCCACCACGACAACGGTCGAGGTAGGTGTCCTTCCGGAGCTCCGCAATGAGCTTGCGGACTTGAGATTGGCATTCAAAGAGAATATGGGAAGTCTTGATAAGACAGATAAAGCCCTTGCTATTCTGGATCAGCTGGCTTCCGTTGGAAAACTGACAACGGAGAAGATGCAGATGCGAGCTAAGCTGAGCCTGACCAAGAAGCAGCACCTGAGAGAGCAAGCTGATCTTAAAGAGCGGATGCTGGAGATCGAAAAGTCTCTTGAAGATACGAGCAAGGCCAAGGTGCAGGTGTTAAAGATGATTTATGGTGGCTCCAAAATAGTTATCGGCAGATACACGAAATTTATTAAGGACCCAGTCTCCCATATGACTTTTTATTACAGCGAGGGAGATATCTCGATGTCCTCTTATGTCTAGGCCTCTAATTTTAATGGTGGGGTGATTTCATGGATTTTAAAGCGGTTGAACTGCAAATTGCCGTCCCAAGGACCAGTGAAGCAAGCCGGATTCAGCAGGAAGCTCAGCATAGTCCAATGCATCATCAGCATACTTTAGAGGGCCAGAATATGAAGCGCAGTGACCGCGAACGTAAGCGCAGCGCTCAGGTGGATGAATCGTCGCAAGCGGTGGTTCGGGACGGCCGTCAATCCTCTTCTGGGGAAGACGGTCAGCAAGACAAGCAGGAAGCTTCCTCAGAGCAGGTTAAGGAACACCCTGCTGAACACCCGTTCAAAGGACACAACTTTGATCTTTCTTTATAATTTATTTGAACATGCTGATGATTAACTTATGTAAAGGCACCTAACGGTGCTTTTCTTATAACTACAACATAACAATAAAACGGGTGAACATTTATGCCATTAGGAAATGCATGGGTTTATATAGTCCTTCTAGGAGCTGCGGCGATTGGTTACGCTCTCTTTCTGCCAAAGCGCAAACCAGCGGCAGATCAGGCTTCGGGAGCTGCCGACGTGGAGGCCGCTCTTGAGCATTATATGTCTGAGATCGAACGGGAGAATAACGAACTCATCGAGCTTGTAGCCCAAATGAAGCAGGAGACGGCTTCAAAGATGATGTCGCTGCAGGAGCAGGTGGCTGAGCTCAGAGGACGGCTGCTCGATGTGGAGAAAACGGCTTCGCTGCAGGAAGCAAGGATGGAAAAGCTGGAATCCGTGCCTTCAGTACCTTCAGTGCCCGTTACATTAGAAGAACCGGGTGAAGTCCCGGTAGAGGAACCGAAGGCTCCTGCTGTTCCACGGAACACCGTGCGTGACCGGTATCCCGAGCTGTTTAATCTCTATGAGCATGGGAAATCGATTGACGCCATTGCCAAAGCGCTGGATATGCAGCGCGGTGAAGTTCAGCTGATTCTTCAACTTGCCAGCAAGGAGGAGAAGGCGGAATGAAGAACCGCACATTTTTGCTCGGACTAGGTGTCGGACTCATTGCCGGTGCTCTGCTGCTTCAGATCATGCTGATCGGACAGGGGACAGCGTCCAGCCAGCTTCTTACCGCACAGCAGGTGAAGGAAGCTGCCCAGCGGTTTAACCTGAAGGTGTATGACGAAGCGGAAAAGGTGTACACAGCCCAGGAATGGGAAGCCAAACCAAAGGAAGCAAAGCCGGGAGAACAGACTTCTCCTGAAACCAAGAAGCCGGTAGAACCAAAGGCACCGTCTTCCACCACGGACCCGGCTAAGCCGGATTCGGCATCAGCTCCGAAGGAGCCAGCCGCGCCAGACGGAGTGGACAAGTCTTCCACGGCGCCTGATACGCCTAAGACGACTACTCCTAAGCAAACAGAAGCTCCCAAGAAGCCGGAGACGATCTCTTTTAAAATTTCATCGGGGGACACCCTGAGCAAGGTCGCGGACAATCTTAAGAAATCAGGCATTATTGACGACAAGAGCGCCTTTATCCAAAAGGCAGTAGATAAGAAGTCCAATTACAGATTGCAGACCGGAACTTACAGCTTCGAAGAGGGGGAGTCTGCAGCCTCCATTATCTCCAAAATCACCTCAAAGCCGTCCGGGAAATAACATTCCGGTGCGGCTTTATTCGTTTAGCCGAGATTTTATTGCAACGCTAATCTAATTGTGATATATTAGTTGACGGTGTTAAAACACACGCTGACTGATTCTGTTAATGGTGCTTCCTGCGGGAAGTTTTAATGGGAGATGACATCAGCGGAGGGCATCATACTAAAAAACCAACTAGGAGGTGTGTGAAGATGGGAGTTATCTCCATGAAACAACTGCTTGAAGCAGGGGTTCATTTCGGTCACCAGACACGTCGCTGGAACCCAAAAATGGATCGTTATATCTTCACTGAAAGAAACGGTATTTACATTATTGACTTGCAAAAGACAGTCAAGAAAGTAGAAGAAGCTTACAACTTCGTAAAAAGCGTGGCTGAAGAGAATGGTACTATTCTTTTCGTCGGCACGAAGAAACAAGCTCAAGATTCTGTTAAAGAAGAAGCTGAGCGCGCTGGTCAATTCTACATTAACCAACGTTGGCTCGGAGGTACTCTGACTAACTTCCAAACCATTCAAAAACGTATCGACCGTTTGAAGACTTTGGAAAAGTGGGAAGAGGATGGCACTTTCGCAGTTCTTCCTAAGAAAGAAGTTATCATTCTCCGCAAAGAGAAAGATCGTCTTGAGAAATTCCTTGGCGGTATCAAGAACATGAAGGGCTTGCCAAGCGCACTCTTCATCATTGACCCTCGCAAAGAGCGTATCGCGGTTGCTGAAGCCCGTAAATTGGGTATCCCAATTGTTGGTATCGTAGATACGAACTGTGATCCGGACGAAATCGACTATGTTATCCCAGGTAATGATGACGCGATCCGCGCTGTTAAATTGCTGACAGGTAAAATGGCCGATGCCGTGATCGAAGCGAACCAGGGCGAACAAACAACAGCGTAAGATAGAACGTTTAGACATGATCTGAATGAGTTTCATTCAGGATGCATGACACAAACGATGAATTAAATGAAAAGGGTGGTTGGTAGGTGCTAAAACCTCTCACTACCCTTTTTTTAAAGGATAAAATTATGGCTACACCCCAACTATACAATTGGAGGTAATACAAATGGCAGTAGATGCAAAATCAGTAAAAGAACTACGTGAAAAAACAGGCGCTGGTATGTTGGATTGCAAAAAAGCGCTGGAAGAAGCAAACGGAGATTTGACAAAAGCGGCTGAGCTGCTTCGCGAGAAAGGTCTTTCTGCTGCAAGCAACAAAGCAGGACGTATCGCAACTGAAGGTGTGGTTCAATCCTACATCCACGCTGGCGGACGTATCGGCGTACTTGTTGAAATCAACTGTGAAACTGACTTCGTAGCTATGACTGATCAATTCAAAGAGTTCGCGCGCGACATCGCAATGCATATCGCAGCTTCGAACCCTAAATTTGTCCGTCGTGAAGAAGTGCCTGCTGAAGAGATCGAAAAAGAAAAAGAAATCTTGAAAGCTCAAGCACTTAACGAAGGCAAACCTGAGAAGATTGTTGAAAAAATGGTTGAAGGCCGTATCGGTAAATACTACGAAGAATACTGCTTGCTTGAGCAATCTTTCGTAAAAGATCCGGACAAAACCATCTCCCAATTGCTTAACGAGAAGATCAGCACGATCGGAGAGAACATCTCCATTCGCCGTTTCGCTCGTTACGAGCTTGGTGAAGGTCTTGAGAAGAAAGTCGATAACTTCGTTGAAGAAGTATTGTCCCAAGTTAAAAACTAATTTTTGTTTGCGGAGCTACCTAAAGAACATTAGTATGTTAGATCATTCCGCAAGAGCGTATAATATAACTAAATGCATGAACAAAAAGATTGGAACACGCCGTGTTCCTTCTTTTTTAACCAAATGGCCTTTAGAAATCGGTGATTTAAAGTGGAGGGTTTGCAATTGGAACAGCCTGTATTTAAACGTGTTGTCTTAAAGGTCAGCGGAGAGTCTTTAGCCGGACAGAACGGCTACGGTATAGATGCCGAAACCATTACCTCCATCGCAGAGCAGGTTAAGGAAGTTGTTGAGCTTGGCGTGGAAGTTGCGATTGTGTGTGGAGGCGGAAACATCTGGCGGGGGATTGCAGGCAGTGCTAAAGGAATTGACCGTGCCACTGCGGACTACATGGGGATGCTGGCTACTCTGATGAACTCGCTTGCCCTGCAGGACGCACTCGAACAGATTGATGTGCCAACCAGAGTTCAGACGTCTATCGCAATGCAGCAGATTGCTGAACCTTATATTCGCCGGCGGGCAATCCGCCATCTTGAAAAGGGACGTGTCGTCATCTTTGCGGCAGGTACGGGTAACCCGTTCTTCTCCACCGATACGACCGCGGCTCTTCGTGCAGCAGAGATTGAAGCTGAAGTGATTCTTATGGCTAAGAACAAAGTAGACGGTGTCTACTCTGCTGATCCATTTGTAGATCCGACTGCCGAGAAATTCGAGCAGCTGACTTATATGGAAGTGCTCAGCAAGAATCTGGGAGTTATGGATTCCACCGCTTCTTCGCTGTGCATGGACAACAACATTCCACTTATCGTATTCGCGATAACGGAGCAAGGAAACATTAAACGTGTCGTTCTTGGTGAGAGAATCGGCACAATCGTTAAAGGGAGTGTAGACTAATGCCACAATCGGTTAAGAAAAATGCCGAAGAACGCATGGAAAAAGCCATTCAATCTTTGAAAAGAGATCTGCTTACGCTTCGTGCAGGCCGTGCGACTCCGTCCCTGCTGGACCGGATTCACGTGGACTACTACGGTGCGTCTACCCCGCTTAATCAATTAGCGAATATTAATACACCGGATTCCCGCACACTGCTGATTCAGCCTTGGGACAAATCCTCCCTGGCGGATATCGAACGTGCGATTCAGAAGTCGGATTTGGGATTAACGCCTGCCAATGACGGGTCAACCATCCGTTTGTCGATTCCTCCTCTGACAGAGGAGCGCCGTGTAGAGCTCGTGAAGACAACCAAGAAATATGGCGAAGAAGCGAAGGTTGCAATCCGCAATATCCGCAGAGACGCCAACGACGATATCAAAAAGATGGAGAAGACGGACATCTCTGAAGATGAATCCCGCCGCCACCAGGATGATATCCAAAAAACGACAGATAAATTTATCGCGGAAGTCGACAAAGTGCTCGCTGCGAAAGAAAAAGAGATTATGGAAGTTTAAGAGACGTGAGCGGCCCCTCCTTTTATGGTGGGGTTTGTCTCTTTTTCATCACCGCTTGGAGGAAAAGGAATGATCAAAGTATTTCAATCCTTGTGGAATAAAAAACAAGAGAAAACTCTTCCGAGCTTGTCCAAGGACAATGTTCCAAGTCATGTTGCCATCATTATGGATGGCAATGGGCGTTGGGCTAACCGCCGCGGTCTGCCGCGGATTGTCGGGCACCAGACCGGAATGAAGGCCGTTAAGCGTGCGGCGATCGCTGCGGACGAGATCGGTGTTAAATATTTGACGATGTATGCCTTCTCAACAGAGAATTGGAAACGTCCCAAGGACGAAGTGGACTTCCTGATGCGTCTGCCTGAGGAGTTCCTGGCGATTGAGCTCGAAGAGCTGATTGAGAAGAACGTGCGTATCCATATGATGGGGCATCCGGAGGATCTTCCTACTCATACGATTGCCGCGATGGAGGAAGCGATCAGCCGTACCCGGAACAATACGGGGCTGGTGCTTAATTTCGCGCTTAACTATGGAAGCCGCCGTGAGCTCAAGGAGGCCTTGAGGGAAGCCGCGGAGGATATCGCTGCCGGAAGGCTGTCACCCGAGGCGTTCACGGAAGAATGGATTGATTCCCATCTGCAGACATCAGGAATCCCTGACCCGGATCTTCTGATTCGTACGGGCGGTGAACTCAGGCTTAGCAACTTCATGTTATGGCAGCTGGCTTATAGTGAGCTGTGGTTCACAGATATCTATTGGCCGGAGTTCGGGCGCGATCACTTCTATCAAGCGGTTGCGGAATATCAGAGACGAACACGCCGGTATGGGGGACTATCTTAAGCGGACGGAGGTGGACATCAGTGAAGCAGCGCATCATTACCGGTTTAGTCGCAGCAGTTCTTTTCTTAGGACCTTGTTTGGCAGGTGGATTATGGTTTCATGGTTTGGTTCTAATTATGTCGGTCATTGGATATTATGAATTTGTCCGCATGACCAAGACATCACCTTGGAGCGGGGCGGGTCTTTTAGGCTTCATCGGTGTCATTTTACTTGTCTTCCCGTGGAAGCTGCTGGGCAGCCCTTTCGTTCCTGATACGCTTCAGCTGATATGGCCGCTCATGCTGTTATTTCTGTTTGTCACGGTGGTGTCGAAGAATCAAATTAATATTAACCAGGCTGCACTGCTATTCTTAGGCGCGGTGTACATTGGCATCGGATTTTCTTACATCGCGGAGTCACGGAATACACCGGACGGACACGGCCTGTTCTGGACCTTTTTGCTCTTGTTCTCAATCTGGGCGAGCGACGCGGGAGCGTATTTCACAGGCCGGAGATGGGGACGCAATAAATTATGGCCGGCCATTAGCCCGAACAAAACCGTGGAAGGCGCATTGGGCGGTGTGCTGATTGCCATCGTTGTTGCGGTTCTGTTCGCCCTCTTCTCAGGCGGGCTTCTTTCTATCGGACTAGCCGTACTGCTTGGAGCTTCTTGCGCAGTGATCGGCCAGATGGGCGATTTAGTTCAGTCTGCTTACAAAAGAGTGTATGGTATCAAGGATTCCGGCACACTGCTGCCGGGACATGGCGGTATATTAGACCGGTGCGACAGCTGGATCACCGTATTTCCTTTTGTACATATATTGATGCTTCTTCCTTTTTACTAAGGAACAGAGATGAATGACAAGAGATGAGAGGGTAAGTGATGAAAAAACTGGCGGTCATCGGTTCAACCGGTTCGATAGGAACACAAACACTGGATGTGGTTTCAGCCCGTCCTGAGCATTTTCAGATTGAAGGGCTTGCTGCAGGCTCCAACCTAAAGCTGTTTCTGGAGCAGGTGAAGCAGTTCAAGCCTAAAATAGCTTCTGTGGGAAGCAAAGCGCTAGCAGATGAAATTAAACCTTTCCTGCCTGCTGGGGTACAGCTGTGTTATGGCCCCGAAGGGCTTGTTGAAGTGGCGGCCGGGACGGATGCCGATACGGTAATTACTGCTGTAATGGGCAGTGCAGGTCTTCCAGCAACGCTGGCAGCGATAGCTGAAGGCAAGACGATTGGTCTTGCCAACAAGGAGACGCTTGTTACTGCTGGTCATATCGTGACCTCGCTGGCCAAGGAGAAAGGAGTTCCACTGCTTCCGATCGATAGCGAGCACTCGGCTGTTTTCCAGTGCCTAAATGGGGAGAATAGATCCGATGTTGCTCAAATTACATTGACGGCTTCCGGCGGCTCGTTTCGCGACTTAACTCGTGAACAGCTGGCCGACGTGACGGTAGAGGATGCGCTTAAGCACCCGAATTGGTCGATGGGAGCCAAGATCACTATTGATTCCGCCACCATGGTGAATAAGGGGCTGGAAGTCATTGAAGCTCATTGGCTGTTTGACGTGCCTTACGAGCAGATCGGCGTTTTGCTTCATCCGGAAAGTATTATTCACTCCTACGTGGAGTTTCAAGACAGCAGTATCATTGCACAGCTGGGCAATCCGGATATGCGGGTACCCATTCAATACGCACTGACTTATCCAGACCGCTGGACTTCTCCTTCACGAAGATTGTCACTTGCCGAGGTTGGCAGCTTGCATTTCCATGAGATGGACTTCGTCCGCTTTCCGTGTTTAAGACTTGCCTTTGAATGTGGTAAAATAGGTGGTACCGCAACTTGTGTGTTCAATGCGGCCAATGAAGTCGCCGTTGCACGATTTTTGAGCAGGGAAATTCCGTTCCTGAAGATTGAATCCATCCTGGAAGAGACGGTATCCCGGCATGTTCCGGTGATGAATCCGGATTTGGATGAGATTCGTGAAGCGGACAGTTGGGCACGGGATATGGCTGCCCGCTTGTAAGCAGCTGCGCAGCGGGCTGGTAGTAGAGCGCGTGTACACTCTGATCCGGAAATAGTATGAATCAAGACAGGAAGACGAGGCTATCATACACGGCGACCTGTTAACCAAAGGAGGATGCGCTCGATTGGAAATGCTGCAAATTATAATTTTAACGGTGCTGATGTTCTTTCTCATCGTGACCGTTCATGAATGGGGACACTACTATTTCGCAAAACGCGCCGGAATTCTGGTGAGGGAATTTGCTATAGGCTTCGGTCCTAAGCTGTTCTCTTACAAAAAGGACGAGACTCAATTCACCCTCCGGCTGCTGCCTTTCGGTGGATATGCCCGGATGGCTGGAGAAGATCCAGAGCTGGTTGCCGTGCAGCCCGGTCAGACTGTGGCTTTGCGGCTGGTCGATAAAGCTGTAACCAAGATCTATCTGGACCGGCTGGATAACCGTAAGAATGTTATTCGCGGAGAGGTTCAGTCCGCCGATCTGGAAGATAAGCTAAACGTGGTGCTGGATGTGGACGGAGAGAGTCAATCTTACAATGTTCACCCGAAAGCGGTCCTCGTGGCCAAAAATAAGGATACGCAGATCGCCCCGCGTGACCGGCAGTATGGTAGCAAGACGGTGGGGCAGCGGGCCTTGTCCATTTTTGCAGGCCCTTTGATGAACTTTATTCTTGCTTTTGTGTTGTTTGCGCTGCACACCCAAATGGCTGGGATTCAAATTGAGAACCCGTCCTATCTGGAGATCGGCGAGGTGACCAAAGGCATGCCTGCGGATGAAGCCCATCTGCAGAAAGGCGATATCATCGACACGATTAACGGGGTTAAGGTGGGTGCCGACCGTGACAATATGATCAAGCTGATTTCGGAGTCCAAGGATAAGCCCATGAACTGGACGGTAATCCGGGAAGGGAAACCGCTTGAGGTTACCCTCACTCCAAGGTCAATGGCTGGCCAGGAAGGCGGCAAGGTAGGGGTAAGCCCGGTATTTCCGACCCGGAGTGCTGGGTTTGGAGAGACGTTTACAACAGCAGGCAAGGACATGGTAAATACAACGGATATGATTTTCCTTGGGTTCAAGCAGCTGATTAATAAATTTTCCATGAACGATCTTGGCGGTCCGGTCCGCACCTTTGAATTAACAGGACAGATCGCGAAGCAGGGCATTGAACAGCTTACGTATTGGGCGGCGATCCTGAGCTTGTACTTGGGGATTTTCAATCTCTTGCCGATTCCTGCACTTGATGGAAGCCGTCTGGTATTCTTGGGGGTTGAAGCTCTAAGAGGCAAGCCGGTGGACCCCAACCGGGAAGGC
This sequence comes from Paenibacillus sp. J22TS3, assembly GCF_018403205.1. Classification (NCBI taxonomy): domain Bacteria; kingdom Bacillati; phylum Bacillota; class Bacilli; order Caryophanales; family Paenibacillaceae; genus Paenibacillus; species Paenibacillus sp. J22TS3. The sequence goes on from NZ_BOSF01000002.1 coordinate 615,926, forward strand.
ATGGTGCATTTTATAGGCTTTGCAATGCTGTTCCTGCTTATGATTGCGGTGACGTACAATGATATTTTACGTCTGATTAATGGATAGATAGATAATTTAGGGTTATTAACGGGAGGACAACGTTTCTTATGGCGAATGAAGATAAGCAGTTTGTGACTGAAATTACACCTCAGCAGGAGGATTTCTCCCGCTGGTATATTGACGTAATTAAGAAAGCCGATCTGATGGATTATTCACCGGTCCGTGGCTGTATCGTATTCAAGCCGGACGGGTATGAGATTTGGGAGCATATTCAGGATGAGCTTGACCGGCGCTTCAAGGAGACCGGACACCGCAATGCCTACTTCCCATTGTTCATCCCGGAAAGCTTCTTCCAGAAGGAGAAGGAGCATGTGGAAGGCTTTAACCCCGAGCTGCCTTGGGTGACTGAAGCGGCAGGCGAGAAGCTGGAGGAGCGCCTTGCGGTTCGCCCGACTTCCGAAACCATGATCGGACATATGTACGAAAGATGGATTCAGTCATACCGTGATCTTCCGGTCCTGATCAACCAATGGGCGAACGTTGTCCGCTGGGAGAAGCGGACCCTGCCTTTCCTTCGCACAAGTGAATTCCTGTGGCAGGAAGGCCATACGGCACATGAGAACGAACAGGAAGCCCGTGAAGAAACGATGAAGATCCTGGAAATTTACCGCGACTTTGTGGAGAATTATCTCGCGATACCTGTAATCGTGGGACAGAAGACTCCTTCCGAGAAATTCGCCGGTGCGGTCGATACGTTCTCGATTGAGGCGATGATGAAGGATGGACGTGCCGTTCAAGCAGGCACATCGCATTACCTTGGAACGAATTTTGCCAAGGCTTTTGAAATTAAATATTTGAATCGTGAGAATGTGCAAGAGTATGTGCACACCACTTCTTGGGGCGTAAGCACACGCCTGATCGGTTCACTGATTATGGTGCACGGGGATGACCGGGGGCTTGCTCTTCCTCCGAAGGTGGCTCCGAAGCAGGTGATGATCATTCCGATTGGACCTCCTAAAACCCGTGATCAAGTGGTGGGAAGAGCCGATGAGCTGTTCAGCGAGCTGAAGAAGGCCGGTATTCGCGTCGGCATAGATGACCGTGCGGATGTGCGTCCAGGCTGGAAGTTCAACGAGTATGAAATGCGCGGCGTACCCGTGCGTCTTGAGATAGGACCACGGGATATGGAGAACGGCGTATGTGTTCTCGTCTCCCGGATCAGCGGAGAGAAGAAAGTGATTCAGCAGGAGAATCTGGTCCAAGAGGTTGAGGCGATGCTGGATCAGGTTCACCGTGAAATGTATGAACGGGCCAAGACGTTCCGTGAAGAGCATTTCTATTCCGTGGACACTCTCGATGAGATGAAGGCGAACATTGAAGAGCAGCGCGGATTCACTTTGGCTGGCTGGTGCGGATCTGAGGCCTGTGAGGATACAGTCAAGAAGGAGACGGGAGCTACAAGCCGGAACATCCCATTTGAATCACAGGTGAAGAAGCATACTTGTCTGGTGTGCGGGGAGAAAGCCGAGCATACCGTAGTATTCGCCAGAGCCTACTAAGCTGGCTGCTCTGTGAAGCGGGCAGACCGCTAAGAGCAAAGATCGCATCACATATACGCCAAAAAAGGAGGCTTCCGGCAGTAGGTTGATAGGGCATCATAGGCCCGCAACTCTCCGTCTGGAAGCCCTTTTTATTCATTTTTTATAGAGGCAAAAGGGTGAAATGGTTCTTGAGAAGCGGAGCGTCCGCTTTTGTCTCTGAAATGCCCCTCTGGATATCTAGTTCAAGCATTTCGGAGACAACAGGGGTCGTAAGAACACTCGGCATCGCAGCGCTTCTAAAAGAGTAACCTTCATAAGTTCATTTATATAGATCAAGAAATCCGTGCACAACAGTGACATTAAAGAACGTTTCACCTAGATGCCTTCATCCGTACAATCATTTTTCAAATTAATATAAGAAGGCAGTATGAAGGGGAGGGGAATATGAGCCAAGCGGGAGACAAAAGAACACGGTTTGAGCTCTTGATGAAGCAGACGGAGATTCCGGGCGCTTTAATTGATGCCCATTTCCTGGATGGTGTAATTGAGCAGGTTGAAGTAAGCCGGAGCAACCGGGCTTGGAAAATTGTAATCCATAAGGAAACCCTGGTACCTGGCCAGGTATACCGTACATTTTGCCTGCAAGTGCAGGAGAAGATGCAGCATATTTCCAAGATATCGTTTGAGTTCCGGTACGCGGGGTCAGTCACGAGCAATCAGATTGTCTCCGAGTACTGGAAATTGTTTCTCGAATGGGTGCAGCGTGAAGTGCCGTCGGTCAATGGCTGGATGTCCAGAGCCACCTTCGAGGTAGAGCAGGATCTGGTTGTCATCTCTATGACTGATGCCACCTCGCTCGAGCTGGCCAAGAAGAAGGGAATTGACCGTGCGGTGGTGACGTTCTTTGAAACGTATTTTGCCCTGCCGCTTAGAGTGAAGCTTCAGACTGCAGAAGGTCCAAATGAGGCGTTTGAAGAGTTCCAGCAGCGGATTGTCGAGGAGGAACGGGAAGTCATCCAGCAGATGATGACCAGCATGGAGCCGGAACCCGAGGAAGTCGACGAGAGCGGCGAAGTGGTCAAGCTGCAGGTAGGTTATGAGATCAAGGAACAGCCGGTACCGCTTAAAGATATTCAGGATGAAGAGAAGAAGATCACAATCCAAGGCACAATCTTTGGTCTGGACAGTAAAGAGTTGCGGAACGGAAGCACGTTGTTCACTTTCTACCTTACTGATTTCAGCGACTCGCTTCAGATGAAGATGTTTGCGAAGACCAAGGAAGACTTGAAGATTATGAGCCTGCTTGCGAACGGCAAATGGGTGAAGGCACGCGGCCGGGTTGAATATGACCGGTTCATGCAGGTTCCCGAACTGGTCATGATCCCTTCAGATCTGAGCGAGGTTAATGCGCCTCCTGGACGCAAAGACAATGCGGCGGAGAAGCGGGTGGAGTTCCATCTGCACACCACGATGAGCACGATGGATGCCGTTACACCGATTGACCAATATGTGAAAATGGCTGCCAAATGGGGCCATAAAGCGATTGCGGTCACGGACCATGGCGGCGTTCAGTGTTATCCGGACGCGGCCAAAGCGGCCAAGAAGAATGGCATCAAGATGATTTACGGGCTGGAAGCAAACGTGGTGAATGATAATGTGGCCGTTGTGCTGGAGCCGCGTCCGATTGAGCTTAAGACAGCTACTTACATTGTGTTTGACATCGAGACCACAGGTCTATCCGTAACACAGAACAATATCATTGAGATTGCTGCGGTAAAGATGGTGGAAGGCAAGGAAATCGGCAGATATGCGACGTTTGTGAATCCGCATGAGCGAATCCCTTACAATATCCAGCAGCTGACGAATATCAATGATGAAATGGTGAAGGACGCTCCTGATGTGGAGCCGGTACTGAAGGAGTTCATAGAGTTCGCCGGCGATGGGGTGCTCGTAGCCCATAATGCCAGATTTGACGTGGGCTTTGTGAATGCTAAGCTGAAAGACCTCGGCATGGAGCCAATGCAAAATTCTGTGCTCGATACATTGGAGCTGGCCAGACTGCTGTATCCGACACTTAAAAATCACAGGCTGAATACGTTGGCTGCTAAATATAAAGTTTCGCTTGAGAATCATCACCGGGCGATTGATGATACCGTAGCCCTTGCAGAGATCCTGGTTGGTCTGCTTGAGGATGCGGCCAAAATCCAGGGAATCACGATGCTTGACCGCTTGAATGATCATGTCGGCAAGGACTTGTCCAACGTCCGTCCGTTCCACTGCAGCATCTACGCGCTGAACATGACAGGCAAGAAGAACCTGTTCAAGCTGGTCTCCATGTCCCATACCGAGTATTTCAAGCGGGTTCCTTGCATTCCGAAATCCAAGCTGGTGGAAATGAGAGAGGGCCTGTTGATCATCTCCGGCTGTGAGAAGGGCGAGTTCTTTGAAGCCGTGCTGAATAAGTCGGTGGAAGAGGCTGAGGAGGTTGCCCAGTTCTATGACGTGCTGGAAATTCAGCCGATCACGATGTATATGCACTTGGTAGAGAAGGGACTGGTCGGCAGTACAGCCGAGCTGGAAACCGCCATCCGCAAGGTTTGCGAGATTGGACGTAAGCTTAATAAACCAGTCATCGCTACCGGCAACGTGCATTATCTTGAGCCTCGGGACAAGCTGTATAGGGACATTACGATTCACGGTATCACCGGCTTTAGTCCGCTGAAGGATATCCGCAAGCCAGATGCCCACCTGCGGACCACGGAAGAGATGCTGAAGGAATTTGAATTCCTGGGCGAGGATAAAGCCTACGAGGTCGTGGTTAAGAACACATCGGAGCTTGCAGATTCCTTTGAAGAGCTTGAATTGTTCCCTTCCAAGCTGTTTACTCCGATTATTGAAGGGGCGGATGAAGAAATCCGTCAGACTTGCTATGACACAGCAAAATCTTTATATGGGGAGGATCTGCCCGAAGTTGTAGTGGCCCGGCTGGAGAAAGAGCTGGAGCCGATTATCAAATACGGGTTCTCCGCCAACTATCTGATCTCCGAACGTCTGGTCAAAAAATCGAATCAGGACGGCTATCTAGTCGGTTCCCGGGGATCTGTCGGCTCCTCGGTAGTGGCGACTTTCCTGGGTATTTCGGAGGTTAATCCTCTGCCTGCACATTATCTATGTCTTAATAAGGAGTGCAAATACAGTGAATGGTTCCTGGACGGAAGCATTCCGAGTGGATTCGACCTTCCCGATAAGCCTTGTCCGAAATGTGGGGAGAAGCTGAAGGGAGAGGGCCAGGACATTCCGTTTGAGACTTTCCTGGGCTTTAAAGGGGATAAGGTGCCCGATATCGATTTGAACTTCTCGGGTGAATATCAGCCTCATGCCCACAATTACACCAAAGAGCTGTTTGGGGAGAAAAGTGTGTTCCGGGCGGGGACCATCGGTACGGTGGCGGAGAAGACCGCTTTTGGATTTGCCAAGAAGTACGAGGAGGAACATGGCAAGAAATGGCGGGGAGCTGAACTCAACCGGCTCGCATCGGGCTGTACCGGGGTTAAGCGGAGTACGGGGCAGCACCCCGGTGGTATTGTTGTTGTACCGGATTATATGGAAGTCGACGATATCACGCCTGTCCAGTATCCGGCGGACGATACGTCCTCGGATTGGAAGACCACTCATTTTGATTATCATGCCTTTGATGCGAACCTGCTTAAGCTCGATATTCTGGGACACGATGATCCGACAATGATGCGGATGCTGCAGGATTTGACGGGTGTGGACCCAACCACGATTCCGATGAATGATCCGAAGGTGATGAGCATGTTCAACTCGACGGAGGCGCTCGGTGTGACCCCGCAGCAGATTCGTACGCCGGTAGCCACTTACGGGGTTCCGGAAATGGGAACCAAATTCGTACGTCAGATGCTGGTGGAGTCACAGCCTTCGTCCTTTGCCGATTTGCTTCAGATTTCTGGACTCTCCCACGGGACCGGGGTATGGCTCGGAAATGCCCAGGAGCTGATCAAGAACAATACCTGCAACATCAAAACCGTTATTGGATGTCGTGACGATATTATGCTCTATCTGATCTATAAAGCAGGTATGGACGCGAGTCTGGCCTTCAAAATTACGGAAAGCGTGCGTAAAGGGAAGGGGCTTCCGCCCGAGTGGATTGATGAGATGAAGAAATGCAAGGTGCCTCAGTGGTACATTGATTCCTGTCTCAAAATCCAGTACATGTTCCCGAAAGCCCATGCGGCCGCCTATGTTATTTCGGCTGTACGCACGGCTTACTTCAAGCTGTATCACCCTATTGAATTTTATGCCACATATTTCTCAGTCCGTGTCGCGGACTTTGAACTTGAGCTGATGTGTCAAGGGTATGAGGCGATTTACCGGAGAATCGAGGAGATCGAGCAGAAGGGGTTCCAGGCGCTGCCGAAGGAGAAGAATATGCTCCCGATGCTGGAAATGGCTTTGGAGATGACTGCACGTGGCTTCCGGTTCAAGAATATCGACTTATACCGTTCAGATGCGCTTAAGTTTATCGTGGATGGGGATTCCTTGATTCCGCCGTTCTCCGCCCTGGCGGGGATTGGGGATAATGCGGCGCGCAACATCGCTGCTGCCAAGGAGCAGGGGGAGTTCCTGTCTATTGAGGACTTCCAACAGAAATCCAAAGCGAGTAAGACGGTAGTTGAGCTGCTCAGCCAAATGGGCTGTTTCCGCGGATTGCCTGAAAGCAACCAGCTTTCCCTCTTTTAGGAAGAAATATCTGTGTAGGGTCGCGGCTCAGACTGGAGCCTAAATGCGTACAAGCTCATGTGCCGCAAGGACTTTGGGCGGGTACAGTCAGGGTATCTTACTTGTCAGTGTTATCCGACTATGTTATAATTTTTTTGGTAATCATGAAGATAGAACCGTTGTGTAAAGAGTGGGGAAACCCACTCTTTACTCTTTGGTATATAGGAATGAAGTTTCTCTTGGAGGTATGAACGCTTGAGCACACCTAAAATCAAAGCGCATGTTGAACAATTGGTACAGCCTTTTCTGGAGGATAACGGCTTTGAATTGGTAGACATTGAATACGTGAAGGAAGGCAGCAACTGGTTCCTGCGTGTATTCGTCGATAAGGAAGGCGGCATCGATATTGATGACTGCGGCCGCATCAGTGAGTATCTCAGTGAGCAGCTTGATGCGAATGACCCGATTCCGACGGCTTATTTCCTGGAAGTGTCTTCTCCTGGAGCGGAACGCCCACTGAAGAAGCCTGAAGACGTGGCTAAAGCTGTTGGCAAAGATGTATTTGTGACTACATACGAGCCGATTGATGGTCAGAAGGAATTTGAAGGCAAGCTTCTTTCTTTTGAGAACGAGGAGCTGGTTGTGCAGTCGGGTAAGAAACAGACCGCCATTCCGTATTCGAAGGTTGCCAGTGCGAGACTGGCTATTATTTTCTAGAACAAATAGATGGGTGAATTATTGAAAGGGGGAGCTTGAGGCAAATGAGTATGGATTTTATCGAAGCTATGAATGAATTGGAAAGAGAGAAAGGAATCAGTAAAGACATTTTGTTTGAAGCCATTGAAGCTGCACTGATCTCCAGTTATAAACGCAACTTCAATACAGCACAGAATGTTCGTGTGGACATGAACCGTCACACCGGCGCAATCAAAGTGTTCGCCCGCAAGCTGATTGTGGATGAGGTGCTTGACCTGCGGACGGAGATTTCTCTCCAAGCCGCGCGTGAGATCAACCCGCATTTCCAGCTGGATGACATTGCGGAGATTGAGGTGACTCCCCGTGACTTCGGGCGCATTGCGGCTCAAACGGCGAAGCAGGTGGTAACCCAGCGGATTCGTGAGGCGGAACGCGGCCTCATTTATAACGCTTTTGTAGATAAGGAAGAAGATATTGTAACTGGAATTGTGCAGCGCCAGGATGCACGCAACATTTATGTGGACCTCGGCAAGGTTGAAGCGCACCTTCCGCTGAACGAGCTGATGCCTAATGAGAAGTTCAAGCACGGCGACCGTATCAAAGCTTTTATCACCAAAGTGGAGAACACTACAAAAGGGCCGCAAATTCTGCTCTCTCGTACACATCCGGGGCTGCTGAAGCGGTTATTTGAATTGGAAGTTCCTGAAATTTTTGACGGGGTTGTTGAAATTCGTTCAGTTGCCCGTGAAGCTGGCTTCCGCTCCAAAATTGCCGTATATTCCCGTAATCCTGAGGTGGATCCGGTCGGTTCCTGTGTTGGACCGAAGGGGCTTCGCGTTCAGACGATTGTGAACGAGCTGCGTGGGGAGAAAATTGATATTGTCCGTTATTCGGAGGATGTGCAGGAGTATGTAGCTAACGCGCTAAGCCCATCCAAAGTGCTTGAGGTTGAGGTGTTTGAAAGCGAGAAGATGGCCCGCGTGATAGTGCCTGATTATCAATTGTCGCTGGCGATCGGTATCAAAGGCCAGAACGCGCGTCTTGCGGCCAAACTGACCGGCTGGAAGATCGATATCAAGAGCGAGAGCCAGGCGGAGCAGGAATTTGGCAGACCTAAAACCGCAGCGGAAGAGCTGCCGCAAGATTCAGTTTCCATAGATTAACGCAAAGGCGGGGACATACAGATGAAGCCAAGAAAAGTACCGCTTCGTAAATGCGTCGCCTGCCAGCAGATGATGCCTAAGAAGCAGTTGATCCGCGTAGTAAGAACGCCTGAAGACGAGGTTCTGATTGATTTGTCCGGCAAAAAATCAGGCCGCGGTGCCTATCTCTGCGGCAAGGTGTCCTGCTTCAAGCTGGCGCATAAGAACCGCGCGCTTGACCGGGCGCTGAAGGCTCCGGTCAAGCCTGAAATTTATGAACAGCTCGCCCGTGATTTCGTTGCAGTGGAAGAGGAATTCACCGCAATGGCAAATCAGGACGGCGGTGACGATGAGTAAAGTATTCTCCCAGCTCGGATTGGCCATGCGGGCAGGGAAACTCGTTACCGGAGACGAGATCGTATTAAAGGCCATTCGTTCTTCCGAAGCTAAACTAGTCATTCTTGCCGGGGATGCGTCCCTGAACACACAGAAGAAATTTCGCGACAAATGCGGGACATATAAAGTTCCTTTAATCATCGGATTTAAACGGGATCAGCTGGGTACAAGCATAGGCAAACCGGAGAGGATTGTGCTGGCTTTGACGGATCAGGGTTTCGCAGCGATGATTCGAAAAACAGTGAGTAATTTGTCGGAGGTGGAGTATATTGAGTAAACAAGATAACAAGGATAAGCTCAGAGTATACGAATATGCTAAATCACTAAATATGAGCAGCAAAGAAATTATTACCATTCTTAAACGTTTGGACATTCCGGTCAATAATCACATGAGTGTGATGGAGAATGACGCGGTTTCCCGGGTGGAGAAATTCTTTAAGGATATCAAGACGAATGCGGCGGTCAAAAAGGAAGGTTCCGATTCCAGGGTTGCTCAGGCCAAATCGCCGGCCCCGGTCTCCGCAGGAGGAGACCCTAAGCCGAACACCCAGATTAGAGAACAAGGTGGACAGCGTTCCGAACAAGCTGTTCAGAGAAATGAAGATTCAAACAAAAATCAACAGGAAAAGCAGGTACGCATGAATAATAATAAATCCCAAAATCAATCGAATAGAAGTGCACAAGCGACTCAAGTCCGCAATAATCCGTCTTCAGGCGGAAGAGAACAGAACCAAGGACGTCCCCAGCAAGGAAACGGTGGACGCAATCAAACTTCTGCCAGCGGTCAAAGCCGTCCACAGGGCGGAGGACAGCATGCTGCGAGCACACCGCGCCCTCAGCAGAACCAGAACCGCAGTTCCCAGCCGCAGGCGAGAACCGCATCTTCAGGCAGTGATAACTACTCCTCGAACCGTGGTCAGGGTCAAGGTCAGGGGCAGAAGAGAAACAACAATAACGGCAGACCTGGACAAAAGCGGTTTGACGATAACAAACCAGGCGGTTATAAGAATAACCGCGGCGGGAAGAATAACCGTGGCAGAGGGCCTCAGCAGCCTGAACGCCGTGAGAAAATCGATAATACTCCGAAGAAGATTATCGTTCGTGGTGAGATGACGGTTGGGGAAACCGCCAAGCTTCTTCATAAGGACGCTTCCGAGGTCATTAAGAAGCTGATTTCCCTTGGAGTAATGGCTACGATCAACCAGGAACTTGATCTGGATACGATCCAGCTGCTGGCCGGGGATTATGGAGTAGAAGTCGAAATCAAGATCCACGTGGAAGACGACCGCTTTGAGAATGTCGAGGAGACGGATGATGAGGCGGATCTGAAAGAACGTCCACCAGTCGTTACCATCATGGGTCACGTCGACCACGGTAAAACGACCTTGCTTGATGCGATCCGTTCCACGAATGTAACTGGCGGCGAAGCCGGGGGGATTACCCAGCATATTGGTGCTTATCAGGTCGAGATCAATAACAAAAAAATCACCTTCCTTGATACACCGGGTCACGAAGCGTTTACAACGATGCGTGCCCGTGGTGCCCAGGTTACGGATATCACAATCATTGTTGTAGCTGCGGATGACGGCGTTATGCCACAGACGGTTGAGGCGATCAGCCATGCCAAAGCGGCTGGTGTTCCAATCATCGTGGCTGTCAACAAGATCGATAAGCCGGAAGCCGATCCAGACCGCGTCAAGCAAGAGCTGACCAACTATGAGCTCGTGCCTGAGGAATGGGGCGGTGACACGATCTTCGTGAACGTATCCGCCAAGCAAAGAATCGGCCTGGAAGGACTGCTTGAGATGATCCTTCTGGTAGCCGAAGTCAATGAGTACAAAGCGAACCCGGACAAACGCGCACGCGGCACAGTTATTGAGGCTGAGCTTGACAAGGGCCGCGGCCCGGTTGCCCGCGTACTTGTCCAGCACGGTACACTGAAAGTCGGCGATGCTTTCGTGGCAGGTAACTACTTTGGCCGTGTCCGCGCTATGGTTAATGACAAAGGACGCCGTCTGAAAGAGGCTGGTCCATCAACTCCGGTTGAAATAACAGGTCTGACGGAGGTTCCGCTAGCCGGTGATCCGCTGATGGTGTTTGAGGATGAGCGTAAAGCCCGTTCTATCGCAGACAAACGTGCGATTACCCAGCGTCAATCCGAGATGGGAGCGAACTCCCGCGTAACCCTTGATGATCTGTTCAAGCATATCAAGGAAGGCGAAATCAAAGACCTGAACGTTATTATCAAAGGTGACGTGCAGGGCTCTGTTGAAGCCCTTAAAGGCTCCCTTCAGAAGATTGAGGTTGAAGGAGTCCGGGTTAAGATTCTTCACAGCAGTGTAGGTGCGATCACCGAGTCGGATATTATCCTCGCGGCCGCTTCCAATGCGATTGTGATCGGCTTCAACGTCCGTCCAGAGCCGCGTGCTAAATCCGTGGCTGATGAAGAGAAGGTTGATATTCGCTTGCACCGGGTAATTTATAATGCAATCGAGGAGATCGAGCAGGCCATGAAGGGAATGCTGGATCCGGTTTATAAAGAGAGTGTGATCGGCCACGCTGAGGTCAGAAACACGTTCAAGATCAGCAAAGTGGGTACGATTGCCGGCTGTATGGTAACCTCCGGCAAAATCACGCGTTCGGCTGAAGTGCGCCTGATTCGTGAGGGTATCGTTGTATTTGAAGGCAAGATCGACTCCTTGAAGCGTTTTAAAGACGATGCCAAAGAAGTGGCCCAAGGTTATGAGTGCGGGATCACAATTGAGGGTTATAATGACCTCAAAGAAGGCGACGTTATTGAAGCCTTCGTGATGGAGACAGTAGAACCGAAGTAAGTGAGGTGGCAGCATGGCTAAGAACCGTACAGGCCGCGTAGGCGAACAGATTAAGAAGGAACTCAGCGTCCTCATTCAAACGGAAATGAAAGATCCGCGGATTGGTTTCATTACCGTAACAGGCGTGGATGTGACAAACGATTTGTCCCAGGCTAAAGTATATTTGAGCGTATTTGGGGATGAGGAGCAGAAGAGCTCCTCTCTGAAAGGTCTGGAGAAGGCCAAAGGCTTCCTCCGGTCCGAGCTCGGCAAACGGATTATGCTCCGGCATACCCCGGAACTGATCTTTAAAATTGATGAATCGATTTCATACGGCAGCCACATTGAGAAGCTGCTAGGGGATATATCTCACGAAGATAAATAAGAAGGTGACGGCCATGCAGACCCATGAACGGGAGCTCCAGGATGCCCACGCATTCCTGATGGAGCATGATGATTTCTTGGTAGTATCGCATGTACAGCCGGACGGAGATGCAGTCAGTTCCACCCTTGCGGTGGGCTGGCTTCTCTCATGTCTGGGTAAAAATTACGTGATGGTCAATGAAGGGCCGATTCCGCGCAGAATGTCTTATCTCTGGCATGCGGATCAGATCCTTGACTTGTCAGTGACTCCCCTTGAAACTACATACAAACATGTGATTTGTGTGGATTGTGCGGATTATCAGAGGGTGGGGCATACACAGAAATATTTTGCCAAGGATGCACTTATACTCAATATTGATCATCACCCGACCAACGATGCCTATGGGACCGTTAATCTTATTCATCCCCATGCGGCAGCGACGGCTGAAATTTTGCTTGACCTGGTTGAGTATATTGGAGTTGAGATGACAGAGGATATCGCCACAGCGTTGTATACGGGTCTGCTTACCGATACCGGAGGCTTCCGCTATTCCAACACAACACCTAAGGTCATGGCAGCAGCCTCCAAGCTGCTTCAGCACGGGGTGGATGGCCCAGGTCTGTCTGAGCTTCTCCTTGAGCAGCTTACCTATCCTCAGCTTCTTATCCTGACCAAGGCCTTGAACAAGCTTCAGATGAGTGAAGACGGGAAGATAAGCTGGGTAAGCATTACTCCCGAAGATATGCTGGAGACTGGTGCAGCCAACGAAGACCTGGAAGGCATCGTGAACTACCCGCGCAATATTCAGGGTGTGGAAGTAGGCATGCTCTTTAAGGTGATTAACGATCAGGCGGTGAAGGTAAGCCTGCGTTCTGCGGGCAAAGTGGATGTGGCCGCCGTGGCTCAGAGCTTCGGAGGAGGCGGGCATGTCCGTGCAGCCGGAGCCCGTATTGAAGGAACTCTGGAGGATATTATTCCACGGGTGTTAGAACGGGTGAAAGAGCAGCTATGAGCGAGTATGAAGGCGTACTGCCCATCCATAAACCGGCAGGGTTTACTTCACATGACGTGGTGGCCAAAGCGCGCGGCATATTGAAAATGAAGCGAATCGGCCACACAGGCACGCTCGATCCCCAGGTAACGGGAGTGCTTCCCCTCTGTCTTGGCCGGGCAACCCGTGTGGTTGAATATATGCAGGAGATGCCTAAGGAATATGAAGCTGCCCTTGTTCTCGGCATTGCCACAGATACCGAAGACCTCACCGGAGCTATAGTTCAGGAGACGGAAGAAGTTCAGGTCACTAAAGAACAGGTACTTGAAACGCTTCGGAAATTTACGGGTACGATCTCGCAGGTCCCCCCTATGTACTCCGCATTAAAAGTGGATGGCAAGCGTCTGTATGAGCTTGCGAGGGAAGGCAAAACTGTAGAGCGCAAGTCCCGCGAGGTGGAGATCTATGAACTGGAGTTGACCGGATTTGAGCCTGATCTTTCCAGGCCAACCATTTCTTTCCGTGCTCTTTGCTCTAAGGGAACCTATATCCGTACCCTGTGTGTGGATATAGGCCGGGAACTAGGGGTTCCGGCCTGCATGTCTGAGCTTAAACGGACGATGTCTGCCGGAATTCCGCTTTCCCGGTGCCTGACACTGGAAGAGGTTGAACTGTGTGTCCGCGAAGGGAATCTGCAGCAATATTTGATTCCTGTTGATCAGGCGGTCTCTCACCTGGCTTCCCATCAGGTGTCCGCTGAGAAGGTCAAAGCTGCACTTCAAGGCCAAAGGCTTAGCTGGACAGCCGTTAAGCCTCAGGTAATGGGGAACGAACCGATACGCTTGTATGATCCTGATGGCAATTTTCTTGGGATTTTCCACAAAGAGCCTGAATCAGGAGCCATTGCTGCGGTAAAGGTCTTTCTGCCAGGACTGTAACAGGCGGTGAGCCGAGTGTCCGGCTTGAACCTGAATGAACACCAGGGCGCTTGGTAGTTCGAAGTAAGAGTAATTTAGCGGAAAATGCAGGTGAGAAATTTGGAGACAGTACACATATCCTATCCACTATCCCAGGATATTATTGAACGATATTCAGGTCCGCAGGTGTTAGCGCTCGGGCAGTTTGACGGTGTGCACCTGGGACATGCCAGCGTGATTCAGATGGCGATTAAGGAAGGGGCCTCACAGGGAATTCCTGTTTCGCTGATGACCTTTCACCCTCATCCGAAAGAAGTTATGAAGAAGGGGGATTATGAGGGGTACCTGACACCAACCCGCGAGAAAGAAAATCTGCTTCGTTCCATGGGGGTTGATTATCTCTACGTCGTTGAATTCAATCACGAGTTCTCGAAGGTAAGCCCACAGGAATTCGTAAACGAAATGCTCTTCCCGCTGCGGATTCATGCGGCGGTTGCAGGCTTTGACTTCCGCTTCGGCCATAAGGGAGAAGGGGATGTTGATGTCCTTAAGCGTCTGGGGGAAGGGAGCTTCCAAGTCTATACGGTCCCTCCTTTTGTTATGGGCGGGGAGAAGGTTAGCAGTTCAGGCATCCGCAAGCTGCTTCAAGAAGGGGATATCGCTCTGGCCAATGAATGGCTGGGACGCCGGTATGCTCTGTCCGGAACGGTCATCAATGGGGAGAAGAGAGGACGCACCATCGGCTTCCCTACAGCCAATGTCGAGCTTTCCGAGCATTATGTCCTTCCCAGAAAAGGGGTCTATGCTGTAACGGTGGACTACGAGGGGAAAGTACTTCACGGCGTGATGAACATTGGTGTGAAGCCCACATTCCACAGCGGAGTCAGCAAGCCGTGGTTCGAGGTTCATCTATTTGATTTCAGTGGTGACTTATATGGCCGGACCTTAAGGGTTGAGCTTGTTTCTTACATCCGGGAAGAGCGCAAGTTCGGTTCGATCGAGGAACTGATCGCCCAGATCACCAAGGATGCAGACACAGCCCGCAGGCTGCTTGGAAGCCTTGGAACTGTAAGGTAGCTTCCGGTATTTGCATAAAGATCTGAGGCAGTATATAAAATGAACTTTAGACTTAACCGGTCTTATGCGGAGAGGCCGAGTGATTCTGAAGAAGCGGAGCGTCCGCCTTTGTCTCCGAAATGCCCCTACTTGGATATCTAGTTCCAGCATTTCGGGGGACAACAGCGGCCTTAAAGAACACTCGGCATCGCAGAGCCCCAAAAGGGTAACCTTCATAAGTTCATTTTATATTGATTATAAGTTTACTTTTGTTCCAGAGGTATGATATACTAATTAACGTTATTTGCAGGCATGGCCTGTGTGATGACTATAACCTTGGCTTGGTTGTTCGTTCTCACCGGCGGCAACGAGGCTGATGGCGATTATAATGAAGGAGGTGAAACAGGATGGCATTGACTCAAGAGCGTAAGCAACAATTGATCGACGAGCACAAAACTCATGAATCCGATACAGGATCACCTGAGGTGCAGATTGCTATCCTTACGGAAAACATCGTCAATTTGACGAACCATTTCCGTTCGCATAAGAAAGATCACCACTCACGTCGTGGTCTTCTGAAGATGGTAGGTCAACGTCGTAAACTTCTTGCTTATTTGAAGAAGAAAGACGTTCAACGCTACAGTGCGCTGATCGAAAAACTCGGCCTGCGTCGTTAATTTAATCTTGTTTAACACCCAAAGCAGCCTGGTTGCCGCCGGATGCGCTTAATCAAAGCGAATGGTGGCAGTCGGGTTGCTTTTTACGATAAAGCGTTTTCGTGAGGAGCAGCTCATCATCTAATGTAAGTCTGCTCCAGAACGGAGCTTTTTGTTCTCTATGATCATCATGAATCAGGGACAAGCAGGAGATAATGAGAGATATCCCGAACATATATTTTTAGGATGAAGACAAGGAGGAATCTCATGGAAAACCATGTGAAAATGCAGCTCGGAGGTAGACCCCTGACCCTCGAAACAGGCCGGCTTGCTAAGCAGGCTAATGCTGCAGTAACCGTTCGTTACGGGGATACGGTTGTCCTGTGTACCGTTACGGCTTCCAAAGAGCCGAAGGACCTGGATTTCTTCCCGCTGACGGTGAATTATGAAGAAAAGCTGTATGCGGTAGGGAAAATTCCAGGCGGATTTATCAAACGGGAAGGACGTCCAAGCGAGAAAGCCATTCTGGCCAGCCGTCTTACAGACCGCCCGATCCGTCCATTGTTCCCGGAAGGCTTCCGCAATGATGTACAGATCGTCAACTATGTAATGAGTGTGGACCAGGACTGCGAACCGGAAATTGCGGCGATGATCGGAACTTCCGCAGCACTCAGTATTTCTGACGTTCCATTCAACGGACCTATCGGCGGTGTTGCGGTTGGACGTGTTAATGGAGAGTTTGTCATTAATCCGGATATTGCCCAGCAGGAAAGCAGTGACATCTATCTTGTGGTAGCCGGAACGAAGGACGCCATTATGATGGTTGAAGCTGAAGCAAATGAAGTTCCTGAGGAAATCATGCTGGAAGCGATTATGTTCGGACATGATGAAATCAAGAAGATTGTGCAGACCATTGAAGAGCTGGTTCAGATTGCTGGCAAGCCTAAAATGGAAGTTAAGCTTCATGCTGTCAACGCAGACGTGAACCGGGAAGTTCGTGAATATGCGGCCGAGCGCTTGGTCGAAGCGGTAAAAGTGGCCGAGAAGCACGCACGTCAAGAAGCAATTGATGCGATTAATGATGAGACTGTGGCCTTTTTTGAGCAAAAGTACATAGAATCACTGGAGCTCTTAAAGGATGTAAAAGAAGTTCTGCATGATATCGTGAAAGAAGAAGTCCGCCGTTTGATCACACATGACAAAGTGCGTCCGGATGGTCGTAAGTTGGACGAAATTCGTCCAATTGAATGTGATATCAACCTGCTGCCTCGCACACACGGCTCCGGTCTGTTCACACGCGGCCAGACTCAAGCTCTCAGTGTATGTACACTTGGCGCCTTGGGAGATGTGCAGATTCTCGACGGGATCGATCTGGAAGAATCCAAACGGTTTATGCACCACTACAATTTCCCTCCGTTCAGCGTAGGTGAAGCGCGTCCGCTTCGTGCTCCTGGACGCCGCGAGATTGGGCATGGTGCGCTTGGTGAGCGTGCCTTGATGAAGGTCATTCCTTCGGAAACGGAGTTCCCATACACGATCCGTCTGGTATCCGAGGTTCTTGAATCCAACGGTTCCACATCTCAGGCAAGTATCTGCGCAAGCACACTGGCCATGATGGATGCTGGGGTGCCAATCAAAGCGCCGGTAGCCGGTGTAGCCATGGGTCTGATCAAAGATGGGGAGCATGTCTCCATCCTGACCGATATTCAAGGTATGGAAGATCATCTTGGCGATATGGACTTTAAGGTGGCTGGAACCAAGGAAGGCGTTACCGCCATCCAAATGGATATCAAGATTGACGGTATCGACCGCTCTATTCTTCAAAATGCGCTGGGACAAGCAAAGGAAGGCCGGATGTTCATCCTTTCCAAAATGATGGAAGTCATCCAAAAGCCAAAGGAAACTTTGTCGCCATATGCGCCTAAGATTCTGACCATGAACATCAACCCGGACAAAATCCGTGATGTCATTGGGGCCGGCGGTAAAATCATCAATAAAATTATTGAAGAAACCGGCGTAAAAATTGATATCGAGCAGGATGGACGTGTCTTCATCGCATCTGCCAACCAGGAAATGAATGAGAAAGCCCGTTCGATTATCGAAGGCATTGTTAAAGAAGTTGTCGTAGGTGAAATCTACACGGGTACGGTCAAGCGGATTGAAAAATTCGGGGCCTTTGTGGAAATTTTGCCTGGCAAAGACGGTCTGGTGCATATTTCACAAGTATCTACTGAGCGCGTGGCTAAAGTGGAAGATGTCCTGGCAATCGGCGATGTCATTACGGTGAAGGTAACGGAGATTGACCAGCAGGGCCGGGTTAACCTGTCCCGTAAAGCCGTACTTACAGCCGAAGCAGCTAAGTAAAATAAATAAAGAAAGCTCCCTTTGATAAGGGCTAGCATGAAAAAAGAGGCAGAGTGAAATTGTTCTGGCTCTTTTTTTGTCTTTCCATCCAAGTGAGGTGTACAGGCGCATAATCTGAAGGCTATTCACATATGATGAGGACAAACTGGTTTGGAAGGATGAGCCTGTATCATGGATCGGAAAAAAACAACGGTGATCATCGTAACACTAAGCTCTATTTTGGTGCTGGGTCAGCTAAGCGGAGTCCAGTCTTTTGTGGACCGATACGGGCCTGCCGCCAAGGGACAGTATGCTTTCGAGCTGTTTGGAAGCGGCCAGGAGGATGGGGCACTGCTCTCTATGATTAAAGCGGAAGCTGAAAAACGCAGAGTCCCTCCTGTTGATGCGGTGAACGACCGGGTCTGGAAAGCCATTCCCGGTTATAATGGCCTTGAGGTCGATATTGATAAGACCTACCAGCGGGCACTCGGTTTAAAGAAGGAATCCGCGGGAGGGAACTTAGCCGTAGATCAGATCCCATTTGTATATAAAGAAATTCCGGCCAAGATCACACTTGATGATCTGGGTCCTCTGCCGATATACCGGGGAAATCCCAACAAGAAGATGGTCTCTTTTATGATCAATGTGGCCTGGGGGAACGAATTCATCGTTCCGATGCTGAATACACTGGATGCGGCAAAAGTGAAAGCCACCTTCTTCCTGGATGGAAGCTGGCTGAAGAAGAACGTGGAGCTTGCAAAGGAAATTCAGAAACGGGGGCACCAGATTGAGAACCATGCCTATTCCCATCCAAATATGAGCCAGTTAAATGAGAGCAGAGCTACCCTGGAAATCACCAAAACCAAAGACCTGCTCAAAGAATCGCTGGGGGTAGACAATAAGTGGTTTGCTCCGCCTTCAGGAGATTTCAATCAGAACACGGTTCAGCTTGCTGCCGCTCAAGGTCTGAGAACGGTGCTCTGGACGGTTGACACGGTTGACTGGATGAACCCGCTTCCGTCCAGTGTGGTCACCAAGATTGGCAAGAAGGTAGAGGCAGGTTCTCTCATTCTTATGCATCCGACCAAGTCTTCCATGAATGCTCTTCAAGGCATGATTGACGTGGTTCGTCAGAAGGGGCTGCAGCTTGGCACCGTGGAGGAGACTCTGTCCCCGGCCCGGCTTGGCAAGCCGCAGAGTTGAGCATTTTGCCTTTTTTTGATAGGATAATGGTGCATTTATAGAACTTGATTATAACCGCCTAACGGTGGTATGGATGTTTAGGAGGGCCTATCGTGAGAAGATTACAGCTGAAAAACGGCCTTCGGGTGGTTTTGGAGAAAATCCCCACTTGCCGCTCCGTCTCGTTTGGCATATGGGTGAAGACAGGATCGCGCAATGAGACGGCGGGGATTAACGGGATTTCCCACTTTATTGAGCACATGCTGTTTAAAGGCACAGAACGCTTTAGTGCCAAGGATATAGCAGAGCAGTTCGATGCAATTGGCGGGAATGTCAACGCATTTACATCCAAGGAGTACACCTGCTATTATGCCAAGGTACTTGATGAGCATCTGCCCATCGCTGTAGATGTACTCTCGGACATGTTCTTCCGTTCATTATTTGATGAGGGGGAGCTGGCCAAGGAGAAGAATGTCATTTTGGAGGAAATCTCTATGTATGAGGATACTCCGGATGATATGGTGCACGATCTGGTGACCGAGGCAGCCTACGGGAGTCATCCGCTGGCTTATCCGATTCTCGGAACAGAGGAAAGATTGTCTGGAATGGGGCCCCGTGATCTCAGAGACTATATGAAAGAGAAATACACCATTTCGAATACGGTCATCAGTGTAGCGGGCAATTTCGACGATCAGTTGATTACCGAATTGCTTGAACACCATTTTGGCGCGTTCTCAGAAGAAGGCAGCCCCTCGGTCTTGGAAGCTCCTGATTTTCTAGGCGGACTTCGCTACCACAAGAAGAAGACTGAACAGAATCATATCTGTCTGTCCTTCCAGGGACTTCCGATCGATGATGACCGGCAGTATGCGATGGTTCTGCTGAACAACGCCCTCGGCGGCGGAATGAGCTCTCGCCTTTTCCAGGAAATCCGCGAGAAGCGCGGCTTGGCTTATTCGGTATATTCTTATCACAGCTCCCATGCGGACAGCGGATTGTTCACGGTTTATGCAGGAACGGCGCCGAAGCAGACCAAGGATGTGCTTGAGCTGACTAAGGAAATTCTGCATGAGACGGCCGTTAAGGGGCTTAGTGAGAGCGAGCTGAAGAAAGGCAAAGAGCAGCTAAAGGGCAGTCTGATCCTTAGCCTGGAGAGCATCGGCAGCCGGATGAACCGGCTGGGTAAGAACGAACTGATGCTCGGCAAGCACTACACACTGGATCAGATGATTGAGCGGATTGAAGCTGTGCAGATGAGTGACATTCGCTATGTGATTGACAAAATGTTTGAACATCCGTACTCCCTGGCTATGGTGGGAGGATCGGACAAGGTAATACATGGATTGAGGAGAGATGAACTTGTCGTATCTGGTACAAATTAACCGTCTTCCAGGCAATGAGGACGTGGAGCTTCCGATGAAAATGTCTGAGCTTGCTTCGGGTTTTGATCTGCATGCCGCAGTACAAGAACCCGTGGTTCTGGCGCCTGGTGAGCGTAAGCTGATCCCGACAGGAATCGCTATCGCGATGCCCGGTGGATTGGAGGCACAGATCCGTCCCCGCAGCGGACTGGCCTTTAAGCACGGGATTACGTGCTTGAATACTCCTGGGACTATTGACGCCGACTACAGAGGAGAAATTAAAGTCCTGCTGATTAATCTTGGAGAGGATGCTTTTGCTATCAACCGGAATGAGCGCATCGCCCAGATGGTCTTCCAGACGGTTCCCGAGGTGGAGCTGGAGCAGGTGCATCAGCTGGATGATACCATCCGCGGTGCGGGTGGTTTCGGACATACAGGGAAATAGAAGTTTATGGATGTTAAGAGCTTGCATGCCACGGTAATAACCTGGCTGCAGGCTTTTTTTGCTTTCGGGCTTAGACGGCTTTCACCCCTTTCCCGGCAGGTGCATAAGATGCTCTATATGTGCTGTTAGGAAAGGAGTGATCTCCTTCATGTTTACGGGGCTGACTATTGTGTTCCTCGGTGGAGATGCGCGCCAAATCGAAGTGATCCGCAAATGTGCGGAGCTTGATGCCAATGTGAGAATTGTGGGTTTCGACCAGCTTGAGGAGCCTCCAGGAGGCGTCACTCTGGAGACACTCACCACCGGGCTGCTTGCATCTGCAGACGTGATTGTGCTGCCGGTGGTTGGAAGTGACGAGAAGGGATCGGTCCCGGTTCATTTCTCCAAGGACCCGATTATTCTTCTTGAAGAACATTTTGCGGCAATGCCAAAGGATGTCATGATTTACACCGGTATGGCCAAGGAGTTCCTGCGCAGGCATACGGCCAAGTATGGGCTGCAGCTGTTTGAGCTGCTGGACCGCGACGATGTTGCGATCTATAACTCCATTCCAACGGCTGAAGGTGCGTTAATGATGGCGATCCAGAATACGGATATCACCATTCATGGTTCCAATTGTGTGGTGCTTGGACTTGGCCGGACCGGGTTCACTTTAGCCAGGAATTTGCAGTCATTGGGTGCGGTAGTTAAGACAGGAGTCAGGCGGCACGACCATTTCGCCAGGGCGGTTGAGATGGGCTGGAAGCCTTTTATGACAACGGATTTGGCCGACCAGGCCTCGGATATCGACTTGATTTTTAATACAATTCCGACTATGATAGTCACAGCGCAAATCATTGCACAGATGCCCCGCCAGGCAGTCATTATCGACCTTGCTTCTGCTCCCGGAGGAACGGATTTCCGTTACGCGGAGAAGAGAGGCGTCAAGGCGCTCTTGGCTCCCGGCTTACCCGGAATCGTCGCTCCTAAAACGGCTGGAATTATTATGGCAAATTGTATTTGTCAGTCGATCATGGAACAGAAGATACGGGGGGATGTTCAATGAACTTGCAGGGAATAACGGTAGGTTATGCCATAACAGGCTCACACTGCACATTTGCGGAAGTGATGCCTCAAATTCAGCGTTTGGTGGATAGCGGAGCAAACGTAATCCCCATTGTGTCACAGACGGTGATGACTACGGACACGCGTTTCGGTACTTCTGAGAGTTGGCAAAAACAGTTGAAAGATATTACAGGGAATGATATCATTTCTACAATTGTCGAGGCTGAACCGCTGGGTCCTTCCAAGCGGTTGAATGTGCTGGTCATTGCGCCGTGTACGGGCAATACTACCAGCAAGCTGGCGAACGCCATGACAGACAGTCCGGTCCTGATGGCGGCCAAGGCACAGCTTAGAACCGGCAGACCGGTGGTTCTGGCTATCTCCACGAATGATGGTCTTGGCTTCAATCTGGCCAACATCGCCAAGCTGATTGTAGCCAAAAATGTTTATTTCGTACCTTTCGGGCAGGACAATCCAACCGGAAAACCAAATTCGCTTGTATCCCGTATGGATCTGGTCCCTGAAGCGTGTTACGCAGCATTGCAGGGGCAGCAGCTCCAGCCTGTCATCATTGAACACTCACAGCAAGCCTGACTACTGTAATAATGACTTATTATATATAGTAACGATTAGAGAAGGGGAGACGTGCCAGATGAGTAAAACGAAATTGAATGTCGCGGTTGTAGGCGCGACGGGTGCTGTAGGAGAACAAATTATCGGACTATTGGAGAAGAGAGATTTCCCGATCGATAAGCTGAAGCTCTTATCTTCGGCCCGTTCTGCAGGAACCCGCGTGACTTTTAAGGGACAGGAGATTACCGTTGAAGAAGCTGGCCCGGACAGTTTTGAAGGAATCGACATCGCTTTATTCAGCGCAGGCGGAGATGTGAGCAAGGAGCTTGCTCCCCATGCTGTACGCCATGGAGCTGTAGCTATTGATAATACGAACGCATTCCGTATGGATCCAAATACTCCGCTGGTTGTCCCTGAGGTCAATGCAGACCAAATTGACGAGCATCAGGGAATCATTGCGAATCCGAACTGCTCCACAATCCAGATGGTAGCTGCACTAAAGCCGCTGTATGACCGTTACGGTATCTCACGCATTATTGTATCGACTTACCAGGCGGTATCCGGCGCGGGCAGCCGTGCTATCGACGAGCTTCACCGCCAGACTGGTGAAGTTTTGAACGGAAATGCGGCAAATCCGGATATTTTGCCTGTAGGTTCCCTTCCTGTGAAACATCAAATTGCTTTTAACGCGATCCCGCAAATTGATAAGTTCCAGGATAATGGATACACATTGGAAGAAATGAAGATGGTCCGCGAAACCAAGAAAATTCTGAACGATGAGTCCGTGCTTGTTACAGCAACCTGTGTCCGCATTCCGGTTGTTTATGGGCACTCGGAGTCTGTCTATGTGGAACTCAAGGAAGATTACAATCTGGATGAAGTCCGCTCTTTGCTCGATAATGCGCCAGGAGTAACTGTTGTGGATGACCCGGCTAACCAAGTGTACCCGCTTGCGACGGATGCCGCAGGGAAGAACGATGTCTTCGTTGGACGTCTCCGCCGTGATCTTACCAATGAGCGTGGTCTGAATCTGTGGATCGTGTCCGATAACCTGCTTAAAGGCGCCGCTTGGAATGCGGTACAGATTGCAGAGGTTATCGCTGCAAATAAATCGAAGTAACCCTATGTCATACGCTCCTTTCTTCGGATAGGTGGCGTATGTCTTCTTTTGACAACATACTGGAGGAATAGCAATGCGCATCATGGTGCAGAAATTTGGAGGCACATCTCTTGCAACTGCGGAAGCAAGGGAACATGTCGTACGTCATATCCGCAGAGAGCTGGAGACAGGATACCGTCTCGTCGTCGTTGTATCCGCCATGGGCCGGAAGGGAGACCCTTATGCGACGGACACCCTGCTGGAATGGGCAGCGGAGAATGGGGGGAATCTGCCGGTACGGGAGAAGGATCTGCTGCTGATCTGCGGTGAAATCATCTCTGCAACAACACTGTGCGGGCTGCTTGAACGGGAGTCGATCTCTTCTGTAGTTCTCACAGGAGCTCAGGCTGGATTCCGCACGGATGAGCAGTTCGGCAATGCACGCATTCTGGATGTGGTCCCGGCACGAGTACTCGATGAACTCAGCAGCAAGGATGTCGTGATTGTAACCGGCTTCCAAGGGCAGAGCTTAAACGGAGATTTCACAACCCTGGGCAGAGGAGGAAGCGATACTTCGGCAACCGCGCTGGGTGCGGCTCTGCATGCGGAGATTGTGGATATTTATACGGACGTTAATGGGATTCTGACAGCTGACCCCCGGATCGTAGAAGATGCTAAGCCGCTATCTTATGTAAGTTATGCGGAAATCTGCAACATGGCCCATCAAGGGGCCAAGGTCATTCACCCTCGGGCTGTAGAGATCGCTATGCAGTCCAGTGTTCCTGTACGTGTCCGCTCGACCTTCTCAGATAATGTGGGTACCCTGGTGGCAAATCCGGAAGGCTTCAAAGATGTTCAGACCGGCATTGTGGACCGTTTCGTGACGGGTATTGCCTATGTAAGCAACGTGACCCAGATCACGGTAGAAGCCGGCGAGCAGGGACCGCATCATCTTCAACTGGATGTGTTCAAGGCTATGGCTGAGAACTCCATTAGTGTGGATTTTATTAATGTAACCCCTGCGGGGGCAGTTTATACGGTATTTGACAGCGACAGCATCAAAGCGGTTGCCGTGCTTGAAGAACTTGGGTTCAAACCTAAGGTGTTGAATGGGTGTGCTAAGGTCTCGGTCATCGGTGGCGGCATTAACGGAGTACCGGGAATTATGGCCAAGATCGTTGAAGCCTTAACAGAGCATCATATCCAAATCCTGCAATCGGCAGATTCGAACACGACGATTTGGGTACTGGTTCACAAAGATGATATGGTTCAGGCGCTCCGTGCCCTGCATACGAAATTTGAGCTTCACCGGTAGTCGACGATATTCAGGCTGCATGCTTGTTAAATAATGAAGGCTTCATAACAATGCTTAAGGAGGAGTTAAGGTGGATTACGGAAGACTAATCACAGCCATGGTCACGCCATTTGATGAACAAGGGAATGTCAGCCTGGAACAAACGGCTAAGCTTATAGACTATCTGATCGAGGAACAAAAGTCGGATGCCTTGGTGGTATGCGGAACTACAGGAGAGTCTCCTACGCTCAACGATGAGGAGAAGCTGCAGTTGTTTGAATTCGCGGTCAAACATGCCGCGGGCCGTTGCAAAATCATAGCTGGAACAGGCAGCAACAATACGGCGCATTCGATCCATCTTACCGCTGAGGCTGAGAAGCTTGGTGTTGATGGAGTGCTTCTGGTTGTTCCTTATTACAGCAAGACCAATCAGGAAGGCTTATACCGGCATTTTGAAGCTGTAGCCGCTTCAACGAAGCTTCCGGTGATGCTCTATAATATTCCTGGCCGTTCAGTCATTAATATGACTGCTGAGACGATCCTTCGTCTGGCTGAAATTCCTAATATCACTTCGATCAAAGAATGTTCCTCGCTCGACCAGTTAGCCGAGGTAGCTGGCCTGGCACCAGAAGGTTTCAAAGTATATTCTGGCGATGATGCGGCTACACTTCCGGCACTTGCCGTTGGTGCATATGGAATTGTGAGTGTCGCGAGCCATTTTATCGGCGAGCCGATGCAGCAGATGATCCATGCCTACCTTGAGGGTGAGGCTGCTGAGGCAGCCAAGCTCCATCAGAAGCTCCTGCCTATTTTCAAGGGCTTGTTTGAATGCCCAAATCCTGTTCTCGTCAAATCCGCTCTGAACGAGCGGGGAATTGAAGTCGGCTCTGTTCGCCTTCCTCTTGTGCCACCGACAGACGCGGAAGCTGCCCGTCTGCGTGAAATTCTGTAGTCTTAGGACCGTTAAATCCGGTCTCAAAAGTTAAATAATTACGCGAATGTTAAAAACCGCTGCGCTCTTTCAGGCATCGGTTTTTTTGTTGTTGTGCAAGGTAACGTTAACGGGTGATCCTTGACTGACTTGTTTTTTGCCAATTTGATCATGTATAATGGGGTCAAGTGACTGGGTGCGGTATATTTTTGAATATTAATTATGTGCGGATTTGTTCTAAAGAGAATCTTTAGGATTTAGTTCAGTCTGCATAAATCGAAATGATACGACGTCCAATACATTTAGGAGGGTTAGATTCACTTGTCTAAAAAAAATAACATCGATAAACTAACGATCTTTGCACTGGGCGGCGTTGCAGAAATCGGGAAGAACATGTATGTGGTTCAGTATGCCAATGACATCGTTGTCATTGATGCCGGCCTTAAGTTCCCAGAGGAGGATATGCTGGGGATCGACATCGTAATTCCTGATATTACTTACTTAACGGAGAACCGTGATAAAGTAAGAGGCATTGTCCTGACTCACGGGCATGAAGATCACATTGGCGGATTGCCTTATGTTTTGAGGCATCTGAATGTTCCTGTGTACGGAACGAAGCTGACTTTGGGATTGGTGGAGAATAAGCTTAAAGAAGCCAACCTTCTCGGGGATACAAAGCGTATCCTGATCAACGCGGATTCGGAAATCCAACTGGGTTCAACACTGAAAGCCACTTTCTTTAAGACGAACCATAGTATTCCGGATTCCGTAGGCGTCTGCATCGAGACACCGGAAGGTAATGTTGTGCATACCGGGGACTTTAAGTTTGATCATACACCAGTCAATGGTCAATTTGCGGATTTGCAGCGTATGGCTGAAATTGGACAAAGAGGTGTACTTGCCCTGCTGTCCGATAGTACAAATGCGGAGAAACCAGGCTTTACGCCTTCGGAGAAGAATGTCGGCGTTGTTCTTGGAGATATCTTCCGTCAGGCACAGCAGCGTGTTGTAGTTGCAACGTTTGCGTCAAATGTCCATCGTATTCAACAGGTATTTGATGCCGCTTTCGCAACCGGCCGCAAGGTGACGGTTATCGGACGCAGTATGGTGAATGTGGTATCCATCGCATCTGAACTTGGATATCTGGATGTGCCGGATGGCATTCTGATTGAGCCTGAAGAAGTGAACAAGATGGCCAGCGACCGGGTTGTTATCCTGTCTACAGGAAGCCAAGGCGAGCCCATGTCAGCGCTGACCCGGATGGCCCGTTCCACACACCGCAAGGTTGACATCCTGCCAGGGGATACGGTAATTATCGCGGCTACACCGGTGCCAGGTAATGAGAAATATGTTGGACGCACAATTGATGAGCTGTTCCGTCTTGGGGCAGAGGTGATCTACAGCGGTTCCAACTCCGGGGTTCACGTCTCCGGTCACGGCAGCCAGGAAGAGCTTAAGCTGATGCTTAACTTGATGAAGCCGAAGTACTTTATACCTATCCACGGTGAGTATCGTATGCTTCGCAAGCACGCTCTGCTCGGGGAATCCGTTGGGATTTCGCGTGAGGATATTTTCCTGATTGAAATCGGGGATACGGTAGAAATCCAGAATGGCGTGGCACGCAAAGCCGGCAAGGTTCCTGCAGGCAATGTCCTCATTGATGGACTAGGTGTTGGGGATGTCGGCAACATCGTACTTCGTGACCGCAAGCTGCTCTCTCAGGATGGTATCTTAGTCGTAGTAGTTACGCTAAGCAAACAGGATGGCACGATCGTATCCGGTCCGGATATTATCTCCCGCGGATTTGTATATGTAAGAGAGTCGGAAGGTCTTCTTGAAGAAGCGAACCGCATCGTAACCAGCACCCTTGTACGGTTGATGAGTGAGAACGTCAATGAATGGGCTTCTCTAAAAACGAATGTGAAGGATGCGCTGGGCCGCTTCTTGTATGAGCAGACCCGCCGCAGACCTATGATTCTTCCAATTATTATGGAAGTATAATACAACTGATTAGACGGGCACACAGTCGCCCCCTTTCCTGCCGGTAATATTGGACGGTTCCTAGCGGGAAAGGGGGCTTTTCTATGCCCACAGCCGGGGGAAGATGGGCGATGCATAGGGTGGTAAAGGTTGGCGGCATACTACTCAGGAAGCTGTAGATCGTGCATACAGCAAACCAACAGAGCGGAAGGATGAAGATGATGTACAAACCGCAATTATCCCATGGTTATCCTGAGTTCCGGATGGAGCTTCCTCCACAGGAAGCCCCGGCTGAGAAGAAGCCCCCTGTCATTGATTATATTCAGCAGTTAGGACAAACCTCAGTTCCAGTAGCTGAGGTATCCAATCTTTATTGTCTTACCATAATCGGGCAGATTGAGGGACATATTGTGCTCCCACCCCAAAATAAAACGACCAAGTATGAACATTTGATCCCTCAGCTTGTCGCTGCTGAACAGAATAGGCAGATTGAGGGCATTCTGATTATCCTCAATACTGTTGGCGGAGATGTGGAGGCAGGACTTGCCATAGCCGAGATGATCGCTTCGCTATCCAAGCCTACAGTCACGGTGGTGATTGGAGGCGGACACAGCATCGGAGTGCCTATTGCGGTTTCTTCGGACTATTCTTTTATCGCGGAGAGCGCCACGATGACGATTCATCCGATCCGTATGACGGGTCTGGTCATTGGTGTACCGCAGACGTTCGAATATATCGAGAAGATGCAGGAGCGGGTGGTGCGGTTTGTGACTTCACACTCCAGAATCTCTGCGGAGCTCTTCAAAGAACTGATGTTTAAAACCGGAGATCTGAACCGGGATATCGGCACCGCTGTCGGAGGGGCGGATGCGGTGAACTATGGCCTAATTGACGGCCTTGGAGGAATTGGTGAGGCTTTGAATCACTTAAACAAACTTATTAAGGAGCGTAAAGAAGTTCAGGCAGGGGGCTTAACCCAATGACCCATTATACTGTTATCCCCTGGGAACTGATATGGGAAAATGCGGACGTGGAGGAGGTCTTCACCGAAGTAGAGATGGACGGAGTGCTTCTTCAGGTTCGTTTGGAAGCCGGCAGCAGGGCGACCATTGTCCGTATCCTTCGCGGGGGTTTAGAGGATTACCTGAATCCCTGTTATGCGCCCGGCCAGGAAATTGTCTACCTTCCTACACTCCTGAATCGACGCTAAGCGACAGCTTATTTCTATAGGTAGCCCCGGAGGATTATGGTATAATAATCTTCTGGGGGTGGTCCTTTTGGCCAGAAAAAGAAAAAAGAAAAAAGCCACACTGGGCAGTGTGCTGAAGTATGAAATCTACGGGATCATCCTGATCACATTATCAATTATCGGACTTGCTGGAGAAGCCGCTGTTGGACATACATTGTTTAAGATGTCCGCGATGGTGCTTGGCAAGTTTTACTTTGTCATTCCCCTGATAGGAATATATGTAGGACTTACCGTAATGATTCACCGGAAGTGGCCATCCAAATGGAGCTCAAGACGAACCGGTGGAGTTCTCCTCGTTCTTGCTTTTACATTGATGAGCACGATTTCGGCTATGCAGACCAAGCTTGCTCCTGTGCTGCCTTTGACTCCGACTAATATCTTACGTCAGATTCACCATGATCTTCAGTTTGCGCTGACCCAGGTAGGTACGGGAGTAGCGTCCATGTTCAATTTGGATATTAGCGGAGGTTATGTTGGGGCGCTGGAATTTATCTTGCTTTATGTTCTGTTTGGGATCACGGGAGCCAAATTAATGATGCTGGTGATGTTTGCGATCAGTTTCATGTTAATTACGAACTTATCCTATGTTGAGCTGTTTAGTATCATTAAAGATCGTACAAGCCGCACGGCTGCACTTCTAAGCAAGAAGTATCGGCTGCTTCGCCCAACCCCGGTTGCTCAAGGCACCAAATCTAAGGAACGGCCGGTCAAAATTACCCCTGCTGTTGATGAGATGGAGGAAGATGAGGATCACTTCCCTGAGCAGGAACAGGAGCGCGTTCGCAAGAAGCCGGTGTTCTTCCAACTGCTCGGATTTAAGGAGAAGAACAAGCAGGAAGATTCAACAGCTGCAGAGAACGGGACATCTGGGGATGCGCCTGAGGATGTGGACTGGGACGGGGTGTATACCTCGGGTGATGCGGGGCCGTCTCCTCTAGAAACGGAGACCGCCAATCAGAATCAGGAGCCGAGTCTCATCATCCGGGACTTCTTTGACCAGATTAAACGCGAAGATGTCCGGGAGGAAGACAAGGACGACCAGACGGCAGACATGGATGATAGGGAAGATTCCCATTCCTACACTCCATTTGATCCGGACGCTGTCGGATCGCCCTCTGCCCATGCGGAAGAGGGGCCTGAGAACGGCGATTTGCCGGGTGCGGCCCAAGACCTTACCCCTATTCCCACACCACCTCCGAAGCCTGTACCCAAGCCGTACAAGCTTCCTTCCTTTAAACTGTTGTCTAAAGGCGTAAGCGGAGCCAAAGCAGGAGATCAGGCGGATTATATGCAGACGGCCCGCAAGCTCGAGGCTACACTTGAGAGCTTTGGGGTACGTGCCAAGGTGCTCGAGGTAGTCCGGGGTCCGGCAGTAACCCGTTATGAAATCCAGCCTGATATCGGGGTTAAGGTAAGCCGGATTGTGAACTTAACGGACGATATTGCGCTTGCTCTTGCGGCTAAGGATATCCGGATGGAAGCGCCTATCCCGGGTAAATCGGCGATTGGAATTGAGGTTCCAAACAGCGAGGTGTCGGTGGTCACCATGCGGGAGGTAATGGAAACACCAACCTTCCAGGATGCGGAGTCCAAAATGTCCATTGCGTTCGGAAGGGATATTTCAGGTCAGACGATCGTTGGCAATTTGGCCAAGATGCCCCATCTCCTCGTTGCCGGTGCCACGGGTTCAGGTAAATCCGTGTGTATTAACGGCATCATCACAAGCATTCTGTATAAAGCCAAGCCGGATGAGGTTAAATTCCTCATGGTAGACCCGAAGATGGTTGAACTTAATATGTATAACGGAATTCCCCACCTGCTGGCTCCTGTCGTCACCGACCCCAGACGGGCTTCGCTGGCTTTGAAGAAGATCGTTGTCGAGATGGAGAAGCGCTACGAGATGTTCTCCAAATCAGGGGCACGTAATGTTGAGGGGTATAACAATATGATGAAGGACAATCCGGCAGCCGTTCTCCCTTATATTGTAGTCATTGTTGACGAGCTTGCCGACTTGATGATGGTGGCCGCCAATGATGTGGAGGATGCTATTGCCCGTCTGGCCCAGATGGCGCGGGCGGCTGGAATCCATTTGATTATTGCGACTCAGCGCCCTTCTGTAGATGTTATCACAGGGGTGATTAAGGCGAATATTCCATCACGTATTGCGTTTGGCGTGTCTTCGCAGGTTGATTCCCGGACGATTCTGGATATGGCGGGAGCTGAGAAGCTCCTGGGACGCGGCGACATGCTCTTCATGCCGATGGGCGCTTCCAAGCCTATTCGTGTACAGGGTGCGTTTATGAGTGATCAGGAGGTTGAAGCCATCGTTGATTATGTCCGCGGTCAAGCGGAAGCGGAATACGATGAGACTTTAATCCCTGAAGTGGACGACTCTGTCCAAGAACCTGAGGAGCAGCTTGATGAACTGTATGATCAGGCGGTTCAAATTGTGCTGGAGGCGAAGCAGGCTTCCGTCTCCCTGCTTCAGAGACGCATGAGGGTAGGATACACACGTGCGGCTAGATTAATTGACTCCATGGAAGCTAGAGGCGTTGTAGGGCCATATGAAGGAAGCAAGCCGAGGGAAGTGTTAACCTCTATAGAGCAGTACAAACAGCAGAATAGAGTGAGCTCATAG
The DNA here is from genome assembly GCF_018403205.1 of Paenibacillus sp. J22TS3. NCBI lineage: Bacteria > Bacillati > Bacillota > Bacilli > Caryophanales > Paenibacillaceae > Paenibacillus > Paenibacillus sp. J22TS3. Next base: position 647,398 of record NZ_BOSF01000002.1, read on the forward strand.
GCTTGTATATCTAAGTTAGAGTGCGCATGAAGATGCGCGCTCTTTTTTGGCATATTCTTTATTTGCGAGAGCAGGGCCTAAGTCAGTGCATAGGAAAAGGCAGCTGTTGTCATACTAAAGTTACCATCTTACCAAACAAGAGAAAGGCGGACTTGACGTATGAACAACAAGAAAATCTGGTTGACAGCCGGGTTGGTCTTTTTATTGGTTTGCACCCTGTATGGAACCTACCAGCTTAGAAAGACAAATATGACACCGGCTGCGAGTGACAAGCAGGAGAACACCCTCCCGGCATTCAGCTCCCAGGTGATTAAGCTGGGGTCGTTCGGGCAGGATGTATATGAGCTGCAGGGCAGGCTTGCCTTCCTGGGATATTATCATGGGGAGCTTGACAGCCATTTTGGTGAAACCACCAAAAAAGCTTTGAAATGGTTCCAATCCGAATTCGGAATGACTCCGGATGGCTTGGCTGGTGCGAAAACAAAGCTGATGCTGTACAATGCGACCAAGGATTGGGTGCCGAAGGCGTCCTCCTACAATCCGAATCCAGACCAGAATACAAATGAGAATACGGAAGAGCAAAATGCGGGCAACAATCAGACAGGCAAGAACACAAGTAATAATGAGAGCAGCACAAGTAATAAGGAAAGCAACACGGGTGAGCTTTCTTCTTCCAACCCGCTTGGGCTTTCGGAGAATGACCTGAAGATTATGGCAAACGCGGTAAACGGAGAAGCCCGTGGGGAACCCTTTGAAGGACAGGTTGCAGTGGCCGCGGTTATTTTAAACAGGGTAAAATCCCCGAGTTTCCCGAATACCGTATCGGGTGTTATTTTTCAACCCGGTGCCTTTACAGCCGTGGCAGACGGACAGATCTGGCTTGAGCCGAACGAGTCATCACGAAAAGCTGTAAGGGAGGCCTTGAACGGCATGGACCCGTCCGGAGGATGCCTGTATTATTTTAACCCGGAAACGGCTACATCGAAATGGATCTGGACAAGACCCCAGATCAAAACGATCGGCAAACATATTTTCTGTATGTAAAAGTAAAGCTTGACAACGAAGAGCAGCTCAGGGTCCCCCTGGTTGCTTCTTTACTTTGGAATGGTATAGAATGGATTTAAATTTGCCGTTATTATGCAGATGATGTGACAATATACTTCATCAACAGTCTCTCGTAAAGGGGTTTTGTCCTTGAATAAGATTTTGTTTGAGCGCGGAAGCGTAAACCATATCCGAATTCATGTAATGCCGACAAAAAGGTTTAAAACGTTTGCGATTTCTGTATATGCCGGGATTCCCCTTGAAGAAAAAACGGTGGCAACAACCGGTCTGATTCCGTTTGTTCTCCGCAGAGGTACGGTGTCCTATCCGGAAACGACACAATTCAGGGAGCGGCTTGAGAATCTGTATGGCGCCGGCTTCGGTTTCGATATTTACAAGAGAGGCGATCACCAGATCGTGCAGCTCCGCATGGATACGATTAATGACAGCTTTGTACAGAGTAATGAATCGTTATTGGAGCAGTCCTTCTCCTTTCTGGGAGAAGTGCTGACTGAGCCGGTAACTGAGATTGGAAGCTTCCGTGCCTCTTATGTAGCAGCAGAGAAGGAGACCGTTCGTAAGAAGCTGGAATCGATTATCAATGACAAGATCCGCTACGCGGCCGAGCGCTGTCTCGAAGAGATGTTCCGGAATGATCCTTACCGTCTGCATCCGCTTGGCAGCAGGGAAGAGTTGGCCGCCATTACACCGGAAAGCTTGTATTCCGCCTTTGGCAGCTGGGTGGAGAATGCGAATCTGGATCTCTATGTGGTCGGGGATACAACGCTTGAAGAAGTTACCCAGCTTGTGGAAAAGAGCTTTAAGATCAAACGGACGGAAGCCAGACAATACACCCCAACGAATGTGAGCTTTGAGACAGGGGATGTGCATACGGTCGAAGAGCGTCTTAACGTGAATCAGGGCAAGCTGAATCTTGGACTCAGAACCTCGATTACATACGGGGACGACAAGTATGCTACCGCCTTGCTGTATAATGGCGTTCTTGGCAGTTATCCGCATTCCAAGCTGTTCATTAATGTGCGGGAGAAGGAAAGCCTTGCTTATTACGCCTCCTCAAGATATGACGGTCATAAAGGCATGGCGACGATCCAATCCGGGATTGAAATTGCCAATTATGAGAAGGCGCTTGAAATTATTAAAAATCAGCTTGAGGCTATGCGCCAAGGGGAAATCAGTGATTTGGAGCTGAATCAGACGAAAGCGATGATTCGGAATCATATTGTGGAGATGCAGGATTCCGCTTTTGAGATGATCGCTTATGATTTTAACAGGGTCATTTCAGGTAAGGAACGCAGCCCGGAAGAGCTGTTGGCCCAAATAGAGCAGGTTACAGCCAGCGATGTGAAGGAAGCGGCTCAAACGTTCCACTTAAATACGGTATACTTCTTAAAAGGCGAAAAGGAGGAATAGGCTGTGGACAAAATTCATTACGAACAGCTTCAAGAGACACTGTATCACGAAGTCATGGATAACGGACTTCAAGTCTACGTCCTTCCGAAGCCGGGCTTCAAGAAGACCTATGCCACGTTTACAACTAAATACGGCTCTATAGATAATCATTTCCGGGTGGAGGGGCAGGAGGAAATCTCCGTGCCTGATGGAATCGCCCATTTCCTGGAGCACAAAATGTTTGAGGAGCCTGAAGGTGATATTTTTGCCACGTTTGCCTCTCAAGGCGCTTCAGCCAACGCGTTTACCAGCTTCGATCAGACCTCTTATCTGTTCTCGGCTACTGAGAATATCCCGGCTAATCTGGAGACCTTGATTAATTTCGTTCAAAACCCTTATTTCACAGACCAGAATGTGGAGAAGGAAAAAGGAATTATTGGCCAAGAGATCGGGATGTATGCGGATAATCCGGATTGGCGTGTATACTTCGGACTAATCGAGGCGATGTATAAGACGCATCCGGTTCATATTGATATCGCAGGAACGGTGGAGTCGATTGGTACGATTACCAAGGAAACTTTGTACACTTGTTATAACGCCTTTTACCATCCAAGCAATATGCTGCTCTTCATCGTTGGAGGAGTGGAGCCTGAGGAAGTATTTGAGCTGGTAAGAACGAACCAAGCGAAGAAAAACTATCAGCCGCAGGGTGAGATCGATCGCCTGTTTGAGGATGAGCCTGCAGGAGTAAATGAGCGCCGCCGTGTTACCCGGCTCCCGGTATCACTTCCGAAGTGTCTCTTCGGGTTCAAAGAAACCCGCCTAGGGATTACGGGGGAAGAACGAGTCAAGCAGGACCTGACCACCAAGCTGGTGCTGGATCTGCTATTCGGTTCAAGCACGGAGCTGTATCAGAAGCTGTACGATATGGATCTGATCTCAGACAGCTTCGGCCACGAGTATAACAGCGATCCGAACTATGCCTTCTCCGCTATAGGAGGAGATACCCGTGATCCGGATGAATTGCTCCGCGTGGTGACTGAGGAGATCAATACATTGATGGAAGCCGGATTTAAGGCAGAGAATTTTGAAAGGGCCCGCAAGAAGAAGATCGGCGGTTATTTGCGGATGATGAATTCTCCGGAGAATATTGCCCATGAGTTTACCCGCTATCGGCTGCGGGGTGGGGACTTTTTTAACGTGCTTCCGCTTTATGAGTCGATCACGCTTGAAGATGTCAATCAGCGCCTGAGAGATCACATTAATTGGGATCAGCTGGCGGTGTCGCTTGTGGTGAGTCCGGAATGATTTTGGAAGCTGGGAGAGAGAAGAGCATCAAGAATATGACCGTATTAATTACGGGAGCAAGTCGGGGAATTGGCGCGGCCATTGCTGAACGATTTGCCATGGAAGGATTAAGTGTGATTATCCACTATGGCAAGTCCCATGAGAAAGCGAATGAAACCGCCCGCAAATGTTTGGCACATGGAGTAAAGGTACTTACCCTTAGTGCTGACTTAAGATCGAAGGATGATATCCTGCGGATGAAAGAGAAGCTGGATGACCATGGTCTATACCCGGATATTCTGGTCAATAATGCAGGAATTGCCGGGTATGGCATGCTGGAGGACTTAACGGAAGAGCAGTGGGACGAAATGATGAACGTGAATTTAAAAGGTGTTTTTCTGTGTACACAGACATTTATGCCTTTTATGATTCGGCAGCGGTTTGGAAGAATTATTAATGTATCCTCAATTTGGGGGATGTCGGGAGCGTCCTGTGAGGTTGCTTATTCTGCGGCCAAAGGTGGCGTGAATGCATTCACCAAGGCGCTGGCCAAAGAGTTGGCCCCTTCGATGGTTACCGTGAACGCTGTAGCTCCGGGTGCGGTCCGCACGGATATGATGAACAGCTTTGAGGAATCTGAGATCCGCCGGCTGGAGGAAGAGATTCCGGCCGGCCGGCTTGCTGACCCAGATGAGGTTGCCTCGCTGGTGTATTTCTTGGCTCTTCCCGAATCAAGCTATATTACAGGACAGATTATCAGCCCTAACGGGGGCTGGATTACATAATCATATCCAGCCGCCGCATTGCATAATTAGGTTCCAAGAATCACATATTACAACTGTTGATCTTAAATCTTAACGCAGTGCGAAGGAGGATTTATCATGTCAACAGTGCTGAGCAATTTCGATTCATGGAAGAAGTTCCTTGGTGACAGGGTGAAACATGCGGAAAGAGCAGGTCTAAGTGAGGACAGCATTTCCAACTTGGCCTATGAAATCGGCGGATTTCTTGAAGAGAAGGTCGATCCTCAGAATGCGTCCAACCGGGCTCTCAAAGAGATCTGGGATGTTGGTAATGAGGAAGAGCGCAGAACCATTGCCCGATTGATGGTGAAGCTTGCCAAGAAATACTCGTAGTTCAGCATTGGAAAAGCTCCCATTTGGGGGCTTTTCTGCCATATACTGAGCTGCACTTGCCTTTCAATTTTATTTTATATATCATTAACAAGTATATGTGTTCAATCCAAGATGGTTAGGAAATGAGCCATCGTTTTTGGCTGTTTTTAGCGATTGATGTAGAGATGGCAGGATTTGAATTAGGTTTTGTCGAAATATGCAGCAGTATGGATAGGGAGAGGTGAAGCCGGTTGAAACAAACTCAATGGTACATGGAGTACAAAATACATAGAAATCGGCCGGGACTTTTGGGGGATATTGCATCCATGTTCGGTATGCTTGGAGTAAATATCCTGACGATTAACGGGGTAGAAGGACAGACCCGCGGTATGTTGTTGGAATGTGAGGATGACGAGAAGATTGCGCTTCTGGGCCAGATGCTTGCGAAGGTAGAGAGTATCACGGTGCTAGCTTTGCGTAGTCCAAGGCTTGTGGATATTTTGGCTGTGAGACACGGCCGTTATATAGATAGGGACAGCGACGACCGTAAAACCTTCAGGTTTACCCGCGATGAGCTTGGGTTGCTTGTTGACTTTTTGGGTGAATTATTTAAGAGGGATGGACATCAGGTTATTGGCCTGAGGGGTATGCCCCGAGTGGGCAAGACGGAGTCGATTATCGCTGGCAGTGTGTGTTCGATGAAAAGATGGACATTTGTCTCGTCAACCCTGCTGAGGCAGACGGTTCGAAGCCAGTTGTCTGAGGACGAGAACAATCCTAACAACGTGTTTATTATCGATGGGATCATCAGCACGATCCGGTCCAACGAGAAGCATTACCAGCTGCTTGAGGATATCATGTCCATGCCTTCCACGAAGGTTATTGAACATCCGGATATTTTCATTAAAGAATCCAAGTACGAATACAGTGATTTTGACATTATTATTGAACTTCGAAACAATCCGGAAGAGGAAATCGTGTATGATACGTTCACCACACTCTATTCGGTTGATGAATAACAGCTTGATCAAATATTTACAGGAGGTGATGGCATGTCGGATCTGGGCCAGCAATTGAAGGAGGCCAGACTTCAAAAAGGTTTGTCGCTGGACGATGTTCAGGAAATGACAAAAATCAGGAAGAGATATCTCGAAGCCATCGAGGCTGGAGATTATAAGGTTCTTCCAGGAAGCTTTTATGTGCGTGCTTTTATTAAGACTTATGCGGAAACAGTTGGTGTGGATGCCGATGGGCTGCTAGAAGAACACCGCAAGGATGTGCCGGTAACTGAGCCGGAACCAACTATGGAACCGGTGATTCAGAAGAGAAGAAGCAGTCATGCGGCAAATGAGCGGAATTCGAAATGGCTGTCAACGACACTGATGTGGTCTTTTGCGGCGATTATCGTGATTGTAATTTACATTGTAATATCAAGTAATTACAGCTCGAAGGATAACAAAACCCCGGACCCAACACCGGTGACGACGAATACGAAGACCCCTAACAACACTACACCACCTAAGACAGAGACGACTACACCACCGGCTCAGGGTGGTAATCAGAATACGGGACAAGGCCAGACCGGAACCAATAACCAAGGTCAGACCGGGGCTAACCAAGGCCAGAATAATTCAGGTACTGGAACAGGCGACGGGACAAATGGAGGCCAGACGGGTACTGGAACGGACACCACAGGTACGGGAGCCGTAACAGTAACGCCTGACGGCAAGAAGGGCAGCACGACTGTGTTCAAGGTTGCAAATACCGGGAATACACCGGTTAAAGTGGAAATCAAAGCTTCCGGTAAAAGCTGGATGGATATCCGCAAAGGAACTTCCCGCGGGGAGAAGCTTTATTATAAGAGTATTGAGGATGGAGAAGTGCAGACCTTTGATCTGGGACCGGAAGGGCTCTACATCAAGTCGGGTAACTCGAATAATACGGTCATCACTGTCGGTGGCCAAGTAGTCACAGACGGGAAGAACACGACCAGAATTCAATTAAAACTCGATAATGGTACAGGGGATCAAGGTTCGGGCGATGGAAGTACCCAAACATCCAACTCCACAACCGATGGCTCCACAACAGATGATTCCACAAACAGCACGAATAACGGCACTGGAGGAACTGGGACAGGTTCCGGTACAGAGAGCGGGACAAATACTCAATAATTTAGCCGCGCATAACGGTGCTGGCGGACGGATACCCTAAACCTAAGGTTGGCCGTACACAGCATCTTATATCGGTACAAGAGGGTGTCCCCTTCAAATGACTATTAGCTGGATTATCACAGGTCTTGGTATCATCCTCACTTTGCTTGGGTATTACTTAACACCTGATGCGTGGGGGTACGGGCTGTCAGGCTTCGGCCTTGCCCTTGTACTATGCGGAGCGTTTGATCTACTTCGCGGGATATCTAGGCAGCAGAAATATTAATCAGACAGGCGTCCTTCACGGCTTAAGCCGGGGGACGCCTGTTTGTTTTTATAAGGTAGCCGATGAATCGCAAAAAATACGACCTTAGGGGAAACGGTTGGACTTCAAATCCAGTTTTTGTTTTAGATGAACGAGCAAAGCCTCGGGGGAAGACCACGAGTGAAACGCAAGAAAAACAACCTTAAGAGTATCGGTTGGACTTCAAATCCAGTTTTTCTTATAATATTAAAACATAAGAGTAAGAAGGAGTTGTGATTAAATGAGTAATGAGAGTTCTTTTGATATCGTATCCAAGGTGGATATGGCAGAACTGACCAATGCGCTGCAGCAGACAGAGCGGGAAATCGAGACCCGGTTTGACTTCAAGAACAGCAAGAGCTCCGTAACCGTGGAGAAGGATGTCCTTGTAGTAGTATCCGACGATGAATATAAGCTGGCGTCGGTTATCGATATTTTGCAGACCAAAATGATCAAACGTGGCCTGCCAATCAAAAACCTGGAATATGGCAAGGTGGAGCCGGCTTCACTAGGTACTGTTCGTCAACGGATTACCCTGAAATCCGGAATAGACCAGGATAATGCGAAGAAAATCAATGTGCTGATCCGTGACTCCAAACTGAAAGTGAAGAGCCAGATCCAGGGAGATCAAATTCGTGTAACGGGCAAAAGCCGTGATGACCTTCAAAGTGTTATCCAAATGCTTCGGAAGGCAGACCTGCCATTGGACCTTCAATTTACAAATCTGAAATAAAGTATGAGGTCTCTTGATATGCTGCTTTTGCATATTTATGAGGCCCTGCTTCATTTTGACAGGGTATAGACCGTATATTATACTTGTAGGGATTAAATCGGGAACGGCATCAGATCATTGGGGGTACAAAATGACAGATAGATACGGTTGTACTGTGCAAAGAATTGTTGAAGGGAACTTTGTTCATTTTTTTACATATTCAATCGATGATATGCCAGGGGAGGGTGTCCAATGAATTTGCCCAACCGGATTACGTTGGCCCGTATATTTATGATACCGATCATGCTGGTCTTCCTGCTTGTGGACTTCGATTGGTGGTCCTACCCGTTAACATGGGGCTCTTACACGCTTCCACTAAATCATCTCATTGGAGCGTTGTTGTTTATTATCGCTGCAAGTACCGATGGAATCGACGGTTATCTTGCCCGCAAGAACAATATGGTGACCAATTTGGGGAAGCTTTTGGACCCTCTGGCAGACAAGCTGCTTGTGGCGGCAGTATTGGTTTCATTGGTGGCAATAGGCAAATGTGATGCCTGGATTGCGGTAGTTATAATCAGCAGGGAATTTGCGGTTACCGGGCTTCGGGAAGTGGCGCTTCTTGAAGGTTCTGTTATTGCCGCCAGCAAGTGGGGTAAATTAAAAACGATAACCCAAATCATTGCGATTTCAGCGCTGATGCTTAATAACTTTCCGTTTGCGTGGGTATCTTTCCCGTTTGATGAGATTGCGATTTGGATTGCAGCCTTGATTACGATCTATTCGGGAATCGATTATTTTATTAAGAACAAGAAAATCCTATCTTTCTCCAAAGTCTAAACCAATTCAGAAGCGGATATTTGTGTGCCCTTCTTATGAAGGAGTTGTGACGTTCAAATGAAAGCAGAAATTATTGCTGTAGGAACAGAACTGCTGCTCGGCCAAATTGTAAATACCAATGCCCGGTATTTGTCGGCGGAGCTTGCCGCATTAGGAATCGATGTGTACTTTCAGACGGTTGTCGGTGATAATCAGGGTCGTCTCCAGCAGGCAATCCGAATTGCCGAGGAACGTGCGGATCTGATTATTTTCTCCGGCGGGATCGGACCGACCCAGGACGACCTGACCAAGGATGCCTTGGCGGCAAGTCTTGGACGCGGGCTGCATATTGACCGTCAGGCTATGGATCATGTTGACCGTTTCTTTAAGGACAGAGACCGTCCAATGACAGAGAATAACCGCCGTCAGGCGCTCGCTATCGATGGGGGAACCCCGCTTCCCAATGAGACAGGCCTTGCTGTCGGAAATGCGGTCTCACAGGCCGGGAAACATTACATTGTCCTGCCGGGCCCTCCCAAAGAGCTGATCCCTATGTTCGAACAGCAGGCCAAGCCGTGGATTCTGAGCCATGTGCTTACGGACGAGACCCCGATTTATTCTAAAATGCTGAAGTTCGCCGGTATCGGGGAATCGGCCCTTGAGACACAGCTGCTGGATTTGATTGAAGCCCAAGGCGATCTGACGATTGCTCCTTACGCCAAGGAGAGCGAAGTGACCATACGCCTCTCTACCAAGGCTTCGCTTGAAAGTGAAGCGCTGGACAAATTGGATGACATGGAAAAGATCATAGAGCAGCGCTTGCCCGAATTCCTGTACGCCAACCGGGACGTGCCTATCGAGCAGGTCATCGTTGAAATGATGACGGAGATGAATCTGACCGTTAGCGCAGCCGAGAGCTGCACAGGGGGGCTTCTTATGGAAGCGATCACCTCGATTCCCGGGAGCGCAGCCGTATTCTTTGGCGGAATTGTCTGTTATTCCAATGAAATGAAGAAGAAGCTGCTGAATGTGCCGGCTGAGCTGCTCGAAGGTGAGAACGCGCCGGGGGCAGTGAGCAAAGAAACCGCAGAAGTGCTTGCCGAGCAGGTACGGATCATTACCGATACGGATTTCGGTCTTTCGGTTACCGGGGTTGCCGGTCCTGCTTATTCGGAACGCAAGCCTGTGGGACTGGTGTATATCGGCATCTCGGAACGGAATGGAGCGACGAGATCCATTGAACTAAACCTTAAAGGAAATCGAGATACGATCCGTTTAAGATCAGCCAAATCCGTGCTGTATCACCTGTGGCGCCGTTTGAAAGAATTGAACGCCCAGGCTGATTAAGCCCAAGAAACAGGGCCTGCCCTTTTCTTGCAGACGAAGTCATTCTAAGTTATAATCTAAATACGGAAGAACCGTGGCGAACGAATAGCGATTGCTGCGGTTCTTTTTTGTTGTTTGTTTGAGAAGTGCGGCATCAGGGAGAGAGGTGTCCATTTCAAAAAAAACGAATGTATGTTCTAAAAAATGCTTGGCAAACGCTTCTAAACACGATACAATTATATATGTAAAGCTTTCCTGTATTTATCATTTTGAAGGATGTGAGCTAATGTCAGATCGTCGTGCAGCGTTAGATATGGCGCTTCGTCAAATAGAAAAGCAATTCGGTAAAGGATCTATCATGAAACTTGGGGAATCTACTCATATGCAGGTGGAAATTGTTCCCAGTGGTTCATTGGCTTTGGATATAGCACTTGGCACTGGAGGACTTCCTCGGGGCCGGATTATTGAAGTATACGGACCGGAATCTTCCGGTAAGACAACGGTTGCCCTTCATGCGATCGCAGAGGTGCAGAAGACCGGTGGACAAGCTGCATTCATTGATGCGGAGCATGCCCTTGATCCATCTTATGCCGGCAAGCTGGGCGTTAATATCGATGAATTGCTTCTGTCCCAGCCTGATACAGGCGAGCAGGCGCTGGAAATTGCCGAGGCTCTGGTACGCAGTGGCGCGGTTGATATTATTGTTATTGACTCCGTTGCCGCGTTGGTTCCTAAGGCGGAGATCGAAGGCGAGATGGGGGATTCCCACGTAGGGCTTCAAGCAAGATTGATGTCCCAGGCGCTGCGGAAGCTCTCGGGTGCAATCAGCAAATCCAAGACGATTGCGATCTTTATCAACCAGCTTCGTGAGAAGGTGGGCGTAATGTTCGGAAATCCGGAGACCACTCCTGGTGGACGCGCTCTGAAATTCTATTCCACGGTTCGTCTTGATGTGCGCCGTATTGAAACGATCAAGATGGGCAATGACATGGTAGGTAACCGTACAAGAATCAAGGTCGTTAAGAACAAGGTGGCCCCTCCATTCAAGCAAGCGGAGATTGATATCATGTATGGTGAAGGGATTTCCAAGGAAGGAAGTCTTATCGATATCGGTGTCGAACAAGATATTGTTGATAAGAGTGGTGCTTGGTATTCCTTCTCAGGTGAACGTCTTGGACAAGGCCGCGAGAATGCCAAGCAGTTCTTGAAAGAACATCCGGAAGTAGCGGATGTCATTGAGAATAAAATTCGTGAGGCCAGCAATTTGACGAATGTGGTGCCTGTGGCTTCAGCAAGTGAACTTGAGGAAGATAGCAAGGAAGAACTTGCACTGTTTGCAGACGAATAAATCATATAAATAACGGCGCTCTGATCGAAGGTATCTACCGGAGACAGGGCGTCTTCTATTTAATTTCGGGGAGACAGACTTATGGATGAGCGATTCAAGACAAGAGAGTGCGGCCAACAATCTCCGGTCAGCCGGAAATCAGAGCCTTCGCTTACCGAGCGGGGGATTTACGATATTTCAGAATACCTTCCTGATAGTCCGGAGGATACTGTTGAGGAGGAGAAGAGGGACGGTCTTGCTGATTTTCCTGAAGACGAGGCTCTGAGCATTACCTCTGTTGAAAGTTTGAAGAAGCAGAAGTACCGTTATCTTATCCGGTTTGGCCCGCATGATCTTGAGGTTCATGAAGATGTCATGATTAAGTATAGAATGATTAAAGGGAACTCCTTTACCAAATATGATCTGCTGGAAATTATAGCCGCCGATGAGAAGCAGCAGGCTTATGTGGAGGCCCTGAACTACCTAAGCCGCAAGCCCCGGACAAGCAAGGAGATTTCGGTTAGGCTTAAGGAGAAAGGCCGGGAAGAAGGCATTATACAAGAAACGGTTGCACGGCTAGAGAAAGAGGGGCTGATTAATGATGCCCTATACGCACAGGAATGGGCTGCTCAGCGTGTTCGGAACCGGGGCAAGGGTAAGATGTGGGTCAGGCAGGAACTTCGTCAGAAAGGGGTTTCCAAGCCTCTCATAGAGGAAGCTCTCGGGGGTGTTCCTGAAGAGGAGGAATACGATAGCGCCTTGGCGATGGGTGCCAAGAAGTGGCGGCAGACCAGTGGGGAAGTCATGGATCGGAAGCGGAAGACGGGTGCTTATCTAATGAGAAGGGGCTTCTCGGGAGCACTTGTTTCCAGGGTACTGCGCTCATTGATACAGGATCAGGCGGATTCGGAGGAAGAAGAGGCCGATTTGGACAGGCTCGATTGACTCTACAGATAGTCAAAAGCCTGTCATATGCTTGACAATTTCTTTCACCAAATAATAAAATGAACATGAATCTGTAAGCATAGAGTCCCTTTTTCCTTCCAAAGAATGTGACTTCTATATGAGGATTCTAGTTACCAATTAGGATGGTATACTGCCTGACAGGTTCTGTGGGTTTTCCACAGAATTCAACATGAGCAGCTTTCTGAAATTGGCATGTGTACATCGTTTTATTTGTATGATGATGAATGGAACATTATTGACAACTGCACACATCCCAGGGAATGCCTTGGACTAATCAACGAGGAGGTGAACAGAAATGGAACCTTGGATTTCGATTATTCTCGTTGTAGCCGCACTATTCTTTGGGTTCGTGATCGGATATTTTATTCGCAAATCTCTTGCAGAAGCTAAAATTTCCAGTGCTGAACATGCTGCCAGTCAGATCTTGGATAACGCAAGAAAAGATGCAGAAGCGCTGAAGAAAGAAACGGTTCTTGAAGCTAAGGATGAAATCCACAAGCTCAGAGCCGAAGCTGATAAAGACATTCGTGAACGTCGGAATGAAACCCAACGTCAGGAACGACGACTGTTGCAAAAGGAAGAGTCGCTGGATAAAAAATTAGAATCACTGGAACGCAAAGAAGAGCAAGTGGCTAACAAAGAGAAACGAATTGAGGAGACTCAACAGCAAATCGATTTGATCTACAAAAACCAGGTCTCCGAGCTTGAACGTATTTCCAATCTCACAATGGAAGATGCACGCAGCATTATTCTGACTAACGTGGAACAGGAAGTGCGCCATGAATCAGCTCAACTGATCAAAGATATCGAACAGCAGGCAAAAGAGGAAGCGGATAAGAAGTCCCGGGAGATCATTACACTCGCGATTCAGCGTTGTGCTGCAGACCATGTAGCTGAAACTACAGTATCTGTTGTCACCCTGCCTAACGAAGAAATGAAGGGACGTATCATTGGACGTGAGGGACGGAATATCCGGGCTCTAGAGACACTTACGGGGATCGACCTTATTATCGATGATACTCCGGAAGCGGTTATTCTGTCGGGCTTTGATCCGATCCGCCGTGAGATTGCACGGACTGCACTTGAGAAATTGGTTGCGGACGGACGGATTCACCCTGCGAGAATCGAAGAAATGGTTGAGAAATCACGCAGGGAAGTGGATGAGCGGATTCGTGAATACGGCGAGCAGGCCACATTTGAGGTAGGAGTACATGCTCTGCATCCGGATCTGATCAAAATTCTTGGAAGACTGAAGTTCCGGACAAGCTATGGACAGAACGTGCTGAAGCACTCTATGGAGGTAGCTTATCTGACTGGACTTATGGCAGCAGAGCTCGGCGAGGATATCGTTCTCGCAAAACGTGCCGGACTTTTGCATGATATTGGTAAAGCGCTTGATCATGAAGTGGAAGGCTCTCATGTTGAAATTGGCGTAGAGCTGGCGAAGAAGTACAAGGAACATCCGGTGGTGATTAACAGTATTGCTTCGCACCATGGTGATGTGGAAGCTACTTCAGTTATTGCTATGCTGGTAGGTGCGGCTGACGCCCTCTCTGCAGCAAGACCTGGAGCCCGCCGTGAAACCCTTGAAACGTATATCCGTCGTCTTGAGAAATTGGAGGAAATCTCCGAATCGTTCGAAGGCGTTGAGAAATCGTATGCAATTCAAGCCGGACGAGAAGTCCGTGTAATGGTTCAACCAGAGAAAATTGATGATGCTGAAAGCTTCCGCTTGGCCAGAGATATTACGAAGATGATCGAAAGTGAACTGGATTATCCGGGACATATTAAAGTAACGGTCATTCGTGAGACCCGGGCGGTTGAATACGCAAAGTAAAGGATATGCTGAGAAGTGGCCCTGTATGGGGCCGCTTTTTCATTGAGGGGGACTTGAGGGGGAAATTCAGGTCTCCCTACATAGAAGGGAATGAAGTACATGAAAGTGCTGTTTATAGGGGATATCGTAGGGAATACAGGCCGCAAGGCACTTAAGGAGACACTGCCTTCGCTGAAGACGAAATATAATCCCCACATCATTATCGCCAACGGGGAGAATGCGGCAGCTGGACGCGGAATTACGGAAGCCATTGCCAAGGATTTTTTTGATATGGGGATTCATGGCCTGACCATGGGGAACCACACTTGGGACAATAAAGAAATCTTTGATTTTATCGATGATGAGCCAAGAATGGTCCGGCCGGCGAATTTCCCTCCGGGTACTCCAGGGCTAGGAAGCACGGTCATTAAGGCAGGGGGCAAAGAACTTGCCATTGTGAACCTCCAGGGCAGAACTTTTCTTCCAGCGATAGATTGTCCGTTCCGTGCGGCCGATGAAATCGTCGACCGGTTGAGACAGAAGCATAAGAACATTCTTGTGGATTTCCATGCAGAGGCAACCTCCGAGAAGATTGCGATGGGTTGGCATCTCGAAGGAAGAGCGTCCATGGTCGTTGGGACGCACACTCATGTGCAGAGCAATGATGATGTGGTTCTCCCCTTGGGAACAGCCTATATCACTGATGTGGGCATGGTAGGTTCGCGTGAAGGCATTTTGGGCATGGAGAAGGAGGCTGTACTGCGCAAGTTCAAGACCCAGCTTCCAGTCAGATTCCAGGTGGATTCGGGAAAATGGCACTTCCATGCGGTCCTTGTTGACATTGACGATGCCAGCGGGCGGGCCGTCAGCATCAAGAAAATCCGTCTCCGTGAAGATGAATGGGTGATGGATTAGAGAAGCCGCCTTGCGGGTAAGTACTTTACTGGAAATAACAGGATGGATAAAGAAGGAATTTTTTCACTTTACCCGAATAGGATTAATTAGTGGAAGCAAACCATCATTCCCAGGAGGTACTTACCATGGAGGTATTAAAAGTTTCAGCAAAATCCAATCCCAACTCCGTTGCCGGCGCGCTAGCAGGAGTGCTCAGAGAACGTGGCGCTGCTGAACTTCAGGCTATCGGAGCGGGTGCCTTGAATCAAGCCATCAAAGCCGTTGCAATTGCCCGGGGATTCGTAGCTCCTAGCGGAGTGGATTTGATTTGTATTCCCGCCTTTACGGATATTGTCATTGATGGAGAAGATCGGACGGCGATTAAGCTGATCGTAGAGCCGAGATAATCCGTACAAAAATTCGGCCTGTTTACATTCGTAGACGGGCTTTTTTGCGTTTTGGCACACTCTGGCCTTAGAGTATAGGGGAAAGCGCCTAAATTTTGAATGAAAGGCTTGTGATTCTATTGTCTTACGAAGTTATCGATTTTCATTGTGATGCACTTTACAAAATGCAGTTCGACTCCGGGATTTCCTTCAGCCAAGACTCCCGGCTTGATGTGGATTTGGACAAACTGATTAAAGGCGGTGTACAGATCCAGACCTTTGCAATTTATATTTCAGAGAGGCTGGGACCCGCGAGATTCCATCACGTGCTTGATCAGCTTGATATTTTCAACAAAAAGGTTGCCGGGGCTGGGGTAAGACCGCTATGCTGGCGGGAGGATTTGGACCAGCTTCGTCAAGTTAATCAGCCCTTGGGGCTGTTGTCCATAGAAGGCGCAGACGGCTTGGAAGGAAATATGCAGTATCTGCGCATTGCATTTGAGCAGGGTGTCAGGTTCCTCGGGTTAACCTGGAACTTTGCGAACTGGGCCGCTGACGGCGTGATGGAGCGGCGGGGGGCCGGCTTTACGAACAAAGGCCTGGAATTGATTGCTGAGTGTCACAGACTTGGGATAACGCTGGATATTTCGCATCTGTCCGTCCAAGGCTTCTGGGAGCTGGTGGATATGGCAAACAAGGCACAGAAGCCGTTTATTGCATCCCACTCGAATGCCTATCAAATTTATGCCCACCCGAGAAATCTGAGGGATGATCAGATTCAAGCGATTATTGAGATGGATGGGAGAATAGGCATAACTTTCGTCCCGTATTTTGTCAAAGCGGGCGGCCCAGTCCATATTCATGATCTGATTCGTCATATCGAGCACATCTGTTCCTTAGGTGGAAGCGGGCAGCTTATGTTTGGTTCGGATTTCGATGGGATAGACTCTTATATAACGGGACTTGAGAATCCCGGATGTTACCCGGGTTTGATCGGGGAATTGTTAAGGTATTACCCTGAAACATTGGTTAAAAGTTGGCTTTTTGGGAATGCCGAATCCTTCCTGCGGACCCATCTTCCCAAAAGAAAGAAAACGCTTTAATCAATCTTTTGTAGAGATCGTTTCGATCGAAAACAACTATATGAAAATGTCGAGAAAACGCTTGCTTTTTAAACGCGGTAGACATAAAATTGACATGGTTATGAAACAGAATTTTCATAACTGGCATAGGTCTTTAGATATACCAATGCCTCTAATTCTTTGAATCAAGCAAATTTATATCTCCTAGTGATACGATTGAAGGGGTGGGCGATCTTGATTAGTCAATTATCATGGAAGATCGGTGGACAGCAAGGTGAAGGCGTTGAAAGTACCGACCGGATTTTCTCTACAGCTCTGAACAGACTGGGATACTATCTGTACGGTTACCGTCATTTCTCCTCACGGATTAAAGGCGGACACACAAACAATAAAATTCGCATCAGCACAAGCCCGATTCGTGCAATTTCAGACGATTTGGATATACTGGTCGCATTTGACCAAGAGAGCATTGACTTTAATGCCCATGAGCTTCGCGATGGCGGAGTTGTCGTGGCTGACGCTAAATTCAATCCGACTGTTCCGGAAGGAACAACGGCTAAACTGTTTGCAGTTCCAATTACGGCGATTGCCGAAGAGCTTGGAACATCTTTGATGAAGAATATGGTGGCTTCGGGCGCATCCTGGGCACTGCTTGGACTGCCTCTCGAAGTATTTAATAAAGCGGTTGAAGAAGAGTTCGGACGCAAAGGTCCGGCTATTGTTGAGAAGAATATCGAGGCTGTGCGCCGCGGAGCAGAATACGTTCTGGAACTTGCAGGCGGACCGCTGGAAGAGTTCAAGCTCGAGCCTGCTGACGGCAAGCAGAAGCTGTTCATGATTGGTAACGATGCGATCGCACTGGGAGCACTTGCTGCCGGATGCCGCATTATGAGTGCATATCCGATTACTCCAGCTTCCGAGATTATGGAATATCTGATCAAGAAACTGCCGAAATTTGGCGGTACAGTTGTTCAGACTGAAGACGAAATCGCAGCCATTACTATGGCGATCGGCTCGAACTATGCGGGCGTAAGAACGATGACAGCTTCAGCAGGCCCTGGTCTTTCCCTTATGATGGAAGCTATCGGCTTGGCTGGTATGACAGAGACACCAGTCGTTATCGTCGACACCCAGCGCGGGGGACCAAGTACAGGTCTTCCAACGAAGCAGGAGCAAAGTGACATTCATGCTCTGATCTACGGAACACACGGTGAAATTCCTAAGATCGTGCTGTCCCCAAGTTCTATTGAAGAGTGCTTCTACGACACCGTTCAAGCTTTCAACCTCGCTGAGAAATACCAGGTGCCTGTTATTATCGCGACAGATCTTCAGTTGTCCTTGGGTAAACAGTCCTGCGAAATGTTGGACTACAGCAAAATCGTAATCGATCGCGGAGATATCGTGACTGAAATTCCAGCCCGTGAAGACGGCTCCCTCTTCAAGCGTTACGAATTAACGGAAAGTGGCGTTTCTTCCCGCTCCCTGCCAGGAACGAAGAATGGAATTCACCACGTAACCGGCGTAGAGCACGATGAGACAGGACGTCCTTCGGAAAGTCCGGTTAACCGCATTAAGATGATGGATAAGCGTCTTGGCAAACTGGATAATATCGAAGTGGAGAACCCGGTTCATGTTCAGGCGCCTTACGAGGATCCGGATCTTCTGATTATCGGAATGGGTTCCACCGGTGGAACAATCGATCAGGCGCGCACGCATCTGGAAGCCGAAGGCGTAAAGACTAATCATATGACTGTTCGCCTGCTGCATCCGTTCCCGGTAAAAGAAGTTCTACCTCAGATTAAAAAGGCTAAGAAGGTTGTTGTTCTTGAGAATAATGCGACCGGACAACTTGCCAGCCTGATTAAACTTAATGTTGGACACGAGAAAATCAACAGTGTATTGAAATATGACGGTAATCCGTTCCTGCCTTCAGAGGTTTATGCTGAGAGCAAGAAAGTGCTGAGCGATGGACCATCTGCTCAGAAATTAAGTGAGGAGTTGGTGTAAGATGGCAACTTTTAAAGAATTCCGCAACAACGTCAAACCGAACTGGTGCCCAGGATGCGGCGACTTCTCCGTACAAGCGGCGATTCAACGCGCAGCTGCGAACGTCGGTTTGGAGCCTGAGCAGCTTGCCGTAATTTCGGGTATTGGCTGTTCCGGACGGATTTCAGGTTACATCAATGCCTACGGTCTTCATGGTATCCATGGCCGTGCGTTGCCAATTGCCCAAGGTGTTAAGCTCGCTAACCGCGATCTGACTGTCATTGCGTCCGGTGGGGATGGTGACGGCTTTGCGATCGGTATGGGTCATACCGTACACGCGATTCGCCGTAATATCAACATGACTTACATCGTCATGGATAACCAGATCTACGGCTTGACTAAAGGCCAGACATCCCCGCGTAGTGGTGAAGGGTTTAAGACTAAGAGTACTCCAGAAGGTTCAATCGAGACGACGCTGTCACCGCTTGAAATTGCGTTGTCCGCAGGAGCGACATTTGTTGCCCAGTCCTTCTCCAGCGACCTGAAGCAGCTCACTTCCCTTATCGAGCAGGGAATTCAGCACGAAGGCTTCTCCTTGATCAACGTATTCAGTCCGTGTGTGACGTTCAATAAAGTGAATACTTATGATTGGTTCAAAGAGAACATTATCAATCTGGAGACCGTGCCGGATTACGATCCGAGCAACCGGGTGATGGCCATGACCAAACTGATGGAGACCAACAGCATGATTACGGGCCTGATCTACCAGAACAAAGAGAAGAAGAGCTACGAGAACCTGGTTCCAGGCTTCCGCGAAGAGCCGCTGGTTAGTCAGAACCTGCAGCTGAGCGAGAGCGATTTCGACAAGCTTGTGGCAGAATTCAAATAATATTATGGCAAAAGGCGGCAGAATTCTCTGCTGCCTTTTCCTTTTGTTTAAGAAAGTTGTATAATGGGTATCGATTTGAAAGACTATAGAGATAAAAAGAGGAGTTGGCACTCTACCATGAGTAAAACTGTATCAGTAGGTGTATCTGCACGTCATATTCATTTAACCCAGGAGCACATTGAAGCTCTATTCGGACAAGGCTACCAGTTGACGGAATTTAAGCCTCTATCCCAGCCGGGACAGTTCGCTGCGAACGAAACTGTAGCAGTGATCGGTCCTAAGGGCCAGTTCGATAAGGTTCGTATACTTGGGCCGGCTCGTCCCGCGTCCCAGCTTGAAATCTCCCGTACAGATTCATTCGCGATCGGTGTGAAGGCGCCTGTCCGTGAATCCGGTAAAATTGAAGGTACTCCAGGCATCACCGTTAAAGGACCAGCGGGTGAAGTGGAATTGGAGCAGGGAGTGATTGTAGCTGCCCGTCATATTCATTTCCATACTTCAGATGCGGAAAAATGGGGAATCAAGGATCAGCAGCTGCTTAAAGTTCGCTTAAGCGGTGAGCGTGGACTGATTCTGGAGAATGTGATCGCCCGTGTATCGGATTCCTATGCGCTGGACATGCATATTGACACGGACGAAGCCAATGCGGCAGGAGCCAAGACTGGCGATACGGCTGAAATTATCGAATAGGGTATGGAGAAGACGGGACATTCATGTCCCGTCTTTTTTTATGTGCTGATGTGGTGAGGTAAGCGTCATTACGAGTCGTGTTTGGGCTTCCGATCGCTGTTATCCTCCGATTTCCTGATTGGACTAGGGCAGCGGATGAAATCGGAGGATAAAGGCGAACGCTGTCGCTTCTTCAGTCCCAAAAACGTCTCTCCATGCCTTTCCTCACCGTCAGCACAAAGAACAGACGGAGAATTCCCGTCTGTCTTTGTATGGGGAAGAGGTGGTGAGCTAAGCGTCATTACGAGAAGGTTTGGGCTTCCGATCGCTGTTATCCTCCGATTTCCTGATTGAACTAGGCAGTAGTAGAAATCGGAGGATAAAGGCGAACGCTGTCGCTTCTTCAGTCCCAAACCGCCTCTTCATGACTTTCCTCACCGGCTTCGGTGGACACAAAGAACAGACAGAGGGAGAAATTCCGTCTGTCTTTGTGTGGGGAAGAGGTGTGAGGTAAGCATCATAACAAGCCGTGTTTGGGCACTCTTAACTCTCCTGCCGCTCAATCGCAACCGCGTGGGCGATACAAGGAATCGTTTCTTTTTGCTGCGAGGAAAGAGGGGAAAGCAGGGCTCCGGTCGCTACAACCAGAATGCGACGAAGCTCACCCCTGCGCATTCTTCTTAACAGATGCCCGTAGGTTACCACCGCAGAGCAGGCGCATCCGCTACCCCCGGCCTGGACATTTTGCTTCTCATAATCATAGATCAGCATGCCGCAGTCCTGGTATGTCGTTTGTTCGATCGGGAAATTATGCTTTTTAAACAGCTCATTGGCAATAGCGTATCCAACCTTGGACAGATCCCCGGTGACAATTAGGTCATAGTAACCAGGTTCAAGCTGCATATCGCGGAAATGGGCTTGTATGGTATCAACTGCGGCCGGAGCCATAGCTGCCCCCATGTTGAACGGATCGCTGATGCCCATGTCCACTACCCGTCCAATTGTAGCCGAGGTGATCGCAGGCCCGTCTCCCGATCCAGCTACAACCGCGGCACCCGCTCCGGTAACCGTATACTGCGCGGTAGGAGGTTTCTGTGAGCCGTACTCCGTCGGATAGCGGAACTGCTTCTCAGCACTCGCGTTATGGCTGCAGGTTCCGGCGAGCACATAGTTGGCTCCTCCACTGTTCGCTACTAACGCTGCGAGCGCTAGTGATTCCATCGAGGTGGAACAGGCACCGAACAAACCGAAATAGGGGATGGAGAGCGTACGGGCAGCGAAGCTGCTGCTGATGATCTGATTCATTAAATCCCCGCCGAAATGGAACTGGATATCCTCTTTGGTCAGACCCGCATGTTCGATCGCAAGCTTGCAGGATTCCTCGATAAGGGTCTTCTCGGCTTTTTCCCAGCTGTCCTGACCCAGATACAAGTCCCCATGAACAATGTCGAAATCTTTGGCCAGTGGCCCTTGTCCCTCAAATGGACCTACAATGGTCGAGGTGGATATGATGCGGGGTTTGTTCTCGAAAACCCAGCTTTGATGGCCTTTTAGCATAATTAGGAACCTCCAGTCGATCCAGGTATGAACAGTAAGTGGATTAAGGCAATAACAAAGGCAGCAACAGTACCGAAGACAATAACGGAGCCGGCGAGCTTAAACATGCCTGTTCCGATTCCAAGCACAATACCTTCTCTGCGGTGTTCGATGGCCGAGGAGGCCATCGAGTTGGCAAATCCGGTTACCGGCACAGCAGTTCCGGCTCCGGCCCACTGGGCGATTTTGTCATAGAAGCCAAGGCTGGTGATGATAACCGAGATCAGGATAAGCACAGCGACTGTCGGATCACCAGCTTTCTTTTCATCAAAGCCTCCATAGTGGATAAATGCCTGACGGATGCATTCTCCGATAAGGCAAATGAGTCCCCCAACAAGAAATGCCCGAATACAGTTGGTGAATACAGGACGTTTGGGTTCGTGTTTGTCCGACAGTTTTTTGTAATCTTGCTGGACAGGGGTCAGTTTTTTGTTTTGGCTTTTTTGTTTGTGCTTTTTATTCGACATGATTTCTCTGACTCCTAACTTTTAAGCAGCGGTTTGGTGTTCTGGATAACCTTTTCAAGCTTTGCCGCACATTGCTCGAACATCTTCTTGCTTGCCTCATCCTGGGTCGAGAGAGCGAACAGCTCCAGATCCGCTTCACATTTCTTCAGATTGGCAAGCAGGACAGGCTTCTCCTGGGGCTGTGGAACTTTAATCTGATCATCGTATAAATCGACATACAATTGTCCATATGCATCTACCTGGCCGAGGAACACGTTATCCAAGGATACGCCAAGCTTATCAAGCTCTGTCTTCAGCCAGCCCATGCTTTTCCCGATTGTGGCCAGCGGCTCTTCCATAGCTACACCATCAAGAATTACGGCCTGGGGTTCAATCTCCGGTGCAACCTTGATCCCCAGCATGGAAGGGGTAAGCGGCTGGTTTTCTTTCTTGAGCAAAGCGTTAATTTCCCCATTTGGCTCCATCACCGCAAATTCAACCTCGGCTGCTTTAAAAATGCTTTTCTTCCGAAGCTGTTCCATCAGTTCTTCATTCGTTAGCTTTTCTTTCTTCAGATTGTCTTCAAGTATTTTACCGTCCTTGATCAGAACCGTGCCGCTGCTGTCTATAATTCCCCGTACTCTCTTGCTCTTCAGCTGGAGATATTCTATACCTAAAGACACCGCAACCCAGACCGATAACGAAATTACACCAAGAGACCAATGGCCATCCAGCTCCAAGGAAATAGTGGCGGCCAGGTCCCCGATAGTGATCCCGGTAATATATTCAAAAAAGGAGAGCTGCGATATTTGTCTCTTACCGAGCAGTCTGGTCAGGATAAAGAGGAAGATGACGGCGGCGAGCGTTCTAACTATAACTTGTAACCAATCTGGCATTACAGTAACTCCCTTCCTACTTATGGCGGTGTTGGACTCTTCCTTTGCATTATTTGTTTTTGGGCGGCTTTCTAACAAAGTATTAAGTGGGTATCCATCAACTTTTTTCCATGGGATGAAAAGATGGCCGAGGGGGTAAATTATCACCTAGAAGAAGTTAAGGAGGTGATTCTAGGTGACCGTAGCATCCCAGGTAAAAACGACTGTTGCATCGCTAAAAAGCGCTCAAGCCAACCTTGAGCAGTTCGCGCTGAACACACAAAATCAGGAAGCCAAAAACTTGTTCACAGAAGCAGCTGCGCAGACGCAGCAGATTGTGAATCAGGTGGAAAGCCGCGTACAACAACTTGAAAATGAAGAGCCTCAATATAAAGGATTTTAATCCGAGAATATGAGTTACTGTTCCAAAGAGCCGCCCGGTCACCGGGCGGTTCTTTGACTTGCGCTTAGGGGCTGTAACCTAGATTAGCGTTATCAGATATGGTATAATTTGATGCAATGCTTTTTTGCAGTATAATCCCCTCAAACAGGAAAAAGATAGATGATTTAAAGGAGTGAACCGGAGCATGACAGAGAATAAGAAGGATTACTCCAAATATTTCGATTTCTCGGATGCCAAAGTGATTTCCGAAGACGAAACCGGGAAGAAGATTCGGATTCGCGGTCGTGAAATTCATATTATGTCTGAACCTAACCACCGCCAGGAGAAGCAGCGCGGCAAGGAAGAGGTTAAAGTGCTATATGAGAATACGGTTCCTGAAGGATTCAGGGAGCTGGGCAAAGGTAAGCATTATCTGATTTATACTTACGGCTGCCAAATGAATGAGCATGATACAGAGACGATTAAAGGGCTCTTGGAAGAAATGGGCTATATGCCAACTGAAGAGCGCAAAGAAGCGGACATTATTCTGCTCAATACTTGTGCAATCCGTGAGAACGCTGAGGATAAGGTATTCGGTGAGCTGGGTCATTTGAAGACGCTGAAGCTCGAAAATCCCGAATTACTGCTGGGTGTATGCGGCTGTATGTCCCAGGAGGAGAATGTCGTTAACCGCATCCTGCAGAAGCACGGGTTCGTGGACATGATCTTCGGCACCCATAATATCCATCGTCTTCCCCACTTGATCCAGGAGGCCATGTTCAGTAAGGAAATGGTGGTTGAGGTGTGGTCCAAGGAAGGCGACATTATTGAGAATTTGCCGAAAAAACGCGAGGGTATGCGCGCCTGGGTAAACATTATGTACGGCTGCGACAAGTTCTGCACGTACTGCATAGTTCCGTTCACCAGAGGCAAAGAGCGCAGCCGAAGACCAGAGGACGTTATCGCCGAAGTCAGGGATTTGGCTAGACAAGGGTTCAAGGAGATTACTCTGCTTGGACAGAATGTGAATGCTTACGGTAAGGATTTTACAGATATCCAGTATTCTTTCGCCAATCTGATGGATGATTTGAGACTTATCGATATTCCCCGTATCCGCTTTATGACCTCGCATCCGCGTGACTTCGACGATGATTTGATTGCTGTGCTTGCCAAAGGCGGCAATCTTGTGGAGCATATCCATCTGCCGGTCCAATCCGGCAGCACGGAGATTCTGAAGAAAATGAGCCGGAAATATTCAAGGGAACATTATCTTGAGCTTGCCCGTAAGATCAAAATGGCCATTCCCGATGTGGTGCTCACTACAGACATCATTGTTGGTTTCCCGGGGGAGACGGACGAACAGTTTGAGGATACCCTATCCTTGGTCCGCGAAGTGGGATATGACTCGGCGTATACTTTCATTTATTCTCCCCGGGAAGGTACACCGGCGGCTGTGATGGAAGACAATGTTCCGATGGATGTGAAGAAGGCACGCTTGCAGCGCTTAAATGAGGTCATCAATGAGAACAGCCGCAGAAGCAACGACAAGGTTGCTGGTACGGTTGTGGAAGTGCTGGTCGAAGGCCAGAGCAAGAATAACGCAAATGTCCTTGCGGGGAGAACCCGCAGCAACAAGCTGGTTCACTTTGAAGGATCTGCCGATCTGATCGGAACCTTTGTGCATGTCGAGATTACGGATTCCATGACCTGGTATATCAAAGGGCATATCGTTCCCGAACAGGTTGAAGCTGTTTAATGAGCTTTACGAGAATTGGATATATTTAAGTTGGGGGGAGTTGTATGATGGAACAGGCTAATAATGTTAAATACAACGATTGCGGAATGCCGACATACGATACACGGGATCTGGTGATCCGGGAAGATATTATGGCCAAAGCCAAAGAGCTGGCTGAGCTGATCGGCACAAGTGAAGAAGTTCAGCATTTCAAGAAGGCTGAAGAGAAGATACGTCAGCACGAGCGGGTACAAGGCCTGATCCAGAGCATCAAGAAAAAGCAGAAGGAAATTGTGGCTTTCGAAAGCTTTGAGAACAAAGCGATGGTGGCTAAGATCGAGAAGGAAATTGAGGAGCTTCAGGATGAAATTGACAGCATTCCGCTGGTAACTGAATTCCAACAAAGCCAGAGCGACATCAACTACTTGCTGCAATTGGTGGTATCTGTGATCCGTGATACTGTGTCGGAGAAAGTTAATGTCGAGGCGGGAAGTGAAGCTGCGCCAAGCAGCTGTGATTAAGGAAGGAATGTGCGGGAGGATGCTTCCGCACTTTTTTGGCTATTAGGGATGATCTGACAGCTGGAGGGATGACAACTTGGAATGGGAAGAGATCATACAGCGGAGTGAGGATTCGTTCTGGGGACTGCTGGGAGGAAGAGTGCTCAGTGTCAGTCCAAGCAAGGTTGAAGCGGCACTTACAGCGCAGCCCAAGCATTTGAATTCAGTAGGTATTGTCCATGGGGGAGTCTTGTCGTCGTTGATGGATCAGGTTATGGGCTTTGCCGTAATAGCGGCAAAAGGTGGATTGCAGGGAGTAACCACTCACTTGAATGTGAATTTTTTAGCTCCTTTGGGTGTGGGTGAGCTAATAATTACGGCCTATCCGGTACATGAGACGCACAGAACAATGACCTTGCACGCCGAGATCAGGAATGCGAAAGGGGAGCTTGGCTGTATGGCTACCGGCACCTTCCGGCTGCCCCGAAGTACACCGAAGAAGCAGCCGGAAGCTTAACAAATAAGATGACGTGGTGATTGTAATGACAAGTGAACAGGAACAGAATACGCCAGCCTATGATGCGAAGAAATATAGAACGCCTGACGGAATTCCGGCCGATATCGTCATGTTCACCCTGACGCGGCAGGAGAGGAGGGCAGCGACCAAATCGCTTCCGAAGTTCGATCTTAAGGTTATGCTGATCCGGCGGAAGAGTTGGCCTTTTGCGGGGGCTTGGGCACTTCCGGGAGGCTTTTCCCAGGAGGATGAGTCTTTGTATGAAACCGCGAGTAGAGAACTCGAAGAGGAGACGGGAGTTGAAGCCAGACATCTGGAGTACTTAGGCGTATACAGCAAGCCGGGACGTGATCCCAGAGGATGGATCATCTCTCATGCATTTTTTGCTCTGGTTGAGGAATGGGTGCTGGAGAAGCGGAAGGCGGCCGATGACGCTCAGCAGGTGGGTCTATTCACTATGAAGGAAGCGCTGGAGGAGCTTGAGCTCGCGTTTGACCATCGTGAAATTTTGCAGGATGCTTATAAAAGGATTCAGCAGCAGATGCTGCAGACGACTATTGCCAAGCAGTTTCTTCCAGAGCATTTTACTCTAAGCGAGCTGTACCAGGTTATACAGACGGTTGTGCCGGATTTTGCCGAGCTGAATTTCATCCGCAAAATCACCTCAACCCGCAGCAGACAAGGGATTCTGGAGGAAGCCAGGGACGAGAAGGGTGAACCTCTGCTGTCCAATCAGTATTCCCAGCGTCCTGCACAGCTGTACCGGTTTACCGGGTTCACCCCGCAGCTGTCCATTTATACTTAAAATATTTATGGAACGAAGGTAAAATGAAGGGGACTTCATTCCATAGGTTTAAGGAGATGAGAACATGAGGGCCTTAATCGTGATTGATTTCACGAATGATTTTGTGGACGGGAGCCTGCCTGTTGGGGAACCAGCGGTGGTAATTGAGCCCGTTATTACCCGGTTGACAGAGCAGTATGTGAGCCAGGGGGACTTCGTTGTTATGGCGGTGGATCTTCATGAGAACAACGACATTCACCACCCTGAAGCGAGACTGTTTCCGCCGCATAACCTCCGGGGGACGAAGGGCCGTGATTTGTTCGGTTCTTTAAAGGATGTATATGAGAAGAACCAAGACCGGATTTATTGGATGGACAAAACAAGATACAGCGCCTTCTGCGGCACTGATTTGGAATTAAAGCTGCGAGAACGGGGGATTACGGACGTTCATTTGGTGGGGGTGTGCACGGATATTTGTGTATTACATACCGCGGTGGATGCCTACAATAAAGGCTTTAACATCACCGTGTTTGAGGACGCCGTAGCCAGCTTTAACCCGGCAGGGCATGTCTGGGCGCTAGAGCATTTTAAAGGCAGCTTAGGAGCCGAAGTACGCCGAAGTCAGGATTAACCACTCATGAACCGCAACAACTGCAATGGAAGCAGAGAGGAAGAGATCGATGCAAACAACCAGCTTGGCACTGCATACTGATAAGTATCAGATAAATATGATTTATGCCCATTGGCTAAATGGAACCCATCTTAGAAAAGCGGTGTTCGAGGCTTATTTCCGCAAGCTGCCGTTTGGCAACGGATATGCCGTATTTGCCGGACTTGAGCGAATTGTAAATTATATTACAAATCTTAAATTTACGGAACAGGACCTCCGTTATCTGGAGAAGCAGGAAGAGAACTATAAACCCGAATTCATCGAGCTGCTCCGCAATTTCAAATTTGGCGGAAATCTGTATTCCATGAAGGAAGGCGCGTTGGTGTTTCCAGATGAGCCTTTGATCCGGGTTGAGGGAACTATTATGGAGACCCAGCTCGTTGAGACCGCCATACTTAATTTCATGAATTATCAGACCTTGATTGCGACCAAGGCGTCCCGGATCAAGCAGGTGGCAGAGCAGGATAGTCTGCTCGAATTCGGCACACGCAGAGCTCAGGAAGCAGATGCGGCCGTATGGGGAGCCCGGGCGTCCTACATATCCGGATTCGATGCAACCTCGAACATGCTGGCGGGGGAGCTGTTCAATATTCCTACAAGGGGAACACATGCCCATTCCTGGGTACAGCTGTTTGATAACGAACAGGAAGCCTTCGAAATGTACGCCAAGGCTATGCCGGACCAGGTGACCCTGCTTGTGGATACGTTTGATACTCTAAGAAGTGGGGTGCCGCACGCGATACAGACGGGCAAGCATCTGGAATCGATCGGCAAAAAAATGGTCGGAATCCGGCTGGACAGCGGTGACCTTGCTTACTTGTCGATTCAAGCCCGCAAGATGCTGGATGAGGCTGGATTGGATTATGTGAAGATTGTGGCCTCCAATGACCTGGATGAGAACACGATCTTCAACCTTAAAGCACAGGGTGCCAAGATCGACATCTGGGGTGTCGGGACCCAGCTGATTACAGCAGCGGACCAGCCAGCCTTGGGCGGAGTGTACAAGCTGGTTGAGCGTGAGAAGGACGGCCGAATGGAGCCGACCATCAAGATCTCCGGGAACCCGGAGAAGGTGACTACGCCGGGCAAAAAAGAAGTGTACCGCATCATCAGCAGCAACAGCAACAAAGCCATTGCCGATTATATCAATCTGCCTCATGAGGACAATCCCCGGTCTGGTGGCAAGCTGAAGCTGATTAATCCGCTTCATCCTTATATCCAGAAGACGGTCAAGCACTTTTATGCGGTAAAAATGCTTGAGCCTATCTTCGTGGAAGGCAAGCTTGTGTATAGTCTGCCGGATCTGGATCAGATCAGACAATATCATAAAGAGCAGCTTCAGCTGTTCTGGCCGGAATATCTGCGCAAGCTCAATCCGGAGATCTACCGGGTCAGCCTGAGTCAGATGACATTGGATTTGAAGCAAAAGCTGCTTGAAGAGCATATGAGCCAGCTGGATACCGAGGAATAACATATATAAAATAAGATTAACCAGGCCAGTAGAATAACTTCTGCTGGTCTTTTCTTATATGTCCATGAAATATTTCTCGGGAAAGCGCAGGATTCCTGATTTACCGGGTTAAATCGGCAGGGAGGATGGAGCGTTCACTCGATATGCCGAATTTTATGGCGGTTTGTGTCATAATTTGATATAGAGATGGAGTGAATAATCATGATTAGGGGGTATAAGAAATGCAATCAGCTTTTCGCGCATTTGTGGTAGCCAGGGATGAATCAGGTTTTAGAGCGGGGGTTGAGCAGGTGGGGATCAACGCCCTGCCGGAGGGCGA
Source organism: Paenibacillus sp. J22TS3 (assembly GCF_018403205.1). Lineage (NCBI taxonomy): Bacteria > Bacillati > Bacillota > Bacilli > Caryophanales > Paenibacillaceae > Paenibacillus > Paenibacillus sp. J22TS3. The sequence goes on from NZ_BOSF01000002.1 coordinate 676,875, forward strand.
TATATTAGTCCGCGTTCAATACTCCAGTGTGAATTATAAAGATGGTCTGGCAAGCATACCCGATGGCAAAATCGTCCAGCGATATCCGTTCATTCCCGGAATCGACCTGGCCGGCGAGGTAATCGAGTCGGCAAACGGTGAATTTAGCCCCGGCGACCGGGTGCTCTGCACCGGCTACGGGCTTGGGGTCTCCCATGAAGGCGGTTATGCCGAATATGCAAGGCTCCCGGCAGCCTGGCTGGTCCGGCTGCCGGAAGGGCTTACCGCGAAGGAGGCGATGACCATCGGCACGGCGGGGTTCACCGCCGCGCTCTCAGTGGACCGCCTGCTGCGCGCTGGACTTGCGCCGGAGAATGGCCCGGTGCTGGTCACCGGGGCTACCGGCGGTGTGGGCAGCATGGCCGTCGACATTCTCTCGAAGCTGGGCTTCGAGGTGACGGCCAGCACGGGCAAAGCCCCGCAGGAGGCGCTGCTGCGGGGCCTTGGCGCGGCGGAGGTGATCAGCCGCGCGGATCTGGCTGCGAGCGCGGCGGCGGGCGCGCTCGGGCGCGAGAGATGGGCCGCCGTCGTAGACCCGGTCGGCGGGCCGGGCACCGGTGAGCTGCTCAAGGTGGTCCGATACGGCGGTGCCATCGCCGTATCAGGGATGACCGGCGGCGGGAAGTTCGAGTCGACGGTATTTCCTTTTATTCTGCGCGGGGTGCAGCTGCTTGGGATCGATTCTGTCATGTGCCCGGCCCAGCTGAGACAGAGCATATGGGACCGGCTTGCCGGGGAATGGAAGCCGGTTCGCGCATTGAAGCAGGCCGTTACGGAGGTAGAGCTTGAACAGCTGCCTCAGGCGCTGGAAGCTGTTCTTGCAGGAAGGTCTGTGGGCAGGCAGGTTGTCCGCATAAGCTAAAACGGCCGCCGGAAAAGACTTCCGCACAGGATAATTCCCTGTTCTCCGGTTCATCCTAATCTTGATCAGGATTATAACAGAATCCGGGTAAAGGGGGGGGAGCCGAGATGAGGAAGAAGGCAGCCTTCGTGCTGTTTTTAATATGCATATGCATGCTGGCTGTCAGCCTGGGCTGCAGCAGAAAGGTCAAAAATATTGCCCAAAGCGAGAATAACCGCTACAATATGGCGGATTACCAGAAGGGCAACCAGAGAGCAAAAAATGCGGGACATGGGCTGAATACCGCATTCCTGTCCAAGCTGAAGAGCGAGTTCGGCAGGGAAGGCATGCCGCTTACACACGAGACCTATGCTGAAGGAACAAACGGCCATATCAGCTACAGCTATTTTATTAACGGAGATCCGCGGCATTTTGTGATTGCCCATGCCTTCCCGTCCGAAGAGATGAGGGTACGCAAAATGGCGGAGATGTATAGCGGTCTGGAAGCGAGCGGAAATGCCCATCACAAAGCTTCCAATGCTTCGGTATTGTATGCCCGGTCTAATACAGCTCTTGTGTATGCTTCCCAAGCTGAGAAGACCGGTCCGTTCAGCAAGCGGATTGAGCGGATCTTCAGGTTGTTAATGGGTTCATCCTAAGTAAAGTACAGGTCTGGTCTATATAAAAGTTCAAAGCAAACCACCTCCTTACCCGGGGGTGGTTTGCTTTGTCATGCCTCAGTGATGCCTCCGGATGCCCTCTGCGATGCCCCGTGATGCCTTCGCCATCATGCAACACTACTCGCGTGCTGGGAGCTGTGCTCTTGAACAAGGTTCAGTTCTGTCCTATTTCTTATAAATCTCCCGCATGACATGTCTCAGCTCCGGGAGGATAATGCGCTGCATGGCCAGCTTAACCGCTCCTTTGGAACCCGGCATGGAGAAGACGGCGGTATTCCCGATTGTCCCGGCAATAGCCCGGCTTAAAATGGCGGCAGAGCCGATATCCTCTGTGAAGCTGAGATACCTGAATATTTCCCCGAAGCCTGGCAGTTCCTTGCTCAGGAGGCTGCGTACGGCCTCATATGTGGTGTCGCGCGGAGCAATTCCGGTCCCACCGGTAAGCAGCACCGCCTCTACCGAAGGGTCTACGGCCGCTTCACTAAGCAGCCGGCGGATGTCCTCATAATCATCCTGCACAATTTGGTAGCTGTGAATGATATATCCCTGCTCTTCCAGCAGAGTCTTCATTAGCGAACCGCTGGTGTCGGTATCCGGGGTTCGGGTATCAGAAACAGTAATGACTTTGCACCTCACCGTGTCTGGGGCTTGGCTCCGGTGTTCATCTACGGATCTTAGCATGATCGAGTCCCACTTTCTAAGAAAAGATGATTAATCCACCTCATTTTAGCACATTCCTTTTTGTGCCCTCAAAAAAAGGCGCTTTCTGTCGTAAGGGGATGCCCCGCTTGCATCCAAGTGCAGCATATAGTAAACTCCCTTTCAAGGAATTGGAATAGTAATGGGGGAACTACCAAATGCGTGAGCAAGAGCACAAGCTGCCTGTATATATTTTATCCGGATTTTTGGGGAGTGGGAAAACTACACTGCTTCAGCAGTTGTTAACCTTCTGGAAGGAGCAGGGGCTGCGTCCTGCTGTCATTATGAATGAGATTGGGGATGTGAATCTGGATGGGCTGCTTGTCCAGCAGGAGGTCCCCATGGCCGAGATGCTCAGCGGCTGTATCTGCTGTTCGATCCGTGCGGACCTGGCTGGTGAAATGGCCGAGTTGATCATGAAGGAGCGTCCGGATGTGATTGTAATTGAGGCAACCGGAGCTGCCAACCCGATGGAGATCCTGGATGGGGTGGCCGAGGTGGCCCTGTATCAGAAGCTGGAGATCAAACCGATGATCACGGTGGTGGACGCCCCGCACCTGCTTGAACTGGCAAGGTCACAGAAGGGTAAGACGTTCCGGTTAATGCAGGATCAGATCCGCTGTGGCTCTATCCTAGTGCTAAATAAGACAGACCGGGTTAGCAAGGAGGAAGCGGTAGAGCTTGAGCGCCAAATCCGGAGCTGGAACCCGTATGCGGAGATCCTTCCTGCGATTCATTGCCAGATCGATCTGGAGCAGGCGCTTCAAATGAAAGGGCAGATCAGTTCACACGAGAATGCTTTTAGTGGGAGTCAGGGGAAGCAGGAAGCTGGCTTCAAGGATATGGGTTCGAGCTTGAATCACGAGAGGGGCAATTGGGCGGAGCGCAATAATGGCCACACCTCGAACGCGGACAGCCATTCACACGGGGATGGCCGGTTATCGCACGGTCACAGCCATGCTTCGCATGACCATGTTACTGTGTACACCCATTATTTTAACGGTCCCATTCACAGTGAACAGTTTGAACAGCTGATACGGGACCTGCCAAGAGATATATACCGGGGCAAAGGGGTGTTAACCTTCTCGGACACGTCAAGCCGGTTCTTGTTCCAGTATGCTTACCGGGAATCGGATTACATGAAGATTAACCCGCAAGGAGATATCCCGGATGTCGCCGTATTTATTGGCGAGCATTTCGATAAGCAGGAGCTGGCGGATAAGCTGACTGCGTTGGAAGCCGGGGAGCATGCGGCTGGGAAACAGTGACAACAGCCTGATTTTCGTTTCAATTCACGCAGAGAACGGTAATTAAATATATACGAAACCGAGCATGTTCGAGAATATGAACTTTTCAGGAGGATGAATACCATGACTCATGATCTGCAATATCGGGAATATATCGAAGCCAGTCTTCAGTGCATGAATGCTTGTAATTATTGCTATGTCTCCAGCTTGAAGGAATATGAATTGGCCTCATTAAGAGATTGCATTCGCTTGGTTCGGGAGTGCGCGGATATATGTATGTTTACAGCCGATTCTTTGTCCCGGGGAACCATCTTTGCCAAGGAGATTATGGAACTCTGTGCAAAAGCCTGTGAGGCATGTGTTGCCGAGTGCTCCAAGCATGAGCATGACCACTGTCAGAAGTGTGCGGAAGCCTGCAGACGCATGATCGAACTCAGCTGCCTACATACCGTTTAATTGAACCTTATATGCAGCCGATAGCCTGGAACCCCCTGTAGGAAGCGGGGTTTCAGGCTATTGCTTTTATTTATGATTACTAAATACACTCAAGGGTTGTCATCCGATTTATTACGCCAATGCTCCATCATCTTCAGGGTCAGCAGTCGAGGCGAAATGGTTGATAAAACGCCTTGCACTTTTAGTTAAATAACGTTCTTTCATCCATACGATTCCAACATCGGAATGGAAATCAGCGTCAGTCAAGCGGATTGTTCTAATCTGCTCTATAGGAAATGCACTCATGACGGACTCAGGCAGGACAGTGGAACCGATGCCTGCGGCCACCAAGGCGATTATAATTGCAACGCTGGAGCATTCGCTGATAATCTGCGGCTCAAACCCGTGCCGGCGGCACTCCTCAAGCACCTGCTTATGCATCCGGATCGTATGATCCGTCTTCAAGGTGAGAAACGGCAGGCCCGCGAGTTCCCGCATCTTCATGCCTTCGGACTCATCCCGGGTAAATGCGGCGCTTGGAACTACAGCCACATAGGGGTCGGAAGGAAGGGGCATAATTTCAACAGGTTCGGGCAGCTTTGCCTCAAAGGGGAGGCGTGCAACGATAAGCTCAATGGCACCGCGGATTAACTGTTCACCCAGAAGAAAATGATCTCCTTCTATAATTTTAAAAGTAACCTGGGGGTATTGCTCGCGGAAGAGTTCGATCGGTTTAGGCAATAAGGAAATACAAGAGACGACGGAGCCGATGGATAGCGACCCGTGGATTCCTTCGTCAAGCTCTCTCACTTCCTTGAGCACCTCACTGTATTGGTTCAGCAGGGACTCGGCACGCTGCTGGAGCAGCACGCCGGACGGGGTCAAACGCAGATTCTTGCCGCTGCGGTCGAACAAGGTTACGCCAAGCTCTTGCTCCATAAGCTTGAGCTGCCTGCTGAGCGGGGGCTGTTCCATATTCAGGGATTTAGCCGCCTTTGTAATCTGGCCTTCCCTTGCAATGGCAAGAAAATAGCGCATTTGCCTCAAATCCATAAGCATTCCCCCCTAATATACTTAAAAGGTATGTAAACCCGACAAAATTAATCCTTTTCAATATGTATAAAGTAATGATACCATTTAACTAACTAAAGTGCAGCAGTTGAAGGAGCGTTAAGAATATGGCATATACAATCAAAATTGAAGAATCCCATAGCAAGAAACAGAAGCCTGCAGATCATGAGCTCGGTTTTGGCAAATATTATACGGATCATATGTTTATTATGGATTATGATGCGGGTCAAGGCTGGCACTCACCGCGCGTGGTTCCTTATCAGCCGATTACGCTGGACCCTGCCGCCAAAATCTTTCATTATGGGCAAAGTGTGTTTGAAGGCCTTAAGGCTTACCGTGCCGAAGACGGCCGGATTCTTTTGTTCCGCCCCGACCGGAATTTCAAACGGCTGAATCTGTCCAACGTCCGTCTGAGCATCCCACAGCTGGATGAGGAGCTGGCGCTTGAGGCGCTGCTCAAGCTGTTAAACGTGGACCGGGACTGGGTTCCGTCCTCAGAAGGGACTTCCCTGTATATCAGACCGTTCATCATTGCAACGGAAGCGGCGCTTGGTGTTGCTCCGTCCACCCAGTACAAATTTATGATTATCCTCTCGCCAGTCGGATCTTATTACGAAGAAGGCATTCATCCGGTGAAAATCCACGTGGAATCCAGTTATGTCCGTGCGGTTGCGGGTGGTGTGGGACATGCGAAGACCGCCGGCAATTACGCGGCTGGCCTGAGAGCCCAGGAGGAAGCGACGGACAAAGGGTATTCCCAGGTTCTATGGCTGGACGGGGTTCATAGGAAATATATTGAAGAGGTTGGCAGTATGAACGTCTTCTTTAAGATTAACGGCAAAGTCATCACGCCAGCATTGAATGGAAGTATCTTGGACGGCATTACCCGGAATTCAATACTTGAGTTGATCAAGCAGCAGCAGATTCCGGTGGAAGAACGCCAGATTTCTATGGAAGAGGTTTATGAGGCTTACCAAAATGGCACTTTGGAAGAAGCCTTCGGTACTGGAACTGCCGCTGTGATCTCACCGATCGGCGAGCTGCAGTGGCGGGATGAGAAGCTTGTCATCCATAACGGGCAGACCGGAGAGCTTGCGGCCAAGCTTTACGATTTGTTGACCTCCATCCAACTGGGACGTATCGAAGGTCCTGAAGGCTGGGTGGTTGAGCTTTCAAACTCATAATAGGTTGGTAACCCGTTTGCCATGATGGCGGACGGGTTTTTCTTTATTGATAAAATCATACGTTTTTGAAAAGGATAGGAACGGCTTCTCCTTCCTGTTATGATTATAGAAACTCTTGTAATTTGAAGGATGGTTCGGTAATGAAGGATGTTAATGGGATGGACAGCAGCCAGGCCAAAGAATTATTCTCCTATTTCGGCCTTGCCGTATATTATTCCCAGGCCTTGGAGCACCAGCTGGCCAACTTGATTATGCTGATGAAGGTGGCGGATGGCAAAGTCTTTACAGAGAAGGACCTCGAAGAGCTGTTTCAGCTTAAGCTGAGCAATTCACTTGGGCAGCTGGTGAGAGAGATTCAGCATAACTTTTCGTTCTCTACAGAAGAGACAGAGCAGCTTACAAGACTGTGGAAGCAGAGAAACTATATCGTGCATGATTACTTCAAGGAGCGGATTCATGACACATTCACGGCGTCTGGAAGAGCCGCTATGATTGAGGAGCTTAAGGCGTTCAAGGATGAGGCCCGTGCTCTGGAATGTAAGCTGCAGCAGTATTCGGCCCAGCTGTATGAACTCGTCAAGGTGGAAGATTAATGCAACCTTTTGAATGGAAAAGCCGTTAGGAGGGTGGAGGTGTTCATAATGAAAAATAAAACTAAAACCTTGGCGGCACTGATCCTCAGCTGTTCGCTGCTCACCGTCTCCTCGGCTTCCGCATTCTCGGATGTTCAGGGACAGGACTCTGAGGTGATCAAGTCTCTGCAAAGCCAAAATATTATTCAGGGCATTACAAAGGATAAATTTGCCCCACAAGGGAAGCTGACTACGGTTCAAGGCATTCATTTGATAGTAAAGGCGCTTCAGCTTAAACCGAAGCAGGATTCGGAACCGAAGAAAGGGGCTCCTTGGTACAGTGAATCGGTTCAAATCGCCAAGGATAACGACATTCCGGTGGATTTGGCCTCGAATCCTTCAGCTGAGCTTACTAAGGAGCAATTTGCACATATTTTGTATAAAGGTATTCGGGCTACAGGTAATTATCCGCTGATTAAGATGTACATTAAGGTGGCGGATGAGTCGGAGGGGAATCCGGAGTATCAAGGAAGCATTCAGAACCTGCTGCTGTCGAAGATCACAACGCTTGATAGCAAGTTGAATTTCCACCCTAAGCAGAAGATTACAAGAATTGAGGCTGCTGTTATGACGTATAAAGCGATTCAATTTGTGAACAGTCATAAGGAGAACCAGACTGGCGAACAGCAGGAGGTCACTTTTACCTCTGAGAAGGTTAATGATGGTGTGAACAAGATTGTTCTATCCCGCGGGATGCAGCCGAATCCAGGATACGGAATCCATATCAATAAAATTGAATTCAAGGATGAAGCTAACGCGGTCGTATACTATGAACTGACCTCTCCTAAACCGGGCATGATGTATCCGCAGGTGGTTACGGAATCAAAGGCGGAGACGTATATCTCCAGTCAGTACAAAGTTGAAATTGAGCCTTCCAAATAAGATAAGCCGCTCCTGTCATACAGGAGCGGCTTATCTTATTTGCATCAGCACATTAATATTGTATGAGTGCTTCTTACCTATTTAGACTCCGCGCGGGACTGTATTGAGGGCCACCGGTTCCGGCTGAGCTGGCTCGGTAGCCTTCTCTGCGGCTGCGCCAAGCTGAAGCTGGTACATCTGATGATACTTGCCGCCCATGGCCAGCAGCTCTTCGTGGGTGCCGCGCTCGACAATCTCACCGCGGTGCAGCACGAGAATTTGATCGGCACTGCGGATCGTGGACAGCCGGTGGGCGATAATGAACGTCGTCCGGCCTTTCTTCAGCACCTCGAGTGCGGATTGAATGAGGGCCTCGGTCTCTGTATCGATGTTGGCGGTAGCTTCATCCAGGATCAGAATGGCCGGATCAAAGGCCAACGCTCTGGCGAAGGAGATCAGCTGACGCTCCCCTGCCGAGAGGGTGCTGCCTTTCTCAATTACAGGCTCATCGATACCTCCCGGAAGATGGGAGAGAATGCGCTCGGCTCCAACATCGCGAAGTGCTTTTTGCACGGTCTCTCTGGAGATCCTTGCATCTCCAAGACTCACATTGGAGGCAATAGTGCCTGTGAACAGGTATGGATCCTGGAGCACGATGCCCATATGCTGGCGAATCCACTGCTTAGGCAGCTCGGTGACGGGCTTGCCGTCAATCGTAATCATACCCTTTTGAGGGTCATAGAACCGGAACAGCAGGTTGATGATCGAGCTTTTACCCGAACCGGTATGACCGACAAGGGCTACCGTCTGACCTTGCTTGGCGGTGAAATTGATGTTCTTCAGCACATAGTCTTTTTTATAAGCGAAGGAGACATCCTTGAACTCCACATTGCCCTTGTAGCGGGGCATGGAACCGTCCGTTACATTTTCCCCTGACTCGTTCATGAGGGTAAAGACGCGTCCTGCGGACACCATGGAGGAATCCAGCGCAGCCAGTTGGTTAACCATGCCTGTAATCGGCTGGAACAGACGGCCCAGAATGTCCACAAAGGCATAGAGGACGCCGAGAGATACCACGCTTGATGCGCCGAGTGCGGAAGAGCCGAAGTACCACAGGATAATCGCGAACGAACCACTGCGCAGCACATTCACAAGATTATGGGAGGTGAAGGAGTTCAGATTGAGCATTTTGTTCTGATATTTCATATAATCGTTGTTCAGGGCTTCGAATTCGGCCTTGGTCTGTTTCTGCCTGCGGAACACCCGAATGATGGACATCCCTTGGATGGATTCATTAATGATTGCATTAATCTCACTAAGTCTGGAGCGGATGATGGTATTGTATTTGGTGGCAATTTTACGATACAGCACGATCCAGCCGATAAGAATCGGCACAACGAACAGACAGACGAGTCCAAGCCGGGCATCGAGCAGGAACAGGGCGACGTATACCCCAACGATGTTAATAATGCCGGTAAAGAAGTTGGACAATACAGCGATAAACAGATCCTTTACCGCCTCGGTATCATTGGTTACTCTGGACACGACCTTGCCCGCAGGCAGGTTGTCAAAGAAATGAACCGGCAGTCGCTGGATGTGGGCATATACGTCCAGTCTCAGCTTCTGAATGACCCGGTTGGCGGAGGACTGCAGCCAGTAGGTCTTCCCGAATTCCATCACAATGGTTACAGCCAGGAAAGCCAAATACCAGCCGAGAAGCTGAAGGACACCCGGAAATTCCGGCTTGTAAAATGCAAAAATCTCCGACCGGCTTAAGGGTACGGCCGTATAGGTATCGGTCTGTGATCCGTGGACGATGGAAAGCTTGCCGTTCTCATAACTCCGTTCGCCGTCCTTGGTGCTGACTTGGCCTGTCACGGCAACATACTGGCTGCCCACCTGAAGAATTTGAATCGCCTGCCCGGAGGTTTCCCCAGGGGCAAATCGGTCTTCCCGTTTGTACAGCTGGTGGTTGAACGAGACGGTATACGCATCTGCTTTATTCGTCTGCAGGTAAGATTTCTCAATGGCAAGCACATGATCATCGATCATGGTCCTGGCGATGAACGGACCGGCCAGGTCGGCCGCAACTCCGATCGCCAGCATAATCAAAGCCAGAATAAATGTTTTCTTGGCGGTCAAAGCATATTTAAAGAGTGATTTTCCCGTGCTAGTGTGCAATTAAGACACCTCCTTAGTCTGTAAGATTGGATTCCACCTGCTGCCTGTCGTACTGTTCACGGTACCAACCGTTTTGTGCGAGCAGCTCTTCGTGGGTTCCTTGTTCAGTAATTTGTCCTTTCTCCAGGACAATAATATGATCCGCATGCTCGATGGCCGAGAGGCGGTGGGTTGAGATTAAAGTAGTTTTACCGGAACGCTGGCTCCGGATATTCTCAATGATCCGTGCCTCGGTCCGCGCGTCGACTGCGGATAACGCGTCGTCCAGGATCAGAATCTCCGGATCTGCGATAAACGCTCTGGAGAGGGAGACGCGCTGCTTCTGTCCGCCGGACAAGGCAACGCCCTTCTCTCCGACAAGTGTATCCAGTCCGTCCGACAGCGTCTGCAGATCCTGATCGAATGCAGCGGTGCGGATCGCTTCGATGATTCGTTCGTCCGAAGCTTCATTAAGACCGAACTGGATGTTCTGGCGTACGGTCTTGGAGAACAGAATCTGCTCCTGAGGCACGTAACCGATCCAGGAGTGCAGCTGATCTGCAGCGATGTTCTGCAGCGGCTCCCCGGAAATCAGAATCTCACCGGTACCCAGGGGATACTCGTGAAGCAGCTGCTTAAGCAGTGTGGATTTGCCACTGCCGGTCCGCCCTACTACGCCCAGCGTCTCACCAGGGCGAAGCGTCAAGTTAATATGCTTCAGGTTATCCGTGGATGATGTAGGGTAGCGGAAGGTTACATCCTTGAACTCAATTCCTTCAGGCTGCTGGACCTCTGCAGGCTGGGGTTGATCTTCCACATCCGGTTTGGTGAACAGAATTTCGTTCACGCGGTCCAGGGAAGCCCCGCCGCGCTGCATGATATTGATCAGTTCGCCAATGGCGAACATCGGCCAGATCATCATCCCGAGATACATATTGAACGAGACGAGCTCGCCGAGTGTGAGCTCATTGTGGAATACAAGATAAATTCCGTAAGCGAGCCCGATCGCATAACTGATTCCGACACACAGCCGGATGGTAGGCTCGAAATAAGCATCAACCCGGGCGACAGCCAGGTTCTTCTTGTATACATCATCCGTGACCTCTTCAAACCGTTTCTCATCATTGCGTTCCTGTACATAGGCACGGATGACACGGATTCCGGCAACTGATTCCAGCACCTGGTCATTCATATCCCCGAAAGCGTCCTGGGCAACTGTATAACGCTGGTGGATGACTTTACCATAGATACTCATGGCAAGGGCAATGAACGGCAGTGGAATGATGGCTGCTAAAGTCAGCTTCAGATTGATCACTGTACTCATCGCGATGAAGATCACGGCCAGAAAGACGGTGGAATCGGCAAGCGTAAGTATCCCGAAGCCCGCAGTCTGAGCCACGGACCGAAGATCATTTGTAGCGCGGGCCATCAAGTCCCCGGTACGATTACGCTCGAAGAAAGGAGGCGTCATCCGAAGCAGATGGTCCATGAATCTTGAGCGGAGCAGCCGTTCGACCAGGTTAGATCCGCCAAACAATTCGCGCATCCATATGTACGTGATCAGATAAATAAATAGAAGCATGCCAATAATCATTAGAATGTACTGAGTTAATGAGGACCAGGTAATCGATCCGTTAACAATTTCATCGATGGCGTTCCCCAGAAGGCGAGGTGGGGCAAGCTCGGCAATCCCGGCAATAATCAACAGCACGAGCCCGATGGTATACCGCTTTTTTTCCTTTCTGAAAAACCAGCCCAGGTTTTTGAGAACTGAGAACATAGGGTTCCCTCCTTTGGTTCATTTGTAAATTTTGTTGGTTTGAACACTGCAAAACGACGGAAATTACACAAAAAAGGCATATCGTCCGTAAACGATATGCCTTCTTAATTTAAGGTCACATAGCATGCGTACGCCACTTGACAACAAGTAACCGCCGCAGAACAATTAAGATGCCCGTGAGATGAGCAGGACTCAAGTTCAGCTAAAGCCATTCCGGTCCATTGCAGGGTTACTTCCGGTATTCTGTTTTGAGTTGCCCGCATGCACAAATGCGCTCATATCTGCAATTCTAAACACCGTAATCACCCTTTCTTTTTTGGAAATTTGTTCAAATTGCTTCGTATGCAGACGATTTTATCAGAAAATTTGCAAAACTGTCAAACTTATTTTGTGTGTTTTTTAAAAAAGGACGTTTGGCATTCTTATCCCGATGGTCTAGAATAGATGGGGAAGGCCCATGTAGGAACAGTTAGGAATAGTTCCATTACAGAGTGAAAACGAAGGAGATGAACTGATGATCCACGTGACCGAATCAGCAGCAAAGTGGTACAAAAAAGAGTTGGAGCTTCAGGAGGGGCAGGCGGTCCGTTTCTTCGCCCGCTATAGTGCCGGCGGCCATATTCATCCCGGATTTTCCCTAGGTATTGGAGTGGAGAACCCGGATACGCCGGGATGTGAGATTGAAGCGGAAGGCATCAAGTTCTATATGGAAGAACAGGACTTATGGTATTTGGAAGGGTACGATCTGAAGGTTACTTACGATGAAGCTTTGGACGATATCGCCTATGAATATGTAAAAGTCAAGGACAAAACAGCCTGATTATATTCTCGAAGCAGCCTTAACAGGCCCGCAAGCTGCGGGCCTGTTATCATGTCTGGCGGCTGTCACCCCACCGGTTCCTCCAACGCAAAGTGAAAGTCCTGGATATCATAAACCTGAACCGGGATTTCTGCCTCGATGATGCGGCTGATCATTTCCGGCTGGTCTGTTAGAACCGGAATTCCTTCCCTTTGGGCGGTCAGAACAATGACGGTTTCAATCGGGTCAAGGAATTCGCCGTATTGCTCGTTATCCAGTGCATGTACGATCGTTAAGGTAACCGATGGTCCGAGCAGAACGGAAGGGCTTTTGGACCAGGGAATGCTGAGGGCCCGTTCCAGCTTTTTGCGGTTAAGCGGTTCTTCCAGATAGGCTGTCAATTCAGCAATCTTGTTCTTCACATACTGGTCATCGCTCGGGTCCCCCATTAAGGGCTCCGGACTGCTTTGGAATTCGTATAACTCCATAATGGTAGGGTAGGGCACAATATATTCGACTGCGGCGGACGGAGCGGTCAGCTCCCCGTAAATCGCCAGCATGACGGCTTCAATTACAAATCGACGTGACATGAACATCCTCGCATTCTTCAATTTATCGACTAGAGTATAACATAACCCCGCTTCAAAAACAGCCGTGCCTGCATTCCACGGGAAGGGCAGCCATGAGGACAAGTGGTTTATATAAAATGAACTATAGAATTTACCGACTCAGCGGAGAGGACGAGTGATTCTGAGAAGCAAAGCGTCCGCCTTTGTCACCGAAATGCCCCTACTTGGATATCTAGTTCAAGGATTTCGAAGACAACAGGGGTCGTAAGAACACTCGGCATCGCAGCGCCCGACAAGGGCAGCCTTCATAAGTTCATTTTATATAGATGCGGGAGTCTTTTGAATTCATCATAATTTAATGAACCCGATAAGGGAATGGGCCTCTATATAATTGGGTAAGGGCTGGGAGGGGATTTCGATTTGCACGGGATTAAAATAATTCAACTGAGGGAAGTGCGCACCTTTTGAGTCATTGGAAATCATATTTTAGATTTGTGAAGCCTTATACGAAATGGATTATTGTAACACTATTGATTGGAATTCTGAAGTTCGGGATTCCCTCGCTGCTGCCGCTTGTGCTTAAGTATGTGGTCGACGATGTGGTGCTTAATCATGGCTTAAGCACCGGGCAGCAGGTTCAGCATCTGCTGATTGTGCTGGGGATTACCCTGTTTTTGTTCGTGATCGTCCGCGGGCCGGTTGAGTATATGCGCCAATATTTTGCCCAGTACATCACGGCCCGGATTCTGTATGACCTTAGAAATAAGCTGTACGAGCATCTCCAGCGTCTGTCTCTGCGGTACTATCAGAATACGAAGGTTGGGGAGATCATCTCCAGGTTCATCAACGATGCCGAGCAGACGAAGAATATTGTGGAAGTTGGGATGATGAACGTATGGCTGGACTTGTTTACGCTCATTTTTGTACTCGGATTTATGTTTTACCTGGATCCGGTGCTTACGCTTGTATCCATCGCAATTATGCCCTTATACGCAATATCGGTGAAAGTGCTGTACAAGCGCCTTAAGAAGCTCACCAAGGACCGGTCTGCGGCGCTGGCCGGGATTCAGGCTTATCTGCACGAGAGGATTCAGGGAATCTCTGTGATCCGAAGCTTTGCGCTGGAGAATTATGACCGCAAGCAGTTTGGGGGTACGAACGGCGCTTTCCTGCAAAAAGGGCTTGCTCAAAGCCGCTGGAATGCCTGGACCTTCGCCATCATTAACACGCTTACCGATATTGCTCCGCTGCTTGTTATTGGTTATGGGGGATATCAGGTGATCCAAGGACATTTGACCTTAGGTACTTTCGTTGCGTTCTTCGGTTATTTGGACCGGCTGTATGCCCCGCTCAAGCGTCTGATCAATTCATCTACTGTACTCACTCAGGCATCCGCCTCGTGGGAGAGGGTGGATGAGCTGCTTAGCGAGCCTTATGATATGGTTGACGAACCTGGCTCGGGTATGCTGAAGGCAGATTCCTGCAATGTAGCCTTTAAGCAGGTCTGGTTCAAATACCATGAAGATGGCGGGTGGGTGCTGAAGGATATTTCGCTGAACGTTAATCCGGGTGAGACGATTGCGTTTGTTGGCATGTCCGGGGGAGGCAAGTCATCCCTGGTGGGGTTGATCCCCAGGTTTTATGACATCCAAGAGGGCTCCGTACAGGTAAACGGAAGGGATGTTCGTGAGTATACAATGCAGAGTCTCCGCAGCCACGTCGGCATGGTGCTGCAGGACAATTTCTTGTTCAGCGGTTCTGTAAAGGATAATATCCTGCTCGGGAATCCCGGAGCTGGTGAGGAGGAAGTGATAGCTGCAGCCAAAGCGGCCAATGCCCATGAATTTATCCTTAAGCTTCCTCAGGGGTACGATACCGAGGTTGGGGAGCGTGGAGTCAAGCTGTCGGGCGGACAGAAGCAGCGGATCGCCATAGCCCGTGTATTCTTGAAAGATCCGCCGATTCTTATACTGGATGAGGCGACTTCTGCGCTGGATCTGGAATCTGAGCATTTAATCCAGCAGTCCCTTCGGGATTTGTCCACCAACCGGACTACACTGGTAGTGGCGCACCGTCTATCCACCATTACACATGCTGACCGGATTTATGTACTGAAGGATGGCGAGGTAGTGGAGTCGGGGACACACGAAGCGCTAATGGCTGAGAATGGCGTTTACGCCGGTCTTTACAGCATTCAGAATCTCCAGGCTTAAGAAGCCGGATACAACAACTGAAATGGATTACAAATAGCCTTCTCTGGCCGCACTGCGGAAGAGAAGGCTATTTCACTTTTTATAATTAATCGCAATTAGGATCTATATAAAATGAACTTATGAAGGTTACGAATCACCTGTCCTCTCCGCTGAGATCGGTAAATTCTAAAGTTCACCTTATATATCGATATATCGCAATTTAAGCTTACCCTCTGCCAATCAGCAGGGATAACAGTCCCGCCGCGATCAGCGGGCCAACCGGCACGCCCTTGAAGAAGGCAACACCGAGGACGGTGCCAATCAGCAGACCGGCCACAACCGTAGGCTGTGTGGTCATAAGAGAGGCGCCGCGCCCGCCCAGATAAGCGACAAGAACACCGACCCCGATCGCGCACAGTGACTTCCAATGGAAGAAGGAAGCCCACAGCATCTGGGGAGACAGCTTGCCGCTGGCTACAGGGGACATCACTCCTATGGTGAGGACAATGATGCCAATAGTCAGCCCGTACTTATCCAGCCAGGGGAACACTTGGTTAGCCTTGGTAACCCTGAGCAGCAGCAGGACAATCATCGCGATGGTGATCGGGGCATTTCCGCTGAAGATGCCCAGGGCTGCCATAAGAAGCAGCAGAAGTGCTGTGATATCAATCGGGGCCATCGTGTTAATCCTCCGTATTGCGAATGGATGTGATATGGCTTGCGATGAGCTTGCCGTGACCGCGTCCGGTTTCGATAAACACTTCATTGGCGTTGCGGCCTGAAGCTACCACACCGGCGATATACAAGCCGCGGATGTTGCTCTCCATCGTCTCGGGATTAAAGACAGGCTTATCCATATCCTCGGACATTTCAACTCCTGCCGAAGCAAGCAGCTTGCGGTCCGGCCGGAATCCGGTGAGGGCCAGGACGAAATCGTTAGCCAGCTCTGTGGTTGTCCCGTCCTGCAAGGATTCAATGATGACCCGGTCAGGAAGGATGGATGTGACCCGCGAGGAGGTGCGCATTTGAATGCGGCCTTTCTCAATCATGGCTTCGAAGATAGGCCTTACCCATGGCTTGATATGGCTTGAAATGCCCTCACCTCTATATACGATCGTGACCTCCGCACCTACACGGATGAGTTCCATAGCGGCGTCCACCGCTGAATTACTGCCTCCAATGATGGCTACCTTCATTCCGGTATACGGGTGGGCTTCCCGGAAATAGTGGGTCACTTTATCCGTTTCTTCACCCGGAATTCCAAGAATATTAGGATGATCGAAATAACCTGAGGATAGAATCACATGCTCTGCCGCATATTCCAAATCCTCGCCTGAGCGGGTTCTTGTGCGCACGATGAAGGTCCCGTCCTGCTGACGGTCGATCGACACGGCTTCTTCATAACAATTAATACGTAAATTGTAATGAGAGGCGACTCTCCGGTAATAGGCTAACGCTTCATGGCGATATGGCTTATCTGCCGGCGTCACAAAAGGAATGTCGCCAATTTCAAGCAGCTCTGACGTACTGAAGAACTGCATATGGGTAGGGTACAAGTAAATGGAATGTACCACATTGTATTTCTCAATTACGCGTACAGATAAGCCTTGACGTTGACATTCAATTGCGGCCGAGAGCCCACAAGGTCCGGCTCCGATAATAATTACATCTTCCAATGGAAGTCCTCCTTCTTGGGTAAGTCAAGTTCTAAACGTTCATAATGAAACACTCTAATCCTACAGCAATTGAAAATGAATTTCCAGCGTTGACAGCAGTAGGTTGTTTAGATTAATATCTAATTAGATGTACATCGAATTAGATGAAATTCCACAAAAGGAGAGACAGACCCATGCAGCTTGATAAACTCGTAGCCTACCATAAAGCGCTCGGAGATCCGACCCGGCTGCGGCTGCTGATGCTGTTGTCTGAGGGAGAAGCCAGTGGTCAAGAGCTTGCGCGAAGATTGAATTTATCCCAGCCAACGATCACGCATCATGCTGCCAAGCTCCGGCAGGCCTCGCTGCTGAACGAGAGACGGGATAAGAATACGGTTTACTTTTCGATTAATGCTTATTTTATGGATAGCTTTGCTGAGGCCACGCGTCAGTTTATTTATAATAGAAAGGAGAAGGTGGAAGGGATGGAAGAGAAGAACGAAGCCCTGAAAGATACCGTGCTGCGCAATTTTATCGATAAGAACGGGCGTCTGAAGCAAATACCAGCACAGCTCAAGAAGAAGCTGATTGTCCTTGAGCATATGGTATCCAAGCTTGAACCAGGACGCAAGTACACGGAGAAGGAAATCAATGAATATATTAAACCGTACCATGATGACTATGCCACATTAAGACGGGAGTTGATCATGCATCAGTTCATGTACCGGGAGAAGGAACAGTATGAACTGAATCCGAAAGAAATGTGGGCGTCCTGGGAGTCCTTAAAGTAGTCATTTCAGTGAACTATATAAAACGAACTTATGAAGGTTACCTTTTAGGGGCGCTGCGATGCCGAGTGTTCTTACGACCACTGTTGTCTCCGAAATGCTTGAACTAGATATCAAAGTGGGGGCATTTCGGAGACAAAGGCGGCCGCTCCGCTTCTTCAGAATCACTCGGGATCGAAGCTGAGACCGGTGAATTCTAAAGTTCATCTTATATAATTGTAAATAAATGGGTGATTTCGCACAATTGTGAGAACAATGGTTACAAGTTAGTCATATACCATATCCAAAACAGGCATTTCGGGATACAATAATAATGTAAGCGCTTCCTGAACAGACTTTTAATACAGGGAGGTATCCATGATGCTATTTTGGAGAAAGAAACGAAAATCATCCGATCGTGCCGTCATTCATGCGTCACTGGAAGACATAAGAAGAGCTGTATTGAAGTATGAAGACGAAATGCCCGCTCCAATTAACCGTATTTCCCTGCTTCAGAGTGATGGAACGTTGGACGTATCCAGATTAAGCAGGTATCTGGGCGGAGTGCCGGATCAGAAGTTCTATCTTTCCAGGGAGACCTATGAGATCTTCCCAGAGGAAGAACGTCATATCCCGTATTACCTGGATATGGTGCAGAACGCCGTGGATGATTATTTGAACGAAACGGGCAAAATGCCGGTGGTCGAAGGCTCTCCAGAGCTGGAGGTTGATTTCAAGGTTCTGATGCAGGAGCACTATCTCAAGGAAATGCCAACCATTCCTTTGTATGTGACTGAGCAAGAATTGATGCTGACCCATCGGCTGGAAAGAGCCGGGGTACAAGGGAATCAGCAGGATTCCTCGGTAACGATCCTCGAACTGTAGACTTCGGACTGCAGGATAAAAGAAGGCGCACATGAGCAGTTAACCCTGCTTATGTGCGCCTTGTTTATGTCCTTAATTTTGTTATTTATTATTCATCGGGAGCCATTTAAGGACATCTCTGATCCGGGCATCCCAGTAATCCCAGTTATGTTCGCCAGGTCCCTCTTCATAAATATAATCCATCCCCGACGTGCTTAAGGCATTACGAAATGCCACATTCTCTTCATAAAGAAAATCTTCGGTCCCACAGGCCTGATAAAGCTTTGGCTTGACTGAAGCCGTTGACGAGGTCCGCTCCAGCAGGTGGAACAGATCATCTCCAGTTCCGGTAATATCCTTATCCCCGAACAACTGGGTATATAGCTCAGGTGTACGCTGCTTGGCCGTTCTGACATCAAGGGCACCGGATAAGCTAGCCGCTGCCGCATACCGTTCCGGATGGCTGAGGGCCAGCTTGAACGCGCCATATCCGCCCATGGACAGGCCTGCCACAAAATTATCCTCTCTTGCTGCCGATATAGGGAAGAAAGATTGAGCGATTCTAGGCACCTCTTCACTGATAAAGGTCCAGAAGCGTCCACCGCTGACCATACCCCCATTTGTCATATTCGTATAAAAGCTGTGAAACACCTGAGGCATGACCACAGCGATGCCAAGACCTGCCACATAACGCTCGATTGCTGTCTGCCGAACCCAGGCTGAGTCATCATCAGATAGCCCATGAAGCAGATAGAGGACCCGATATGGGCCGGATTGCTGCGGTGAATCTGCCGGACCCGGTTCCGGCAGGATTACGGACATTGAGGTGTTTAGCCCGAGGACCTCGGAGAAGAAGCGGCATTGAATATAAGCCATGTATAATCAGCTCCTGTCTATAGTGTATGTACAGTTCCATTATAAATCCTTAGAGTGAAATCTACTATTGTGTTTCTATTCACGTTTATATATGTTTATTCAATACATTATTTAGAGAGAGGGTGAAACCGGAAATGAAGGAATGGATTGAAGAAATGAATTTGAATGCTTGGCCAGCGCTGCAAACTGTATTGTATGACGGTTGGGTGCTTCGCTTTGCGGAGGGTTATTCCAAACGGTCGAATTCGGTCACGCCTCTATACCCTTCGAGGAAGGAAGACATAGCGGCCAAAATTGACGAATGTGAGTCTATGTACCAGCGTAACAATCTTCCCCCTGTATTTAAAATCACGCCGTTTGAAACCTCGGAACTGGATCTGGCTCTCCATAAACGAGGATATCAATCCGTGGATATTACCCTGGTACTGATCTGTGACTTGACCGAAAATACGATTAGGGACCGGTGGCTGGGGGAAACCTTGCGGAAGCATGTTACAATAGAGAGTAGAGTAAGTCATTCCTGGCTGCAGCAGCTGTGTCAGTTCAACAGCCTGAAGCGGGAATATATGGACACTGCCTATCGGATGCTCACGGCAAGCCCTCTTCAGCAGGGCTTTTTCACTTTGTATGACGGGGAAGAGCCGGCAGCCTGCGGCTTTTGTGTTGTACAGGCTGGGCATGCGGGTATTTATGATATTGTAACCGATCCGCGGCGCAGAAGACGCGGGTATGCTCAGGAGCTGATTCAGCGAATGCTGGTTTGGGCACAGGCAAACGGAGCAGCACACGCTTATTTGTTGGTGGTGGAAGATAATCTGGCTGCAAGAAAGTTGTACGAGAAGCTTGATTTCAGTGAGTTATACAAATATGGGTACCGAGTGAAATCGTCTATCTGATCCCCATGGATTAGAGCCTGATTGAACGAGGAACTGCGAACAGCAGGAAGATCACACCGAGGTGAACAAAATGGAGTTTTCATGGAAAAAGAATCTGTACGTTCTATGGAGCGGCGTATTCTTTTGCAGTATGGCATATTCAATGGTTATCCCTTTCCTGTCTTTATTCATTAGTCATGATCTGAAGGTGAGCACGAACGTGTCTTTATGGTCAGGTCTCACCTTTGGAATTACCTTTCTGGCCGGAGCATTAATCGCGCCATATTGGGGTTCGCTGTCCGATAAATATGGCCGCAAGCCCATGCTGCTGCGCTCGGGGTTTTGTCTCTGCCTGGTATATGTTCTGACCTCCCTGGTACAAGACCCCTATCAGCTGCTTGGAGTACGTATTCTGTCAGGGCTGCTGGCAGGGTATGTTCCTTCAGCGATTGCCCTGGTGGCGACCAATACACCGGAGAAGCAGGTGGGCTATTCTCTGGGCATCATGTCAACGGCAAGTGCGGCTGGGAATATCGTAGGCCCGATGATCGGCGGCTTCCTGAGCAAGTATATTGGTTACAGGGAATGTTTTCTGGTAGCAGGCGGGGTGGTGTTGGTCTCCGCACTGATCGCCCTGTTTTTTGTCAAAGAAGAGAACTTCCACAGGGACCAAGCCCGGTCGCATGTGCTGGATGACTTCAGAGAGGCTGTGGCCAACCGGCCGCTGATCAGGCATCTGACGGTCGTGCTGATTGTAACCACTTCCGTCATGGTGCTTGAACCGCTGCTGACCCTGTATGTGCTGGATCTTGGCGCTTCGATGGGCAATGCGTCCCTTAGCTCGGGAATTATATTCTCTGCCGTAGGTATTGCCACGGTCATTGCTGCCCCGATATGGGGAAAGATCGGCCAGAAGATCGGCTACCAGAACACCTTGATTATCGGTCTGGTCGGCGGAGGACTCGGTAATTTACTGCAGCTGTTGTTCCACAATCTTTACGGCTTTGGTATTCTCAGATTTATGTATGGGTTGTTTTTTGCGGCAGTGTATCCTTCTTTAAATGCCTTGATTGTGAAGACCACAACCCCTGATTTCAGGGGCCGGGCTTTCAGTCTGAATCAGTCCGCCAACCAACTTGGAGGCATGGCTGGACCTATTGCCGGTGGAGCGGCGGCTGGCTTCATTCCAATCCCCGTCGTCTTTGTGTTGAACGGGCTGCTGCTTCTGATGACCGCTGGGGTGCTTAAGCTGAATCATACCCGAAGAATGGTGCTTAAAAAGAATACGGCTGCCAAGTTGTAAAAGATTAAACACCCGCTAACCTGGATTTAACCGATCCCGCAGACCAAGGCTGCGGGATTTTTGGTATATTCTCAGGTGGCATTCAGGCTTTATTAAGGAGACTCCTCTACAATGAACTTATTCAGGGAATATAGCCAGCGAGAGGAGCTTGAATATGGCAAAGCACAATAAATGGACGAAATGGAAAGCAAGTGCGGCTGGAATCCTTGCGGCAGGACTTGCCCTGCAGTGGGTCAAATCCACGCCTGCCTTCGACACCGCGCAGCAGGTGGCAGCCGCTGGGGCCTCCAGCAGTACGTCCGCTCAAAATGATTCATCAAGTGATACCGCGCTCAATGATTGGGACCGCGGTTTTGAAAATAACAATCAGGATAGTGGGGCCAGATTCCATGGGGGACACCATAGAGGCGGCGATTTCGGGTCTGGCAGCAGCGACTCCGGCCTAAGCGGAAGCGATTCTGGCACCAATAACGGGGATTCAGGCAGCTCATCTCAGGGGAGCACACCTTCATCGAATTTTGAGACTCATTCGGGCGGGTCATGAGAGGTTTGCTTCCTCAAGTGAAGGCATGGAAGACGTCGTTTCGGGCCATGAATACAGCGGTGGAGGTTCATTTGGCCGTTAGGGATGAACAACGCTTTAGAGATTTGGTGTTCAAGGTACAACATTGGTTCGAGACCCAAGAGAAGAGATTCAGCCGATTTCTGC
This sequence comes from Paenibacillus sp. J22TS3, assembly GCF_018403205.1. Taxonomy (NCBI): domain Bacteria; kingdom Bacillati; phylum Bacillota; class Bacilli; order Caryophanales; family Paenibacillaceae; genus Paenibacillus; species Paenibacillus sp. J22TS3. Next base: position 699,113 of record NZ_BOSF01000002.1, read on the forward strand.
CTGATAGCGAGCTCTCCAGGCTGAATTGCTCCAGCGGCTGGGTCAGTGTATCCCTGGCTATGAAGGAGGTATTAAGCCTGTCCAGACACTTCTCCAGCTTAAGTGAAGGGATTTATGAACCGGCAATTCTGCCCGAGCTAAGGCAGGCCGGATACATTCAAAGCTTCGAGCAGCTCTTATCAGCTGATCTTTCACAAGATGTGTATGACAGCGAAGAGACAAGCCCTGGTTTCAGAGAGTGGACGTTTGATGCTGGGAGCAGAATGTTCAGGAGGGAATCTGGAACAGCGCTTGACCTGGGTGGGATTGTCAAAGGCTGGTGTGTGTACGAGATCGCACAATGGCTGAAAGGGCAGCAGGATGTTCAGGCTGCCTGTGTCAATGCGGGCGGCGATCTAACCGTGTGGAGCCGTTCGAACCAGCCGGTGGATTGGAGCATTCGGATTGAGAACCCGTTCAAGCCGGATGAAGACCTCGGAGGGCTGCAGATTAGAAACGGCAGCGCAGCAACATCAAGCCGGCTTAAGCGGCGATGGGTAACGCGCAGCGGCAGGGAGGGTCATCATTTAATTGATCCGAGAACGGGTTCTTCCGCCGAAAGTGATATTGTCCAATGCACGGTAATAGGGGGCCGTCTGCCCGAGTGTGAAGTTATTGCTAAGTGCATGTGCATTCTAGGCGAGGTGGAGGGTTTGGCTTGGCTTAACCGCAGGAATATAACCCACGAGATGTTTTGGTTGGATCATAAGCAGCGCCTTCATTACCGGGGCAGTGAGCAGCAATACCAGCTGGAAGCATTCCAAGCGGTACCTGAAGTCGTTCACTTTTACCCGGAAATATAGGCAGGATTACAGCAGGGAGGTTATTTTACTATGGCAGATTGGTTTATGTCCTTGCCCCTTTGGGGGATCATCAGAGTTTCAGGAATTTTATCTTATTTGCTTTTGTTTGCAGGAATGATGCTTGGGATTCTTCATGGAATGCCGGGAAATAGCGGAAGGACGAGGGCGGCCATGTTTAAATGGCATACCCGCTGCACCTGGTCGGGATTCCTGATCGGAATTGCTCATGGAATGGTTATCTATGTGGATCAATACAGTCCGTTTACCTGGAAGGAAATCTGGATTCCATTTACCGCCCACACCCACCCGGTAGCTTCGGGCCTTGGCACACTAGCTGTGTATGGCATGCTGATTCTTCTATTAACCAGTGATTTGCGGAATAAAATAAAAAAACCTCTGTGGTACATGATTCATCTTTTGTCTTATCCTGTATTTCTCATGTCCTTATTTCACGGACTATTTACAGGAAGCGACACCGGCTCGACTCCCATTAAACTGATGTATGCTCTTACCGCTATTGGACTGGCAGGGGTTACCGTATACAGATTCACGCTCAAGAGTGGACGTTCGAAGCCTGTCAAATTGTCGAGATAACCCGGTTTTTCCTTGCCGGACAAGGCGTTTAAAACCTAATAAAACGGTTAAATAACAAATAACCGGGCGGAAGGAAAATAGTTCCTTTGCCCGGTTTATCTAACTATAAGGAGAGGGTTGACGTGGCTATTGACCGTTTTATACTCAGAAAGCTGGAGAGCTGTCATCATGAGTCAGTCCGCCGTAATTTACTCGCATTATTCCTGATCCGTGTTGAGAAAGCCTGGAACAAGGAAGAAGCCCATAGAACAGCGGTATAACCAGCTTATCTATGGGCCTGTCCACAATGTATGGGAGTTTCTTTTCATGCGGGTTCTGTTAGTTTTTTAATACAACGATAATGCCAGGGAGTCAAATTCGCTTTTGCTGTGCAAAATGGCTTCAGAGCCTTCAATTTCAATACTGATTAAGGAAGTTAAGCATTTTTTAAGGGCTCTCTTTCCTGTTGTGAACTTCTTCTCAAGTGCGCTTGTCAAAAGTCTAAGTGTTCTTTGAATAGGCTGTTTGCTTTCAGCAGCGAAATAGACGGGAACCAGATTGTTTTGGAATTTAATCAAGATTTTCATTCTAATCACCTCTATACAGTGGTTTCATAATACAATACTAATTCACGATTATTAAAATAAGCTTAAAAGAACCTTATAAGTTTCTAAATAAATTGTGATCATCTTGGGGACGGCTTGCCGCCTCTTTTTGCTGTTTACCCGCATGGGATATAATTGACTCTTCACCCGTCTAAGTAGTCAACGTTAAAGTCATATTAAAGGTTTCGTACCGTGATGAAACTAAGAGGAATTACCCATTTTTATGGGCATTTTGTAACAATTGGAGTTAGAGCACCAAGCCAGGGGGTGGGGAACAGTGCTATGATTAGAAGAATAGGATCTTTTCATAGATTTTCATTAAGGAAGGAAGGTTCTTAACCACGTGATATTGACCGTATGCAGCGGCAGGGACCAGGCAAATTGGTTCGATATTGAACTCTCGTTGGAGACCAAGGCCATTGACCTGATCAGAGAGCTTCAGAGCGAATCTGGGCTTTCAGTCATTCTAGATGATGAGAAGGTTGGATGTATCCTTGAAGGCAGGCATCCTGATGGTACATGGTTCCGGGTTCAAGGGGACTGTGAAATAGGTCTTAGTGGTCTTACCGACGGGGATTACGTCCGAATTCAGCGGACCTACGGCACGGTTGACATGGAGCCTTAGCACCAGGTTGAATCCTGCTAAACAAATGTAAAATGCAGCCAGGAGGAGTGTCATGAGCACGCTCTATCAAAGATCACCCAGAATAAAAAAATCGCTTGAAGCCGCCCGGTACGAAATTGTGAAGCCACCGGATCTGCCTGCAAGGCCAGTAATGTCACCACTGCTTTTTGTAGGACCTTCGGTCATTGCTGCAGCCGTACTTTCATTCATTATATATATTAATTTCTCAAGGTCAGAAATCAGCGGGATGATGGTCATATCCGAAATCCTCGGCATCCTGCTCGCTGGCTCCTTGTTCGCAGTGCCCTTTCTGGTGCACCGGTCACAGCTTCGAAGGTACGCCCTGAGCGCAGACGAAAGAGAAGCCAAGTATAGAGGACGTCTCGATAAAATAAAGCTTGAGCTTGAAGCGCTTGCCGATGAACAAAGACAGGCCATGCTCGAGGTTCATAATCATCCGGAATCCGCGATTCTCGTTGCGTCCGAAAGATCACCGTCTCTGTGGGAGAGGTCTCCTAGAGATTCGGACTTCCTTGAAGTGAGAGCGGGTACAGGGGACGTGCCTTTTAAAGTAGATATTCAACCGCCCCAGAAGGACGGCTTTACCGAAGACCCCCTAACTCATCTTGCCGGGCAGCTCGCCGGGGGCTTTAGCGTAATCCCGGATTGTCCTGTTACCCTGCCGCTGCCGGAAGCAAAGGTAATCGGTATTGTCGGGGAACCGGAGGATACGAGCAACCTGATCCGGGCTGTTGTTGCCCAGATTGCCATCAGTCATTCCCCGGACGAGGTCAAGCTTGCAGCATTTATTAACGAAGGCTTGCTTCAGGAGTGGAGCTGGCTGCGCTTCTTTCCCCATGTATGGGATGAGGGCAAAAAGCGGAGATTTCTTGCGGGAAACCGGCTGCAAGCCCACGAGCTGGCTGAAAAGCTGTACCATTTGATCCAGCCGCGTATAAGACAAGATCAGCCGGTCAAAACGCTGCAGGACGCGGGTCCATGGTATGTAACGGTAATTACAGATAGTCGTCTTGTTGAGGATGAAGCACTTTACCCGCTGCTGCTTGATCAAGATGAATCCCTGCAGGCATGCACCATAATTATGGCGGATTCTACCGAGAATCTCCCTAGACAGTGCAGACTGATTATCGAGTGTGACGGGGCTGAAGCGGAGTATTTGTACCGCAATCCGGATGGTACGGTGATGAACCGGCGGATGATAGTCGACCGTTTGTCTGTACAGCAAGCAGACACCCTTGCGAGAACGATGGCTCCCATTGAGCTCAAAAAATCCGCGGCAGGTGAAATTCCTTCAACGGTTACGCTCTTGGAGCTCCTGGGTGTGCATGAGACCGAGGGACATCAACTTGCAGATATCTGGGAGCGTCACCGCTTTCCCCGGCTGCTTCCTTTGCCGCTCGGAGTTAGAGCGGGAGGAAAGGTTATGCAGCTTCAGCTTCATGACAAAATTGAGCATCAGGGCCATGGACCCCATGGTCTGATTGCCGGGATGACCGGTTCGGGCAAGAGCGAGCTGCTCCAGTCCTTGGTCAGCGCGGCTGCTATGAATTATCATCCGCATGATATTAATTTCCTGCTGATTGACTATAAAGGCGGGGGAATGTCTAACAGCTTGGAGGCTTTCCCCCATGTGGTCGGCACTTTGACAAACCTGGATAAGCGGTTGATTCAAAGAGCGAAAATTTCACTGCGTGCGGAGCTCGTCCGCCGGCAGATGATTTTGAAGGATGCTGGGAATCTTCAACATATTGATGAATATTACCAACTGAAGAGAGAGGAGCCGCTCCCACATCTTATTGTTGTCATTGATGAATTTGCCGAGCTTAAGCGTGATCATCCTGATTTTATGGATGAGCTGATCAGTATAGCCGCGATTGGAAGAACCTTGGGGCTCCATCTGATTCTTGCAACACAGAAGCCGTCTGGTGTGGTGGATGACAAAATATGGAGCAATGCGAGGTTTCGCATTTGTCTCCGGGTGCAGGACGAGAGTGACAGCCGGGATATGATCAAGCTGCCGGATGCAGCCTGGATTCATACTGCGGGTCGCGGTTACTTCCAAGTGGGAAGCGGAGAGGTGTTTGAACAGCTGCAGTTCGCTTGGGCGGGTGCGCCGTATGAGAGATCAGGCGCACCGAAGCAGACACAAGTATACAAAGTGGCTTTAAATGGGGAAAAGCTTCCTATCGGAAGCCAGACAACCCGGGAGGCAAATGCAAATCCCGCGCCGAAGCAGCTTCAGGCCATTATCGATTATGTCCGGCAAACCGCCGGCCAGCTGGGAATTCAAAGGCTGAAAGGACCATGGCTTGAGCCGCTTCCCGAGATGATTGGGCCTTTGGTTGATTCCGGGGAAGAGTCTGGGGATCAGCCACTTACTGCGGTTGTTGGATTGGCCGATGATGTTGCCGAGCAGCAGCAGATTGCAGCACGTCTTGCTGTAAGCGAAGGTCATCTTCTGATCTATGGAATGCCAGGTTCAGGCAAGACAACATTCATTCAGACTTTCCTGATGTCCCTCGCCAGACGTTACACCCCTGAGGAATGGTCCGGTTATATTGTGGATATGGGAAGAACGATGCGGGAGTATGGCAATCTTCCACACATCGGCAATGTAATCACTCCTGAAGACCAGGACCGGATGGCGAGACTGTTCCGTTATTTGGCCAAGGAGTCCAACGAGCGCAGACAGCTGCTTATGGAAGCCGGTGTGAAGACGGCGGCTGAGTACCGCAGGCTTGCCCATCAGCCGCTCCCTGAAGTTGTTACGGTGATTGACGGTTACTATATGTTCAAGCTTTCGTTCCCCGCTCAGAATGAGCAGCTTGATGTTCTTCTGCGGGAAGGGCCGGCTCTGGGATTGAGTTTCCTTGTTAGTGCAAACCGGCTTGGAGATATTCCAGAGAAGTTCAGAAGCAGTATCTCCCGAACCGCGGCTTTCCAAATTGCAGATCCGCATGATTATCCTTATATGGGGCTCCGAATTGCTGGAGCCGGATTGGAGTCCGCTCAGCCTCCGGGCAGAGGGCATTTTAAATTGGACGGCAGGATCATTGAATTCCAATGCTCTCTCCCTGCGCCGGGAGGCACAGAGTCGGAGGTTAACGAGCAGCTGAAGCAGCAGATTGCTGAGCTCGACAGCAGTTGGAGCGGGAAGCGTCCACAGCCGATCCGCGAGCTGCCGGCATGGATTGCCCTGCACAGCTTATTAGAACAAGGCGGGGGGAATACCCAGGCTTCTCTTGGAATCCGGGTGGAGGATTTGAGTCCGCTTGCGGTGGATTTGGACTCAGGTCCCCACTATATTGTCGGGGCTCCGATGGAAGGCGGCAAAACCTCCTTCCTGATCTCATGGATTTTATCGCTTGCGTGGAGTCACACACCGGAGGAAATCGCTATATATGCTGTCGATGGGCGTCATTCCAGCCGGGAGATCAGCGGGCTCTCGCAGGTGCCTCATGTTAAAGGCTGTGCAAGTGGGGACAAGGGACTCGCAGCCATTGTGGATGAATTGCTGGACAGCGGGGAATCCAATGCAGCCCCGAATTCTTCCGAATTAAGTTCACCAGCTAGAAAAGTGCTGTTCATTGATGATGCGGATGTGCTGGCACGCCAGATGCAGGACTTCGCCCTGAAGGACAAGCTGACCAGTCTGGTCCGGAAATCCAGGGAACTGGGTGTGCATATTATTCTCTCAGGTGTACCTTCGGATTTCCCGACTTTCGGGGCCGACTGGTTCAGCGAAATCAAAAACTGTCAGAGCGGGTTCCTGCTTGGCAGCAGGGATGCCAATGATTTATCCTTCTTCCGCATTCCAATCGCCGAGGCGCAGGCTGTTCAAGGTGAGCTGCCGGTCCTGCCTCCGGGCCAAGGGTATTATGTGAGAAGGAAATATGAGAAGTTCAAAGCAGCCCTGCCATTTGACAGTGCCTGGACCAGAGCTGACTGGATCAAGGCAATAAGCGAAAAGTGGAAAGTGTTAGTCGGAGAGGAGGTGGGATAGATGGTGACGGCAAATGCCTCACAGAAAGCTGTAATTACACTAGAGACCAAAGAGCTGTTTTTCCTTGCGGGAATTCTGGGCTCAGACAGGCTGCTTGGCATCGATGATCCTTTCCGTGGTTATCTATCGGAGGAAATTGCCGAGGAGTGGGAGAGTGCGAAGAATTCGCTATTAAGCAAAGGGTACCTGACCCAGGTGAACAACGGGGTGGAATTGGAAATGTCTCCCCAAGTATTCTCCCAGGTGGCCATAGCAGGGCTCGCCGAACGCGCTTGCTGGGTTAGATACACAAACGAGGATGACAGCTTTGAGGGATACCTTCATGTGACCGATGAGAAGGTTGTGGAGGTGCGCAAACTTTCCGATGCTGCGCGGGAATATCAGCTTGTGGAGATCGGAAATGTCAGACAGGCCAGCGATGATCTGGTTAACCGGATGCGGTGGAATATCGGGTCCCCAGAGAACATGCCAGCCCTTCTGTTATCCCGGAAGCAGTTCAACGAGTTATATGAGAACAGCGAGCACTTGAGCGTTGAAGAAATCAGCTCGGAGCTGGCGGAGTCCACGGATGACCAGGAAGGAGCCTGGGCGCTTGCCAAGTGTCTCAAGACAAGAACATCCGACGGGGAGCTTCAGCTGTCTGTGTGGAGTGGTACCGATTGGGAGACTCAGGGGGCAGCATTTGTGGTGAATGAATCCATGAACTGGCTCATTCGTATGAGTACTAAAGATGATGAGGACTGGTTGATCGCTACGCCGACAACTAGAGAGCAGTTCCAAAATATGCTGCTGATGTGGTTTGAACGACCTTCTGAAACAGAGGAAAGGTGATTATGATGCGTATAAGAATGGAACCCGAGCAAATGCGGACGCTTAGCAAAAACTTGTACCAATCCGCTGAACAGCTGCGCCAGATGGCCGCGAGCCTGAATCAATTGCTGTATCCCCTCAATCAGGAGAGTGGAACTCTCGGAACCGTTTCAGAGCAATGGCAGCACGCCCATCGTATATCCGAGCAGGTTCATGCCGAGCTTTACCGGATTGGCCAGTTTGTAGAGACGAAGGCTGACGCATTCCAGAGCCTGGAGAATGAACCAGGCACGCTGCAGAATGGGGCTCAGATAGCGGCTGTAGGTAGTGCTGCAGCGATGTTCGCCGGACTTTTTGCTGTAAGAAATGTCATTCTTCCCGGAAACTATGAGATGCAGGGTGTGATATCCAACCCGGAGTCTGCCGTGCAGGCTGTCCGCAATGAGAAGCATCAGAGTTCGCCCGCAGGTCAGAGATGGGAGGTTCATCCGTCCTCGGCAGGTCATTCAGCCGGACATAAAGGGAATTCATGCAATTCGTCCCTGCCGCATCCAGGCTTATCAGGTAACAGCCCAGGTTCTATGGACCGGGAGGAGCAGGAGCTTTTGCAGGCGGCGGTGAATAACCCTCATGCCTGGAAGTTTCTGAATCCGGCGGCGGCAGTTCCTGGCCCCTTGAAGCTGCGCAGAATCAGAGTTGTTCCAGGCGGAAGGAGACAGACAAGCATTAGACATTTGGACAAGCTGTTGGGTAAGCTGAACTCCAGCAACTTAATCGAGGATAACCGGAGCTCAGATCAACAATAAATTTCTTTAAATAGCAAGGAGGAACACACATGGCAGGACGTATCACAATTAGCCCCGAACATGTGGAGCAAATCGCCAAGCAATTTAAGATGAGCAGTGAGGAGAGCAGGCAGATTGTGTCTAATCTCGCTAATGCGGTGCAGGGAATGGAGCATGAATGGGAAGGCGTAACCAAGCAGCGCTTTATCAAGGAGTTTCAGGAAGCGGACAAGCAGATGAAATCGTTCGTGCAAATTCTGGACTCCATCAGTGAGGAGCTTATTGCTATTTCGCAAAAGTTTCGTTCCATCGATCAAAGCCATAATTAAGAACAATTTATTTTAATCTATACGGAAGAAAGAGGGAGTATTAATGTCGTTTCAGCCTAACCCGGGGGATGCAATCGTTATTAATCAAATGAAATATGTGGTCGGTCAGCATCCTGCAGCCCCCGGCATGGCATATGCCCAAGCCGGAAGGCAGGGTACGGTCTATAAGCTTATGCCCGAATCGGGGGATATCCAGGGGGCCAAGGCGCTTAAAATATTCTATCCTAAGTATCGCAATCCAGCCTTGGTGTACCAATCAGAGAAGATGGAAGTCTTCAGCACCCTTCCCGGGCTCAAGGTGTGCCGGCGCGAGGTGATTACGCCTGAGAGGAACGGGGAGCTGATTGCACAGTACCCGGATATGCTGTATGCGGTTCTTATGCCATGGGTGAACGGGTCTACATGGATGGATGTGCTGGCTCATGGGGACCTGCTCACCGCTAAGGAAAGCTGGGAGCTGGCCAAGGGTCTCGCCGCGGTAGGCTCAGGTATGGAGCAGAAGGGGCTTGCCCACTGTGACTTGTCATCCCCGAACGTGCTCCTCCCAAGGCTGCGAAGGGGGAGCGATCAAGAGGAAGGGTCCGCCGTGGAGCTGGTTGATGTGGAACAGCTGTACAGCGCCAGGCTCGATCCTCCCGATATTTACTTTGCCGGCTCGCCGGGTTATGCTTCCGGGCTTCCGGTTCACCGCAGTACAGGAGGACCCTGGCATGCCTATGCCGACCGGTTCGCAGGTGCGATTATTCTGGCCGAGATGCTGAGCTGGTCTGATCCGCAGATTGTCTCGAATGCCTGGGGGGAAAGTTATTTTGACCCGGATGAGATGCAGACTCCGAGTGAACGGTACACGCTGATGACCGAGAGCTTGGAGAGCCGTTGGGGGAAAGGGGCTGCAGAACTGTTCACCCGGGCTTGGCAGAGTGATGATGTACGGAGCTGCCCGACCTTCGGTGAATGGCTTGTTGTCATTTCGGGAATGACCCCGCAAGAGTTGGACGAGAAGCCAGTACTGGCTGAGCAAGCCGAACCCCTGGCTTATGAGGAGCAGCCGCTGGTCCTTGATCATAGGCCATCAGAGGTTCCCGATGATCTGACGCTCCCTGAATTGATTGAATGGTCAAGAAATCAGGAGATGAACGGGAATACGGTGCTTGCCCGGCAGGGCTATCAACAGGCTTTAGCGGATTCTTCCGCAAGTGAGGAAGTACATATAGAGCTTACGGCTGCTCTAAGCCAGATTTCGGCTGCTCAGGAACCCGCTTCCCCCAAGCAGCAAGAAGCTCCCGTACCTGTCAGCGCGAACAGCACGCCCAAGAACCGCCGTTGGTTTTATGCTTATGCGGCGGGTGCGGCTCTGCTGTTGATTCTGGCTGGAATTGTGGTTACCCGTCCCTGGGCAGGTTCAGGCACAGGGGACGGCGTCACGAATCAGGCGGAGCAGTCGGTGAAACGCCCTGTACCGGCCGCTCCGGCCGCTAAGCCTTCCGGGGATCAGGTGGCTAAGCCGAATGCGGATGCAGAGAAGATCGCCGCGGCTGCCAGGGCGGAAGCTGCCGCAAAGGCTGCTAAGCTGGAGGAAGAACGTAAAGCCCAGGAGAAGAAAAAGCAGGAAGAGGCGGCTAAACAAAAGGCCCAGCAGGCTGCAGCCCAAAAAGCACAGCAGGAGAAATTCGACCGTCAGCTGCAGTATGAGAAATATTTGATTTGGAAGAAGGACAGGGATGAGCGGCTGGCCAAAGAAGCCGCACAGGCCAAAGCAGAGGCCGCCGCGCAGGCTAAAGCAGAGGCCGCCCGTAAAGCTAAGCTGGAGCAGCAGAAACGCGAGAACGCGAAGAAGGTCCAAGCCCTGCAGGCCAAGAGGGACCAGCAGTCGGTGAAGCTGAATGCTTCGTTCAATCAGGCTTATAACGCTTGGAAGGGTGGCAAAGACGAACTGGCCCGGGCTTATGCCTGGCAGTTCTTCGATATTTATAATAACGATTCCGCCTACTTTGGAAAGAACGCCAAGCTTGCCAAACGGGCATCCGGGCTTAAGAAGTACCTGGCGAAGAGCAGTGCGGGAATCCCCGATATTTAAGTCCTAACTTGGAACGACTAAAGGAGATATATGTAGTATGAAGTATACGGTTCAGGCTTCACAGCGAACCCCTGCCTTGATCATTTACCTGATTGACATCAGCGCATCCATGAACCTGTTAATGGAAGGCCGCCGCCGGATTGATATTGTATATGAGGCGTTGTCTCTTGCTGTTAGACAGATGGTGTTCCGTTCGACCAAAGGCAACCGGCTTACTCCCAGATACCGCATAGCGATTCTAGCCTATAGTGATGAAGTTTACGACCTGCTTGGCGGGGTGAAGGGCATCGATGAAGTAGCGCTGCTCGGCAAACTGCCGGAGCTTTCCCCGAAGAGATTCTCAGATTCGGCGAAAGCTTTTGCCCAGGCTGAGAAAATCCTTAAGGCTGAGCTGCCTGATATGCAGGGCTGTCCAGCTCCTCTGATCTGTCATATGACGGATGGAGTGACCACCGGTGATGATCCTGAGCCGATTGTGAAACGGATTATGAGTATGGGCGTTGAGGACGGGAATGTGCTGGTGGAGAATATATTCATCTCGGACCATGTGCTGGAAGAGCCTATTCAGGAGCCCCGAAGATGGAGGGGGATTGGCAGGGACACCCGGCTTAAGGAAGGGGCAGGTCTGAAGCTGCGGGAGATGTCATCGGTGCTGCCGGAGAGTTACCGAGAAATGCTGACTGAGGCGGATTATCAGCTTGCCCCAGGTGCTCTAATGCTTCTGCCGGGGAACTGCGCAGAGCTGGTATCGGTTGGATTCCAAATGTCCGCAGCAACGCCTGTCCGGTAAGGATAGATTTTGATGAAAAAAAATGCCCAAACGGATACCGCCAATTTTGTATGGACTTGCAATCAGGCTAAGCCATGTCCTCCAGCCGCTGTGGAAACTTCAAGGTTCAACTGCCGATACTCGTTCAGCCCATCTGATGAGAGCTGGGAATCGGGTGAGAACAGCCAGGATTATCTGGCTGTCGGCGTTAGAGGGAACGTCTGCTGGTTTGTCTTATGTGACGGGGTCTCCTTGTCTTACCGTGGGGACTTTGCCGCTAAGTATTTGGGAAGCCGGTTGTTCGAGTGGCTGGGGGATACACAGGAGCTGTCCAGGCATGCTTTTGACCAAGTTCTTACGCAAATAGTGCCCGATGCCGCTGAAGAGACGGACCGGCTCAAGCTTCCGGCCGATATGCCATCCTTACTGAGAGAGGTTCTCGAAGAGAAAAGGCGGCGGGGGGCGGAGACGATGTACCTCTGCGGACGAATCGAACTGCCTGAAGCGGGAAAGTCTGAAGGAAAGCTCTGGCTGGCCTGGCAGGGGGACAGTCGGCTCAGGTGCTGGTTATCCGGCAGAGAGCTTGTGATGGACCCTGCCCGCTTCCTTACCGGGGAGAGGTGGTCTGCCAAAAGAGGGACCATCGGGGGTGGACCCCACTTCCACCAGCAGCCGCTTGCCGGAGATAACCGGGAGTACAGGCTTATGGTCTACAGCGATGGGTTGAAACGGCTTGACCGCTGTGAGACCCTGTCGGATATTTACCGCCGGATACAAGCCAAGCTGCCTTTGGAGGACGATGCCTCCTGGCTGGATATATCTTGGATTGCATAAGCAGCAGCACCTATTCAGATGGGTGCTGTTTTTTTATTTCTAGAAATTAGTGGATTGTTGATTTAATCCCTATCGTTTTTGGGTAATCTTGTGACAGAAGCTGGATGCTAACTAAGTCCATTTACTAAACCCCAAAATATAGATAGAAGGAGTGCAGAAATAATGCCCCATAATCAGAACAATCGACAACGTTTTCAAGGAAAAACGGCTATAGTAACAGGAGCGGGTTCCGGAATTGGAAAAGCTGCGGCAATCCGGCTGGCTCAAGAAGGGGCCAAGGTCGCACTGTTCGACTTGCAAAACGACCGCACCCGGTCGACCGAACATGAGATTAACCAGATCTTTCGAGGTGTATCGCGCTCCTTTGACGTGGATGTCTCCGATCCGCAGCGGATGGAGAAAGCTGTAAATGAGGCTGCCTCCTACTTTGGAGGAATTGATATCGTATTTGCCAATGCCGGGATCAACGGGGTGCTTGCTCCCATCGAAGAAATGGGATTCGAGGATTGGGAGCGGACGCTGCGCATTAACCTGAACGGCACTTTTTTGACGGTGAAATACACGGTCCCTTACCTGAAGGAAAAAGGGGAAGGCAGCATCATAATTACGAGCTCCATTAATGGAAGCGACCGTTTTGCCGGGTTTGGCATGTCGGCATACAGCACCACAAAGGCGGGGCAGGTGGGCTTCGCGAAGATGGCTGCGCTTGAACTTGCCAAATTCAAGATCCGGGTAAATGTGATCTGTCCGGGTGCTATTGCAACGAATATTGACCAGACCACGGAAGCAAGTGATGAATTGAAGGAGATCGTCATCCCTGTGGAATATCCGGAAGGCAGCCAGCCGCTGGCTGACGGACCGGGGCAGCCCGAGGATGTAGCCGATCTGGTAGCTTTCCTTGCCTCATCGGAATCCAAGCATATCACAGGTGCAAGAATCGTAATTGATGGAGCAGAATCATTACTGTAACCTTTTATGAAGAGAGGAGCTGTGAGGTTTCATGTTCTCCTGGCTGGCGGAACAGAGAATAACAGAGGCGATCGACAAGGGAGAGCTGGATGATCTCCCTGGACAAGGACAACCTTTGCACGTTGAAGATTTGTCACATATCCCCGAGGATCTTCGGATCGCCTATAAAGTGATGAAGAATGCGGGGTATGTCCCCGAGGAATTGACTCTGAGAGGTGAATGCCTTCATCTTGAAGATCTGCTGCAGGCATGTGAAGATCCACAGGAAAGGCAGCAGTTGTACCGGAAGCTGAATGAGAAGACCGTGCGGCTGAGGATGATGATTGCCGAACGGGGTATGTCCGATAATCCGGCGTACAGGCAGTATGAGCCTGCATTAACCGAACGTATGAAGTAATAAATATCAGAAATATAAGAAATCACATAGCTAGCCTAAGGCCGCTGAGGTTGGTATAACCGCAGCGGTCTTTTTACTGTTCATTTTGACAGTAGGGATTAGCTCCCTTTATGATTAATTGAACTTATGATGATTGTACAAGCCTACGGAATATCAAGGAGAAGTGATCGAAAGTGAAGTTACCGATAGATGAGGTCATCCCCGGGCTGCAAGCTGCGCTTGCAGGTAACAATTCAGCCGTGCTGGTGGCTGAGCCGGGTGCAGGGAAGACAACCCGGGTGCCGCTTGCGCTGCTGGATGAGCCATGGCTTAAAGGGCAGGGAATTATAATACTGGAGCCCCGTAGGCTGGCCGCTAGATCAGCTGCGGCGTATATGGCACGGCAGCTCGGCGAGGAGGTAGGCGAGACGGTAGGTTACCGGATCAGGTTGGACAGCCGGGTGAGTCAGCGAACACGAATTACTGTCGTGACGGAAGGCATTCTGACCCGTATGCTGCAGGCGGACCAGGCGTTGACTGGGATTGGGCTGGTTATTTTTGATGAGTTTCATGAACGCAGCCTTCACGCGGACCTGGGGCTGGCCCTGACCCTGCAAAGTCAGGGGATTCTAAGGGAGGATCTGCGTATTCTGGTGATGTCGGCGACCCTCTCGGCAGAGCCGGTGGCGAAGCTGCTGAATGAAGCTCCTGTTATCCGCAGCCAAGGAAGAAGCTTCCCGGTGGAAACCGTTTATCTCAGCTCACCCACGCGGGAGGGTGTTGAGGTGCTGATGGCAGACACCATCCGTACCGCTTTAGCTAAGGAGGAAGGGAGCATCCTTGCTTTTCTTCCCGGCATCCGGGAGATTCGCCGTGTTCAGGCGGCACTCAGCGGCAGGATTCCTGGGGATGTCGACCTTGTGCCGCTGTATGGGGGCATGCCGCAGCAGCTTCAGGCCGAGGCGATCCAAGCACCGAAGCCTGGGAGGAGGAAGGTCGTACTTGCCACGTCAATTGCGGAGTCCAGTTTGACGGTGGAGGGGGTTCGTGTCGTGATCGACAGCGGCCTCCGGAGAACGGAGCAGTTCTCGGCGCGCACAGGGATGGGACGGTTGGTGACGGTGAGAGCCGCCAGGGATTCGGCTGACCAGCGCCGGGGCCGGGCAGGCCGGACAGCTCCCGGAGTGTGCTACCGGCTGTGGACGGAGCAGGAGGACAAACAGCTGGCCGAGAAGACGGCGCCGGAAATTCTGGAGGCGGATCTCAGCAGTGTGGCCCTGGAGCTTGCGGTATGGGGCGTGAAGGAGCCTGCAGAGCTGAGCTGGCTTGACGAGCCTGGTGAGGCGGCCTTTAATTACGCCCGACAGCTGCTTGAACAGCTGTCAGCCTTGGATGAAGCCGGTGTTATTACTGCGCACGGGCGGCAAATGGCGGCTTTGGGCCTTCATCCAAGATTTGCCCACATGCTGCTGATCTCCGCCGGAATCGGTTATGGCAGGCTGGCCTGTTATCTGGCGGCCCTGTTGGAGGAGCGGGACATATTTCCGCGAAGCCAGCAAGGCATGGACGCGGATCTGAGGCCGCGTCTGGAGGTGCTGGTTCGGGAAGCCGCGAGGAAGGGATCTCCAAGCGGAAGCGGGGATCTTCGCGGAGCCGGGCCGCAGGATGTCCAGCGGCTGTTAACCCGTGCCCGTCAGTGGGCGTCCCGGCTTCCGGGCCATGAAGGCGAAGACGAAGTGGCTGTGGAAGCGGTCGATGAGCTATGCGGGCTGATGCTGTCTTTTGCCTATCCCGACAGGATTGCACAGCGCCGCACTGATGGCAGGTATCTGCTCCGCAGCGGGAGAGGAGCAGCTGTTGCTGGCGATAAATCCGTATTCCGGGAGCAATATCTGGTTGCCGCCGAGGTGGATGATGATGGGCCGGAGACTGCGGTTCAGCTGGCCGCTCCCCTGACAGAGGAGCAGCTGAATGAGTATTACAAGGAAGAGATGACAAAGCACCTTGAGATCAGGTGGGATGACTCAACCGGCTCTGTACGGGCGAAGAGTCAGCTTAAGCTTGGAGCAATAATCGTCAGGGAGAACTCCAACGTTCAGCCTACAGAGGAACAGATTCAGCATGCGTTATTGGATGCCATTAAGGACGGGGGAATTGCCCTGCTTCCATGGAATTCGAAATCGCGCCAGCTGCAGGCAAGAATCCGGTTTATGAAGGAGCATGGGCGTGGTGACTGGCCTGATGTCTCTGATGCGGCACTTGAGCGGGGAGTTCATGAGTGGCTTGCCCCGTACACCGCTGGCTTCCGTAGGAAATCTGATCTGCAGAAGCTGAATTTACACGCGGTGCTTGAGAGCCTGCTGATCTGGGAGCAGAAGCAGGAGCTGGATAGGGAAGCTCCTACGCACATTACAGTTCCAAGCGGCTCACGGATTCCAGTCCAGTATGAGGGTCCGCAGGCGCCATATGTATCCGTCCGTCTTCAGGAGCTGTTCGGCCTGATGGACACGCCACTTCTGGCCTATGGGTCGGCAGCGGTTACTATGCACATCCTCTCTCCGGCTTCCAGACCGGTGCAGGTGACATCAGATTTGCGAAGCTTTTGGGAGAGTACTTATTTTGACGTGAAGAAAGATTTGAAAGGCCGCTATCCTAAGCATTACTGGCCGGACAATCCATTTGAAGCGACGGCGACCCGGCGGGTCCGTCCTCAAGGTGGGCACAAATAAGAGGTTGACCTGGTTGATTGCTGCCTGAGCCGGGTAATGATGGGGGAACGATCAAATCAAAGGAGGCAGTTAAGATGGCTAAAAAAATTGTTGGTGTATTTGATACCGATCGTGAAGCGACTGCCGCAATTGAATCCCTTCAAGCTCAGGGGTTCCGTTCGGATGAAATTTCAGTAGTAACCAAGAACCGGGATGACCAGACAGCAATCAGTGAGGAGACAGGCTCTAAAGCACCTGAAGGTGTAGCCACCGGAGCGGCTACGGGCGGTGTGGTTGGCGGTGTAGCCGGACTGCTAGCCGGACTAGGACTGCTCGCGGTTCCGGGTGTTGGCCCGATCCTAGCGGCTGGGCCGATTGCGGCAACATTGACTGGCGCGGCAGTGGGCGCTGGTGCGGGCGGTCTTGTCGGCGGTTTAGTTGGTCTGGGTATCCCTGAGGATGAGGCGAAGGAATATGGAGACTATGTGGATAACGGCAAAATTCTTGTCCTGGTGGACGAGGATGACCGGGGCCGTACGGTCTATGATACATTCCGGACAAATCGTTCCTTGAACGCGTCCCGTTATAATAATTATACGGATACTAATCCGAGACTCTAAATTTACCGAACACCAAGAGACTTCGGCATTCACCTATGCTGGAGATCATATGAATATACGAAAGAGTCCACCTGAATCTTGGCGGACTCTTTTTGTATAACAGTTAGTGAATAATCCCGCTTTTTTTGGCTTTGCTTACCAGTGGAGCGGCGAGGCGGTTAATTTGCTGCTTTAAGCCGAGCCCAAGTAATAAGGCCAGCATGGCATAGATGAGAAGGATAAGGATATCCCTTATCACCAGATCAGGCACCATGCCGCCGACAGCCTCTCTTAGCAGTCCGATTCCGTAAGTGAATGGGAGGAACGGATATATTTTTTGGAAAAAGAGAGGGGTTACCTGGATGGGAAACGTTCCACCCGACCCCGCAAGCTGGAGCACCAAGAGTACGATGGCCATCGCCTTGCCCACATTGCCGAAGACGGAGACCAGGGTGTAGATCATCAGCATAAAGACTAGGCTGAGCAGCAGGCTGAACAGGACAAAGGCGAGCTTTTCTTTGGCATAAGTCCCGAGAATGAAGAGATCCCCCGTAGACACAAAGACAGACTGCAGCAGAGCCAGAGTGCCAAAGGTAAGAAAACGTCCCAGATAAATTTGATAGCTTTGGAATTCAGAAGGAGAGTGAACTTCCACGGTCAGCATCGAGACAAGAAGCAGTCCCCCCACCCATAATGAAAGGGTTGTGAAGAAAGGGGACATTGCTGATCCATAGTTAGGAATCGGAAACAGCTTGTGCTCAGTAAGAATCACCGGTTCCGCAAAAAAATCGCTCTCTTTCTGGTAATTCAACTGGAGCAGCCGGATCAGATCTTCCAGCCTCCCGTCTTTCTCAAACGCTTTGATTCGCTCGCTGATCTTCTTGATGTTTGCTTCCGCTGACGGAAGTTGGCCTCTGATCAGCTCCGCATTTCTTGTGCCGACAGCAAGCCCCTTGGACGCATCCGTCAAAATTTTCTGTACCTTAGGGAGCGAGTTCTGGGCATCGGTCAGCAGGGAACGGCTGGTTGCCGCAGTTTCCTTCGCCCGGCCTACAGCTCCGCTGATGGCTGGTACAATTTCACTGTCATAGCTGCTGACGAGCTGGTCCAGGTCTCCGGAGATCCGGTTGGATGTTTGAATAAAAGAATTAACGAGATCGTTGGCATTCGCACTGCCATTTTGTACCGCCTGCTTGAGCTGGCCCAGCTTCGTTCCCAGGGACTGTACGCTGTCCGAAATGCCCCGCATATGATCGGCAACGCGGCTGAGCGGACCGCCTGGATTCAGCTGGCTTAACCTGTCTATCAGGGAAAGGAAGGTCCCGGCAGCATCTCTCGCCTTCGCGAGATCCTGCGAGGCTATTTCGAGCCTCGGCAGCTCCGCGCTTAGCTCTTCAGGCTTCAGGCCTTTAAGGTCAGCAGCAATCCTGCTGGCCGCTCCGAGGCTGTCTCTGGTCTGAACAAGCGCATTCTTAATTTGAGGGGCGGCTTGATCCAGTGCAGAGCCGGTCTGGTCAAGGAAGTGTATGAGGCTGGATGCGAAGTCAGCACCTTGACCCGCAAGCCGTACCGCATCAGGGATTTTTTGCTGCACTTGAGCAACGATTTTCTGGCCTTCTGCCAAATCCCGAACCGCAGTATCTGCCGCTTGGTTAATTTCCGGGAACATGGAGACGAGCTGGAAGATCAGTCCTTTCATTTTGTTCATTAAAGGCAGCTCTTTTTCCAGTTCCACACCAATTTCATTAAAAATTTTGAAGATGGTGCCGTTTGCGGTTTTTACAAAGTTGCGGTTCACTTCCTCTGTAACGGAGCTTGCCCCCTTGGAGGTGATCTTAGGTGCGACGGCATTGATCTTCTCGTTAACGCTGTACAGAATTTCAGCCTTGACCGGTGCGGAAGTCAGCACGCTGGCGATGCGTGTGGAGAAGTCAGCCGGAATTTCAAGGGCGGCATAGTAATCTCCGTGTCTAAGTCCTTTTTGGGCTTCATCATGGGGGACAAATACCCAGCCTATGTTGGTGTTTTCTTGAAGTGACTTTTTGATTTCATCACCCAGATTCAGGTGCTTGCCTTGGATGACGGCCCCCTGATCCAGTGTGGTTACGGCAATTTGAACCCCTTGCGTGGAGCTGTAAGGGTCCCATGAGGCTTCGATGTTGAACCAGGCATACAGCGAAGGAAGCAGCACAAGTCCCAGAATAATTACTGCTGCAGCCCAATTGGTTGTAATATTACGGATATCCTGTTCGTAGATCGACCATATTTTTGACATGCTGACCGCCTATTTAGTAAGAATTTTGCATAGTATTGCTGAATTAGCCCCAGATCATTCCAATGTGAATGAAAAAGAATTTAATCTTACTGAAAATGAAGAAAAGGAGTGAACCCATTGAGTATTTCCGTTAAAAAGATATTTCTGGTTGCAGCCGTTCTTGGACTGAGCGTGACTGTCTGCGGGTTAACTTCATATTCTCACGCTGCTGCGGAAGCGTCCGGCCTGTCTATGAATCATTGGACTAAGCCCTCGGAGAAGGGAAGCCTCCGTCCGTTATGGAGCATTCCCGCAGCTTCGCCTATTCCGGAGAATAAGGAACTGCGGGAATCCCGGGCTGCAGCAGGAGATGGTCAGTTCTATATCGTTCAGCAGGGTGTGCTCAAGGCCTTGGATGCAGCTGACGGACAGGTACGGTGGAGCTATGGAGCGGATTTGAATCCCAAAATTGTTTACAGCCAGGGGAGCTTGTACGGCAGCTCTGAGGACGGGACTATATTTGCGGTAAATTCAAAAGGAAAGAAACTATGGGAATCGGCAAGAACGGTTACCAAAGCGGGCAAGCTGGTGTCGTCAGGTGATACGCTTTACGTTCTTAGAGGAATTGATATTTTTGCTTTTAATATTCACACAGGACAGCTCAGATGGGAGAATCACGACACGTTCGCTGCGGATGGAGGAATGGAACTTGCCGTGCAGGAGGGTGTCGTATTCCGTTCATATACAGGGGGGATTACCGGATCTGCGGGTACGTTAAAAGCATTTGATGCCAGTACGGGTGTCAAGCTCTGGGAGCGAAGCGGAGTTAAAGTACCTATCCTGATTCGGGATGGTGCGGCCTATGCCGTATGTGAACCGGGTCCGTTTGCCGAACCTGAAGCTGAACTAAAGCTGACGGCGCTTCATGTTAAGAGCGGGGAGATCAAGAACAATTATCTGTATAACTGGTCACCAAGACCGCTGTCCGGGATGCGCGGCTATACGGCAGAGGCTGTTATAAAAGGGGATTTGCTGTACGCGAGCCACAACGGCCAGGCTGTGATTTATGCGCTTTCCCAATACACCGGGGCCGGGGATCAGCCGAAGGAAATGTTTACCGGGCAATTTCAAGACATTGTACAGGTTTTGCCGGGCAGCTACAGTGACCGGATTTTTTATGAAGCAAGATCAAGTTTGCCTTATCTGTTATTAAAGTCGATCCATATTAAAGACAAAAGTACGGTGACATACAATATTGACAATCCTGCTGCCCAGATCAGTATCTTCGGGAACGGAGTATATGTGGGGCAGATGGATGGGAAATTCCGGGCGTTTGAACTGGGCAGCGGCGCAGGGGTGTTTACTGTGGAGACTGACTCACGCAATTATGGCCCTGTTTTGTTTGAGAAAGGGTATATGCTAATCCAGACTGATAGCCAATTTCTGGGGATTAAGATACCGGATAAACTAAACTGAAACACCTATATAAAATGAACTTTAGAATTAACCGATCTCAGCTTCGATCCCGAATGATTCTGAAGAAGCGGAGCGTCCGCCTTTGTCTACGAAATGCCCCACTGGATAGTTATTTCAAGCATTTTTTATATTTTCGCTAAATTTTTAGGGATAAATTTGACTAAAAACTCATAGATTCTGGCGCTAAAAATAGAAATTTATCCTTTTTTAGACGGGTCAATTATGTTTAAATGAAGATGTAAAAGCTACCAAGTTGAAGTGATGAAAGTCCTTTTAACATTCGTAGCTTTTTTCTGCCTTAATAGTGGCTAGGGCAGAATGTAAACGCATTCATAGTGGATATGAAAGGAGGCAGATACCGGGACAGGCACAAGTTGCCCGTGCTGTGAACAGGTTTAAACCGCTGCCGTGAAGAGGCAGCTATTTTCTAATGAAAGGTGAGTTAATAACGAGAGAAAAGACGGGTAGTACAAGCTATATTAGTTGAACCAAAGAAAGACCAGGGGAAGAGGCAAAAGGGTGAAATGATTCTTTTAAGGCGTTGCGTTCGCCTACGGGAACGGGATTCTACCGTTTTGAGATGTTTAGATCAAGAAATCGGTGAACAGCAGCGATCTTAAAGAACAGTTCACCCGGACGCCTTTAACCGTATTAATCACTGTTAAGACTCTAGGTTGGCTTGATAGGGGCTCTTTTTTGTGCACATTTTTTGCTCTATGAAGTTCATTCATTCATTTCATAGTTTACAAGGAGGATTTTAATGTCAAAAATTAAAACCAAAGGCGCTAAAGCGGGCCGCTTCTTAGCTATTCTTGCTTTGACGGCTGCGCTCGTGGTGCCTGTGCTATCGGCTGCCCCGCAAAGGACGGACGCAGCTGATGGTTATAAGGTAGTCGGGTATTATCCTTCATGGGGGGCCTACGGTCGGAACTTTAATGTAACGGATATTGATGCCTCCAAGGTGGATTTCATCAATTACGCATTTGCCGATATTGCCTGGAATGGACGTCACGGAAACCCAGATCCGACGGGGCCTAACCCGACTACTTGGCCGACTCAGGACGAGAAAGGGCAGACGATCAATGTTCCTAACGGCACGATTGTTCTTGGTGATCCCTGGATCGATACCCAGAAGAACTTTGCCGGAGACACCTGGGATCAGCCTATCGCCGGTAATATCAATCAACTGAACGTCCTTAAGAAGAAGAATCCAAATTTGAAAACGATCATTTCGGTCGGCGGATGGTCTTGGTCCAACCGCTTTTCGGATGTGGCTGCAAGTCAATCTACCCGTGAGACGTTTGCCAAATCCGCCGTTGATTTCATTCACAAATTCGGTTTCGACGGCGTGGATCTAGACTGGGAATATCCGGTGGGCGGCGGACTTGCTGGCAACAGCGTAAGTCTTGCGGATAAGACAAACTACACTCTTCTGCTGCAGGAAATCCGCAATAAGCTGGATGCTGCAGGAGCCAAGGACGGCAAGCATTACTATCTGACGATCGCGTCCGGTGCAGGCCCTACTTTTGTCAACAACACGGAGCTTGGTAAAATCGGTGCTATTGTTGACTGGATCAACATTATGACGTATGACTTCAACGGTGGATGGGTGAAGGTATCCGCCCACAATGCACCGCTGTACTATGATTCGGCTGCCCAAGCGGCAGGTGTTCCCAATGCTGACACCTTCAACGTGGATGCTGCCGTTAAAGGCCATCTGAACGCAGGCGTGCCAGCGAGCAAGATCGTTCTTGGACTTCCTTTCTACGGCCGCGGCTGGGATAGTGTAGGTTCTGCGAACAATGGCCAGTATCAGACTGCGAGCGGCGCTTCGCAAGCTGGAACTTGGGAGAATGGCGTATTTGATTTCAATGACCTGGAAGCCAATTATATCAATAAAAACGGATACACCAGGTACTGGAACGATACAGCCAAGGTTCCTTATCTCTACAATCCGTCCAACAAGCGGTTCATTTCTTATGACGATGTGGAATCCCTCGGTTACAAGACGGCTTATATCAAGTCCAAAGGACTTGGCGGCGGCATGTTCTGGGAACTGAGCAGTGACCGTAACAAAACACTTCAGGCCAAATTGCGCGCAGATCTCGGCGGTCCTGTGAGCCCTGGCGACACCCAAGCTCCAACGGCTCCAACCGGGCTGAAATCCACAGCCAAGACAGCAAGTTCCGTTACTCTCTCCTGGTCCGCTTCGACGGATAATGTAGGGGTAACTGGTTATGATGTATACAACGGTTCTACCCTTGCCGCAAGTGTAACTGGCACTACGGCCACAATCAGCGGCCTCAAGGCTAATACGGCATATTCCTTCACGGTAAAAGCCAAAGATGCCGCAGGCAATGTATCCGCTGCAAGCGCGGCCGTAAGTGTGACTACGGACAACACAAATACACCAAGCGACACAACAGCTCCTTCCGCTCCAAGCAACCTGGTCTCCACTTCCGTTACAGCTAACAGTGTGAGCCTGAGCTGGACAGCATCCACAGATAACGTGGGTGTGGTAGGGTACGATGTTTACAACGGCAGCACACTCGCGGCAACTGTAACTTCTCCAAGTGCGGTGATCAGTGGTCTTGCGGCGAACACGGAATATACTTTTACTGTTAAAGCGAAGGATGCCGCGGGTAATGTATCTACAGCGAGCAATGCGCTTAAGGTGAAGACGGGCGATTCCGGCTCTGCCATCAAGGAGTGGGCTCCGTACACAGCTTATACAGCAGGTCAACTGGTAACTTACAACGCTAAAACGTACAAAGCGCTTCAACCTCACACTTCACTTCCAGGCTGGGAACCTAGCAATGTTCCTGCGCTGTGGCAGTTGAACTAACGGTATTTTTATTCCTGTAGACCCTGGTATATTGCAGAATATAGGCAATAAGAACCGTGAAAATGATGAACGCTTACATTTTTCTGTTGACGGATATGAGCGATTGATTTATGATTAGCTCATAAAAGAAAAACACTTAAATGGCGTGTTACCGTAACGGGCATGAGCCAAGGAAAGTATACCTTATTTTATATGGTCCTCTTTCCTTGGCTCTTTTTGATTTTTCGTAATAAGGAGGGTTTCAAGATCATGAAAGAACCGGAACTTCTCCAAGTTCAACGTGTAATCGGTAACAATGTCGTTATGGCTCAAGGAGGGAAAAACGGCAAAGAATACGTTCTCTTGGGAAAAGGTATCGGATTCGCAGTAAAGGGCACAGGGACTATTGAAGCAGATGATCCCCGAATTGAGAAGCGCTTTAAACTTGAGGACCGGGAACAATGGAGTCAGTATGAAAGCTTGATGGAGGATTTTGACCCCAAGGTAGTGCATATCACGGATGAGATCATTAATTATATCTCCACAAGTCTTCCGGGAAAGCTCAATGACAAAATATACTTGGCTCTGCCAAGCCATATTCAGTTCACCGTGTACCGTCTTCGCAACGGAATGGACATTATTAACCCGTTTCTGCAGGAAACGAAGCTGTGCTTCCCTAAAGAGTTTGAAATCGCTTCCAAGGCGGCGGAAATGATTAGCGAAGCTTTTAATATTCATGTGCCTGAGGATGAAGTGGGGTTTCTGACTTATCACGTGTACTCAGCTGTGAGCAATGTGCCTGTCGGTCAGCTTGTGAAGGCTTCCAATATCGTCAATCAGCTGCTGGAGATCATCCAGCAGGAGAAGAAGATTACTTTTCAACAGGGCAGCATGAGCCATGTTCGCCTGATGCTTCATCTGCGTTATTCGCTTGAGCGTATCCTGCTTAATACCAAAGTGGATAATCCGTTTGTCAATCATATCCGCCTCGAGTACAGGGAAGAATATGCAATGGCGAAGCGTCTGGGGAAAGTGATGGAAGATGAGCTCGGCAAGAAAGTACCAGAAGAAGAGATCTGTTATATTGCTATGCATTTGTACCGATTGTACCGGACTACTAACTAAACATAAACACATGAAGGTAGGGGACGCAATATGTTTTCAAAATGGAGAAAGAAACATACTGAACAGCAAGTTTTGGAGATTTTAGCACCAGTGACAGGAACGGCCGTTACCCTGGAATCTGTACCGGACGAAGCATTTGCTGGAGGACATATGGGGAAAGGGATTGCTATTGAACCTACCGAGGGCAAGCTGATCGCCCCGTTCGATGGAACAATCGCACATGTCATCAAGTCCAAACATGCGGTGATGATGGAGCATTCCACAGGGTTGCAGTTTTTATTTCATATCGGTGTCAATACCGTCTCTCTCAAGGGAGAAGGTTTTATAAGTCATATACAGACAGGCGATGCGGTAAAAGCAGGACAGACCCTGATCGAATTCGACATCGAAAAGATCAAGGAAGCCGGTTACCCTGTAGTTACACCAGTTATAGTAACAAACGCTGATGAGCTGACAGATACACTAGAGAACAACCTCGGACCGGTACAGGCCGGCAGGGACGTCGTTCTGAAAGCGATTTTAAAGGCTTAGGCCAATATATTTGAAAGGGTGAAGTAAGATGTTGGCATTTCTTCAGAAAATCGGGAAGTCCTTGATGCTCCCGGTTGCCTCGCTACCTGCAGCAGCAATTCTTATGCGGTTTGGTAACATTGATTATGTCAAGGACTTCCACATGGGTAGTGCGGGGGAATTTTTAAACAAGTATATTGCCCCTTTTCTTGACGCGGGGGGATCTACAATCTTTGACAATTTACCCCTAATCTTTGCAATCGGGGTTGCCATTGGTCTTGTGGGTGACGCAGTTGCTGCTCTATCCGCTGCCATTGGGTATGAAATTTTGCTTCGTGTTCTTGCCAAGGTTCCGACTGTTTTTGATAACCTAATGAGTAAAGATGCAAAGCTGGACATGGGAGTTCTAGGTGGTATCCTAGTAGGGTGTATCGCAGCATTTCTATATAAGAAATATCATAACATAAAGCTGCCTGACTGGCTTGGCTTCTTTGGCGGTAAACGGTTTGTTCCCATGGTTACTGCCTTTACGATGGTTGTTGTAGGCTTGATATTTGGTCTGATTTGGGGACCTGTACAAAGTGCACTTGATACTTTTGGTAACTGGATTGTTAGCTTAGGTGGTATCGGTAGTGCATTCTACATGATTGCAAACCGTTTATTGGTTCCATTTGGATTGCACCATATTATTAACTCTATCGTATGGTTCCAGATTGGTGACTTCACAGATGCAGTGGGTAAAGTCATTCACGGAGACCTCCACCGATTCTTTGCTGGCGACAAATCAGCGGGTATGTTTATGACAGGTTTCTTCCCAATTATGATGTTCGCACTTCCAGCAGCAGCATTTGCGATCATTCATGCTGCCAAACCTGAGAGACGCAAGGCCGTAGCTTCAATATTTATTGGAGCAGCATTTGCTTCATTCCTAACAGGTATTACAGAACCACTTGAATTTGCCTTTATGTTTGTTGCACCTGTATTGTATGGTATTCATGCTATCTTGTCAGGTGTTGCAGGATACGTTATGTATGCACTAGGTGTTAAACTCGGATTTGGTTTCTCAGCAGGTTTCCTCGATTATGCAATAAACTATCCGCTTGCAACTAAGCCGCTCCTTCTAATTCCTGTAGGCTTGGTATTTGCAGCAGTATACTATCTCTTATTCAGAGTATTGATTGCAAAAATGAATTTAAAAACTCCTGGACGTGAAGATGAATTTGTTTCAGAGGGCCAAGAAACAGGCACTTCTAATACAATTGCTCCAGGTGACAGCAAAGCGGCCAAAATCTTGGCTAACATCGGTGGTGCGGACAACATCCAATCCATTGATGCATGTATTACTCGCCTGCGTCTGGTTGTAAAAGACGAAAAAGCCGTAAACGATGCGAATCTGAAAGCACTAGGTGCTTCTGGGGTTATGCGTCTGGGTAAAGGCGCGGTACAGGTTGTATTCGGACCTCAATCCGAAGCGATCAAGGACGATATTAAGAAACTGATGTAAGTTGATTATCAGGGTACTCAAGAAACAGGGCGGATCAGTTCCGTCCTGTTTTTTTCGCTTAATAGTTAGAACGTGAGAACGACAAATAAGTTTCATTTATTTATCTTGCTTCACCCCAGGCCATATCGTATATTCGGACGAGAAGGTTATTTTCATACGGTTAGGCAGGGGATTTATGTGTCATACAGGCAAATTAAATGGATTATATTGATTGTGCCTTCCATTATTGTAGGGTTGTGGGAGTTTGTTAGACACCAATTTTTAATACCATATATCTCAATGGGACTTGGTAACTTTATTACCCCGGTTATTTTGTTTGTTGTCAGTGTTACGCTTCTGTACCGTCTGTTTGCGCTGCTGGAGCGGGTACAGGAGGAATTGAACGTGGAGCGGGCTCATAAGGCCGAACTGGAAGCCAGAGAGCAGCTTGCAAGAGAACTGCATGATGGAATCGCCCAGTCCTTATTCCTGCTGTCGGTCAAGATCGACAAGGCTGAACGCCAGATGACCCAGGCAGGAGCGGAAGGAGGTCTGGATGAACTGCGAAAAACTGTACATGAGGTGAACAGATACGTGCGTCAGTCGATCTCCAATCTGAAATATCCTGGAGACCGCAGCGAAGACGGTCAGGTGACGATGGGACACCGGGTCGGTCATTTAGCTGAGGAGGCCCAGGTCCACGCGCAGGTAAGCTGGAACCTGGATGAGGATGGATTCACAGCAAGAGAACAAGTGGAGCTTCTGGCGTGTATCCGGGAAGCCTTGTTTAATGTAAGAAAGCACGCTTCGGCTAGTCGGGTTATTGTGAATGGGGAAGGGAACAGGCAGGCGTGGCATGTGGACATCAGGGATAATGGGACAGGATTCAGAAATAAATCCTATCTGGAGGACCGCGATAAGTATGGGATCAAGATTATGCGTGAACGAACAGAGGAGATGGGATGGAACCTGTCCATAAGCTCGGAAGAGGGAAGCACGCTGGTTCGAATTGAGAGCAGAAAGGGGGAATGATGATGAAAGCACGTGTACTGGTGGTCGATGATCATGCCCATGCGAGGGAAGGAATTTGTGATATTTTGGCGGAGGACTCTTCATTTGAGGTTATTGGAATGGCATCTAGCGGGAAAGAGGCCGTGGAGCTTACGGAGAAATACATGCCTGATCTTATCCTGATGGATATTCATATGCCTGGTATGGATGGGCTGGAGGCAACCCGGACGATCAAGCTCAGGTTCCCTTATGTCAAAATTGTACTGATCACTGTATCGGATGATGCTGCCCATTTGTTTGAAGCTTTAAAGCAAGGGGCTCAGGGCTTTCTGCTGAAGAACTTGTCTCCGTCCACATGGGTTGAATATTTAAGAGCCATTATGACGGATGAAGCACCGATGTCCAGGGATTTGGCACATCAAATTCTTCAAGAGTTTCCGGCAGCCCCTAGGCAGGAGGTAGGGGATCATCCACTGACCAGCCGGGAGAGGGAGATTCTGGACTGGGTAGCCAGGGGACTAACCAATAGGGAAATTGCAGGAGAATTACAAATATCTGATCAAACTGTAAAAAACCACTTGAAAAATATTTTACATAAGCTACAATTGGAGAATAGGGTTCAATTAACCCGGTATGCCCTGGAACAGGGCTGGGTTACTAAACGTACGACTAACTGAATCACAGTTGCAGGACTTTAAAGCATCAAGTCGCTTCCTTGGGTACAAGGTGGCGGCTTTTTTTGTTTTTACAGATATAAGAAGGACTGTATGCCTAAGCCATAGAAGTAATAAAGTACTATCCTATAATTTTCCATATTGTAACCCGTTTGGCTGATTATTTGAGATGTGAATACATAATTGAGGAGTGTGCAGGTATGAAAAAAAGGTTGGCATTATCTCTGTTGGCGGTAGGGATTCTTACATCAGGGCTCACGGCTAGCCCTTGGATTGCAGCAGCTGAGGGCTTTAGCGGCTTCAAGGACAAGCTTCCAGGATGGGCCAAAGCCGATATCGAATATGCTGCGGGAAAGGGGTATATGAAGGGGAATGAGAAAGGAAATTTTCGTCCGGAAGCTACGATAAGCCGGGCTGAGTTCGCGGCGATTCTCGCACGCGTCTCTAATAATACGCCAGATGAGGGGACAACAGGCTTCAGCAGTATTCCCGGATGGAGTCAGAATGAGGTCAATGTGGCGGTAAGCAAGGGATTTATCTCTCCAAGCGATTATCCTAATGGCTTCAATCCAGACACACCGCTGACTCGCAGGGAGCTGGCGAAATGGGTTGCTTCCGGTCTTGCGGCGAAAGATGAGGACTTCAAGAAAGCCTTGGCCGATACGGCGGATACCCTTGTTCCGGTGGCGGAGTATTACAAGGGCGGGCTGAATAAGGCCGACTATCCGTATGTTTCCGTTGCTTTAGGAACAGGCTTGATGGCAGGCTATCCGGACGGCCGATTTGGTCCTGGTCAGACGACGACCCGGGCAGAGGCAGCGGTGATCCTGCGGAGGTTTGAGGCGATTCAGGATAAGAAGCCGGTGGCATTTCAGGATTTGAAGGAGATGCGGGAGGTTGGACTGACGGGCACGAATGCGATTAGTTTGGGGTTTAAACATAGAAAATATGATGATGGTAGGGAAGCTGCTTTTGCGAACATTCGGAACGTTCCTTACAAACTTAACAACAATCTAGGCACGATCAAATTGAATCGCTTTGTTTTGGTCAACGCTTCAAAGGCAACGGAAGTAAAAAATCTTTACGGGAAGATGTTTGTTGATAAGAATTATGGATCAGCTTTTAAGATGGAAAAGAACCGTTATGAGCTTTTTGTAGAATATACCGTCAACTCAAATGTTGACAATATGGACGTGATGACTTATCTCAATTCATCCAACGACCCATTTTTGCATTTGATAGGCTTTAAGAGTGGGGCGATCAGTAAGTATGGGATTAAGACGATGCCACGCATGGATCTAGTTGCCAAAGAGAAGTTCTTCAAGAAAGGCTTTGAAACAAAGTTCTGGGGGAACGGATTTGTGAATTCTAATCTCCCGATTTACGACACACAAAATGGCGCAGTTATTACGATCAGTGGTAAGACATTTAGTATTTACAAGGAAGATTAAGAGTTTTTCGATTTAAGGAGTTTAACTTATGAGATACTTAAGGCGGACTTTAATGGTTGGACTAACCTGTGTGATCTTAATTCCTAATCTTTTATGGGTGGGTTCACTAATCGTCAATGCGGGCGGCTATGTTAGCGCTAAGCTGCCAAATGTAGAACCAATGAAAGAGACAGTCACTGAAGGAGGAAAGGCAGAACAAACCTGGGTTCGAGAAGGTGAAGTAGATGCAGATGCAAATCCTGGAGTTTATCTCTTTCAACGAGACGATAAAAAGTGGATGGCAGAAACGTATCGGGGCACAGTGCTCTATAACTCCGTAGGATCATTAAGTTCTCCTTATCCAGAGAAAGGACCAGTATTTGAAAATAAGATTAATATGACTAAGTCTGAATACCTGCCGAAGAAGGACTATAGTTTACTAGATGGAGCAGGTAAGACAGCTTTACTAATGACAGATCCTAAAATCATTGGGGCGAATAATAAAACCCCTCTCGAAGATCAAACCAGCACCACACGAGCCTTAGATATCCCCGATAGCGCTAACCTGATTATTACTTCCGTTATTGGTGGTGACATCGAAAGCGCTAGTCCGCCAGATGCCTATTTCACCAACAAACACGAAAAATTCTCAGGCAATAAGTGGAGCGTGGGCTACACCACCCAGGTCCACGTCACTTGGCGAGCCAGCTATGTTGAGAAAAAGAAAATTACTCTCACCGGTGCAGATAGAATTGCCGTAAATAAATCAACAAATTATAGAGCAGGAGTAGCCACATCGGAAGCCAAAAAACCATATGGCACTCCTGCAGATGTATCATCGAGAAGTGATGTGGATTGGAAATCCAGTGACACAAGTGTGGCTACGGTGAGTCCTACGGGAGAAGTGAGGGGGATAGCTAAGGGGACATCTACGATCAGTGTGGACTGGAGGAGCGGGAAGTACTGGCTTCATACCGAGAAAGTTATAGCTGTAGATGTAGATGATAACACACACCCTGGGCAGCCATCTGGCAGCAGCTCCTGTACACCAGTTATCAATCCACCCTCTATGGGAGCCAACCCAACGGCCTCGTTCATGAATCCTAACTCTACCGGCGAGATTTTAAGCGATGATGCCGCGAACGGCCGGCATTTTGACGCTGTTAAGGCTATCCCGACCAGTGAGCATCTATATGCACAGGCCTGGGGCCTGAATTATTTATTCCAAAACTCCTTCGCAAACATGAAGGGGACTGTGGATTACCGCTGCAAGGTAGATGTGAAGTATATTCGCAAATGGAAAGAGAAGGTTCCAGACACCAAAGGCCCTGACGGGAAACCGGTCAAGCATGATGATAAAGACAGGAATGACGAAGTCAATAAGCCCTATACCTTTGAATTGACTCCCCGAAACTACGCCTACTGGGAGATCAAAAAGCTGGAGGTCTTTGGGATCAATCGAGCGAAGCTCAAGAACTATGCTCTGCCTGGGGGTGAAGTGACTTTAACACCTTCTGGATATACACCTCCAAGCCTAGAGGTTGAGAATCACAGTGACGTGAACGATCATGTATTTCCTAAGGAAACGGGAGAAATTATCTATACCCCTCCGGTGCTCGAGACGACGGGTTATGACCCACCGGAAGTCCCTAATGACGAAGGTACATTAAAAGGAATAGCCGAAGCCCAGACCGGTCAGCCTGATGTTAAGAACGACAAGTTGATTTTTAACGGACAGACCATCATGAACGATTCTACCGTGAGCGGTTCAGGACCGGCCCCTGGAACTATTCCTGCCCCAACAAAAATTCCGGATAAGGTACTTTACCAGGATCGGCTGTTAATCAGCAGCAGCTTGCAGAATAGAGCCAATACTGAGAGCGGCGGTAATATATTTTACGAGCTGCTTCCCGAAAATGTAGACGGTGGAGAAGATAGGGAATTTTCGATAGAGCGAATTAACAATGTAACCGTACATACACCTGTCGTTAACTATTCTTCCGTATCGGATGACCAGGCACATAATCAGAAGACCGTGCCGAGCAAAGATAAAGCAGCTATAATTCTGGACCGGCCTTTTGTCATACATATGCCCACATCGGGTCAGCACATTAATGAGCCTGGTTATGGGAATCGTGATTTCACTAAATATTTCAAGATCAAGCAGGTGAGATTCCCGTTTGATGTCTACGATGCAAACAAGATGAGCTATATTTACAAAGGCACATGGATAGACATCCCGATAACCCAAGAATATACGACATTCCAAATGCCCGTATGGGTGGATGAGGGAAGCTATAATGTGGAATTTCGGAATATTGCCGAGAATGCCCCTGCTTCTTTTACGGAACAAAAAAATGCAAACCTTGATCTGGCCCATCATACGGCTTCCGAACTTATTCCAGTCGAGGTAATCGGGAGGGTGTATGATTTCCATGTCACTGATATTGCCGATTATTTATGGGAACAAGTATTTCGACTGCAGAGAGGAAGCACTGTGCCTACGGGGAATTCCTATTGGGTTGGTCTAAATGGAATTGATGGGGAGCGTAGAGGGAACAGTTCTCCGTTCACACTTCCTATCCGTCCTGGCAGCCACCCCGATTGGGGATATAAGAATGTAGCCGTCAAGACAGGCTATCATTTCAAATTTGATTTGAAGAGTAAAGGAAATATGTTTGACGTAAGTGACTCGGTTCTTATAAAACCAACCTTTTACTATACGAGTGAGAATGGGGAGACAAGGTTTCTGGTAGATGTATATTATCAGAGTGACACCCAGAATTTTGTGAAAATAGGCTCGCCGGATGATAAGGTTGAACGGTACGTTATTCTGAATGAACCCCTGCGAAACGTTCCGGCGGAAGAGTTAAATGATACGGCCAGGTATAAATTTGATCATTATTACAATTTTGGACAGGTTGCCGATATTGGCAGAGAGCTATTCACTCAAGAGTACAGGACTAAGGTGTCCATGAAAAAAATACCGATTGGAGGGTATGGAGCCTTGACCCTTCCAGACGGAGTCCGTACATTTATTGGTCCTAAGGAGGGCATCCCTACCAGAGTTGACCCGGATAGAGCAAATGCCTCGGTACAGAAGTGGTACGGGGAATATAGTCTTCCTGCTGATATCTACGCGGTACCAGCCGGTACGAATCTGGCTGAGTATGGGCGGACTCACGGCGGGTTGACAAACAGAAGTCCGATATTCTTAAAGCATGGTTATTTGATCGTCAACTTTGATATTGAAACTATTGACCAGGGAAATAGCAAGGAACCGCGTTTACAGTATATTCACGCTCCTCTTATGAATCAATGGCAGCTGGAGGGATATTCGCGAAAGATTGTTAATCCGTATGGACAACGGTATTCGCTGCTTGATGGAGACGCCCTGTTCTACCATGCGGACAAGTCAAGCCGGGATGATTTTCGGTCAAATGTTACCCATTAGTTGTGGCCATCCTGCTGCGAATATGCCTGCAGAGCTTGACCTACACACCCCTTTCCTTGCAGGAGAGGGGTGTGTTTCTGATGTACCAATGAATCAACGAAGGACAAACCCATGAACTAACCAATCAACAAACGCTGATTCAATGTAACCGACCAACTAAGAACCAACGAACGAGAAACCGATGAACTAACCAATCAATGAACCAATCAACAAACGCCGATTCAATGTAACCAACCAACTAAGAAGCCACGAACGACGAACCGATGAAACTAACCAACCAACCAACCAACCAACCAACCAACCAACCAACCAACCAACCAACCAACACTCAAACGAACAAACGAAATAACCACATAAGTGAAAGTTACAACATATGAAAAATTCACAATAGAAAAAACAATTTTAATTCCCTCCCTACTTACTATCACTCCTAATCCAGCCAATCCACCTCCTCAATCCATCTCAAAGAAGAAAAACAGTGAATTGACCACTATTATGAAAATTTCATATAATAGTTCTATCGAGTCTCAACACTTAGATAAGGAGGGGACAAATATGGCATTTATGATTGCTCAAAGAGCTTTTTTGAAACTATACTTAATCAAAATGGTGGAAGAGCGCCGTGGGTATGGATATCAGATGTTAGAGGATCTTAAGCAGGAGTTTAAGCCTTATGGTTATGTGCCGCCCCAAAGCGAGATTTACCGGGCGCTTCATGAGCTTGTTCAGGAGGGCGTGCTGTACCGGACCAAGAAGCTTAAAGGTAACGATCCAAGTGTAGATTTTCAGGAGATCGTTCTGTATCATTTCACAACGGATGGAAAAGACAAGGCGGATCTCTATCGCAAACAGGTCAAGATGGATCTCGACCGGTGCCTGGGGATACTCCATAAAGCGGAGCAAGATAATTTCAGTTAACGGGCAATAGCGGCGAGTGAGGGATTTGAGTTATTTAGTTTGTTTGATTTTGCCGCAGCGGTACATTTAAGGAGATATAAACGTGAACAACAAATTTATACTGCTCCGTGACCGGATTCACGGATTTTCGAGCCGCTATATTCAAGCGGCCTTGGTAGTTTTTCTTATGAAATGGATTCTGATTGCGGGCATGGTAGGGATTTTAGCGGGTTCCGCCTCAGCCCTATTCCTGGCTGGCTTGGAGCTGGCTACGGACAGCCGGATGAGCCATCCATGGCTCCTGTACCTGCTTCCAGTCGGAGGAGCCTTCATGAGTTATCTGTATTATAAATATGGAAAAAATGCCGGGAAAGGGAACAACCTCATTCTGGAGGCTATTCACCACGGCAAAGAAACCATTCCTCTTCGCATGGCGCCTCTGGTGCTTGGCGGAACGATCCTGACCCATCTGTTCGGCGGTTCAGCGGGGAGGGAGGGAACTGCGATTCAAATGGGCGGCAGCTTGGCAGCCCGGCTTGGACGCCTTCTTCGCCTGGATGCCGCAGATACCCGTATCATTCTGATGTGCGGAATCAGCGGCGGATTCGGCTCCGTCTTCGGCACGCCCCTGGCGGGAACGGTGTTTGCCCTGGAGGTGCTTGCCATCGGGATGATGCGCTATGAAGCGCTGCTGCCTTGTTTTATTGCCGGATTCGTCGGCAGCGTGGTGACTGATGCCTGGGGGATTCACCATGTGCATTTCAACATAGGAAGTGTACCGGCGCTGTCATGGCTTGTACTGCTTAAGGTGCTTATCGCATCAATTGCATTCGGGCTGACTGCCCTTCTGTTCAGCACACTAACTCATTGGGTCAAGAAAGTTTATGTCCAGTGGATTAAACATCCTGCCATGCGCAGCTTTGTAGGGGGGCTTGTTATCATCCTGCTGGTCTTTATTTTCGGAAGCCGGGATTATTTGGGGCTCGGCATCCCTTTGATTGAGCAGGCTTTTGGTGGACAAGTGCCGGATTTTGCGTTTCTGGCCAAGTTATTGTTCACCGCACTAACGCTCGGGGCCGGGTTTCTCGGCGGGGAGGTCACCCCGTTATTCGTAATCGGGGCAACGCTGGGCAGTACACTAGGCGCAGTGTTTCACGAACCGTTTGGATTCTTTGCCGCACTCGGGTTTATTGCAGTATTCAGCGGGGCGGCCAATACGCCGCTGGCTTGTTTTGTCATGGGAATCGAATTGTTTGGTTCTGGGGCTTCGGTCTACATGCTGCTTGCCTGTATCGTCGCTTACTTGTTCTCCGGGCACACGGGAATCTATACCTCCCAGCAGGTGGGTGCGTCCAAATCTAAGCTGTTCATCTTGAAGGGCGGGGAGACGCTGTCTGATTTAAATAGGAAAGAATGAGTAAAAATCAATTGTATTGTGCAAAAGGTTGATGTATAGTTAATCCAAGTAAACATAATTGGATAAAAGGGAATAGGTGTCTTAAGCCAGACGGTTTAAGACTTAATAGGGAAGTCCGGTGTAAACCCGGCGCGGTCCCGCCACTGTAACAGGGGAGTCAAATACAATTATTGCCACTGGCTTATACCATGAAGCTGGGAAGGTTTGTATTTGATGCTGATCCTGAGAGCCAGGAGACCTGCCTATTCTAACAGCACTGATGTACCTACGGGAGATAGGGAGGTGTTAAAGTTCAGCCACCCTTTCGTGCACTTATGGGGCTTTCTTTAACCTACCCTTGGTTAGAGAGAGCCCTTTTTTGATTATGTTTAACTACAAATATTACATGATGGGGGTAGGACATGGGTAACTTACGCAGCGGTAACCTTGGTTTTCCACGTATAGGAGAGAACCGGGAATGGAAGAAGGCCATTGAGGCTTTTTGGGCAGGCAAGACAGATGAACAGGAACTTCATCAGCAGCTTGAAACAATCCGTCTTGGCAATTTGAAGCTTCAGCAGGACAAGGGCTTGGACATCATTCCTGTGAATGATTTTACTTATTACGATCATATCTTAGACACTGCTTCGATGTTTGGGGTTATTCCAGAGCGCTTTGGTTACCAGGGAGGAGAAGTTCCACTATCGACTTATTATGCAGTTGCCCGCGGGAACAAGGAAGCGTCAGCCAGCGAAATGACCAAGTGGTTCAATACGAACTATCATTATATCGTTCCGGAATTATCAGGCATTAAACCTGAGCTGACTGTGAACCGTCCTCTTCAAGCGTACAAGGAAGCCAAGGAGAAGCTGGGGATTGAAGGCCGTCCGGTGCTGGTAGGTCTGTATACTTTCCTCAAGCTGTCCAAGGGATATGATACGTCCAAACTTCAGGAAGTCATTGATTTATATCTTCCTCTCTACATTCAGGTGCTTACAGAGCTCAAGCAGGAAGGCGTACAGTGGGTTCAGATTGACGAGCCGATTCTGGTTACCAGTGTCGATGATCAGGACCTCGCCTATATAAAATATATTTATACTGCAATAAATCAGCAGGTAACTGGGTTGTCCGTGCTGCTTCAAACTTATTTTGGAGCCCTCGAACATTATGCCCAAATTACGGAACTCCCCGTTCAAGGGATTGGCCTCGATTTCGTTCATGATAACGGCCATAACCTGGATTCACTCCGTCAGGTTGGCTTCCCGCAGGACAAAACGCTGGGGGCCGGGATTATTGATGGACGGAATATTTGGCGTGCGGACCTGGATCAACAGGCCGGACTTCTGGCGGAAATTAAGACTTTGGCCAAGGATGCCGACATTATCGTACAGCCTTCAAACAGTCTGCTGCATGTTCCGGTAACCCTGCGCACAGAGAGCAAGCTGGATCCAGTTCTGCAGGGTGCGCTGGCCTTTGCAGAGGAGAAGCTAACCGAGCTTGTCCTGCTCACTCGCGAGGCCAATGGAGAGAAGGTTGAGGAAGCGTTCCAGGAAAGCCGTAATGCATTATCTGCCCTGGCATCCTCGCCAGCACGTAATAAGCCGAATGTAAGACAGCTGCTGGAGCACATCTCTGAGCAGCCTTCGAAGAGAGAGCATGAGTTCTCCGTACGGAGAGTGGCTCAGGATCAAAGATGGCAGCTGCCGTTTCTTCCGACCACAACGATCGGAAGCTTCCCACAGACCTCGGAGGTTCGCGCTGCCCGTCAGAAATGGCGCAAGGGGGAGTGGTCTCAAGAGAAGTACAGCGATTTCGTGAAAGAGCAGATCCGCGACTGGATTGAGAAACAGGAAGAGATCGGAATCGATGTATTGGTGCACGGGGAATTTGAACGGACGGATATGGTTGAATTCTTCGGAGAGAAGCTGGCCGGGTTCGCATTTACAAGTGGGGGATGGGTTCAATCCTACGGCTCCCGCTGTGTTAAGCCGCCGATCATTTATGGGGATGTCGACTTCCTGGAGCCAATGACGGTGGAAGAGACCGTGTATGCCCAATCCTTGACCAGGAAGCCGGTCAAAGGAATGCTGACCGGTCCGATTACGATCCTGAACTGGTCTTTCGTAAGAAGTGATATCAGCCGCCAAAACGTCGCTTATCAGATCGCTTTTGCCCTGCGTCAGGAAGTAGAGGCATTGGAGCAAGCTGGCATTGAGATGATTCAGGTGGACGAGCCGGCTCTCCGGGAGGGGCTGCCATTGAAAAGATCTGACTGGGACAGCTACCTGGAGTGGGCCGTACTCGCATTCCGTCTAAGCACATCGACAGTAAAAGATACAACTCAAATCCATACCCATATGTGCTACTGCGAGTTCCATGATATTATTGATTCCATTCGTGCTCTGGATGCGGACGTCATCTCGATTGAGACTTCACGCAGTCACGGAGAGCTGGTTCACAGCTTTGAGGAACACACCTACCCACTGGGAATTGGTCTCGGGGTATACGATATTCACAGCCCGCGTGTTCCTTCCGTGGATGAGATGGTTTCCATGATCGACCGGGCGCTTCAAGTGCTTGATCCGAAGCTGTTCTGGATCAATCCGGACTGCGGACTCAAGACACGGGGTGCGGAAGAGACCGTCGCCTCCCTGCGGAATATGGTGGCCGCTGCCGAGAAGTTCCGCGAATCTTATGCGAAGGTTCAATTATAGAACCGCAGATGTGATCGTCCAGTATTACCGGCAGCAAAGCATGGCTCAACTAACGAGCCATGCTTTTTTACATTAACAAAGCCTACTACACCCGAATATCCGGGTAGGTTAAGGGCAAATTACTAAAGGGGCTAATGAGGGTAAATTCTTTTGTTGACAAAATAGTAAAAATAACAGATACTTTATTTATGAAAGTTACATTATAAAGTTCAAGTTGTTGAACACATACATTTAGGAGGTTATTCGTAAATGGCACATGTACTATTTATCAAAGCAAACAACAGACCTGTAGAACAGGCTGTAACTGTAAAGCTCTATGAGAGCTTTGTGAAATCTTATAAGGAAAATCATCCTGACGATCTGGTTACTGAGCTTAACCTGTTTGAGGCAGATCTTCCTTACTACGACAATGACATGATGACAGGTCTATACAAGCTCGCTAACGGCTTTGAACTGACAGCTGAAGAGCAGCGTCTGGCTGATCTGGCGAATACTTACCTTGACCAATTCCTGGGTGCCGACAAAGTGATGATCGCCTTCCCGCTTTGGAACTTCACAATCCCAGCCCAGCTGCTTACTTACATGTTCTACCTGAACCAAGCTGGCAAGACGTTTAAATACACAGCAGAAGGTCCAGTCGGACTTGTTGGCGA
The DNA here is from genome assembly GCF_018403205.1 of Paenibacillus sp. J22TS3. Taxonomy (NCBI): domain Bacteria; kingdom Bacillati; phylum Bacillota; class Bacilli; order Caryophanales; family Paenibacillaceae; genus Paenibacillus; species Paenibacillus sp. J22TS3. The sequence continues at coordinate 737,939 of NZ_BOSF01000002.1, forward strand.
GAAGAAGGTTGCGCTGCTTCAAGCACGTGGAGGCGTGTATTCGGAAGCTCCAATGAACGCTGTAGAAATGTCTATGAACCTGGTGAAGAATACACTGGCGTTCTGGGGAGTGAAAAACCCTGAGTCGGTTATCGTGGAAGGGCATAACCAATTCCCTGACCGTGCGGAATCCATTATCCAGGATGGGGTAAAAAGAGCCGCTGAGCTTGCTGCGAAATTCTAATCATTTTCTAATCCCTAGCTGAATAGATTGATCATGAAAAAGAGCCGCTAAGGCTCTTTTTTGTGTTTCAAATGACGTTGGGAGGTTTGAATTCAAGGAAGCATAACATGCTAATGAGCAAGAAGTGAAAGCGCATTAGTTTCAGTTGCCAAAGTGACTTAATGACCGTATACTCTCACTATACCAACGAAGGGAATGCACACATATGACTGAAAGTGAAATGATAATTAAACTGTGTCTTGCGCTGTTGTTCGGTCTGTTTATCGGGATCGACCGCCAACTTAAACAGAAGCCGCTGGGGATCAAAACAAGTATGGTTATCTGCGTGGCGAGCTGCCTGGTGACGATTGTATCCATAGAGTCCTTTGAACGTTTTGCCGGTCCTAAACATCCGAATATGGACCCGATGCGGCTGGCTGCGCAGATTGTCAGCGGAATCGGTTTTCTGGGTGCCGGTGTAATCTTAAGAAGAAGCAATGATGCGATTTCAGGCCTTACCTCGGCAGCGATGATCTGGGCCGCCTCAGGGCTTGGAATTTCTGTCGGGGCCGGATTTTATGTTGAAGCGATAGTTGCCGTGATTCTACTTATCATTGCGGTGAACTTTGTGCCCTATCTTATCAAATCAATTGGACCCGAGAAGCTGAACAAGCGTGATGTCTCTGTCAAAATTGTGATGGAAACCAACGACTATATGACCGACCTGATCCGCTGTATTGAGCGCAAGCGGGAACCGGGCAAGCCCTCCGAAGGCCCCGTGCACAAGATTAGACGTCTGCGGATTAAGGACCTTGAGGACGGCAGACAGCGGATTGATATGGTGATTGCCGCACCCGAGAAGGAGTACACAACGGAGATCTACTATTTTATTAAGAAGATAGATCATGTGGTTAGTGTGGAGATTGAGCAGTTGTAAGCTTGGGGAAAGTCAAGGTTTAAGTTCAGTTAATATTGATCGGTTATTCTTTTCCTGTGGGGGACCAGGTGCCTCCTGTTATGTGTAGGAAAGGAAGAGAAATATGAACGATACAACTACAGTTCTTAAGAAAAAAAATTCATTGATGGGATTAATCCGGGAGACCAAACCTTCCATCCCCGCACTGACTTTTGCGATTATGCTCAGTGTTATTTCTACCTTGGTAGGGCTTGTTATCCCAATGTTCACCAAAAATCTGGTTGACGGCTTCTCGCTATCTACCATCAGTCCTGTTCAGATTGTGCTGATTGCCGCCGCGTTTATCGCCCAGACGATTGCGGGAGGCGTGTCCATCTTCTTGCTGAATTATGCCGGCCAGAAAGTGGTTGCCACACTTCGGGACAGGCTGTGGAAGAAACTGCTCGTCCTCCCGGTTTCTTATTATGACAATAACCGGACTGGCGAGACCAGCAGCCGGATGACGAATGACACCCTGATCCTCAAAACGTTGATTTCCGAGCATGCCACATCGTTTTTTAGCGGAGTCATTTCGATTGTGGGATCGATAGGCGTACTATTATACCTGAACTGGCGGATGACGCTTATTATGTTCACGGTGATTCCTATTGCTGCTTTGATTTTGGTGCCTCTGGGACGACAAATGTACAAAATCTCCAAGGGGATGCAGGATGAGACGGCTGATTTTACATCAACGATTAACCAGGTGCTGTCCGAGGTCAGACTGGTAAAGGCATCCAACGCCGAAGGGCGTGAGTATGCCAACGGGAAGGAAGGCATTAATAACCTGTTCCGGTTCGGGGTGCGTGAGGGCAAGGTCAGTGCCTGGATTGGCCCTGTCATTTCCCTTGTCCTGATGATGCTGCTTGTGGTCATTATTGGATATGGGGGCATGCAGGTATCCAGCGGCGCATTTACAGCAGGGGATCTGGTAGCATTCATTCTTTACCTGATTCAGATTGTGATGCCGATGACACAGCTCACCACATTTTTCACCCAGTTTCAGAAAGCCAAAGGGGCAACAGAACGGATCATTGAGACTTTAAATGCTGAAGAAGAAGATTACACCAAGGGCAAGGAGATTCTCGATGCTAACCAGCCGATCCGGGTGGAGAATGTGTCTTTTGGCTATAACGCCGAAGAGACCATTCTGTCGAATGTTTCCTTTGAAATGGAGCCTGGGAAAGTGACGGCCATTGTTGGGCCAAGCGGAAGCGGCAAGACGACCATGTTCTCCCTTCTGGAGAGGTTCTATATTCCGAGTGGGGGAAGAATTCGGCTTGGAGAGCAGAATATTGATGAATTCTCGCTAAGCGCTTGGCGCAGACAAATTGGATATGTGTCACAAGATAGTCCGATGATTGCCGGTACCATTCGGGAAAATCTGTGTTACGGCATTGAACGAGAGGTAAGCGAGCAGGAAATATGGCATGCTGCTGAGATGGCTTATGCAGATCAATTTATCCGTGAGCTTCCCGACAAGCTGAATACCGATGTGGGGGAACGAGGGGTTAAGCTGTCAGGTGGCCAGCGGCAGCGCCTGGCTATCGCCAGAGCCTTGCTGAGAGATCCCAAGCTTCTGATGCTGGATGAAGCCACATCAAGCTTGGACAGCCAATCTGAGGTTGTCGTTCAGAAGGCTCTCTTAAATCTCATGCAGGGGAGAACAACCGTAGTAATTGCCCATCGTTTGTCCACTGTGGTCAGAGCGGATCAAATTCTGTTCATCGATAAGGGCAAGCTGACAGGGAAAGGCACGCACAATGAATTGCTCGAGACACACAGCAAGTATAGAGAGTTTGCTGCCCAGCAGTTCCAGAACTCCCGTCTGGATGAGGAACCAATTACCGGGAAGACAGGTGAGTAATGATGGCACGGATTATGGTCGTTGATGATGACCCTCATATCAGGGAACTGGTGAAGGTCTTTCTTGAAGCAGGAGGCATGGAAATTGTGGAGGCCTCTGACGGGCTTGAAGCATTGGCTCTCCTGGAGAAGGAAAGGATTGATATGGTCATTTTGGACATCATGATGCCGAATATGGATGGCTGGCAGCTGTGCAGGGAGCTTCGGGCACACTATGACTTTCCGCTGCTTATGCTCACAGCCAAAGGAGAAACCTCTCAGGTTGTGCGAGGCTTTGATCTGGGGACAGATGACTACCTGGTCAAGCCTTTTGAGCCTCCTGTACTGGTGGCCAGAGTGAAGGCGCTGCTGAAGCGGTATCAAATTTCTACCTCCCAGGTGGTTGCCGCCGGCCGGGTTCAGATGAACCGGAGAACCTATGAGGTTACTTTGGGGAATGAGCTGTTGACGCTGCCGCTCAAAGAATTCGAGCTGCTGTTCAAGCTTGCAAGCTACCCGGGAGTCACGCTGACCCGGGATCAGCTGATTGAGGAAATCTGGGGCTACGATTTCGAAGGGAATGAGCGGACGCTGGACGTGCATATCAACCGGCTGCGGGAGAGGTTCGATGAAGAGAGGTGCGATTTTAAAATACGTACGATTCGCGGACTAGGCTACCGCCTGGAGGTTATAGATTGAAAAAGTTTAAACAAGTTATGAAGGACGTGCTCGGGTTAATTTTATTAGCAATATTGGCCGCCTGCTCAGCGACGGTCGCTCATTATATTATTGCAAAGTACGAAGGCCGGCCCTTTATTGAGGGATATGTGCTTGATTTAATCTTTTTTGGCTCGGGTTTATTCTTATTTATTATCACGATCGTTATCATCAGCCTCTTCTTCCGGAGACGGGAGATTCGCAAGTTGAATAAAATTATTGAAGCGATGAAGCGTTTATCCAAGGGGGACTTCTCTGTCCGGCTGGATAGCAAGGAATATCACGATGAAGGATTCGAAAAAGTGGTTGAGATGATCAATGAGATGGCCAGCGAGCTGGGGAATATGGAGACTATGCGGCAGGACTTCATTTCAAATGTCTCTCATGAAATTCAATCCCCGCTGACTTCCATCGGAGGGTTTGCAAGGGTCCTTCTGGAGCAGGATAAGATTAGCAGCGATACGAAACGGCATTATCTGGACATTATTGAGTCGGAGAGTCAAAGACTATCCAAGCTTAGTGATAATCTGCTTAAGCTGACTGCTCTGGAATCGGCAGAGCCTATCTTTGAGAAGATCCCCTACCGCCTGGACAAGCAGATCCAGCGGGTAGTGCTTGCATCAGAGACGCAGTGGAGCGCTAAAGAGCTGAATGTGGAGCTTGATCTGGAGGAAGCCACCATCAAGGCCGAGGAGGACCTGATGAGCCAGGTCTGGATTAATCTTCTGCACAACAGCATCAAGTTTACGAAGCCAGGCGGATGGATCAGGATTGAACTGAAGAAAACAACCGGTTCGATCAAAGTGAAGATATCCGATAACGGGGTAGGCATTTCGCCTGAGAATATGCCTCATATCTTTGAACGTTTCTATAAAGCGGACAAATCCAGAAACCGTGAAGCGGGGGGGAGCGGGCTGGGACTTTCCCTGGTGAAGAAAATTGTAGAGATTCACGAGGGAGAGGTGTCAGCAGCAAGCGTCCTGGGGGAAGGGACTCAATTTACAGTAACTTTATACAAATAATAAGGCTATAGAAGAGGGATAACCCTCGGCAAGCACACAAGCACCGAACGGTGCTTTTTTTATTTTTCCAATTGTGCAATTTTAGAAAAATGAGGGTTGTGTTTTTTGGATTAAGGAGCTACAATTAGCTCATCAACTTGTACGTACAAATAGAAAATTTGTTACATAACAAAATAACTTGTACGTACTTTTAAGAATTAGCTTTAGCTATTTAAATGATTAGTAGGAGGCGTTAGTGAATGGCTTTGAAACCGCACTCATTTTGGTTGGTTACAGGCAGTCAGCATTTATATGGACCCGAGACCTTAAAGGAGGTCGCTGAGCATTCCCGAATCATTGCGGAGCAGCTCGACCAGGATACCAGGTTCGCCTTTCCCATCGTATTTAAACCAATTGTAACTACACCGGACGAAATTTATAAGCTGATTCTTGAAGCGAACAGCGATGAGTCTTGTGCCGGAATTGTAACCTGGATGCACACCTTCTCCCCGGCGAAGATGTGGATTGCCGGACTGTCCCAGCTGCAGAAGCCGCTGCTGCATTTCCATACCCAGTTCAACCGGGATATTCCTTGGGAGACAATGGATATGGATTTCATGAATCTGAATCAATCAGCCCATGGGGACCGGGAGTATGGCCACATTGGAGCAAGGCTGGGGATTACCCGTAAAATCGTAGTTGGACACTGGGAGGACGGTGAGGTCCGTGATGGAATCGCGGGTTGGATGCGAACAGCGGCCGCCTTTGCGGAGAGCCGCAAGCTCAAAGTCGCCCGGTTCGGAGACAATATGCGTGAAGTGGCGGTTACAGATGGCGATAAGGTAGAGGCTCAGATTAAGCTCGGATGGTCTGTAAACGGATATGGTGTTGGAGATCTGGTGCAGGTGCTGAATGACGTTAGTGATGCAGAGATCAATTCCCTCCTTGGCGAATATGCGGACCAATACTCGATTACCCAGGCGGGCTTAACAGCGGGACCCGTAAGGGATTCAATTGCTTATCAGGCCAAGCTTGAAATTGCGCTGAAGCGATTTATGACAGAGGGTGGATTTGGGGCATTTACCACAACGTTTGAGGATCTGCACGGACTCAAGCAGCTTCCTGGTCTTGCTGTGCAAAGGCTGATGGAAGCGGGTTACGGATTTGGCGGAGAAGGAGATTGGAAAACAGCCGCTCTGACACGAGTACTCAAAGTGCTGTCAGGCAACAAGAGTACATCCTTCATGGAGGATTACACGTACCATTTCGAGCCCGGCAATCATATGATCCTTGGTTCTCATATGCTTGAGGTATGTCCTACCATTGCAGCGACCAAGCCTTCTATCGAGGTTCATCCACTTGGAATTGGCGGCAAGGAAGATCCTGCGCGCATCGTCTTTGACGGACAGGATGGGCCGGCGGTCAATGCTTCCCTGGTGGATCTGGGACATCGGTTCCGTCTGCTCGTCAATGTTGTGGATGGTGTCAAAGTACAGCAGCCGATGCCAAAGCTTCCGGTTGCACGGGTGCTGTGGAAGCCGCAGCCGTCCCTTCGTGAATCGGCGGAAGCCTGGATTCTGGCCGGCGGTGCTCACCATACCGTTCTCTCGTACGCGATTAGTGCGGAGAATCTAAGCGATTTGGCAGATATGGCAGGAATCGAAGCGGTCATTATTGATAAGAACACAACGGTTCAGCAATTTAAAAAAGAACTGTTATGGAGTGACGCAGCCTACCGTCTGCAGCGATGAAATCTGCTTCGTTCACCCAGTCTGTGTTACAATAACCGGTAGATAACTAGAGCGGTGGCTGAGGTGACGTAATGAGTAATAGACGAATTCCTAAGTATTTGCAGTTGAAAGATGAACTCCTGTCCTGGCTGGAGTCCGGAAAGCTGGAGCCAGGCAAACAGTTCCCTTCGGAGAACGAGATCTCCGAACAATTCAATCTTAGCCGTCAGACCGTCCGTCAGACGTTCGGGGAGCTTGAGAAAGAAGGCTGGCTTGAGCGGATTCAAGGCAAAGGGACCTTTGCAAGAAATCCCGGCAGGCGTGAAGGGGAACAAGTCAAGACGATTGGGATTATTACAACGTATATATCAGACTATATTTTTCCGCACATTGTCCGTGGAGCTGAGGCAGAGCTTCGTAATTATGGATACCGTCTTTTACTGTCCAGCACAGACAATAAGAAGGAGAAGGAAATGGAGAGCCTTCAGCTTATGACAAGCCAGCCCTTAAGCGGGCTGATTATCGAACCGACGAAGAGCGCGGAAGGCAATCCAAATCTAAGTTACTTTCTGGATCTGCAGCAGAAGAACATTCCGTATCTCATGATCAATGAGAAGTATAGGGAACTGGAGTGCCCCAGTCTGAGAGTGAACGATGAGGCCGGAGGACATAAGGCCGCACTTCACTTGCTGGAGAACGGGCATACCCGGATTGCGGGTTTCTTTAAGAGAGACGACCTGCAGGGTGTCAACCGGTTAAAAGGCTTCCTGTCCGCTCACCGCGAATATGGAATCACCGTTTCTCCGCAGTGGGTAGTGACATACACAACAGAGCAGAAGCAGGATTTTCCTTTTCAAAAAGCACTGGAGCTGCTGCAGAGCGGGGAACAGGACCGGCCAACAGCTATGGTGTGTTATAACGATGAGCTGGCTGTGAGTTTAATGGAGGCGGCAGTCTCGTGCGGACTGCGCATTCCGGAAGATGTTTCTTTCATTGGCTTCGATGATTCCAGCCTGTCTTCGGGTACAAGGCTTACAACTTTAACTCATCCCAAAACAGCGATGGGGGAACTGGCCGCAAGACAGTTGATTGCTATGATTGAGCATGGAAGCTCATTTGAGGATACCGTATTTGACCCGGAGCTGGTTATACGGCAGTCGGTATATAAAAGGAACTAAATGGTTAACGAAGAAGTCCCGATGCGGACTTTTACACCAACTTGTACGTACAACATTTTAAGATAAAGGAAGTGTCTGTACATGCTTGAATCACTGAAACAACAGGTCTGGGAAGCCAACCTGGAATTACCGAAACACGGTCTGGTGACTTTTACCTGGGGAAATGTAAGCGGGATCGACCGGGACAAGGGACTCTTGGTTATTAAACCGAGTGGAGTGCCTTATGAGGAGCTCCGGCCAGAACATATGGTTGTAGTGGATTTGGAAGGTCGTGTGGTAGAAGGGAGCCTGCGCCCTTCCTCTGATACACCTACTCATGTCGTGCTGTATCGCTCTTTTGCGGATATCGGCGGTATTGTGCATACCCATTCTCCTTGGGGAACAAGCTGGGCACAGGCAGGAAGAGCGCTGCCAGCCTATGGGACTACGCATTCGGATTATTTCTATGGGGAAATTCCGGTAACACGTCCGATGACCAAAGCGGAAATCGAAGGGGAATATGAGCGGGAGACCGGAAATGTCATTGTGGAAAGATTTAAGGATCTTGACCCGAACCAGGTACCTGGGGTGCTTGTTCATGCCCATGCCCCGTTCGTATGGGGGAAGGATGCCCATAATGCTGTACACAATGCAGTAGTGCTGGAGGAAGTAGCCAAGATTGCCGGACGTATGCTTGCGTTGAATCCGGATTCAGCGCCTATGGATCAAGCCTTGCTGGACCGTCACTTTCTGCGTAAGCACGGGGTGAACGCTTATTACGGTCAGAAGTAGCTGTTATTATAATCTGTAATTTGTGAGGAGGAAGCCGACATGGGAACAAAATATACCATCGGAGTTGACTACGGGACACAATCCGGGCGAGCTGTTCTCGTTGATCTGTCGAACGGTAACGAAGTTGCCGATCATGTCACACCGTATCCGCACCATGTCATTGACGAGTACCTGCCTGGTTCGGGAATCAAGCTGCCGCATGACTGGGCGCTCCAGCACCCGGATGACTATCTGGAAGTGTTAAGAAAATCAGTGCCTGCGGTGCTTCAGCAATCAGGAGTCAATGCGGATGAGGTTATCGGGATCGGGATTGACTTTACGGCCTGCACGATGCTGCCAGTTGATGAGGCAGGGAAGCCGCTGTGCTTCCATTCGGAATATGCGGACCAGCCTCACAGCTGGGTGAAGCTGTGGAAGCATCATGCTGCGCAGCCTGAGGCAGACAAGATCAACCAGATTGCCGCTCAGCGGGGGGAGGCCTTTCTGCCGCGGTATGGCGGGAAGATATCCTCGGAGTGGATGATCGCGAAAATTTGGCAGATTCTGGATGAAGCTCCGGAAATTTATGACAAGGCAGATCTTTTTCTGGAGGCAACGGATTGGGTCATTGCTCAAATGACGGGCAAGGTGGTCCGCAACAGCTGTACAGCCGGTTATAAAGCGATCTGGCACAAGCAGGACGGATTCCCAAGCAGGGAATATTTCAAGGCGCTTGATCCACGGCTTGAGCAATTAACGGATACGAAACTTCGTGGAGAGGTGGTCCCGCTAGGATCTTCAGCAGGTGGACTTACGGAAGCCATGGCTGAGCTAACAGGCCTTAAGAAGGGGATTGCGGTTGCGGTCGGAAATGTGGATGCGCATGCGGCTGTCCCAGCCGTAGGCGTTGTAACTCCGGGCAAAATGGTGATGGCGATGGGCACCTCGATCTGCCACATGCTGCTTGGGACCGAAGAGAAGCAGGTGGAGGGAATGTGCGGTGTTGTTGAGGACGGCATTATTCCAGGATTGTATGGATATGAAGCTGGTCAATCCGCGGTGGGCGATATTTTCGAGTGGTTCGTAGAGGAATCTCTTCCGGCATATGTCCAAGAAAGTGCGGAGAAAGAAGGCATTGGAGTACATCAATGGCTTGAACGGGAGGCTGCGAAGTATCAGCCGGGCGAGACAGGATTGCTTGCGCTGGATTGGTGGAACGGGAACCGCTCTGTCCTGGTTGATACCGACCTGACTGGTCTTATTGTGGGCCTTACTCTGCTCTCAAAGCCGCAGGAAGTCTATCGTGCTCTACTTGAAGCTACAGCGTTCGGAACCCGTAAAATTGTGGATGCCTTCCACTTTAATGGGGTTCCGGTGGATGCTCTTTATGCATGCGGTGGACTGCCGCAGAAAAACCGCTTACTCATGCAGATTTATGCCGATGTCACGAACCGCGAAATCTTTGTTGCGGATTCCAAACAGACGCCGGCCCTCGGCGCCGCGATGTTTGCTGCAGTTGCAGCGGGAGCGGAAGCGGGCGGTTATGACACCATTCTTGAGGCTGCTGCAAGCATGGCCAGAGTTAAGGAAGAAACCTTCAAACCTATTCCCGAGCACGTTGAAATCTATGAACGGCTGTATCAGGAATACAGCAAGCTTCATGAGTACTTTGGACGGGGCGGGAATGATGTGATGAAACGGCTGAAAGCGATCAAGAAATCCGCAGAATAGAAGGGGGAGAATATCCATGAGCGGTATATCTGAGGAAACAGCTACGGCTATTAAACAGATATCATTACGCCGGGGAGCCATCCGGGAAGTACCTGGTTATCTGCTGGAACGGAACTACTTGAAGCCGCTGATGGTGGCTGACAAGAACACATACGAGGCGGCAGGGGAGCTTCTCTCTGACCATCTTTCCCAGTCGGGAGTTCAAGCGAAGATCAAGCTGCTGACTCCCAATACAGCGGGGGATTATGCCGCTGACGAACAGACAATTGTAGAAGTGCTTCAGAGCTTGGAGCCGGATCAGACGGATTGTCTGATTGCGGTCGGCTCCGGGACAATTCATGATATTGTTCGTTTTGTCAGTCACAAGACCCGAATCCCCTTCGTCTCTGTGCCGACAGCTCCATCCGTCGACGGGTTCACTTCATCTGGGGCCCCACTTATTCTTCGAGGTGTAAAAACGACCGTGGCTGCGGTTCCTCCTACTGCGATTTTTGCTGATTTGGACATTCTTATGAATGCTCCCCAGCCGCTGATTGCCGCAGGATTCGGAGATATGCTGGGCAAATACACTTCCTTGTTCGACTGGAAATTCTCCCATCTTACCGCCGGCGAACCCTATGATGAACAAGTGGCTGCCATTACGGAGCGCGCTTTAAAGTCGTGTGTGGATCACGTGGAGCAGATCGGCAGCCGGACAGAAGCGGGTATTCATACCTTAATGACCGCTTTAATTGAATCGGGAATTGCTATGCTTTTATTTGGCCAATCTCATCCTGCCTCTGGGGCGGAGCATCATCTGTCCCATTACTGGGAGATGGAATATTTAAGGCGGGGAAGCAGAGCTCATCTTCACGGAGCGAAGGTGGGGGTAGCTTGTGCGGAAATCTCCCGCTTGTATCATAATGCTGTGGACCAAGGCGTCTACCCTGGCAGTGAACCGGAGGAATTAAAGAAATTCGGTGCCCAAATTCGCAAGTGGGTGGATGATATCCCGTCAGAATCCGAGATTCGCCAGTTGCTGAATACGGTTCATGGGCCTGTAAGCAGAGTGGAGCTCGGCATCGATGACCAGCTGCTTGAGCGAAGCCTTAACGAAGCTCACAAGCTGCGCCCGCGCCATACTCTGCTTAGAGCTCTGAACGAGGCCTAACAATTAGCTGCTTATGTAATAAAGGATCACATCTCTTGTGTAAGTTGATGTGATCCTTTTATAAGATTACCTCATTTCGGCAGCATTGATCATGATTGATAACGATCTGCTTCAACTAACTGTTTGTCCATTTATTGCTCCTCGACGTTATACAAGATTCTTGCAGACAAGTCTTGGGCATAGTTGCCGAAATATTTGCCGTAGATGGTCAGACCCCGCTTATTCACCGAATTATCCGTGACGGCAATACGGAAAGTCAGCTCACTTTTGTAGTCTAACTGAATCTGATCCAGTGTTACATCCGAGATCCGGCAGCCGTCGATGAAGCTTCCTTCATTGTTGATGCGAATCAGCTTGAGCATGCCGTATTGGTTCAGGTGAGGCGGCCACCATTCGGGATTAAAGGTGCCACGGGTGTCTCCGAAATCGCCAGGACTTGTCCAGTATCCCAGCTCTACCCCGTTTAGGTAAAAATAAATGTCGGAGGGATAATTGTCGCAATAACCCGGAGCCTCGGAGCCAAGCTCCATGCAGAACTGGATCTCACGGAAGGTCTGGTTCGGCTTCAAATAGTTGGGTATGCGGTACTCCAAATATCCTTCAGACAGCCAGATGATCTCGGAATCGATCCGCTGGGGATCGGCAAAATATCTTGGGTCATCAAAGTCCCCGATGATGCTGTCTTTGGTTGCAAGCCCACAGGTTGGCGTGACAGAATAGTCGCTGTAATGCCCAACCTTGATATCAACTTCGTAAAGGTTCTCCGTTTCTTTGCTTTGCAGATCGATAATCAGTTTATCTTTGTTCAAATAGCACATTTTCTGAATCCCGTGTTTGCCGACAGAGGTATTAATTTCAATGAGTCCGCTCTCTTCCAGCTTCTTGATATGCATAGTAATAGCCCCATTGCTTAAATTCAGCCTCGTAGCCAGGTCATTTAAGTTCAAAGCTTGGTTCTTAGACAGCAGTTCGAGGATCTGAATTCTAATTTCAGAGCTTAACGCCTTGAAAATATCAATTCCACTCATTAAGTCCTTGATGTATATCATGGTTCTTGAACCTTCTTCCAGTAATTATTTTAGATAATCATAAACTAAATTCCAATTAAAATAAAGATTAGGCTCTAAATTTATTATTTACTTTAGAATCGGAGAATTTTTTTGAATTATTCTTCGATTTATTTTATATTTATCTAAATATAAAGCTTTATAAAATGAGTAAAAAACGAATAATATAAGATTATTCCTCTTTATTTCATAAATACATAAAATGTTTTAGATATTATTGTTTACAAGGAGGTGCATATGTGATAATTTATAAGTGTAAGCGGATTCATTAACTATATAATAAATCATTTTAAACTTCATTAAAATGGATGGTGAGCACATGTCATTATCAGAACTTAAAGCAGGAATGGTTGTGGACAAAGCCTTCCGGATCGCGGAGGTCGACAACCGTATATACGGTTCCTTCATAGAGCATTTGGGCCGGGCGGTCTATGGAGGTATTTATGAACCCGCTCATGTAACAGCTGACCCGGAAGGGTTTCGCGAGGATGTCAAACAGCTTGTCCAAGAACTGAATGTTCCCATCATACGTTATCCAGGCGGCAACTTTGTCTCAGGCTATAACTGGGAAGATGGCGTAGGACCTGTTGATCAGCGTCCCAAACGATTGGATTTGGCTTGGCGAACTACGGAGCCTAATGAGGTGGGGACCAATGAATTTATGAAGTGGGCCAGGGAAGTAGGTTCAGAGGTCATGATGGCAGTCAATCTCGGTACCCGCGGCGTGGATGCGGCGAGAAATTTGCTGGAGTATTGCAACCATCCAGAGGGCAGTTATTGGAGTGACCTGCGCCGCCGGCATGGGTATGAACAGCCGCATGGCGTTAAGACCTGGTGCCTCGGGAACGAGATGGACGGCCCTTGGCAGATTGGTCAGAAGACCCCGCAGGAATACGGAAGACTCGCCTATGAGACTGGAAAGGCTATGCGGCTGGTTGATCCATCGATAGAGCTGGTTTCCTGTGGGAGCTCAAGCACGGGAATGCCGACTTTTCCTGAATGGGAAGCCATAACCCTCGATCATACATACGAGATTGCGGATTATGTGTCCCTGCATCAGTATTACGGGAACAGAGACAACGATTCGGCTAATTTCCTGGCACGGACGATGGATATGGAACATTTTATCCATACCGTCAGCTCGACCTGTGATTACATCAAAGCGAAGAAGCGGAGCAAGAAGACCATGATGCTTAGCTTCGACGAATGGAATGTCTGGTACCATTCGAATGATGCGGACGCCAAGCTTGAACCCTGGAGTGTAGGACCTCCCCAGCTGGAGGATATTTATAATTTTGAAGATGCGCTGCTGGTTGGGAGCATGCTGATTACTTTCCTCAGAAATGCGGACCGTGTCAAGATTGCCTGTCTGGCCCAGCTGGTCAATGTGATTGCGCCAATCATGACCGAGAACGGCGGTAGAGCGTGGAAGCAGACGATTTTCTACCCTTATCTGCATGCCTCGCAATACGGCAGGGGGGTGTCGCTAAGACCGGTGGTGGACTCTCCTAAATATGATGCTCAAGATTATACGGATATTCCTTATTTGGACAGTGCGGTTGTATATAACGAAGAGCTTGAGGAATTAACCCTATTCGCGGTGAACAGGCATCTGGAAGAGGCGCTTGAACTGAAGTGTGATGTGCGCGGGTTTGAAGGGTACCGTATTGTGGAGCATATTGTCCTGGAACATGAGAATCTGAAGGCGGTTAATACGGCTGAAGAAGAGAGTGTAAGACCTCATACTCAAGGCAGCTCGACATGGAATGGCGGATATGTAAATGCCCGTTTGTCTAAAGCTTCATGGAATGTGATCCGCCTGCGCAAAGTCTAGGGAACAAAGGTATTGGCCTATTTGAATACGGTTCCAAATCTTTGATTTATTAGGAGGGGTTCTAGTGATAAAGAAAAAAGGTTGGTTAACATGGATCTCACTGATTCTTGTGTGCTCCACCGTACTAGCAGGTTGTGGTAAGGGAGGGTCAAGCAGTGCCGAAGGCGGGACTAAGGAATTGACGTTTATGTTCCGCGGAGGACCTGATGAACAAACTGCCTACAAGAATGTGGTTAAGCAGTTTGAAGCTGATCATCCGAATATCAAGGTCAAAACTGTAATTACAACAGGTGACCAATATGCAACCAAATTAAAAGCCGCCATCACAGGTAATAAACTTCCCGACGTGTTCTATTTTGAATCCGGCGATCTCAAGGCTTATGTCAACAGCGGAGTTCTTATGAACTTGACGCCATATATCGAGAAGAATAAGAACATCAATCTGAACAATATTTGGAAATATGGTGTTGATCTGTACCGCTATGACGGAAAAATGGCTGGTCAAGGTGATATCTATGGAATGCCTAAAGACGTAGGGCCATTTGCACTCGGTTATAACAAAACGATGTTCGAGAAGGCTGGAATTCCGCTGCCCGATAAGGATAAGCCGATGACCTGGGAAGAATTCCTGAAGGTTCAGAAGGAGCTTACCAAAGATACGGACGGAGATGGAAAGTTGGATCAGTTCGGCTCCGGTTTTAACATTAACTGGGCACTTCAGTCCTTTGTTTGGAGTAATGGGGCGGACTTCCTGGATTCCTCCAAGACCAAGGTAACGGTCGACGATCCTAAATTCGCTGAAGCGCTTCAATACCTTGCCGATTTACAGAACGTAAGCAAAGTTACTCCGACGATCGCAGATTCCCAGACGCTCGATACGTATCAGCGCTGGATGAAAGGGCAGCTGGCCTTCTTCCCTGTGGGGCCATGGGATATGTCTACTTATGAGAAGCTGCCTTTCGAATATGATCTGATTCCTTACCCAGCCGGGTCAACTGGCAAATCAGCGACCTGGACCGGTTCACTCGGGATAGGGGTATCGAAAAAGACCAAGTATCCGGATGAAGCAGTAGAGCTGGTTAACTATCTGACTACTTCCAAAGCAGGCATGGATGCGCTGGTCAAAGCGAAAGTCCAAATCCCTAACATGGTTGATATGGCCAAAACATGGGCGGCAGATACCTCAACCAAGCCGGCGAATAAAGAGGAATTCCTTCAAATCGTTGAGGAGTACGGAAGGGCGTTGCCAGGCAACTATACCTACAATGCGGAATGGTACAACTTGTTCTTTACGGATATCCAACCTGTTCTTGATGGCAAAATCACTGCAGCAGAGTACGTGAAGCAGGAACAGCCAAAAATGCAGAAGCTGCTCGATAAGGCGATTGAACAGGAGAACAGATCCAAGAAGTAATGACTACCCGGAGAATAAATGATGTTAGCTGCCGAATCCGGCTAACATCATTTTCAATTCCGGCATCCGAAATTGAGGTGAAGGCATGGAAACCAAATCAAATCTGCAGCTTCAAGACCCTGCAGCTCAGACGAAGCGTGGGGCAACCAAATCCAGATTGTATCGAAAAGAAAAGATATATGGCTATCTATTTATCCTTCCTCCTGTTCTGGGACTGTTGATTTTCACGCTGTTTCCGGTTATCTATTCCGTCTATGGGGCTTTCACTGATTGGGATGGCTTGGGACAGATGACCTTTATAGGGCTCGGTAATTTTAAAGAATTATTCTCGGATGAGTTGTTCTATAAGGCGGCTTTCAACACCATCTATCTCATGATCGGGATTCCGATCGGATTGTTCCTGGCACTGCTCCTAGCCCTTGGACTCAATCGCAAAATCCCAGGCACAACAGCTTTCCGGGTTATCTATTACGTGCCTGTAATCTCCTCCCTGGCTGCGATCTCCATTCTTTGGAACTGGGCCTACAACGGGGATTATGGCCTTGTGAACCAGTTTCTGGATCTCTTCGGTATTGACGGACCGAACTGGCTGGCCAATAAGTACACGGTGAAGCCGGCCATCATCATCATGACGGTCTGGAAGGGTCTTGGCTACACTATGCTTTTGTATTTGGCTGCGCTTCAGAGTATCCCAAGAACTTATTACGAAGCAGCAGAGCTGGATGGGGCCAGCGGCTTCAAGTCGTTCCGGCATATTACTTGGCCAATGGTTAAGCCGGTAACCTTCTTCATTGTGGTTACAAGCATAATCGGCGGATCTCAAATCTTTACGGAAATCAATATCATGACATCCACCGGCGGAACAGAATATTCTTCCGCATCTGTTGTCTTCTATATTTGGCAGAAAGCCTTTGGAAATCTGCAAATGGGTTACGCATCCGCTATGGCCGTCGTTTTGGGGCTTTTCATATTTGTTGTAACTCTGATCCAATTCAAAATGAACGAGAAATCGTCCTACGAGATGGACTGATCACAAGGAGAAAGGAGCGAATATGAATATGTCCCATTCACAAAAGAGACGGCTGGCCAATACGATCATTTTTATCGTTCTGGCTATCGGCGCAATCGTGATGATTGCCCCGCTATTATGGATGCTTACCACCTCTGTTAAAGATAAACAGGATGTATTTGCACTTCCACCCAAATGGATTCCGGATGTATTCCACTTTAATACATACGTCGAGATCTGGGAGAAGGGGCCGCTGCTTACCGGGATTACAAACAGTTTAATCGTAGCGGTGAGTGTAACGGTCGTGGGCACTTTCACATCGAGTCTTGCCGCATTTGCCTTCGCCAAGCTCAAATTTCCGCATAAGAATAAGATTTTCTTGCTGCTGTTGTCTGCGATTATGATTCCATATCCGGCAGTCATGATTCCCCAGTTTATTATGTTCTCAGAGCTGGGATGGGTGGATACGCTGCTGCCTTTGATCGTACCGGGATTGTTCGGGAATATCGTGATGATCTTTTTCATCAGACAGTACCTGGTAAGTGTGCCTAACGAAATTATTGAAGCTGCCAAAATTGATGGAAGCTCGTACTTCAGGCTGTTCTCGACGATTACGTTCCCCTTAATCAAACCTGCGGTTGCGGCCCAGCTTATTCTTTGGTTTATGGGGATCTGGAATGATTATCTGGCACCTATTATTTATCTAAATTCACCGGAGAATCAGACCCTCCAGCTTGTGATTGCTAATTATAATGCAACCTATGCCATACAGACGGACTATCCTCTGATCATGGCCGCTTCAATTATCGCGCTGCTGCCTGTTCTTATTACATTCTTGGTGTTCCAGAAGCAAATTATTGAGTCTGTAGCGATTTCCGGAGTTAAGGGATGAATCCTCAGGCTAAATGGAGGGCGATTATGGTTATTCCTATGTTTCTATTGTTCGGGGCAAGCGGATGTACGGCGGATAATCCCGCTCAACCTGTATTTCCACCTTCCCCAGGGGAAATCAAAATGTATGATACTTCGGCCATCGATAACGCTGCTGCTTGGACGATTAACAATGCTCATGATCCAGGCATTGTTAAGACGGACCAAGGATATTACGTATTCTCCACAGATGTGAAGGTAGGAGGTGAAGCGAAGCCGGGTGTGATGGTACGCAAATCTGACGATCTCATTCATTGGAAATGGGTGGGGCAGGCTCTCCCGGATGTGCCTTCTGAAGCCAAAGCATGGAGTGGCGCTGTTGGGCTGTGGGCACCGGATGTTGTGAAATATAAAGACACCTATCGTCTCTATTACTCAGCATCCACCTTTGGAAGTAGGCAGTCGATGATTGGTCTGGCAACATCCCCTTCCATTGAAGGGCCTTGGACCGATAAGGGGGCCGTCATGCAGACCCGGAACGAGGACTCACTTAATGCCATTGACCCGAATGTGGTAACAGATGCGGACGGCAGAATGTGGATGGTGTATGGCTCGTTCTTTGGCGGAATTCACATCACTCAGCTCGATCCTGAAACCGGCAAGCCTGCGGAACCCGGCTTCGGCACCTTGATTGCGGCCCGTGACCGTGTTACTGAGGATGGGGCAGTGGAAGGCCCCTATATCATTTACAACGAGAAATATAAGAAATATTACTTATTCGTCTCGTATGACTCTTTATTTGAAGATTACAATGTGCGTGTTGCAAGGTCGGACTCCATCACAGGTCCCTATGTAGACTACAACGGGAAGAAAATGACAGATACGTCTTACGAGCCGCAGTATGAGATAGGCAACAAAATTCTCGGTGGTTACAGGCTTGGTGAAGATGCCGGATGGATTGCACCAGGGCATAATTCAGTGCTCAAGGATGGGGACAATTACTTCATCGTTCACCATGCCCGAGGTGAGTTGGATAAGAACTGGTCCTATCTGCATGTGCGTAAAATTCTCTGGACTGAAGACGGATGGCCGGTTGTATCGCCCGAACGCTATGCGGGAGAGACGCAGCAGGATATCCCTAAGTCTCTGATTCCGGGCGGTTGGGAGTATCTGGTTATGGATAAGTCCGTTGATGGTCAGATCCAGTCCAGCCACATCAAGCTTGGAGCGGATGGCACAATCGAAGGATCGGCGGAACAGGGGAAATGGTCTTTTGATGGCAAGTTCACAATGACATTGACGTGGAATAACCCGGTGGAAGACCGGAGTAAGGTTCAGCGGGTTCAGCTGCTGCCATCTTGGGATTGGGAGAGGAACCGGCAGACGCTTGTTTTTACCGGAATGGATGGGAACGGGACTGCGGTCTGGGGCAAACAAGTAGATTCTAACCAATAAATATAGAGTGGGGAGGACAACTAATGATTAACGTAAAGCTGAATGCCGGAGAGAAAAAGGGGACGATAAGCCGTCACTTGTACGGACATTTTGCCGAGCACTTGGGCAGATGTATATATGAGGGACTATGGGTGGGGCCAGACTCTCCAATACCGAATACGGAAGGAATTCGGAATGATGTGCTTGAGGCCTTGAAGCGCTTGAACATCCCGGTCCTGCGTTGGCCAGGCGGGTGTTTTGCCGATGAGTATCACTGGATGGACGGTATTGGTCCTGCTTCAGAACGTGCAAGAATGATCAACAATAACTGGGGTGGGGTTGAGGAGAACAATCATTTTGGCACACATGAATTTCTGCGTCTGTGCGAACTTCTGAATACAGAGCCTTATATCAGTGGTAATGTAGGCAGCGGCACTGTTCGTGAAATGCAGCAGTGGGTGGAGTACATGACCTTTGACGGTGAGTCGCCGATGGCCAACCTACGCCGGAGCAACGGCCGTGATGAACCTTGGGCGCTACCTTTCTTCGGGGTAGGGAATGAGAACTGGGGCTGTGGCGGGAATATGCGTCCGGAATATTATGCGGATCTTTATCGGCATTACTCTACCTACGTACGTAACTATGGTGGGAATAAGGTATATAAAATCGCCTGTGGTGCAAATACGGATCACTTCCACTGGACTGAAGTGCTGATGCGCGAAGCCGCCGAGCTCATGGATGGACTCAGTCTTCATTATTACACCATCCCGTCGGGCAATTGGTTCGCCAGCAAAGGCTCGGCTACGGAATTTGGCACAGACGAGTGGTTTGCCACCCTCAAAAACACGCTGTATATGGAAGAATTAATCATTAAGCATTCTGAAATTATGGATAAATATGACCCGGAACGCCGGGTAGGGCTTATTATCGACGAGTGGGGAACCTGGTGTGATGTGGAGCCGGGAACGAATCCGGGTTTCTTGTACCAACAGAATACCCTGCGTGATGCACTTGTGGCAGGCATCAATCTGAACATTTTCCACAAGTACTGCAGCCGGGTGAAGATGGCCAATATTGCCCAATTGGTGAATGTGCTTCAGGCCTTGATCCTTACCGAGGGTGATCGTATGCTGCTGACCCCAACGTATCATGTGTTCGATATGTACAAGGTCCACATGGATAATGAGCTGCTCGAGCTGGAGTTCGTAAGTCCAAATTACATTTATAACGGCGCATCCATCCCACAGATTAGCGCTTCAGCTTCCATGGATGGGGAAGGAGCGATTCACCTGACGGCATGCAACCTGCATCACGCAGAAGCAGCGAGCTTTAGCTGCCGTATTGAAGGTTCCAATTATAGCAAAGTGTATGGCAAAATTTTGACTCATACTTCACTAAACGCACATAACACGTTTGAGCAGCCGGACCTTGTGGCGCCTGTTTATTTTGAAGATGCTGAGCTGAAGGACGGGGTTCTTGAATTTGAACTGCCTCCCGCTTCCATTCTAGTGCTCACACTTAACTAAGATGACTATTAGTACTGGAGTCAAACATGGCATTGATGGGTGCAAAGGCTGTTCAGCTAGTGTCCGGGTAAGCTCTGAAAAGCTGGAACGAATAATTCAAATGGCTGTGCAGAACCGGGTTGCCGTATCTAATGAGGAATATGCCCGGCGTCTGGATACGTGCTGGAGCTGCCCGTCACTTCAATATGAATCAACCTGCAAGCACTGTGGCTGTCTGGTTGCGGTAAGAGCCAAGCTTAGCGATTCCATCTGCCCATATCCTGGGCAATCAAGATGGTAGAAACATAAAATTTCGCATGTATAAGGAGACAAGGGAAATGGACAGAACCAGAGAATACAACAATCCATTGGTGGAGCAGCGGGCTGATCCATGGGTATACAAGCACAGTGATGGATATTATTATTTTACCGCTTCGGTTCCTGAATATGACCGGATTGAAATCCGGCGTTCGGCTACACTTGAAGGGCTGAGAGATGCCCGGCCCGTGGTGGCTTGGCGTAAATATGAGACAGGCATGCTGAGTGCCAACATTTGGGCCCCTGAAATTCATTATATTCAAGGGAAATGGTATATCTATTTTGCGGCTGCCAGAACTACAGAGACCCAGGATGGCCTGTTCGACCACCGGATGTATGCGCTTGAGAATGAATCGGCCAATCCGCTTGAAGGGCAGTGGGTGGAGAAGGGGCAAATCAAGACGGCTTGGGAGTCTTTTGCGCTTGATGCGACTACATTTGAGCATCAAGGAAGCTTGTATTATGTGTGGGCCCAGAAAGATCCGAAGATCGAAGGCAACTCCAACCTGTATATCTCCAGGATGAGCAACCCCTGGACGCTAAGCGGACAGCAGGTCATGATCTCGACACCGGAATATCCCTGGGAGATTATCGGCTTCCGAGTCAATGAGGGAGCGGCTGTACTCAAGCGGAACGGACGGATCTTTATCAGCTACTCGGCAAGCGCAACGGATCATAATTATTGTATGGGTCTCCTGTATGCCGACGAATCCTCGGATTTGCTGAATCCGGCGTCATGGACCAAATCGCCGGTGCCCGTATTCCAGACCAACGAAGAGACAGGGCAGTATGGACCTGGGCATAACAGCTTTACGGTGTCAGAGGACGGCCAGGATGTCCTGATCTACCATGCACGCAATTATAAAGAAATCACCGGGGACCCGCTGTACGACCCGAACCGCCATACCCGGGCACAGGTATTTGACTGGAATGAGGATGGGATGCCGAATTTTGGTACGCCGGTTAAAGATACACAGATCAGATAAGCCTGGAAGATTGGCTCAACAGGTTATGAGCAGCTGTAGCTATAGCTATTAAATGAGATAAATATTATTCTGCGACAAGGAATACCTTCTCTTCTATGGGGTGAAGGTGTTCCTTTTTTTGTTATCTATGAAAAGAAACTGAAGTCAATAGAGATGCATTTCATATGGGACAAAATGTATCTTTATTAGATATTTTATATATAATTTCACATATTACCATATTATACAGTCTATATTTTCTATTTCAGTGAATAACTATAAATTTGCGTTGACAAATACCAAGTAATCAAATAGGATATAATAAATTTACTAGACAAATGAAAATATTGGGGGAGTTATTTTATGAAGAAATCGATCATGTTCATCTTCGCGGCAGTTCTGTTCATCTCATTGGTGGGATGCTCATCTGGAGGTGCTGATACGAAATCCGATGCGAACGCTGCATCTGGAAAAGAAGACACAGGCAAGAAAAAGAAAATTGCCTTGGTACTCCCCGATAAAATCGGTGTCAATCCATTCTTTGAAGAAATGGACAAAGGGCTCAAGAAAGCCGGAGAAGAATTCAAAGTGGACACGAAAACCATCGAATCCACCGACCCAGCAGCATTTGAACAAAATCTGCGCACAGCGGTTGCGGAAGATTATGATCTGATCATTACTTCATTATTTACAGCTGAGGATGCTCTGAAGAAGGTGGCTGCTGAGAATCCAGACAAGTCTTTTGCCATTATTGATACGTCTATCGAGGCGCCCAACATTCGAAGCGTCGTATTCCGCGAATATGAAGCGTCTTATCTGCTTGGAGCTGCTGCGGGTCTTGCGACAAAGACCAATGTTGTAGGCTTGGTTGCGGCCCAAGATGTTCCGCTTCTGAAGAAATACACGGTCGGATTTGAAGAAGGACTGAAATCTGTGAATCCAAAAGCCAAGTATCTGGTTAACTATGTCGGCAGCTTTAATGATCCGGCTAAAGCCAAGGAGCTTGCTCTGGTGCAATTCGGACAAGGTGCTGACTTTATCGCCGGTGCGGCAGCTGTATCCGACCTGGGCGTATTCGAAGCTGCTAAGGAGAAAGGGTTCTACACAAACGGTCAAGATACGGATCAGACCGTAGTAGACCCGGAACACGTGGTGCTCTCCCAGTTGAAAGAGACTTCAACGGCCGCATATGAGACCGTGAAGGATTTCGCAAGCGGAAGCTTTAAATTCGGTACTGTGGATTACGGTTTGAAGGAAAATGGAGTCGGACTGACCTATGTGACCCGTGACAGTCAGTCGCCGCTCAGTCCGTTTATCGGACAAAAGGTAGTGGACGACGTGAAGAAAATTCGTGACGATATCGTCTCCGGCAAAATTGTAGTCAAAAACCCACTGCAATAAGAATCCCTCTAAGGAAGCCGGCTGCTCATCCAGCAGATGGCTTCCTTTTTGGTGTGGTCCAAGCTTAAGAAGAAAGGAGACCAGTTGGACATGCTGCTTGAGATGGAGAAGATAACTAAGAAATACGGATCTCTGACGGCAAATCATGAGGTGGATTTCAACCTCCGCAAAGGAGAGATTCATGCCTTGGTTGGTGAGAATGGGGCAGGCAAGACAACGCTCATGCGAATTCTGTACGGCATGGAGCAGCCCACCTCAGGGGTTATTAAGGTAGACGGTGAAGAACGGCAGTTTGGGACTCCTGCTGATGCGATACAGAGCGGGATCGGTATGGTGCACCAGCATTTCATGCTGTTCCCGTCCTTCTCCATTGCGGAGAACATTGTGATTGGCCGGGAGCCGGGTACGGCAGGGAGGTTTGACCGCAAAGAGGCCGCCGAAGTGGTCAGAGAGCTGTCTCAGCAATATGGGATGCCTGTTGATCCTCTGATGAAAATCGGGGATTGTTCGCTTGGCGTACAGCAGCGCGTGGAAATTCTGAAGGTGCTGTATCAAGGGGCGGATATTATTGTATTAGATGAACCAACGGGCGTCCTGACGCCACTTGAAGTGAAGGAACTGCTTGCAGCGATCAAGGGACTTGCCGCAAAGGGCAAGAGCTTTATTCTGATCACCCATAAATTGCACGAAATCATGGACGTGGCGGACAGGATTACCGTCCTGCGCGATGGGAAAGTAACCGGTGTGCTGAATACGTCAGACACCAATGCGGAGGAGCTGTCCCGGCTGATGGTGGGCAGGGAGCTTGCTGAATTTAAGAAGCAGCCGTCCGTTCCAGGAGATGTCGTTCTGGATGTGGACCAGGTTACCCTGCAGGCGGGAAAAGGAAAACCTCTGCTGGATCAGATCTCTCTCCAAGTCCGTGCTGGAGAGATCGTAGGGGTCGCTGGCATTTCTGGTAATGGACAATCCGAATTAATTCAAGCCATTACCGGGCTTGCCAAGATTGATAAAGGAAGGGTCAGGCTTGCCGGGCAGGATGTGACAGAGTCCTCTGTGCGGGAGATCCGGAATCGGGGGCTTGCGCACATTCCGGAAGACCGGTATATGTGGGGGGCTGCAGGCGAAGCTTCCGTGTTCGAGAACGGGCTGATGGGTTATCAGCGCAAGCATCAGCGGTTTGGCTTTATCCAAGGCAAGCGCAGCCGGAAAATGGTTGCAGATTTCATTCGCACTTTCGGCGTGAAGACAAGCTCTCAGGAGACTAAGGCCCGTTACTTGTCGGGCGGGAATCTGCAGAAATTAATCGTAGCCCGTGAGCTTGGACATGGAACGCCTTTTGTGATTGCGGCGGAGCCAACCCGGGGAGTGGATATCGGTGCGATGGAGACGATTCACGGGGAGCTATTGCGAAGAAGGGAAGAACGGGGCGGTATTCTGCTGATTTCCTCAGAGCTCTCGGAGATTCTCAAGCTTTCTGACCGAATTGTTGTCATGTACGAAGGCCGCATTACAGGGGAGCTGCGGACCGAAGAAGCGACAGAAGAGAAGATCAGTTTATTGATGGCGGGGGGAGACATTCATGCACAATCTTAAGCAAAATGCCAAACAGCTGATCCATCCTCTGGTAGCCATTGTGCTCGGGCTTTTAGCGGGTGCCGCAGCGATCTTGGTAGTGGGAGGATCTGTGACTGAGACCTTCGCAGAAATGTGGAAGGGGGCTTTCGGTAATTTCTATTTCTTCACCAATACACTTGCCCGGTCAACTCCGATTATCCTTGTGGGGCTTGGCGTTGCGGTTGCGTTCAGAGCGGGGTTCCTCAATATGGGATCAGAAGGACAGATGCTGCTTGGCGCCTTGGCTGCCTCCCTGACAGCCATCTATATGCCAGGCCCTGTGTGGATCAAGATTCCTGTAATTTTTGCAGTGGGTATGATCGTAGGAGGGCTGTACTCGGCCTTTGCCAGCTGGCTGGATACCCGGTTCCGGATGAACCTGATCATTACCACGCTGCTACTTAACTATATTGCCCAGTATTTAACGGGCTACCTGGTGTCCTATCCTTTCAAGGATACAACAGGCTCGGCCGCGTTGGCACAGACTCAGATGGTGGACAAGAGCCTATGGCTCGACAAGCTGTTTAAGGGCATGAGCGTACATACCGGCTTCATTATCGCGATAGCTGCTACGCTGATCCTGTATGTCTTTATGAAGTATACCGTATCCGGTTATGAGATCCGTTCCCTGGGCAGCAATCCCCGCTTCGCCGCCTACGGCGGAGTTAAACGGGGCCGCTTGATGCTGTTCAGCATGCTTCTCAGCGGCGCATTTGCGGGTCTGGCGGGTACGGTGGAAGTGCTGGGCACCCAGTATCGTTTTCTGGATGGGGCACTTTCGGCGCCCAACTATGCTTTCACCGGAATTATGGCCGCGATGCTGGCCAGTTCTAATCCTATTGGAACAGCCTTGGCGGCGGTTCTTCTTGCTGCTCTTCAGACAGGCGGAATGGGTGTGGAGCGAAATACGGACGTCCCTCTGGAAATCTCCAGTGTCATACAGGCCGTGTTGATCCTGTTTGTTACGGCCCGTATCAGTTACAGCTTTATTAAGCGCAGGAAGGGGGGAGCAGCGAGTGGATCAGTTTCTTGATATTTCGTTATTTAATTCAACCATACGCATGGTGACGCCTATTTTGCTGGCGGCCTTGGGCGGGGCGTTGTGTGCACGCGTGGGCTTTTTCAATGTTGCTCTAGAGGGAATGATCCTGACCGGCGCATTTACGGCAATCGTAGGGAATCACTTCTTCGGGAACGTTTGGCTTGCCGTGCTGTTTGCTGCGGGTTGTGTAACTTTGTTCTCATGGCTGCTTGCTTTTATATCCCTTCATCTGAAGGCTAACGAAATTATTGTAGGGATTTCCTTCAATTTTCTGGCCGCAGGACTAACCACGTTTACACTAAGGGCGCTGTTTGATGTGAAGGGAGCCTATTATGACAAGAACATGACTGGCCTGCCTACCTGGAATATCCCCGGGGTTCAGGATATCCCGGTTCTTGGCGGAATTATCTCGGGCCATTCTCCGTTAGTGTACTTGGCTTTTCTGCTGGCTGCCGTGATGCAGTACTATTTGTTCAAGACCAAATCCGGCTTTCGTCTGCTGGCATCAGGTGAGAATCCCGTAGCGGCCCAGAGCCTTGGGATTAAGGTGAGAAGGATCCGGTATGGGGCCATTCTCGCAAGCGGGCTGTTGTGCGGCTTGGCTGGAGCCCAGCTCTCCCTCGGTCAGGTGACGATGTTCTCCGAAGGGATGACAGGTGGCCGTGGATTTATTGCACTCGTAGCGACCATGCTCGGACAGAACAATCCGCTTGGAGTGGCCGCATCCAGTCTGCTGTTTGGATTCATGGACGCGATAAGCATCCGGCTGCAAGGATTCTCGCTGCCTACTCATTTCACATTGATGCTGCCTTTTGTCGTGACCCTGATTGCTATGTTCTTCTTCAAGGATAAAAGTTACCTGCAGCACTCCAATAAAATTAATGGCAGGTCATAGGGAGGTTACTCATATGCACAACAAAGCGGAACGCCTGAAAAAAGTGAAGTCCCCCGCCAAGGCAGCGCCGGTCAGCCAAGAGCTTGCCCATCGGCTGCCGCCTGGCCAGGCATTAACAGACCGATTCCCGATTTTGCATGAAGGTGAAGTCCCTCATTATAATACTTCGACTTGGAAGCTGAGAGTATACGGTGAAATTGAAGAAGAGAGGACCTTCTCCTGGGAGGATATCCTGGCCCTGCCGGTGACTAAGGTTCGGTGTGATATCCATTGTGTTACCCGGTGGTCCAAATTTGATACCGAATGGGAAGGTGTGAAATTCTCCGATCTGGTCCGTGAGCTTGGTGTGAAGCCGGAGGCGGCGCATGTCATGATTCATGCGGATCATGATTATGACACCAACATCCCGGTTGCCGATTTGATGAGGGATGATGTTCTGCTGGCTTACCGGTATGATGGCAAGCCGCTGACCGAGAAGCATGGCTGGCCTCTGCGTCTGGTTGTGCCGCATCTGTATTTCTGGAAAAGTGCGAAATGGATTCAAGGCATTGAATTTATGAAAGAAGACCGACCTGGCTTCTGGGAGCGCAACGGGTTTCATAATACGGCTGATCCGTTCAAGGAGCAGCGGTTCTCCGGCGAATCGATCCCGATTCCGGAAGATGAATGGACACGAAAGGAGTTTGATTAAGATGGCCCTGCTGCCTATACTGCTAATTAACCCGGAGGATCTTCCGGAGCATGTGATTGTATGCGGAGATCCGCACCGCGCCAAGAAAATTTCGGAGAAGCTGGATAACGCGAAAGAGCTGGCGTTCGCCAGAGAATACCGAACATTTGTAGGCGAATATGATGGCGTTCGTCTCGGTGTTGTAAGTCATGGCGTAGGCTGCCCTGGAGCAGCGGTCTGCTTCGAAGAGCTGGCACAGGCTGGAGTCAAAACCCTGATTCGAGTAGGAACAGCTGGTTCCTTCAGTCAAAAGTTTCCGAAAGGAAGCTTGATCGTAAGCACAGCTGCCGTCCGTGAGGACGGATTGACCCGGCAGCTTGTTCCGTTGGCATTCCCGGCGGTATCCGACAGCACTGTGACGGATACGCTTTATGATACAGCCAAGGGATTAGGGGGAATCGTAGGCAAGGGAATTACGGCGACAATTGATGCCTTTTTCCCAGGAGTTCTGGAGCTGCCTACGGAAGTCTACAAGAGAGCCGGGGTTCTTGCGGTAGAAATGGAGATTTCAGCTCTGTTTGTTATTGCCTCTTTAAGAGGGATGAAGGCTGGAGCCATTGTGGCGCTTGATGGAAATGAAAGTGCGGAGCAGCAGCCATATAATCCTCATACCGACGAAGTGGCATTAGCCGTGGAGCGGGAGATCGATGCGGCTCTGATTACGCTTGCCAAGCTGGCACGGACTGAGGGTGGGCAGTAATTCTTTTGCCACTTGGGTAATGGTTAATATGAACAGGAAATGACTTACTGAAATAGGGCTCTGATTTCGAATGTTGCGGATCAGGGCTTTTTCAATCAACCGGGGACAGTAGGTAATCCGGGGCAGTCTGAAATAAAGATGAGCTTCAGCCGATATAAAAGCTGTAGATGACACAGCAGTGAAGGAGTGGGGTAGGAAATGAGACTTAAACGGGGATTATTTGCGGCATTGCTGGTGGCCGTAATGGTTCTAATCAACGTGGCCTCCACAAGCCCGGTGGAAGCAAAGGCTAAAAAAATGACGGTGAAGTATCCTTCCGGGGCGGTGTACTACGGAGAAACAAAGAACGGGAAGCCAAGCGGCCAGGGAACCATGACTTGGAGCAAGAACAAAGTTTACACAGGAAGCTGGGTGAACGGACGCAGATCAGGTTTTGGCAAGCTGACAGAGGTCAAGAAGGAGAACGGAATTCTCATTAAGCAGGAATACATAGGCAGCTGGGTGAATGACAAGAAAGAGGGTGAGGGCAGGCTCATCATGAAGAGCGCCAAAAACTCTAGGCTTTCCGAGAATGCTGTTCAGCAGGGGAAATTCAAGCAGGATGCACTGTTATCGGGCTTTGTTATAAGACACGGCGAATTCGATCCGCCTTACTACTTCGAGTATAAGGATGACAAAATGCTGCTACGGATACTGGGCGATCTGTCCGGGATCAAGCAGGTTGTGGACAAGCAGAACTTCTTCTCTTTTGAGTATAAGAAAGGGAAGATACACCGGCATGTGGGTGTTGGGGATGAGTATGATACCGTGGAATTCGGTAAATTTCTGAAGAGCATTAGCAAGGAAATTAAGCCGTATCTGGAGATGTTCCAGAAGCTCGGTGCACAGGTATAAAATCAGGTTAGACAGCAAGGAACACTTTCCGCCATTCCGGCGAGGGTGTTCCTTGTTTGTTAAGTTTGTAATGATCCAACCAGCACTTAAACTCATTTTAAAGATCAGCGTTGGTTGTCAACTCCCGCCTGACGCTCTCAAGATCACTTTATAAACTTCAATTGCGCGCATTCTAGACGACTTCAGGTCTACTATGGCATGAGGACGCGGCTGATGGATCTCTTTTGCTTTCAGAATGTATTTATTAAGAACTTCTTAACGCTTTCTTAACCTTTTGTTTGAGAACGCAATAGGGAATCATGTTATGATTATTTCAGACAAACTCAATGATAAGGGATGAAGAGTATGGAAAGACACATACTGATCGTCGATGACGATGACAAAATTGCAAAGCTGATTGAAATTTACCTGCTTAATGAAGGTTACGTTGTCTTTAAAGCGGAGAACGGCTATAAAGCGCTTGAAATTATGCAAAACGAGGTCATACATCTCGTGGTGCTTGATATTATGATGCCGGGTATGGATGGGATCGAGGTATGCCTTAAAATCCGCGAGACCAACATGACTCCTATCCTTATGCTTAGTGCTAAGGACGGAGATATGGATAAAATCACCGGTCTGATGACCGGAGCAGATGATTACATGGTGAAGCCGTTTAATCCACTGGAGCTTGTGGCGAGAGTGAAATCTCTGCTTCGGAGAGCGTTCTACAGCGCCCAACCTGCGATTACGGCAAGGGACCATCTGATCGAGCTGGGCTCTCTTCAAATTGATAAAGAGACCCATTCGGTTAAGGTGGATGACCGTACCGTCAAGCTCACCCCGATTGAATTCAGCATCCTCTTCCTACTTGCCAGCCAACCTGGGCGGGTATTCAGTTCAGAGGATATTTTTGAACTCATATGGAAAGACAAATACTTCGAGAACAATAATTCAGTGACCGTGCACATCAGCCGGCTCCGGGACAAGCTGGAGAAGGAAATGCACGGAGAAAAGCTGATTCGCACCGTATGGGGGGTTGGCTACAAAATTGAGATCTAGCTTAAGTTTTTTTAAGTGGTTCTTCTGGACCGTGGTGGTATCCGCAATCCTGTGCGGGCTCCTCTATGCACTGGTTAATTATTTATACTACAACAACGGGGCCCTTACATTGGGAAGGATTGTTCGCGGATTCTACTATGGAATCGGAAATCCGCAGATTTATTATGTTGCTTCCATTCCTGTGGTGGTGGTTACAGCCATTTATTTGTGGCGCAGGGAGAGCCGGCGGCAGGAGCAGCAGTATCTTACCTTATTGATCGAGGAGGTTCATGAGCTCGAAGAAGGCCAGCTTGACCGCAAAGTTACCGTCCGTTCAATTGGTAAGCTGGGTCAACTGGCGGCGGATATCAACCGGATGATGGAGCGGTTAAGAATCTCGCTTGAGGAGGAACGGCGTGCGGAGCAAACCAAGAATGAACTCATTACCAACGTATCCCACGATCTTCGCACACCGTTAACGACCATTACAGGTTACCTTGGGCTTATCGATCAGGATCGGTACCGGGATGAGGTGGAGCTCAGATATTATAACAATATGGCTTATGAAGAATCTTTGAGATTAAAGCAGCTGCTTGAGGACTTGTTCGAATATACCCGTCTGCGCAACCGGGAGATGACGCTGAACAAGACCCGGATTAATCTGGTGGAGATGCTGCATCAGATCACGGCTCAGTTCCAATGGCAGTTTAATGAGAGCGGAATGGAAGCAAGATTATCATTCGGGAGTCCCCAGATGATCGTTATTGCCGATGGAGATAAGCTGAGAAGGGTGTATGAGAATCTCATTTCCAATGCGATACGTTATGGGAATGACGGAATCTATCTGGACATTAAGGGCCGGATTGAAGGGGGCGAGGCCGTTATTGATGTCATTAATTACGGCGAACCTATCCCGGATGCCGATCTGCCGCGTGTGTTCGAGCGGTTCTACCGGGTGGAGAAATCCCGGGACAAGAATACGGGGGGCTCGGGGATTGGGCTTGCCATTGCCAAGCATATTGTGGATTTGCACCACGGGACGATCCGGGTGGAGAGTGACGAGGAGAGGACTGTATTTACTGTAAGAATTCAGCAGAGTGAATAAGAATAAACGAGAATGTTAAGTTTGTAAAACGAAAAAGCATGGTTCACCGTTGTTAGGGTGAACCATGCTTTTTTTGTTGGATTGCCGCTAAACGCCGCTTTTTGGGAATCGATACACTTTTAGAACTTTCTTAATATATTCTTAATATTTTCTTAGCTGGGCCGAAAGCTATAACCCTGATAATAAGGGTAACAAAAGGTTCGGGTTAAGGAGAGAGCACAATTGATAAACCGCAAAGTAGTGAGAGTCGGAGCAATTCTTATTCTTCTTTTGCTCATTATTGAAATCAGCTCAGGTAATCTGAAAACGCATGTTTCAACTTTAGTACACAAAGTCAATCAGCAATGGAACCATATATTCGGTCCTCCCCTGCAAGGGCTTGAGGGGGAAGGGCTGCTTCTAATGGATGAGGACACAGGGGACATCCTGTATGCCGAGAATGAGACCAAACGATTGTATCCGGCCAGCACAACTAAAATTCTAACGGCCCTGATCACCTTGGAGAAAGGAAATCCGGACGATCTGATTACAGTAGGAAAAGAAGCCCGGCTAAGAACACCGGACGAAAGCTCGGCAGGACTGGAGGAAGGCCAGAAGCTCAGATTGAAGGACCTGGTTGCGGCGATGCTGCTTCCTTCAGGCAACGATGCGGCCAGGACCGCCGCATCCTACATAACACGTATTGATTCAGGCCAGCAGATGTCACCCGAAGAAGCGGAGCAGTATTTTGCAGAACTAATGAACCAGAGGGCACGGAAAATAGGTGCGGATTCGTCTCATTTCGTCAACCCGCATGGACTGCACAACGCGAACCATTATTCAACCGCCAAGGATATGGCTCTGATTGCCAGAGAAGCCATGAGAAATGAGGTATTCAAGAGCATTGTGGCAGAGAAGCGTCATAAAGCGTCCGAATCCGCTGTCTCGTATATGAATCGCAACAAGCTTCTTCAGAGCGGAAGCGAGTATTATTTCCAAGGCGCGGATGGAATCAAGACCGGACATACGGATGAAGCAGGTTATTGTCTGGCAGCTTCGGCAACCAGGGGGGGCCAAAGGCTTATCAGTGTAGTCCTGCACTCCACAGCCGAAGGGGTATGGAAGGACTCTGGCAAGCTGCTTGAGTACGGATTTAGCCAAGTTAAGAAAGGGAAACTTAGACATCACGCATGATTTAAGCAAAAGGGGAGAGAACGATGGACTGTATTCAATTCGAGAAAATATATAGAGACTATAAGAAGGATGTTTACCGGTATCTGCTATACCTGGGCAAGAATCATCATTTGGCAGAGGACTTGATGCAGGAGACGTTTGCAAGAGCCTATGTTCATTTGAAACCGGAACACGCGGAAAGAGTAAGGCCCTGGCTGTTAAGAGTAGCCTACCGGGTATTCATTGACAAGATGCGCAAAGAGA
The DNA here is from genome assembly GCF_018403205.1 of Paenibacillus sp. J22TS3. Lineage (NCBI taxonomy): Bacteria > Bacillati > Bacillota > Bacilli > Caryophanales > Paenibacillaceae > Paenibacillus > Paenibacillus sp. J22TS3. The sequence goes on from NZ_BOSF01000002.1 coordinate 770,434, forward strand.
GCCGTATTCAGTATTTTGATGCGGAATATTTCAATGATCTGCCCGAGGTGGAGACACCGGAGACGAGTTTTATCAAAAAAGAGAAACATGAAGCCGTATGTGAAATGCTGTGCTCTTTGACGGAAGTTCAGAGACAATCCGTTCTTCTCTATGACTTCAAAGGCTTCTCTTACCAGGAATCAGCCGACATGATGGGGATTGGATTATCGAGATTCAAAATCCTACTCTATCGTGCCCGGCAAAAACTTCGTAAAGAGCAGCATAATCAGAGTGTATTTCAGAGTCTATATTCGGATGCAATCTAAAGATTTCGCATGTTCTTCTTAACGTGTATAATTTAATGAACCAAGCTAAGTTGATTTATATAGTTGAGAGGAGGATATGGGTGAATCAGCAATTTGAAATTGTGTCCGTGAATACCGGCAAGGTACAGCCGCTCATGAACCACTCTAAGCCTGCGAACTCGGCAATTGTCAAGCAGCCGACGAAGGAAGAACTGTTCTTGTCCGAGCTGAATTTACAGGGGGATGAACAGGCGGATCTGGTCTTTCATGGGGGAGTGGACAAAGCGCTTTGTGTGTATTCCTTTGACCATTACCCATTCTGGGAGAAGGAATTCGATATTGATCTGCCGCTCGGGGCCTTCGGTGAGAACTTAACTGTCAAAGGTCTGACTGAGGAGCAGGTATGCATCGGAGATACCTTCCAGTGGGGGGAGGCTGTGGTGCAGGTTAGCCAGCCGCGAAGACCCTGTTATAAGATTTCAGCCAGATATAATATTCCCCAGTTTACTCTTAAGGTGACAAACACGGGGTATACCGGATTCTATCTTCGTGTTTTGAAACAGGGGATGGTATCGGCAGGAGAAGCTTTGGTGCGGCTACAGCGTCATGATGCCGGGATTACCATTGCAGAGGTTAACCGCATTACGCTGCATGACAAGTTTGATCTTGAAGGAGCTAAGCGGCTGGTGGATCTCGAGATTCTGGCAGATTCGTGGCGTGATTCCTTGGCCAAGCGGCTCAAAGATTAAAATTCCAGCTTTGTTGTGGTATCTATGGGACGCGTGCTAACCTGGATACAGAAATCATTAATTTCCTACATAAATGATTAAGGGGACTGTCCCTTGAGCCATTTGCGGCTTAGGGACAGCCCCCTTAATTTTGTTATGAGATAATACCATGCGGGATGTTATTTACAAAGTTTCATTGGTTTCAGTCTCCTGTTAATTGGCTGAAGGCTGCTGCTTGGCATCGTTCGCTCCCGGAGTGGACTCTGCAGCATCCGGCTGGGGATTATCTTGCCCGGATACGTTGTCCGCTGGCTTCGTATACGGCTTGACCACAATCACATTGGCGGTAAAGGTATGACCTAGATACACCGCGGTAATTTGAGTCACGCCTTTGCTTACGCCCACCAGGCTTCCATCCGGCTTAATGGTGACTACTTTTGGATTCTTGGAAGTATATACTGTATCTGAGGTCACATTGGAGATCTTGCCATTCTTATCCTTGAACAGCGCTACGGTCTCGAATTCCTCACCTACAAGCAGGGAGTAATCCTCAGAATCCAGGAAGAAAGTGCCTTCAGGAGTGCCGGGGTCTGGAGTGCCCGGCTTGACAACGACCTGGACGCTGTTTAAGCCCTGAACCGGAATTTGCCCAGTTGGAGTCTTAATTACAGCAGAATCAAGTTTAACCTGGTAATCACCCGCCACAGGCGATTGGAAGCTCAAAGCTGCCAGTTGGCCCGTTCCAGTAAAGGTGCCCTTATTTAAAGTTACAGAGTAGTTGAGCTGCTTCCCACCAGCTGGCGTATTCACAATCTCCTGCTTGACGACAGCATCCTGTACATCCGGGAATGTGGCAGGGTCCAGCTTGACCTCGCCCAGCTTCAGATTATCCGGATAAATTACGCTGAAGGAAGCCGCATTGGCGCTTGCGTTAGTTGAAAATTTGATTCCAACGTTGAAGCTGGTATTTGTCTTCACTTCCTGGACTGCAGGGTCTGCGTACACGGTAGCCGGCTGCTGCTGTTCTTGCTTGACGATTTCAAATGGTGTCAAGAGACCGTTTGAAGCAGCATCGTAGGCATAGACTTCATAGGTGTTGTTGCCACCTTCATAGACAGGCACCTCCACGCTGAAGCGTCCGTCATCCCCGATAACTCCATCGTATTGATTATAGTGGCCTTCCGGATCGGTGGCCAGGACGGCCACGCCGATGACTTCCGAATATTTCACATTCGGCAGCACATCGAGCAGAGTATCACCGAGAATTTGCCCAGAGATCGTTCCTGTCTTGCCATCATCGTGGATGACCAGCCCCGGCTTGTTCACAGCGGCTTTTGGAGCTTCCCGGTCAACGACAAACGGGGAGCTTTGCTTTTCCAAACGGGAATTTGAATCATGGATCACAGGAGTCAGCCAGTACAAGCCGTCCCGCAGCGTCTTTTCCTTGCCTTGGGCGGTGACCTTGGCATCCCAATCTATGATTTTATAGGTATCAGGGTTATGGACGGGCTTCTCATGAAGGCCGTTATAAAGAATCCCCTGATCGCCTTCTTTATCACTGCGGACGATGAGGTCGAAGTCCTTGACCGGGAACGTAACGTCAAAGGAAACATCCGTTGCGTCTGCCAGATAATCCCCATTTGGTGAGAAAATGTCGTTAGAGAAACCTATATTTGTGATTTCGTCAACCTTGTAGGACTCGCCTACATATACACTTGCCGGAAGACGCAGAGTATGACCATCACCTTGCTTCACCAGAAGTACTTGTCCTTCGAATTGGCCTTCCGGTGTTCCTTTCGGAATATCCAGCTTCACGGTGAAGGTGGTCTGATTCTGGCCGGGCTGTAAAGTAACCTGCTGCTTAGCCGACACAAGGGTAGGTGCATTATTGCCTTGCCCGTTCCATTTCACCTGCACATCATATGTTTGTTTGGTTCCGGCAATGTTCTTCAGTGTAATCTCCTTGGTTACGGACACACCTGCTGCCCGCTGTCCGAAAGACAGACTGCCGGTCTGATAATCCCGGGTGGACGAGCCCTGCAGATCAATAGGGAGCGTTTCTTTAACGGAAGCGATGGCTTCAGCAGAGAGAGCATTAGCCAGGTCTATTCGTCCAGCCCCTTGAAGCTGAACAGGGTATGGCGTGCCTGAACGATCGTGGATCTGTACGGCATTGTTCGTCAACAGGGCCTTGATCTGTTCAGGATCAAGATGCTTCTCTTTGCGTTCGGACTTGGAGCGTTCGATCAAGAGTGCAGCGGCGCCGGCAACATGCGGGGAAGCCATGCTGGTGCCTTGTAAGGATTCATAAGCTTTGCTGTAATCGCCGTTCCAGGAAGGCACGGAAGAAGTAATAGCTACGCCTGGTGCAGTGATATCCGGCTTAATGGTATAATCCGGCAGGGCAGGTCCCCGTGAGCTGAAATCGGCAAGCAGATCCTGTTCTCTGACGGAGCCGATGTGGACACGATAGCCTGATTTCGAAGCCTTTTCTTTCAGCTTCAATCCATCTGCTTGAATGATCGTATAAGTTGGCACATATTCACCAGGATTGCCTAGTGTGGCTTGGATCTCGCCAGGGACATTATTGTATATAATGAGACCGGCCGCACCTGCGGCTTTGGCATTGACCGCCTTATCATGGAACGAGATTTCACCGCGGGACACAAGCGCGATTTTGCCTTTGACATCAATCCCGTCATAATCCGATGGCTTGCCAAGGCCCGCGGAAACAACCTCCCAGCCTTCTTTGGTATCCGTAAGCTCTGGCGAATAAGTGGTAAGGTAGGCGTACAGATCGCTCAATTCATCGGACTTGAAGATTGGAGTATCCAAAGGCGGTGTAGAAGCGCCAACGGAAATCGCCAGCTGCGAGCCGCCAGGGCTGCCTACAGTTGCGTCTCCGGGTCCGTCATTGCCGTTGGCCACGGCAACTTCGACACCTGCTTTGACCGCATTATCAAGAGCGATTGTATCCGCTGTATATTGGTTGTTATAGTCTGAGCCTAGCGACAGGTTCAGCACATCGTTGCCGTCTGCCACAGCTTCTTCCACAGCAGCAATGACATTCTCACTTGTTCCGCTGCCGTAAGGTCCGAGCACCCGGTAGACATACAGATCCGCTTCAGGAGCCACACCCCTAGCCCAGCCTTCCTTGCCGCTTGGGTCCGAAGGATTCCCGCGGCCCACAATAGTGCCGGCAACATGGGTTCCGTGCTGGGTTTCATAAGGTTTGCCGTCCCTTGGAGGCTTCGTAGGGTCCGGTTTGGTTTCAAACGGGTCCTTGTCATTGTCAACGAAGTCATATCCGCCTTTATAGGCTCCTTTAATGCTCGGGTGATTATAATCGATACCTGTGTCTATGACGGCGACTTTAACGCCTTTGCCTTTGTAACCCGCATCCCACCAGACGGGAGCTCCCGTGTGGGGAACACTGTTATCAAGAAGTGGTCCCACTTCTCCGGTTGATTCATCCGGAAGTGCGTGATATTCCAGATTCGGATATACCGCCTTGACGCCAGGAAGCTTGAGCAGGCTATCCACCTGATTGCCAGGGAGTTGAACGGAGTACCCGTTGAATGCTTTGGAATATTCACGTTTGATCGTCAGATTGCGGTACGCCTGGGCGGCGGTCTTGAACTTGTTATGTTCCACCCGAACCCGGCTGGCATGATCGGTGAGACTGGCTCCAGGGGACTGCTTCTCATAGACCTTAATCGGTTCGTTCTCCAATTGAACGATGACCGTCGTCAGGCTGCTGCTGTCACTGGAGGGCACAAAATTGCGGGGAGCAAGGTCTGAGGCTTCAGCTGCCTTAAGAGAGGCCTCCACCTTCGACTGCGGCAGATTCAGTTTAGGATTAAGCCTGGAATGTACTTTGGATTCGGATTTGAGCTGAGGCTTTTGTTCAGGTGCCGCGAGAGCCGCACCAGGGGAAGCCAAGCCAAGAATGAGCGATGCGCTAAGAATTCCGACTAACCATTGCTGACGTGAATGGGATTTCAATGGGTTTCCTCCTTCTTGAATTGAATTCTTTTAAAATTTACAAGGCAGACATACGGCCAGGTATAACGCTGAATGAAGGGCACAGATTTTCTCTGGAGAGCTTATCCGCGTACGCTGGACAAGGAAGAAATCTGGGCATATTTCGCGGGTGCCTGGTATATGAATGGCTAGTTAAGATATAAAGAGTTTACATATTTTTGACAGAAACCGAATCCTACTGGTTAACTATGTTATTTATGGAAGCAGATAAGGGGAGAATTTAAGATTTATGCTCAGAAGAAGTCGAATACTCGGACTCTCTGGCTCGAAACGGCGGGCTCAACCTACCAAAGTCCCTTTTTTATACGAACTTGGTTGGACACTTTTCTTGCAGCTTTGAATAGGGAATTTAGGGGGGAGGTATCATTTTAAACTAGATTCATAGTTCCACAGGACCTTGGCAAGGGTCCATTGAAATAAGGGCGGAGAGCAAAAAAATTTACCAAAGGTAAATAAACAGGTGTCCGCTTAAACAAAATTAGACAGGAACTCTATAGATATTTCAGTTTGTTAGAGGTATGATAAATGATACAACTTTTAGGGAGGGATATTGTATGGTACCGCAGCGCGTCACCCTAGTGACTTTGGGAGCATTATCCATGCCGGAGCTCAGAGCCTTCTACCGTTCACTCGGCTGGGAAGAAACGCCGGCAAGCAATGATCAGATCAGTGTGTTTACTACTGCGGGAGTCCTATTGTCCCTAATTCCGCAGGAAGAATTGATACGAGATGCCGGGCTTGAGGCTGCTGCGCAGACAGAGCCAGGACGGAGCTTCGGAGGTATGGTTCTCGCCATTCATGTCGAAGAGCCAGAAGAAGTTGATCAGGTGATGGAACAAGCCGCGAATGCAGGAGCCAAGGTTCTGCGCAGTCCCCATGAAGCGTCCTGGGGCGGCCGAACCGCGTATTTTGCCGATCCGGAGAATCATGTGTGGGAGGTTTCTTGGAACCCTTCAGCCCTCTTTGACGAAAGCGGTGCCATGATCTCAATTTAACCCTATTTAAAAATGAGTAGAACGTCTGCCAAAACTGGTACTTTGGGGACGTTCTTTTTTTGTGTGTAATCGTATGAAATGAGATGTATAAATATCCCACCTCAATTTCGGACCATTTAAAGTCGTTGTCTTTTAAATGCCTGCCCCCTACTATGGGGGTTAGAAAGACCAGCTCAGCCGACTTTAAGATCAGATGAGGTGATTGGTAGTGAGAACAGTACCCGAATTGGAGAAGCGCTTAAGCGAACCGTCTGCTGAATTGGCCGCAGATCTGGCCCGGTTGGATGGAGATATTCTCGTGCTTGGTGTTGGCGGTAAAATGGGACCCAGTCTGGCGAAGTTAGCCAAGCGGGGAGCCGAAGCTGCCGGGGTGAAGAAGAGAATCATTGGAGTGTCCAGATTTTCTTCAGGACCTCTTCAACAGGAATTGGAACAGGCAGGAATTGAGACTTTGCAGGCGGATCTGCTCAATGACAAAGCTCTGAATGCGCTTCCAGATGTGCCTAATGTTATTTATATGGCGGGGAACAAATTTGGAACTACGGGAAAAGAATATTTCACCTGGGCCATGAATGCTTATCTGCCCGGCCGGGTGGCTGAGAAGTACCGCAATTCGAGAATCGTATCTTTCTCCTCAGGGAATGTCTACCCCCTTACCCCTATATCTCTTGGAGGGGCATCTGAGGAGCATCCGGCGGGGCCAATAGGCGAATATGCGCAGTCCTGCTTGGGCCGGGAAAGGGTGTTTGAATACTTCTCCAGGGAGAACGGCACACCGGTAGTGAATTTCCGGCTGAACTATGCAATTGATCTGCGTTATGGAATTCTGCTGGAAGTCGCAAGCGCGGTGAATGAAGGCCGCCCTGTGGATTTGAATATGGGTCAGGTGAATGTAATTTGGCAGGGGGATGCCAATGAAATGGCGATCCGTTCCTTGCTGATCAGTGATTCTCCTGCAGTTACTCTTAATGTAACCGGTCCTGAAACCGTTTCCATTCGTTGGCTTGCGGAGAGATTCGGGGAAGGGCTCGGGAAGACACCTGTCTTTACGGGTGTAGAGAAAGATACCGCTCTGCTGAGCAATGCGTCCAAAGCGCATAAATTATTCGGATATCCAAGGGTTTCCCTGCGGCAGATGATTGAGTGGACGCTTGAATGGGTGGAGCATGGCGGCGAGACGCTAGGCAAGCCGACCCACTTCCAGGAAAGATCAGGTGCATTCTGATGGCTGGCGTGCGTGAACTCGAATCGTCTGTACACCGCCTGCTGCATCGGGGAACCGCAATTCCCGCCCACCCGCTGGCCTTGAATGCGGACCTGAAGCTGGATGAACGCAGACAGCGGGCCTTGACCCGGTATTATTTGGGCTCGGGGGCAGGTGGAATCGCGGTTGCCGTGCATACGACCCAGTTCGAAATCCGCGATCCATCCGTTGGGCTGCTGGAGACCGTGCTGCGGCTTGCAGCAGACGAGGTTGAGGCTGCGCGGCTGAACCGTCCGCTGATCAAGGTGGCCGGAATCTGCGGCCCGACTGACCAGGCGCTGAAGGAAGCGGAGCTTGCAGCCAAATACAATTATGACTTAGGGCTGGTAAGCACTGGGGGTCTTCAGGATTACAGTGAAAGTGAGCTGCTGAGGAGAGCCGAGGCTATCGCTGATATCATTCCGGTGTTTGGCTTTTACCTGCAGCCGGCTGTTGGAGGAAGGCCGCTAAGTTATTCCTTCTGGAGAGAGCTTGCGGAGATTCCTGGGGTTCAGGGAATCAAAATGGCTCCTTTCAACCGATACCAGACGCTGGATGTGGTCAGGGCCGTCATGTCATCCAGCCGCAAAGATGAGATCGCCCTCTATACGGGGAACGATGATAATATCGTTGCGGATTTGCTGACTACCTTCCGCTTCACGGAAGACGGGACGGTGTATGAGAAGAAGATCGTCGGCGGTCTGCTCGGACATTGGGCGGTATGGACCAAGACCGCGGTTGAACTATTGGAAGAGATTATCCAGCTGCGCGAGAGCGGAGCGGATATTCCGGCAGAGCTGCTGACCCGGGGAGCACAGATTACGGATGTGAATGCGGCTTTGTTCGACCCCTCCCATGGATTTCATGGCTGTATCCCGGGAATTCATGAAGTTCTGCGAAGACAGGGGCTTCTGGAAGGCCGATGGTGCCTGAACCCAGAGGAAGAGCTCTCGCCAGGACAAATGGAGGAGATTGACCGGGTGTACCGGCAGTACCCTGATCTTAACGACGATGCTTTCGTCAAGGGGCATCTGAAGGAATGGCTTGGCGATGAAATTTAAATCGGTGTTTGATATTATCGGCCCCGCCATGATTGGCCCATCCAGTTCACATACCGCCGGGGCGGCGCGGATTGGGCGAATGGCCCGTCTGTTGTTTGGCCGCCCGCCCGCCAGAGCGGAGTTCATACTGTACGGCTCGTTCGCTGGAACATATAAAGGCCACGGAACTGATGTGGCCCTCGCGGGCGGGGTCCAGCTGTTCGACACCTTTGATCCGCGAATCAAAGATGCGCTCATTCTGGCCAAGGACACGGACCTGGATATTGTCATTACGGCTGAAGAAGATCCGGAGGAGCATCCCAACACTGCCCGGGTGATCCTGGAGGATGATCAAGGCAGCTTGGAGATTAAAGGCATCTCGATCGGCGGCGGTAAAATCGAGATTAAGGAAGCCGGCGGGTTCGAGGTTAATCTTACGGGGGACAGCTGGACCTTGCTGGTGTTCCATGAAGATCACTTTGGCATGATAGCCTCCGTGGCTCAGGTGCTGGCCGATCACCAGATCAACATCGGGCGCATGCAGATGTCCCGCAAGGGCAAAGGCCAGGAAGCCTTGTTAATGATTGAGACCGACCAGCCTATGGATGATCTGATCGGGCAGCAGGTGGCCCAGTTCCCCCATGTCGCTGGGGCTCGGATCATTCCTCCCCTATAAACTTGCTGAAAGGAGCTGCGGAGTATGAACTTCAAGTCGATTGAACAGCTGGTCCAGCTCGCCGAGCAGGGGGGAATCCCGATCTCCGAGGTGATGATCCGGGAAGAAATGGGCGCTTCTGAGCTTACCCGTGAGCTGGTCATCGGCAAAATGCTGGAGCATCTGGATACAATGGAACAGGCGGCTCAGAGGGGAATCACCGAGGATGTCCGCTCACGCAGCGGGTTGACCGGAGGAGAGGGCAAGAAGCTCTCCGCTTATGCCGCTGCTGGACAGAGCATTTCCGGCTCGCGGGTGCTGAATGTGGTCAGCCGGGCTATTGCCACCAATGAGGTGAACGCCGCCATGGGCACGATTGTGGCTACTCCGACGGCGGGAGCCTGCGGGGTGATCCCCGGCTGCCTCTTCGGGCTGGCCTCAGAACTTGGCGCGACCCGGGAGGCGATGGTCCGCTTCCTGTTCACGGCGGGCGCCATCGGCTTCGTGATTGCGAACCAATCGTTCATCTCGGGAGCGGCCGGCGGATGTCAGGCCGAGGTTGGCTCCGCATCGGCCATGGCTGCGGCCGCTATTGTGGAAATGGCCGGCGGAACTCCCCGCCAGGCCGCCGCCGCCGCTGCCATCGCGCTGAAGAATACGCTCGGCCTTGTCTGTGACCCGGTTGCAGGCCTCGTTGAGGTTCCCTGTGTGATGCGCAATGCGATGGGAGCCGCCAATGCGATGGTGGCGGCCGACCTGGCGCTGGCAGGAGTTCACAGTGTGATCCCGGCGGATGAGGTCGTCGCGGCGATGTACCGGGTCGGCCAGGCGATGCCGGGTACCCTGAAGGAGACCGCCATGGGCGGGCTTGCGGACACCCCGACCGGAAGAGCAATCAAGCAGCAGTTATTTGGCGGCAGCAATCCGCTGGATTCATCGACTGAGAGAGAGGAGGGCTGACCATTCGTGCATAAGGATCTTGAAGAGGGAGGGCTTGCTCTGCCTCGATACTACTGGTCAGAGCAGGATCATGACTTTTTGGTTGCCGCCAGTCTGAGAGACTGGCCGGATGAGGTGGCGGAGCTGCTGCGGCGTGCCGATCTAGCCGTGGATCAGACGTTTATTTTTACCCACCGCTGGGATATGGAGCGTTGTACGGAGCCCGTGCATTTTGAAGGGGAGATCAATTGGAATTACAGGCACCATGATGATCTGGAATGGCTGGTGATGCTGAACCGGGCCAGATATATGGGTGAGCTGGGTCAGGCGTACCTCCTGACCAAGGAAGATAAATATGCGGAAGGTTATATTCGCATTATGAAGGATTGGATCCGGCAGAATCCACTTACGCTGGAGGAGCTGGAAGCCAGCGAATCCCGTTTCTTCAATGTAAAAGACACCTGGAGAAAGCTGGACAGCGGAATCCGTATCACCCACTGGCTCAAAGGGTATTTCTGTATCCGCAGCTCTTCCTTATGGGGGGAAGAGGAAGAGGCTTTGTTCCGGTCTGCCGTACACCTTCACGGCGTATACCTGAACCGGGCATATACCTCCCATGACAGGCAGAGCAACTGGGGCTACCTGGAGACCAACGGTCTCTTCCAGCTGGCGCTTTTGTTTCCGGAATTTGAGGAGTCGGCGGTGTGGCGTGAAACAGCGGTCAGACGGCTTCATGAGATGGCCGAGATTCAGGTGTTCAGCGACGGCATGCATAATGAGCAGTGCACGATGTATCATCATGAGGTCCTTCACTGTATCTTCGAATCAGTATGGTTGGCTGAGCTGAACGACTACACTCTGCCGGACCGCCTGAGCTCGACGCTGGACCGGATGTATACGGCTACACTCGCCTTTGTACAGCCGGACGGTCATCAGCCGATGCTTGGCGACAGCGATGGCACCGATGTGCGGGATGTGCTGAGCCGGGGAGCCTGCCTGCTTGGACGGGGCGACCTCAAGAGCCAGGCATATCAGCATCTTGATCTTGATGGGATTTGGTATTTTGGAGAGACCGGTTATCAGCGGTATGAAGAGCTGAATCCAGTTGATCCAGCATTCTGCTCGGTGTGGCTTCAGGACAGTGGCTATGCGTTCATGCGCAGCGACTGGTCCAGGGATGCGAGGTACCTGCTGTTTGATGCCGGCCATATGGATGTGATCCGGGCCCACGGCCATGACGATCTGCTGCATTTCAGTCTATCGGCTTACGGCCAGCAGTTCCTCATAGATCCGGGCAGATGCACATATATGGAGAATGAGGATCGGAGGTATTTCAAAGAATCGCTGCAGCACAACACGATTTCCGTGGATGGCAGGACCATTTCCGAGTATGTGGACTCATGGAGATGGAAGCACGAAGCCCAGCCGCTCGGCGCAATCTGGCGCAGCAGTGATGCCTTTGATTATGCGGAGGCCGGACATGACGGTTATTGGCGGCTTGACCAGCCGGTTCAGATTAAACGGCAGATTGTGTTCGTCAAGCCGAATTACTGGGTGATCGTGGATACCCTCCGGTCGCACGGGGGTCACGAGTACGAATTGCCACTGCATTTTGCTGAAGGTTTAACGCTTACCCAGCTCAGAGAGTCGGGGGAGATTAGCGCTTCCGCCGATCTGAATGGAGCCTGCGCCAGTCCTGTCCTGCGGGTTATCCCGCTGACTCCGGTGAACCTTAGCATCGAGTCATCATGGGTATCACGGAATTATAACGAGAAGACGCCGGCCGTGAAGGCAGTTCTGGGGCAATACGGTCAAGGCACCACCCGGTTTATTACCTTGTTCTACCCGGAAAGGCCGGATGAACAGACGGATCTTGAAGCCCGGCTTGTCCAGTGTGCGGACAGCTATGGGCGTACGGTTGGAGAGGAGGATGCGTCGGTAATTGAAATTAAACACGGGAATAGGGTGGATACACTTTTACTCTCCCATCAGGGACCTAAAGGATTTCAGTTTGCCGGGGTTCACCTCACAGGGGAAGTGCTTGCCGCACGGCAGTATGATGGCCAATTGCCGGAGAGCTGGGTGCTTAAGGTGTAGGAAGCAAGGGGAATTTCGCTCACGTGAATAGATGCGGTGGAATCAACATTAGAAGGTGGAATGAACCTTAGAGTTTACCGATCTCAGCGGAGAGGACGAGTGATTCTGAAGAAGAGAAGCGTCGCCCTTGTCTCCGAAATGCTCCATTGGATATTTACTCCAAGGATTTTGGAGACAACAGTGGTCGTAAGAAACACTGGGTATCGCAGCACCCGAGAAGTATAACTTTCATAAGTTCCTTCTATATAGAAGAGAACTTCAGAAGTTGCGGTGGGAAGATTCTACACAAATGTGGGCTGCAGGTGGTCATCGTGAGGAGACGAGGGGACGAAGACTTCCTCTCTCTTTTCCTCTAAGATTTGGAAGCGCTTCATTCTCAGCATGTCCCATTTTACACGCTGCTGTCAGGGATCTCAATTCTCGTTAAAGATCGGTTCCCAGCATATTAGCGTACAAAAATTTTAGGCTTGGCACAGCTTCATTACGGTCTGATTATGGACCTCGACCCATAAATATGAATTAAAGCAAGTTTAGCGTCGTGGATAAAAGTAATTAACAAAAAAAGTTTGGAATTACTTTTATTTATAAATTTATTAAGGGGGCTTACCATGAAACATCTGACTTACAAACGCGGTGTTCTCATCCTTGCGGTACTCATGTTATCATCCATGATCTTGTCAGCTTGCTCTGGTGGAGGCGATAAGAAAGGCGCCTCTGGGGATCAGGTGGAACTCAGACTAGGGTATTATTCTTCAGCACAGACCGATGCCAAGATGCAGGAGCTCGTTAAGAAATTCCAGGATTCCCATCCCAATATCAAAGTCAAGACGGAGTCCTCTCCTTACGGGCAGTTCTTTCAGAAACTTGATACACAGATTGCTGCCGGTAATGCACCCGATGTCTGGCTGTCAGATGGGGTACTTGTCCCTAAATATGCGGAGCGCGGCGCGCTTAAGGACCTGACCGAGCTTATTGGCAAGGATTTGAAGCATGATGATTACTACGGACTCGATTTCAATAAAGACGCTGCGGGCAAATATTGGGGAGTGCCGCAAGGGATTCAAATCGGAGTTCTCTATTATAACAAAGACATGTTTGACGCAGCCAAGGTCACTTATCCAACCACAGACTGGACTTGGGATGATCTTAAAGCTGCAGCTGAGAAGCTGACGCTGGACGCAGCGGGAAAACCTGCGACAGATCCGCAATTTGACGGTAAAAAGGTAGCCCAGTACGGCTTGACCTTCTTCAGTATCACTGAAGGCTGGATGCCGGTGCTCAAATCGTTCGGTGGCGGGGTTCTTGATCCGACCCTGACCAAGTCAGTGATCAACTCACCAGAGAACAAGAAGGCCCTGGACTGGATTGTTGACGGAATGAAGCGTCATCTGCTCCCGACTCCGGCCGATCTCAAGAGCTTCCAGAGCAATATGGCACCGTTCCCGAGCAAAGCGGCAGCGATGCGAATCGGTATCTATGCGAGAACACTCGATGCGAACAACGCCGGTCTTAACTATGATGTGACGCTCCTGCCTAAAGGTCCTGAAGGGAAGCGTTTCTCCCCGGTTATCGCGAACAGCTGGGTGATCAATAAGAAAGCAGAAGGCAAGCTGGGAGATGCAGCCTGGGAATGGGTGAAATACTGGGCTACGGAAGATGAGGCTCAGAAGGAATGGGCTTCTCTGGGTGAAGCCGTGCCGGTGAAGAAATCCGTTGCGAATTCCGAGCAGTTCCTGAACGGCAAGCCGGCCAACAAGAAGGCATTCCTGGACAGCTTTGAATTTGCGGGCACACTGGACGTTAATGCGGTATGGAGTGAATGGGTAGGCAAATTCAATGACAATATCAACCGGGCCTTCCAAGGTGAAGTCCCTCCAGACCAAGCTCTGTCCTCAGCGGATAAAGATGTGCAGCAGGTGCTCGACGAATTCTATAAGAAGAAATGATGAATCCGTAATATCCCGGGTACCCGGCGGTCCTGTCACAAGCATCTGACAGGGCTGCCCGTATCCATTTAGGCATATGGAGGGATCTGCATCATCATCAAGCATGAACACCAAGTTATATAAGATGAACTTTAGAATTAACCGATCTCAGCTTCGATCCCGAGTGATCCTGAAGAAGCGTAGCGTCCGTCTTTGTCCCGAAATGCTCTACAGGATAGCTAGTTCAAGCATTTCCGAGACAACAGGGGACGTAAGAAAAATCGGCATCGCAGCGCTTCTAAAGGGTAACCTTCATAAGTTCATTTTATATAACCAAAGACCCTACCACTCCATTAGGTGTCCGGCGGGTACAGAATCAGCCGGTATATCCTTAAGAAAGTGAGAGAATGTGATGGAAAATACAGAACTTGCGCCTACCCCAGGCAAACCGGGTGTCCGCGCACGCAGAAAGAAGCTGAGTAACGACGGCAAATGGGGACTTCTGATGGTTGCCCCCTACCTGATTCACTTTATCGTGTTTGTTCTGGGATCGCTGCTGGCTTCCTTGTATTTCAGCTTCTCGGACTACGATATTCTTAACCCGCCAAAATGGACGGGACTCGATAATTATACGAAGCTGTTCAATGAACCTATCTTCTGGAAGTCGCTGGGCAACACGCTCTATTTCGCGGTGCTTTTTGTTCCTCTGCAGACCATTCTGGCGCTGATTCTAGCCACCGCGCTTAACCAGAAGCTCAAGGGTCTTAAACTGTTCAGGCTGGCTCACTTTCTTCCGGTTATTTCTTCCTGGGCCGTTATCTTGTATGTGTCGGATACGTTCTTCAATACACGGTTTGGTCTGGCGAATGATTTGCTGACCCGGATGGGTCTGAGCCCGCAGACATGGCTACAGGATCCGCATCTGGTTATCCCGCTGCTTGTGCTGATTGCGGTGTGGAAAGGGATCGGCTACATTATGGTTATTTTCCTGGCTGGCTTGCAGAATGTGCCTTCCGATGTGTACGAGGCCGCGGAGATAGATGGGGCAGGTACGCTGAAGAAGTTCTTCCACATTACCGTCCCGCTGATTTCAGGCACCACCTTCCTGGTCATTGTGCTCAGCACCATCTCCACCTTCCAGGCATTTGAGCAGATCTATGTGATGACGGGTGGTGCTCAGGATGCGACGGCGGCCGGGGGACCTAACAATTCTAGTCTTGTGCTCATGATCTACCTGTACCGTGAGGGATTCTCCTTCCTGCGGATGGGATATGCTTCTGCGATTGCCTGGGTGCTGTTCGTGATTCTGTTTGTTCTAACGATCATACAGGTCACCCTGCAGAAGAAGTGGGTGCATTATGAATAAGCGCTTGACTACAGATGATGCAAGGAGGAGATTCCTCAAATGACTCAATCCAAGGTGCGCAAGACTGTCAGTTATCTTGTCATGACGATCAGCTCGCTAGTCATGTTTCTGCCCTTCCTGTCTACGGTGTTCAATTCATTGAAAACGTATGCCCAATTCACCTCGGTGCCTCCCAAATGGTTTCCTAACCCGGTCCAGTGGAGCAATTACAGTGAGGTATGGAAGCTTGGGCCGTTCGCGCAATATATCTCAAATAGCGCCATCGTTACCGTATTGTCCGTAATTGGGGGACTCATTTCCTGTTCCATGGTGGCCTACGCGTTCGCCCGGATTCAGTTCCCGTTCCGGAATACCTTGTTCATGGTTGTGCTGGGAACGATGATGATTCCGTCGGTAGTGCTGATCATCCCGCAATTCGTTATTTTCAAATCCATGGCGATGCTGGATACCCTTACTCCACTATGGCTGCTGGAATGGCTGGCACAACCTTTTGGCATCTTTCTGATGCGTCAGGCGTTCCTGGCGATCCCCAAGGATTATGAGGAATCCGCCAAGCTTGATGGCTGCAATCCGTTCCAGATTTACTGGAGAATCTTTATTCCCATGTGCAAGCCGACTTTTGCCACACTTGCGGTCTTCACATTCATGACCAAATGGAATGAGATTCTGTCACCGGCGATCTTCCTGACCTCCAAGGAGAACTTTACTCTTCCAATCGGGATTCTGTCTTTGGGGGGTCAATACAGCGGGGGTGAGCAGTACGTGGTTGCCGCTGCGCTGCTTAGTCTGATACCGATCCTGCTGGTGTTTCTGTTCGCGGAGAAGTATTTTGTGCAGGGCAGCAACTCTGCGGGAATTAAATAGGGGGGACGATTCATGGAATACAGGGTTGCGCTGGTGGGAGGAGGCATCATCTCCCGCAATCACTTGGATGCGATAGCCCAGCTGCCTGAGCTGGCAGGCGTGGCCGTAGCCGATCCGAATCTGGATAAGCGTCTGGCATTGGCCTCTCAGTACGGAGTCCGGGCGTATAAGGACTACCGGGAGATGATTGAACGGGAGAAGCCGGACATTGCGGTGATTGCGGTCCCTCACCATCTGCACAAGGAATGTGCGATTTGGTGCTTGTCGCAGGGATGTCATATTTTGCTGGAGAAGCCGATGGCACTGAGTGTTCAGGAATGCGACGAGATTATTGATGCCGCCGCCCGTGCCGGAATGGCCCTCATGGTTGGGCATACCCAGCATTATCTGCCCGCCAATATCCAGGCCAGGCGGCTGATCCGGGGCGGGCAGCTTGGCAAGCTGATCGCGATTCAAGATACCCGTCACCTGTATTATTACCGGGATGAGCGTCCGGGTTGGTTTTTTGAGAAGATGAAATCGGGAGGCGGCATCATGATGAATCTGGGCGCTCACTCGATCGATAAAATCCAATTCCTGACCGGGAGCCGGGTCAGTCGGATCAGTGCGGACCTGACGTTCTATGGAACGAAAGGTGATGTCGAGGGCAGCGGTGTGGTGTTCCTTAAAACTACAAGTGGGCTTGCCGCCACTATTGTCCAATCCGGCTATGAGGGCGTATCCGGTGACAGGACGGAGCTGATCTTCACACAGGGCATGGCCAGATTAAGTCCGGGCAAGGGATTGTGGGTCTCACGCGACGGACAATACGAGCAGGTGGAGCCTGAAGATCAGGAAGACCCGTTCGTCCTGCAGTTCCGTGACCTGCTTGAAGCCATCCGCTCTGGGGCTGACCCGGAAAGCTCCGGAATTTATGCCCGGTCCGTTATTGCCGCAATTGAAGCTGTATACCGATCAGCTGAGGAAGGAGTGGAACAATTCCTTGAGCCTGAATAATCCGCCTGTCTGGAAGTACAGTATGTGTTCGACAGGGCTGAAATCCCGTTCCCTGTCTGAGGTGATGTCCACTGCCCGGGATGTGGGGCTGGATGGGGTTGAATTATGGACCCAGCACGTTGAGGATGCGCTGAAGTCCGGGGAAAGTCTGGACCAGATCAAGGCTCGGCTGCAGGAGACTGATCTTGAAGTGCCGGCTCTGGCCGCATATACCAGCTTCTCCAAGGGACCCGAGGAGATCGCGGCAGACTTGCGCGAGATCGAGCGTGCAGCAGAGCTGGCCCGGGGGGTTGGAAGCCCGCGTATTCGCACCTTCGCAGGCCATGTGCCTTCGGCGGAAGCGGGACTGAAGGAGTGGGAGGCGGCTGTGAACGGCATCCGGCAAGCTGCTTGTATATGCGCGGCTTCGGGAATCCGGCTCGCGGTCGAGATCCATAACCGTACTTACGTGGACCGGCTGGACCGGATCAAGCGCCTCGTGGATGACGTGAATGAGGAGAGCCTTGAGCTCATTTATGATCCCTTCAATCTGTTCGTGGACCACCAGGATACTCTCCCGGCGCTGGAGGTATTGTACCCCTGGATTAAGCATGTGCATTTCAAAAATTACCAGTGGAATCATCAGAATTGGGGCCTGAGCGTACCGGTTCCGATTCTTCAAGGGGATTGCGATCATTCGCTGATCATCAGCCGATTGGCGGGGCTTCAATATGAAGGATTTATTTCATTTGAATATTTCGGAGAAGGCTGCGCAGATCTGGCCAGTCGTTCTCTAACAGAGATTCGTAATTTTCTGTCCTGTCCCCCTCGCCTATAGCCGACAAAGAAACGGAGATGACCACCATGTCACTTAATTTGAAGGTTGCTGTCATTGGTCCGCAGGATTTGGTACAGGCGGTTATGGAACTCGGCTTGAAATACGAGGGATTCACGATGATTCCGGCGGCTTATCAGCATGAGAGGGATACCGTGAAGCTGGTCGCGGATTTGGCCGACCAGGCCGACATTTTTCTGTTCACCGGTCCGATTCCATATCAGATGGCCTTAAAGATCATCAAGGATAAACCTATGGTTCATGTTCATTATTCCGGGACAGCTCTGTACAAGGTCCTGTTCGATCTCATCCGCAGCGGGGTGCTTCATGCCGGCGATACTTCAGGCCTTCAGATCAGTGTGGACGTACTGGAGCGGGAAGAGATTGAAGAGAGGCTCTCCGAGATCGGAATGAGCGACAATGAGCTGTATGTGAAGTCATATAAGGTTGGTCAGGAGACCGACGAACTTGTGTCTTTTCATCATGATCTGTGGACTGAAGGCAAAGTCAAGGTCACCGTGACTTCGGTTACCTCGGTCTATGAACGGCTGAAGAAGCTGAATGTTCCGGTATACCGCGTCGTGCCGACCCGTTCCTCCATCCGGGACTGTCTGAACCGGGCCCTGCTTGAGGCAAAAAGCCTGAAGTTCAGCAGCTCGCAGATTGCCGTTGGAATTATGAATATTGATAATTTTATGAAGGTCTCCAAGGAAGTATCCTCGGAATATGAGCTGCAGCGCAAAAAACTTGTGCTTCAACAGATCCTGCTGGATTACGGGGAGGAAACGCAGGCGCTGATCAAATGGACGGACGGGGACGAGGTTTCCTTCATAACGACACGCGGAATTATTGAACAGACAACAAAGAGGTTTCAGGAGGCCCCCCTGCTGCTGGAAATCATGGAGAAGCTGCAGTGGAAAGCCAGCATCGGTATCGGCATCGGCCGCACGGCGAATGAAGCGGAAGGCAAGGCCAGGGAGGCGCTGCTCAAGGCGAAGCTGAGCGGTGGAGGCAACTGCTTCCTGATCATGCAGGATGGACTTGTATACGGTCCGATGGGCTCCGAGCTGATTCTGGAATATTCCATCCGCAGCGAGGACCCCCGGCTGTTGTCCATTGCCAAAAAGGTAGGACTCAGCGTGGGAACCATCAACAAGCTGCAATCCTTCTGCAACCGGCTGGGAACCACGACGTTCACGGCCTCGCAGCTTGCCGAAGGTTTCGGCATTACGCTGCGCAGCGCACGCCGTATCATGGCGGTGCTGGAGAAGTTCGAGATTGCTCGCATCGTAGGGGAAGAGCAGCCGGCCGGCCGCGGCCGACCCCGTCAAATCTATCACTTAACCTTAGAAGGAGCAGGCCATGAACAGAAATAGTCTATGGGCACAAGCCGTATCACTAGGTGAAGAGATTACAGCGGCACGCCGCTATCTGCATAAATATCCGGAGCTGGGCTTCGAAGAAGTGCTGACCTCGGCCTACTTGGCTGAGGAGTTGAGTAAGCTTGGCCTGCTTGTGCGCACAGGGGTGGCGGGCACGGGAATTATCGCCCTGCTGGAAGGGGCAAGTCCCGGCCCGGTAATTGCCCTGCGGGCGGATATGGATGCTCTGCCCCTGAAGGAGCAGACCGGGCTTGCATTCGCATCCGTCCATGAAGGCCGGATGCATGCCTGCGGCCACGACGGGCACATGGCCATGCTGCTTGGCGCAGCGAAGCTGCTGGCCGGCCTCAAGGGGGAACTTGCCGGAACGGTCAAGTTTATTTTCCAGCCGGCCGAGGAAATGCTGGGCGGTGCCCGGCATATGATTAGAGCGGGGGCTCTGGAATCGCCCCGCGTTGATGCGATTATCGGCCTGCATCTGTGGCCGGATTTCCCGACAGGCCAGTTCGGCCTGAAGGAGGGCACGATCATGGCGAGCATGGACCATGTCGACATTACGGTTCACGGCCGGGCAGGCCACGGGGCCGCCCCGCATCAGGCCGTCGACGCAATCTATGCGGCGTCACAGGTTCTTACGGCGCTGCAGTCGCTGATCAGCCGGGAGAGTGATCCGGCTGATCCGGTTGTACTGAGCATGGGTTCCGTGCATGGTGGAAGCCTGCCAAATATTATTGCCGACCGGGTCGAAATGAAGGGCACGGTCCGTGCGGTGCGCCGGGAGACCCGGGAGTATATGGCGCAGCGGATTCCGGAACTGGCGGAGAGTGTGGCCAGGGGTTTGAACGCGAGGGCCGAGGTCCGCTATGAATTCGGGTACCCGCCAACGGTGAATGACGGGGAATTGGTCCGCCTTGCTGAGCTGACCTTGGAAGAAGGGCCTGGCAGGTCATCTGTGAAGCGCCTCGCCCATTCCCAAATGACAAGCGAGGACATGGCCTACTATATGGAGCGGGTGCCGGGAGCTTTTGTGCTTGTAGGGACCGGAGGGGACGGTCCTGGAGAATTTCCGCTTCATCATCCCCGAATGATGATTGATGAGCGTTCGCTGACACTGGGAGCCGCATTCTTGGCGGACTATGCGGTCAGGCTGCTCCGCGAATTTCAGAACAAATTTTCAGTAACGGAAGAAATTTCAGCCTCGGGGACAGGAGACAGCATGCAGCATGTGGAATAGAGTCTTCAAGGACCTTGATCATGTTACAGGGGGTTGAAGATGATGGATGGCCCTATCTTACCGGCCGAGCCGCTAATCGGCAGACAGGCGGTATCCCGAATCGAGGCGGATTATGACCGCTTCCGGGAAGGTATGCCAGATCAAATTGAACAGTACATTTTGGAGAAGTATGGTGTGGATGTCTCATCACGATATGGAACGACCCGGATTAAGAATCCGTTCGGCAAAGCGTCTGGCCAGCTGTCGGTGAATTTGGAGCAGGTCAAGGCGGATGCCAGAGCAGGTCTGGGCTTTGTTGTGCTCAAGACCGTGATTGCCGAGAATGAGGAAGGCCAGCGTTCCATGAAGGAATGGGCGGTGAAAGAAACGCGCATGGTGGTGAACCAGATTACCGGCAAGGAGACCGGTGAGCTGGGATGGAATGTAACCTGGAGAGGCAGAGGATGGTACGGTACGCTGTCGGCCTACCTGGACTTTTTCCGCTCTGCCCTTGCTGTAGGCAGGACCCACGGAATGGTTGTGGTCCCGTCATGCAAGTATCATCTGCCCTGCCGGGAAGAGGCCGGCTATGCGCTGGATGAATACCGGCACACCACACGGATGCTTCTTCAAGTGTGGAATGAGCAGTCTGGCGCAGGACCGCTTCAAATGGAGAAGGATTTCAGCCCGACAGTAGCAGGGTCGGGACTGGCGAAGCAGCAGAATACAGTGCTGGAATGGCTTAGACAGGTGCCCTACCTCATCAAAACGGCCGCAGGGGACGCCGATCTTCAGTTGGGCATTAAGCTGATGAACACGATGTTTGACGACCGCTTTCAGCTCGAATCCATCCGCACTTTGCTTGAAGAGGGATCGGTCAGGCCTGACTATGTGATCTATGCCAACAGGCTCTACGACTCGCGTCTCAAGTTTCTAGGCAAGGAAGGCGCTGCCTACGGAGGACCGGATCTGAGCACACGGAATCTCCGCATTCTCTCCCGCTTGCGCAAGATGGAAGTGCTTGGGAAGCTGAAGCAACCGGTCCCCCCTCTGTCAGGCACAGGCAACATTCATTCCGGTAAAATGGCCGTGGAGTACGGGCTGCGGGGAGCCGAGAGCCTGCAAATGCATACAATATTTCAGCGTCCGAACTCCGCCTTTGGCATGCGCACCGGCAGCAAGACGGAACGTGCGCTGCATGAGCTGTATTTCCATCCGAAGGATGGGCTTATCACCTGGATGCTGCATGTGAAGGAACATCAGGATATTACCGGTCCGGGAGGAGTTATAAGGTTCAGCGATGTGGCTTCGTGGTACCGGAATCAGGGTAAGGAATACTTTTTGTACTTGCTGTAGGAGGGATCAAGCCTATGCATGATTATCAGCGGATCAAAGAACGAATTATGGGGGGCCTGATTCCTGCTGTTCCGGTTCCCCGTTCGGCGGATGGCGCCATTCACCTGGAGGCCCATGACCGGTATGTCCGTTATATGGCCGGGCAGCAGGTTGCAGGGGTTGCCGTATGGGTTCATACAGGGCGGGGACTGCATTTACCGTACCATGAGCGCGAGTACGTGCTTCGATCGTGGAGGAAGCAGCTCCGGGAGGACCAGCTGGTCATCGCGGGTGCCGGGGCAAGGATTGACCCTATCTGGCCCGAGGAAAGCAGAGTGGAGAGATGGAAGGAATCTGCCCGCAGGATGGTGGAGGAGGCAATGAGGTGGGGGGCGGATGCGATCCTTGTCTTCCCCCCGGTCATCTTCCGGGACCTTTCGCCCGAGGTCCGGGATGAAGCGATCGTGGAGTACCACATCGGCCTGGCAAATGAGGGCTATCCTTTGATTCTGTTCTATCTGTATGAAGAAGCCGGAGGCCTTGTTTATACCCCGAACGTATTGAGGAGATTGATGGAGCTTCCTCAGACCATCGGTATCAAAATGGCTTCACTCGACAGTGTCATGACGATGCAGGATGTGGCATCCTTGCTGGGAAGGGAGTTCCCGGACAAGCTGTTCATTACCGGGGAAGACCGGATGTTTGGGTATTCAGTGATGCGCGGAGCCAAAGGGGCGCTAGCCGGTCTAGGCGCGGCCTACCCTAATATTCAAGCGGATATGATCAAGGCGTATTTGAATGGAGAGGCAGATCGGTTTCTGGAGCTGTCTTCCAGGGTGGACGGATATGCGGAGGCGGCCTTTAAGGCCCCAATGGATAAATATATTCTGCGGATGTTATGGGTGCTGGTCATTGCGGAGGTCATACCGCCGGAAGCGGCGCATGATATCACGGGTTACGAGATGAGCCAAGATGAAGTGAAGTCCCTGCGTGAGGCTGTCTTGGTGAACCGGCTGTATTGACCCACAATGGGATATATTTTACGATTGTGTATCGTCTGGCTGTCTTCTCCGGGATGCCGGCTTTCTTGTCCGGTCCAGGTCATCAACAATTTCATTCATTTGTTCTTTCAGCTGATCCAGTGCGCTGCGGAAGCGTTCCCAATGAAAAGGGTGCCCGACCGTGGCTTTTTCGGCTTTACCGATCAGCAGAAGAAGCTCGGAAAGCTCGTCTTTGAATTCCTTGCCGTGGCCTTCGCGTTCAATCCGGTACAGTTCCTTGCGGTAGGCTGAGGCCCCGTACAGTTCCTGAATCGGTGTATCCTTAAGGAACTGGCGTCCAGTCTCAGTCAGGCTGTATACCTTTTTGCCTTCAACCGCCTCGGAGGATATCAGCTTCCGTGCTTCAAGCATATTTAACGTAGGATAGATTGAACCGGCACTGGGGACATAGATGCCTCCGGATTCTTCTTCAAGCGCTTTGATCATTTGATACCCGTGCTTAGGCCCCTGGCTTAACAGCTCCAGCAGGGCATATTTAACACCGCCTCTACCAAAAAAACGTTTCTTCCGCTCGTGTTTGCGGGTATTTTCAATTAAGTGGTCTTTTTTCTCCATGTTGCTGTTCCCCTAATTAATTACATTTTGATATATATTAAATGAACTTATGAAGGTTACCCTATTCGGGACGCTGCGACGCCGAGTGTCCTTACGACCCCTGTTGTCTCCGAAACGCTTGAACTAGCTGTCCAGTGGGGCATTTCGGAGACAAAGGCGGACGCTCCGCTCCTTCAGAATCCCTCGTCTTCTTCGCGGAGATCGGTTAATTCTAAAGTTCATTTTATACCTAGTATAAATTATGAAAATCTCATTTCATAGGAAATATTATCCTTCTCGCGGGTAAGTATCAAATATGTGCCTTCTTTTATTTCACATATGGATTTCCTATAATAGACATGGCAGAACTAATGAAAACACTTAAGGAGGATTTACATGCCTAACCATTTACAAGATACAGTGAAACTAAACAATGGAGTACAAATGCCGTGGTTTGGTCTTGGCGTATGGCAGGTTAAGGAAGGCGACGAGGTGGTTAGCTCGGTGAAGGCGGCAATCCGTAACGGATACCGCAGTATTGATACTGCTGCTGCTTACAAGAATGAGGAAGGCGTTGGACAAGCCATTCGCGAGGCGCTGGAGGAGAACGGGCTTAAGCGTGAAGATCTCTTCATTACAACTAAAGTATGGAACTCCGATCAAGGATACGAATCCACCCTGCAGGCGATTGACACCAGCCTTAGCAAGCTGGGCCTGGATTATGTGGACCTGTACTTGATTCATTGGCCAGTTAAAGGCAAATATAAAGATACATGGAAGGCGATGGAGAAGTTATATCAGGATGGCAAGGCTAAGGCGATCGGCGTATGCAACTTCCACGTTCATCATCTTGAAGATCTGCTTGTCGATGCTTCAGTAACTCCAGCCGTCAACCAAATTGAGCTTCATCCGTACCTGAGCCAGAAGGAAATCCGCGACTTCTGCGATTCCAAAGGAATTGTAGTGGAAGCTTGGTCACCACTTGCACAGGGAAAGGTCCCTCAGGACGAGAAGCTGAAAGCGATCGGTGAGAAATATGGCAAAACTGCGGCCCAGGTCGTTCTCCGCTGGGATCTCCAGCACCGGATCATCACTATTCCGAAGTCGGTCCATGAAGAACGGATTATCAGTAATGCGGACATATTCAATTTCGAGCTGAGTCCTGAAGACATGGCTGCTATTGATGCGCTGAATCTTAATGAACGTACCGGACCGGACCCGGACAATTTTAACTTTTAATTGCAGTTCAATTGCAAGAGGCTGTGCCTGAGATCGTAGCGATCTTGGGCACAGCTTTTTTGTTGAATCAGCGATTTACGTGGATCGATGGTTTATTTACAGCTTGACCCAGGCAACAAGCCCATCGGGTTGATCCGGGTTGATGCCTTGGCGCTCGGCGCTGGCCAGAGCGGCGATTTGCGGAATGAAAATGAACGGGATGCCCCGTACCGCTGTGTCCAACGGTTGTTCTGTCGTAAACGCGAGGTCAAGGAATTCATGCGGCAGCACCCCCGCACGATCGGCGAATCCGATGACGGTAGCTCCCCGCTCCTTAATATCACGCACCAGGTTGTGCTGATGCTGGATGCCGCTGTCTGAAAAGGCGGCGATAACCAAGGTGTTCGATCCTACCGTCACCATCGGACCATGCCGCACGTCCAGGAAATGGTAAGCATGGGCTTGGGTTCTGGCAATCTCAGTTATGGCGAGGGCGCCTTCGGCAGCAAGTCCGTGCAGCTCCCCGTCTCCAAGCAGGACGGCGTTCGTCCAGTTATAGTCAGAGGTCCGGCGGATACTGTCCTCCACGCGCGCCATGTAAGCTTCGCCTTGGTTAATAGCTTCCTGCATATCAGCAATCAGGTCTTCATCTCCGGCAAGAAAAGCGGCGAGCAGAAGGTTGGCCGCATACAGATTGGTCACCGTACGGGTTTGGCAGACGCTATGATCGAAGGCCCAAGGCAGTTCGAGGGAAAAGTCAGCGCTTGCGGACAAAGGAGAATCCGCGACACAGGAAATCGTTAATACGGGAATATGCTGGCCGCCTGACCTGAGCAGACGCAAAGATTCAACCACCTCGCTGGTGCTGCCGGACCGTGACGGCGCAATGGCCAGGGTACCGGACAGCATGGAGCGATAGCGGTCGGCATGGAGCATCAGATCCCCAGCCGCCAAGGAGATTGCAGGCAGGCCGGCGCGCAAACGGAAGGAGAACGCAGCCGCTTCGCTCAGACAATAGCTGGACCCACAGCCAATGAAGGTTACAGAGGTAACCTTCTGGGCTCGGACAAAGGCGGTAAATTCATCGCGTTTGGCCAGCATATAATCATAAGTCATCTGCAGGGCCTTATATTGGTCTTTTACTTCACGATACGTCAAACTCATACAATGTACCTCCTGAAATTAAAGTGAAATGATGATGACTTTCTTCATATTCATGATCATTATAATCAAAAGTATAGCATAAAAAGATGTATCCAATCATAATTATGACTATATATTAGCGAAAAGAGCAAGAAATTTTTACAAAATGATTGATTTAATCAAAATAAAAGATTATTATGATCACAAGCTAATCATTCATTTATCAGCCGGGACTTGTCCGGCCAGCCGAGGGAGGTGTGCAAATTCTCTGAAACGCCGCCGGATTGTAGCTCTGTGAAGGAGCCGGAAAAAACAGGTGCAGCCAGGGATGCTGGCTCGTTTCGTCCAATTGCAATTCATCCTTTCATCCTACACAATAGAGCTAACACGGGCTGAACGCCCAGATATATCAAAGGAGAGAAGTATGCAATATTCAAAGGGTGAGCTGCGCAGAGCGAAAACGCTGGAGCTAATTAAATCGCACGGCAAAATATCGCTGCAGGAGATCGTTGAGGTCATTGGCTGCTCGGTAGCTACGGCAAGGCGGGATCTGGATGCTCTGGAGAAAGCAGACGCGATTATCCGCACATCTGGCGGAGCCATTTATGAAGGGGCGCTGTTGTCTTCAGCCGCAGAGCTGCCTTTTGCCGCCAAGCGTGATTACAGACGACAGGATAAAGAACGGATAGCTGAAGCCGCAGCAGATTTGGTCCAGGAAGGGGATATTATCTGCCTAACCGGGGGGACAACAACGTTCTTTATTGCGAAAGCGCTTAAAAAACATCGCAATATAACGATTGTGACCAATGCGGTGAATATCGCTTATGAGCTGGCCGATGCGGAAGACATTACGGTTGTAGTCATCGGCGGAGTAATGCGGGCCAAAAGCTATGAGCTAAGCGGTCCGCTGGCGGAGAACGTAATTGATAAAATTAACATTACCAGAATGTTTCTCGGGGTGGACGGCGTATCTCAGAATCACGGTTTTACGATGCATTCCGAGCTTGAAGCCCGTATAGCCCAATTCATGATGGATCGTTCCAGCGAGGTCTATGCTGTATTTGATCAAAGCAAGCTTGAGAAGAGCGCTTTGTTTACAATTGTACCCCTAAATCAGGTAACTGGGGTAATTACGGATATGCAGCTGGAGGGATGGTTTGAGCAAGCGTGCCGGGAGCAGCAGATTGCCATACACACAGCCAGAGATCACACCGCTTCGATACAATAACGCTTTATTCTCAAGCTGATCTCCTCTAGATATGCTGGAAATTTTGCAGGATCAAGGGAGGATATGCGAATGCAGTTTTCTAGGTTTATGCAGTTCATTGCGGCTGTTTGCGTTGTATTTGCCGTAGCAGGTTGTGGAAGCCCTTCCACAAGCGGCAGCGAATCTACAGACCCGCAAGGCAAAGTGAAGCTGGTCTTTTGGAGCCATCAAGAAGACGGAATTGTAAACGCATACAAGAAGCTGATCTCCAAGTATCAGTCCTCACACCCCGATGTAATTATTGAGTACCAGACCTTCCCGTATGATGTCTATAATCAGAAGCTGAAAGCTTCATTCTCTGCGAAAAAGCCGCCCGATGTCGCCGAATTCTTCGGCACCTGGGTTCCGCAATATTCCAAGAATGGGCTGCTCGTTGAAATCCCCGATAGCGAGAACACAAAAAAGGCTTATTATGATGCACCCCTAGGCGGATATATGCGCGATAACAAGCTGTATGGACTTCCGCTGGAATACAACATTGAAAATGGCGGGATGCTGATTCACCCGAAAATGCTGAAAGATAAAGGCCTGGATCATCCTCCGTCCACCTGGGCGGAACTTGTGGATTACGCCAAAAAACTGACTGTTCGTGAGGGCAGTGCCATCAAGGTCAAGGGATTTGATTTTGTATCGACAGACAATATCACGTTTACCTTCTTATCGCTAATTCTGCAGCAAGGCGCAAGCTTCTGGGGAGATGACGGACATGTGAATTTCCACACTCCAGAAGCGCAAAAGGCGATGTCCGCCATGGTGTCGCTTGTGGCCGATGACAAGGTGGCGGATCTGACCACCTTCGGTGGGGAGCTGGACACCTCCGACTATTTTTTCCGGGGGAACTCGGCCATGACCTATCGAGGCCCTTGGACGATTGCTGCGGGACTGAACAACTATAAAGTAAATGATTTTGAGTACGTCCCCGTGCCGTCATTTACAGGGAACCCGCCTGCCTTTGCGGCTGAATCTGGTTGGGGTCTTGCCGTGTCCAAGCAAAGCAAGCGGCAGGAGGCTGCGCTTGAGTTCATCCGCTTCATCTCGGAGAAAGACAATCTTTCAACATGGAATACGGACACTTTTACCGTACCGGCCAAAAAGGAAATCGCCGAAGATCCAGAGTTCCGGAAGAGCAATCCTCAGATCAAAGCTTCGCTGGACATATTGCAGCTCGGCCAATGGATCGGGCCTGTAGCGGATCGCGATCTCTTCTTCAAGCAGGTCAACGACAATTTTCAGTTGATGGTCAGCAAACAGATGAGTGTGGAGGATGGATTGGCGAATATCGAACGGATCATCAACGAAAGTCAGGATCAACACAAGTGATAGGGGTGCTGGGGCATGAGTACATCTGTATCAACCAAGAAGGCGGATAAGATTGAACCGGCCGTCAGAGGGGCGGGCTACAAGGCAAAACGGAGATTCATCATCATCTCTCTGGTGCCGATTCTGCTCCTGTTCGGGGTGTTTGCTTTCCTTCCCATTGGGTGGAGCTTGGGCTTGTCCGTATTTAAATATGACCCGCTCAGCTCGACTGCATTGTTCGTAGGAGCAGACAACTATATCCGCATGGCCCAGGATTCTATATTCTTGAAGTCACTATGGGTAACTTTCAAATTTGTAATTATCGCCGTGGCTGTGAATATTGTCATTACGCTTATAATCGCTTCGGCTATTCAGCGGGTTCGCATTCCATGGATCAAGAATTTGTTCCGGACCGTATTCTTTCTCCCGACGATCGCACCGCTGGCAGGAACAGCCATCGTATGGAGTACGATGTTCAATTACAACAACGGCTTGTTCAACATGGTGCTGGCCAAATTGCATATGGAACCGGTTCAGTGGCTCAGCGATCCGCATTATGCGCTTTATTCCGTCATTATGATGACCTTGTGGGCAGACATCGGCTATAACATCGTTCTGTTTATTGCCGGGCTGGATTCCATTCCCGACATGTACTATGAGGCCGCGATTCTGGAAGGCGCGAGCCGTTGGCATATATTTTTCCATATTACACTGCCGCTGCTCCGCAGAACCCTGCTGTTTGTTTCGGTAACTACAGTTGTTTCTTACTTCCAGGCCTTTGCCCAATTCCAGATCATGACGAAGGGGGAGCCCTTCAACGAGACCCGGGTGCTGTCGCTGCACATCTATGATCAGGCCTTCTCCAATTCGAATATGGGATATGCTTCGGCTATGGCAACGGTGTTTCTAGTGGTCATTCTGTTGGTGACCCTGCTGCAGCTGAGATTGGGACGTACGCAGTGGGAACATTGAGAGGGGAGGGGGAAGATATGCCCCGTAAACACAGTCTATTTGACATCATTCTTATCGCCGTATTAACGGGTGCGGCCTGTATCATGCTGCTGCCCTATGTCTGGATGGTGTTGTCTTCCCTGAAGAGCAATATGGATATCGTCTCTGGCTCCGGTGGAATGTTCCCCCGGCAGCCAAGCTTGGAGGGATACCGGACGGTTCTGCAGGATGCGCCGTTTGTCACATGGATGCTGAACAGCTTGGTGACCTCCGTGGTTATTACGGTGATCACTCTGCTTACCAGCTCTGTGGCCGGATATATTTTTGCCAAACATCAATTTAAAGGTAAGAGGCTGTTGTTCATCCTGATTCTGGCGACCATGATGATCCCGTTTCAGGTCATTATGATTCCGACCTATCTGCTTACATCCGAGCTTGGGTTGGTTAACAACATCATGGCAATTATTTTACCGAATCTGGTCAGCTCTTACGGTGTGTTTCTGGCCAAACAGTTCATCGAGGAGATCCCTCAGGAACTACTGGAGGCTGCAAGATTGGATGGTGCCGGGGAGTTCAGAGTCATGCTGCGCATCATTTCACCGCTTATCCTGCCAATGCTGTCGGCCTTGGGGATCTTTACGTTTATGAACTCCTGGAATAATTACCTGTGGCCGCTGATCGTATTGAATGACGAGAGCAAAATGACCGTTCCGCTCGCACTTGTATATTTTAACGGAACCCATCAGGTCAATTACAACGTGGTGATGTCCGCGGCAGTTATGATTACCATACCGGTTATTATTATGTTCCTGATTTTCCAAAAGCAATTTATTAAGGGCTTGACTATGACAGGCATGAAATAAAGGTAAGGAGACGACGAGTTATGACTAAAATTTCAATTATTGGCGCAGGCAGTGCGTTTACCCAAGACATCGCTATGGATATTCTGATGATTGAAGACTTGGAGGCAGGCACCATTGCTCTGGTAGATATCGACGCACAGCGGCTCGAGATTGCCCGCAAGCTGGTGCTCAAGATTGTGGAGCTGACGGGGAAACGGTGGGAAGTGATCGCTTCCACAGAACGCAGGGAGGTCATAGGAGGTTCCCAGTTTGTCATTAACCAGATTGAAGTTGGGGGTCTGGAGAACGTTCGTTACGAATATGAAATCCCGTTGAAATACGGGGTTAATCAATGTATTGGGGATACGCTGGGACCCGGAGGTCTCTTCAAGACGCTGCGTACGCTTCCTAGCTGGATAGAGATTGTTCAAGATATTGAAGAGCTGTGTCCGGACTCCACGATTCTGAACTATACCAATCCGATGTCCGCCGTAACGCTTCTGACTTCCCGGATCACGGATATTCCAGTGGTCGGGCTGTGTCACTCCATTCAGAACACGTCTGCTCAGCTGGCAGAATATGCCGGTGTTCCGTATAATGAAATGAACTGGAAAGCCGGCGGCATCAATCACATGTCTTGGTTTGTCGAGCTGTCCCATGCTGGTAAAGACCTGTATCCCGTTCTGCTCGATAAGATGAAGGACCCCGAGTTGCTGAAGCAGGACCCGGTCCGTCTAGACGCCATGAAATATTTGGGTGCCTTCGTTTCGGAATCCAGCGGTCACTTCTCGGAGTATATTCCATATTACCGGAAACGCCAGTCGCTGATCGACAAGCACTGCAACTCCGGCTACAACGGCGCCACGGGTTTCTACGCTGACAACTGGCCGATCTGGCGCAAGGAGAACGATGAGAGGATCCTGGCACAGCTGGAGGGCAGGCAGCCGCTTGAGCTGAAATCCAGCAATGAATATGCGGCGGTTATCATCGAAGCTGTATTGAAGAACGAGCCGAAGGTCATATACGGCAACGTTCCTAATCGGGGGCTAATCGAGAATCTACCGCAGAACGGCGTGGTTGAAGTGGCCTGTCTGGTTGACCGCAGGGGCGTGCAGCCTACCAGATTCGGAAGCCTCCCTGAGCACTTGGCTGCTCTGTGCCGCTCGAACATGGCTTTCTTTGAACTTGCTGTGGAAGCCGTGCTGAAGAGGGACAAGGAAATGGCCCGCCATGCGCTGATGGTGGACCCGCTATCTGCGGCCGTCTGCTCCCTGGAGGAAATCAGCAGCATGTTCGAAGAGCTGTATGAGGCGGAACAAGGCTTTATTCCGGTGTTGAAATGATGCAAAACGCTGAATCAAAGCCAATTGTTGTCGTCGCCGGAGAGCTTAACGTGGACATCATTATATCCGGCAGGGATGTCATGCCGGAATGGAACCGGGAGAAGATGGTTGACGGCTTTGAGATCGTTCTTGGATCATCCTCGGCCATTACGGCCTGTGCGCTTGCCAGCCTTGGAGCGGATGTGAGGTTCGTGAGTGTGGTGGGAGACGACGATTTCGGTACATTCTGCACGGATGAGCTGCAGCGCATGGGAGTCAATACGGAGCATGTAACCCGGCTTCCGGGTGTCAAGACTGGGGTGACCCTGAGCTTGTCCACACCGGAAGACCGCGGATTGTTAACCTACGCCGGCAGCATCCCGCTGTTGACTCCGCATTATATTCCAAGGACGCTGCTGCAGCAGGCTGCACACCTGCACTTCGGCTCTTATTATTTGCAGGACGGAATGAGGCCGCACTGGCCGGAGTTATTTAGAAGGCTGCGTGCGGACGGGATCAGCACGTCCTTTGATACAGGATGGGATGTGGCTAATCAATGGGATCGCGAGGGAATCTCTGCCGTGTTGAAGGAGACCGATCTGTTCATTCCGAGTGAGGATGAACTGCTGCATATCTTTCCGGCTGACCGGGTAGCCGATGTGCTGGAATCCGAGCTTCCTTCCACAGGAGGATTGATTGTGGTCAAGCAGGGCTCCAGAGGAGCTTCGCTTCGTGAGCCTGATGGAAGCACGATATCCGCCGGACCGTATGCCATGACTCCTGTAGACACGACGGGAGCAGGGGATTGCTTTAATGCCGGGATCATATATGGCTATCTGCTCGGCCGGCGCGGCGAAGAGCTGCTGCGGTTCGCCAATGCGTGCGGGGCGTTGTCTACGCTTGGCATTGGGGGCACCGGCAGCCTGCCGACGGTAGAGGCTGTACTTCGTCTGCAAGCCGGAGAATGATCTGTGAAATCGTGGTTCAAATTTGCGGGATCAAGTTGATCAAGGGAGTGAGGGAACCGATGAAATTCGGAAAAATGCTGGCGCTTGGATTAAGCGTTGTAGTTGGGCTGGGCCTGGCAGCCGGGCCTGAGCGGTTATCGGCAGCAGCTTCCGCAGCAAGCACGGATTACTACGTGGCGACAAATGGTAATGACTCCAACGCGGGTACGAGCAGCGCGCCATGGAAGACACTTCAGCATGCGGCTGACACAGTTCCTGCGGGCAGTACGGTTCATGTCCGGGGCGGGAGTACAATCAGAAGCTGAAGATCACCCGTTCCGGCTCGGCCTCGCAAGGTCCCATTGTTTTTATGAATGAAGGCAACGAGGCTCCAATCCTTGACGGCACTGGACTTTCGGTGAAGGGGATTGAGGGGCTGATCGAACTCGCCGATGTGAACTATGTTACGATTAAGGGCTTTGAAGTTCGCAATTATACTACTTCTACCAAGAACGTGATGCCGGTGGGCATTTACGTGCGCGGATCGGGCAGTTTTATCGATTTATCCGGGAACAAAATCCATGACATCAAAAACACCGCCACCCCGACCGGCAGCGATTTGCTTGGCCGGGATGCGCATGGGATCGCTGTATATGGAACAAAAGCCCCTGAATCCATTCACGACATTACAATCTCGGGCAATGAGCTGTACAACCTTGTGCTGGGCTCCAGCGAATCGTTGGTTCTGAATGGCAATGTGGACTCCTTTGCAGTGACCGGCAATCTTATACATGATAACGACAACATTGGAATCGACCTTATCGGCTTCGAGGGGAAAGCCCCGAATACAGCTTATGATCAGGTGCGGAACGGTCTGGTGAAGGGCAACCGGATCTACAATATTTCTACGAAGAATAACCCTTCTTATGAGGACATGTCGGCAGGCGGCATATACGTGGATGGCGGCAAAGACAGCATCATTGAACAGAACTACAGCTACAACAACGATATTGGCATCGAGGTGGCTTCCGAGCATGCCGGCAAATCAACCAGCAATATAACGGTGCGCAGCAACCTGGTGAAGGGCAACCGGGTCACTGGAATCGCCATGGGAGGATATGACACCAAGCGCGGCTCCACGGCCGATTGCAAGATCGTGAACAATACCCTGTATAAAAATGATACGTTGGGTGATGAGAACGGCCAGCTGCTGCTCCAGTATGATACGAGAAATAACATCATTAAGAACAACATCTTTGTGGCCAGTTCCACAAACATACTTATCAAAAATGATTACACCAAGAATTCCGGGAACATCGTGGATTATAATTTATATTTCTCCCCTAGCGGAAGCGGTAAAGCGATCTGGACATGGAAAAATAAAAGCTACACAGGTTTCTCTGCATATAAAACGGGAACCGGCAATGATGCGCATTCTTTGTTCAGCGATCCTAAATTTGTGAATGCAGCGGGGGACGATTACCATCTTCAATCCTCGTCTCCGGCAGTTGATGCAGGCGACACGGACCGTGCGATCATCGGAGATTTGGATTTAGACGGGAAGCCTAGAGTTCAGGGAACCGCTGTGAATATTGGCGCTTACGAGTAAGCTCCGTTCATAGAGCTTACAGGATATGCACGGCCATCTGTGGAGTGCACGTACACATGGACGTGAACGCTGCAGATTCAGGCCACACTAAATAAGCGGGTCACCTCAAATGTAATTATTATGGTAAAAAAGAGCGCCCCGGATGTTATTGGTGGATAAATCCAACCAATACCGCCGGGGCGCTGCTGCTCATTTAGCTATTAACCCTCTGCTACAGCTAGAGTCCTTTCCCGCCAAGGGAGGTCAGCTGCACGGCCTCAATGCCTGCAATCAAGGACTTGGCCCGTCCGATGGCAGCTTGAGTGTCCTCCTGCTGCAGGGAGGCGTCATGTGCGACTTTGCTGCTCCAGACCTCGGTGACCCACACCGTATCCGGTTCATTCTCCGTGACATGAATCGCGTAAATCAGGCACTCGGGTACAGTTTGTAGGGAATCAGCCGCATTCAGAAGAATTTGGGCAAGATTGTTCCGTTCCCCGGGGACAGCCGTGAATTTCACATTCATCCCATATTTACTCATGATCGTCACTTCTCTCTTAAGAATTTTTGGATCATAGCATGCTCTTATGTATTATATCATTAGCCTAATCCTTCCAGAAGGAGTGGCTGCTCCCTGTGTAGAACTTCTTTGTAAACGGCAATTGTTAAAGGGGGAGCACCATGAGAATAGAGCTTGCGGGGATATCGGATATTCCATATATTCTTGAGCATGATAGGCATCTTCCGCCAATGATGGTCCGTCAGAAGATCGAGCAGCAGGAAATCTACATGCTTCGTGATGAAGAAGATCAGGTAATAGGCTGGCTTAGATATGGATACTTCTGGGATAACATCCCTTTTATGAACATGCTCTGGATCCATGAGGAATACCGGGGGCAGGGGATGGGCAGAAGCGTGGTTACTCACTGGGAACGGGAGATGTATGCTAAGGGATTCCGGCTCGTGATGACGTCAAGCTTATCGAATGAGCAGGCCCAGCATTTCTACAGGCAGCTTGGATATATGGATGCGGGGAGCCTGCTGCTCCAGAACGAACCGATGGAAATAATTTTTACCAAAACATTAAATGCGATAATAAATTTTAATGAAGAGAAACTGTAAATTTATACAGTTTCTCTTTTCTTTGCTGTGAATTTGTGGCATGATTCCATTTAAACCTAAAAATAGGCTGTATAAAATGAACTTTAGAATAAACCGATCTCAGCGGAGAGGACGAGGGATTCTGAAGAAGCGGAGCGTCCGCCTTTGTCTCCGAAATGCCCCTACTTGGATATTAGTTCAAGCATTTCGGAGACAACAGTGGCCTTAAAGAACACCCGGCTTCGCAGCGCTTCTAAAGGGTAACCTTCATAAGTTCATTGTTATGGATTTTATTTACAGAGAGAAGGAATGGGAGGGAGATTTCTTGAACAAGGCAGCTGCCGTTGTTAAGTCGGCCGTAAATCAGGCCACAGTGTATCCAATTTTGTTCGCCGTCAGTATCGTGCATCTGCTGAATGATGCTATGCAATCCGCCATACCGGCGCTGTTCCCGGTGCTTAAGGACTCGCTCTCACTGTCCTATGGACAGATCGGCTGGATTACGTTTGCCATGAATGTTACAGCATCCGTTCTTCAACCTGTAGTGGGTGTCTATTCAGACATCAGGCCGCGTCCCTTTATTCTTCCCTTCGGGGTCATCTTCACCCTGCTTGGGGTTGTGCTCGTTGCGTTTGCTCCAAGTTACATATGGATGCTGTTAGCTGTCACCTTCATTGGAATTGGGTCGTCGGTCTTTCACCCGGAATCCTCGCGGGTTGCTTATCTGGCCGCAGGGCCGCGCCGGGGGCTTGCCCAGTCGATCTTCCAGGTGGGCGGCAATTTCGGCAGTTCACTGGGACCGCTGATGACCGCGTTGATCTTTGTTCCGCTGGGGCAATTCAGCGTGATCTGGTTCAGCATCGCTGCGCTGATTGCCATCGGAATCCAATACCGGGTAGCCAAATGGTACAGTGCTCAGGATCTACAGCCCCGTAAGAAAAAGACTTCTGTTGAACATGCGGGCACAAGACGAGCCTTATCCAAAGCGGCCGTGGTTGGAGCCATGATTATTCTGGTTCTGCTGGTCTTCTCCAAGAACGTTTATATGGTCAGCATCACGAACTTTTATTCCTTCTTCCTGATTGACAGCTTCGGAATCTCGAAGCAGACCGCGCAGTGGTTCTTGTTCGCATTCCTGGCTTCCTCTGCGGTTGGAACCTTCTTCGGCGGGCCGCTTGCGGACCGTTATGGAAGACGGAAAATCATTTGGCTGTCCATCCTGGGAGCGGCGCCATTCTCACTGCTGCTGCCATATGCCAGCCTGTTTTGGTCTGGAGTGCTTGTTGTGTGCGCCGGGTTCGTACTATCCTCAGCCTTCTCGATTATTGTGGTCTACGCCCAGGAGCTGCTTCCGGGCAAGGTCGGTTTGGTATCAGGCTTATTCTTCGGGCTTGCGTTCGGTCTTGCCGGAATTGGCTCTGCCATACTGGGTCATTATGCCGATGCCACGAGTATTGAAACTGTAATGAAAATTTGCGCCTTCCTGCCGCTGATCGGTCTGCTTACGATCTTCCTGCCGAAGGATCATGAGTTGGCTTAAACAAAAGGGCTGAATCGGGTGCGGCTGGCTTAAAATTGCGTTTGACAACCGTTATGCCAGGCCACACCGCGCGCTGGGAGGCGGGGAGCTTCGCGCGGTACGGTTGTTGACGCCCGAGCGGCACAGGTATGAGAAATAGTGAGAGTTCAAACAGAGAGGAAGGAATGCCATGTTCAAATATACCATTGACGATGATTTATCCCTAAAGCTGCTTGAGCCACGGGATGCCGCGCGTTTATTTGAGCTGACCGTACTTGATCGGGAGATGTTGGGTGAATGGCTGCCTTGGGTGGCATTCACACGGGAAGCAGGGGATACGGAGAATTTTATCCGATCCCAGCTTGAGGTGTATGCCAAAGGGCTCGGTGTGTACTGTGGTCTTGTATATCAAGGCCAGATCGCGGGCTGCATCTCGCTTAAGGATCTGAACCTGCCGAACCGCAAGGTGTCGATCGGGTATTGGCTGGGCTCTGAATATCAGGGCAAAGGCCTGATCACCAAAGCATGCAGAGCCTTGATTAATTACTCTTTCCAGGAGCTTGAGTTGAACCGGGTGGAAATCCGGGCAGCGGTAGATAACAAGAAGAGCCGGGCGGTGCCCGAGAGACTGGGCTTTACCCAGGAAGGGGTAATTCGGGCTTCAGAGCTGATCGGGGATCGCTATGTGGATCATGTGGTTTATGGCATGCTGGCTGGGGAATGGACGAGTTGACGGGAGGCGGGTTCTCGTTTTCGAAGCTTTCCGAACACAAACCGAACTCCTAAACAAAATCAAGGGCCGTCTTCGGGGACGGCCCTTCGTATGATTAGGTCAATCAGATTACTGGTTGGCCTATTTCTTTTGGTATTTGCGTAAGGTATAGATTGTTGTTTGCGCAGGGGGAGGTCATGCCAAATATCTGGCAAGGGAGATCAGACCCGTAATCGTGATTACATTAAGAATGGTCGAGATCAAAATTGTCTGTGCGGCAAAATCCGGTTCATTCTGATATTCTTCGGCGAGGATGGAGGTGTTAACTCCAACCGGCATACCGGAGGCAATGAGCAGGGCTTCCGCGGGAATTCCCCGCAGTCCAAGCAGAAGAATGAGAACGAAGCCGACAGCAGGAGCGAACAGGAGACGCATGACCACGCTAAGGTATACCTCAATACGGTCCAGTCTTAGCGGATATTTAATGATCTGGGCGCCAAGTGTCAGCAGAGCAATGGCGACCATGGATTGCTCCCCGTACTGCAGCGGCTGGTAGATAAACATGGGCAGCGGCACATTGAAAATATGCATAAGCAGTCCCAGCACAAGCGCGTAAGGGACCGGCATTTTCAAAAATCCGCTGACCGCCTGTTTATACAACCCCTCGGTCTTGGCGCCCTGAATGGAGATCACGCCATAGGTGAAGGTTAGCAGACTCTGCATCGACATGATCAGAGCCTGAATGGAACTGGCCAGGGGATCGCCCCGGAAAGCCAGATTATTAATCGGCAGACCGTAGTTGCCGGAATTGTCGAGAATCAGACTGTTGGTGAAGGCGGCCTTCATGCCGCGGCTGAACTTGCGTTGGCGGGACATCAGCGTCCCGGCGCCATAGAGAACAAGGACATACAGCGTGTAGAATAGGGCCACACTTCCAAGCAGCGCCGGGGACATTTCCGAATGATACATGCTGATGAATACAGCAGCCGGCGTAATGTAATAAAAGTTGATTTTGGTTAATGTATACAGATCAAGCTTGAATACATACTGCATTACGGAGCCGATTCCAATCAGAATAAAGATCGGCAGCACAACTTGAACAAGGATGACGGCAATCATGGTGAGTTCATCTTCTTTCCTAATAATCAGGTGGGGGCAAGAACTGCCCGTGCGCTGATCATTATACCAGATATCCGGGTGGAGTGCAGGGGAATCATCTCGGCTTATTGGGGGCTGGTATGGGATTGCCGTGCGATCTGCCTGTATTGGTTTGGTGTCAGCCCAACGATCCGCTTGAACAGCTTGTTAAAATAAGCGGGGTCATCATAACCAATCTCTGCGCCGATATGATGAATTTTCATCCATGGGGCCGTCTTTAACAGGTGCTTAGCCTGATTGATCCGCACATCAATAATATAATCCGTTAGTGTGAATCCAGTCTCCTGTTTGAAGAGCTTGCTCAAATAGCTTGGAGTCAGATAGACCATCCGGGCCAGCTCATTTAGGTCGGCTTGCTGATTATAGTTGGCCGAGATCCACTGTTTTACCGTCTCAACCGCATTGCCTCCCATTAACATCCGTTTGTTCCGGATTTCTGTGAACACCGACAGAAAGGTGTCCATAATTTCTGATTCCAGTTCAGTGTAGCTCATAACAGCAGGCAGCACCTGTTTTAGGTCAGAAGACGATTCGTATACCATTTCAAACTCTTGCAGTTCATTTGCGGCTGTCTCCCGAATCCATCCAACATATCTCAGGTAGCTTTCCGGCTCGGAATTTTCTGTCTTTAACAGCACCAAACCTTCCTTAATCCGCTTCATGATCTGGTTGATGTTCAGAATCTGCAAATCATGGACCAGTTCAGATTTGTCACCGGTCAATCTCTGCAGCATATCTGTTGAAGGCAGGCTGATATCCTGGATGTGGGCAATATACCGGAATGATTCGCTGTATATTCCCTGGCCACAGGCCCTGATGGACTCCAGGTAAGCTGTGTACAGCTCAGATGCAAGGTGATAGGAGCGGCTTATGCCGATATGAACCAGGATTTTAGATGAGACAGAGGATAAGATGGCACTGCACATCACCTGAAGCTGATCAACACTCGGCTCCTTATCCGAGTAACAGATCAGAATATGCATATGCTCATGAAGCTCCAGGACATCCGAGTGCATTACAGTCTCCATTTTAAGAAGGGAGTCCTTAAATGCAGTTAAAGCGATGGAGCTGTTCATTTTTATGGCAAGCAGGGTGAAATAGGGACAGGGCAGTACCAGCTCAGATAGAAGAAAATCGGAAGAAGCCCTGCTGAGTAAGACAGACAGCAGGATGCCTTTACGCTGCTGGTCCTCTTTCTTTCGGGTATTCTTCCGTTCCTCATCCAGCCGGTATAGAAGCGCGAACAGCTGGTCTTTGTTTATAGGCTTGAGCAAATAGTCGACAGCAGAACAACGTATCGCTTCCTGGGCATAGCTGAACTCTGTGAAGCCACTCATTAGAATAGACCGGATATGCGGATAACTGTCTTTAAGTTTGCGAATCAGTTCAAGGCCGCCAATTTGGGGCATGCGGATATCTGTAATGACCACATCGACAGCTTCAAGATTGAGATCATGAAGCACCTGTTCCCCGTCCGAGCAGCTGCCTGTGATTAGAAACTCCGGGTTCTCTTTCTGGATCATGCGGGCAAGTCCTTCCCGGATGAGTACCTCATCATCTACAATTACGATACGCAGCAATGTGTTGTCCCCCCTGGTTATTTAGTATTGTCTTCGGTCTCGTACAGGGTTGGCCCTTGAATCTGAAGTGTGACACTTGTACCTACGCCAAGCTCACTTTCAACCTGAAGTCCATAGGAATAACCATAATGCAGGCACAGGCGTTCATTTACATTCCGCAGCCCGATTCCGAAATTCTCTCCAGGCTCGGCGCTTTGAAGGTTGTTGTTCAGGGCCAGAAGCTTATCTTTGCTCATACCTACTCCATTGTCTTTGATCAGGAACATCGCGTTGTCATCCCGGCTCCAGGCTGTAATGGTAAGAAGCCCGGGACCGGATTTCTTCTCCAGACCGTGGAAGACCGCATTCTCCACGATGGGTTGAAATACAAGCTTGAGCACAGGCAGTTCCAGGAAAGCATCCGGGATGTCAAGCTCCAGCTCGAATTTTCCCGGAAAACGGATCTGAAGCAGTTGAAAGTAATTTCTCACATGCTCAAGCTCCTCAGCTATGGTGACAGTCTCTTCACTGCGGCTGATACTGTACCTCATTTGTAGTCCCAGCAAATAAGTAAGCTCGGCTACGCGGGGGTCATCGTTGCTCTCTGCCAACATTCGAATGGACTCCAGCGTATTATAAATAAAATGAGGATTGATCTGGTTCTGAAGCGCGCGCATGTCCGCCTTTTGTTTACGCTTCTCTGTAATAGAAACTTCCTCAAGCAGATCCTTGATCCTTGTAATCATCCGGTTAAATTGGTGGCCAAGCAGCCCGATCTCATCATTATATTTCGGCGTTAACGAGACTCCGAGATGGCCACGTTGGACCTGTTTCATCAGGCGGACCATGGATTTTAGCGGCCGGGTCAGCGCGTAGGAAATGAACGTAGCTACGAGAAGGGCGAACGCCAGGATGATTAAAGTGGTCAGGATAAGTGCCGAACGGTTCTGCTCGAAAGAGGACAGGATATGATTCAGGGGAATGCTGTGCAGCATAATCCACCCGGTTTCCTGTGACACCTTGTATACGGTTAAATACTTCTGTCCTCCAATTTCGGACTGGAAAGAGCCTTGGTCAAGATTGACCTGCTTCAGAAGCAGGCTCAGCTGGTTGGCCGGGTCGAACCCGCCGTTATCGTTGGCAAACAGGGGTTTGCCCTGGCTGTCCACGATCATCGAGCTGCCTCCGGTAACTTGGTTTACCGGGTCAAAGGTTTGTTTGAATATTTTGATATCTGTATCAAACGCGATGATGCCTATATCCTTAAGGGTACTGGCAGACTTGACGGTCCGCAGCACCGTGAATACCTCTTTGCTTCCATTGGAATTGGCGCGGATAGTATGCCTGCCTGTAATAATCGGGGCCCCGCCATTATTTCGAATGAGGCTGTTCCACTGCGCAAGCTGCTCGTAGGGATACAGCTCGGTAATGGTCGTGTTCTTGTCATAGAAGACCGATCCGAATTTATCGACCAGATAGACAGCTGAGATCTCTTCCTTGGTATGGTTCAGATAGCTGAGAAACATCCCGATACTGACGTTTTTGTCCCAATTGGTACCCTTTTGCTCCAGGTAGTATTGAACTTCCTTGTTATATAACGGGAGAACCGTATATCTTTTTAGATCCGCCACATAGCTGTCCAATGTATTGGAGGCATTGGCAGTCATTTGTACGGCGTTATTTGTCGCATTTTCAAGCACAGATTGGAGAGTTGAGCGCGCTGAAAGGTAGGTTACATAGGTGATCGGCATAGATATCAGAAAGACAAAGATGACGATCAGCTTTTTTTGCATGGAAAGGTTGGCAAGAAATAACCAGCCTTTGAGCAGATTACCCCGTATAAGTGAAAACATGGATGAACGACCTTCCTCTCCATTCCCCAAGCTACTTCACAGCGCCGCTGGTCACTCCCTCGAAGATATATTTCTGCAAGAATAAATACAGAATGACCGTAGGCAGCAGAATGAGCAGAATTGCTGCGCAGATCAGATTCCAATCCGCTGTATTCACACCCTGGAACCGCATGAGCACGGTGGTTACCACACCCAAACTTTGTTTAGGCATATATAGATAAGGAATATACATATCGTTGTAAATACTGATCGTCTTTAAGATGACCAGTGTAGCGGTCGCTGGAGTCAGCAGCGGGAAAATAATAGATCTATAAATCCTGAATAAGGATGCGCCTTCTACCATCGCGCTCTCATCCAAATCCACAGGAATATTTCGGATGAATTGCAGGTACAGAATGATCTGAATGACGTCGGCACCAACATATAGAATGATAGGCGCTCCCAGGGTATTGTACAACCCCAAGCTTTTAATGATACCGAAAGTAGCTACCTGGGTCGTGATGCTCGGGATAATGGTTGCGACCAGATAAGCTCCAAACACTACAGGCTTCAGCTTAAAGCTGAATCGTCCCAGAACGTAGGCTACCATTGTACCAAAAAGAATGTTTAGCGCAAGCGCAACAACAATGATGACCAGTGTGTTGCTGAACCCGCTTAGCAGATGTCCCCGTTTGAACACGGTGACAAAATTCTCGAAATTAAAGAAGCTGTGGGGAAGTTCCATCGAATTGCTGGTATTGAACTCATCCTTGGATTTGAAGGCATTAACAATGACGACATAGGGAGGGAAGAGAACGACAAATACCCCGGCAAGCAAAGTTATATACTTGAGAAGGCTTATGAAGTTGAACTTTGTGCTTTTCATGTTATTTGTTACCTCCCCTGTTGAGAACAAGCTGCTGGATCAAGAGGACAAAGACGACAAAGAACAGCAGAATAATACTCATCGCTGAGGCAAGGCCATAATTGTTATAAGCAAAGGCGGTGTCCACAACCCGCTGCACATACGTCTGGCTGGCTCCGGCCGGGCCGCCTTTCGTAAGCACGAAGGGAAGATCAAACACTTCTAGGGCCCCGGTGACGGTAAGAAACAGATTCAGTTGGATGACCGGCTTCATATTAGGAAGGGTAATTCTCCATAATGTTTGCATGGAACTCGCCCCGTCTATCTTGGCGGCTTCGAAGATATCCTGTGGAATAGCCTGCAAGGAAGCGATATAAATCACCATGTTATAACCCATAAAACGCCATAAGCCGGTGGAAGCCAGTGAGTAATTCACCAGGCCTTCGGTTCCGAGCCAGCTGGTATCGGAAAGGCCGCTAAGGCCCAAGCTGCCTAATAAAAGGTTAAGGGAGCCGTTAGTGGTATCAAATACATAACCAAACATGAAAGCTACGGCCACACCGTTCATGATATAGGGAAGGAACAGGAGAATACGGAAGAAGTTCTTCCCCCGAAGTCTATTATTTAGAATGACAGCAAAATAAATGGCAATGATGTTCTGGATGATCCCCATGACAAAGTAGGCGAAGTTATGCTCAAATACTTTGAAAATATCCGGATTGGCGAACACCTCCCGGTAGTTGTCCAAGCCGACCCACGGCTTCTCAGGGCTGTAGCCGTCCCAGTTGGTGAAGCTGTAATAAACCAGCTTTATAGCCGGATAATAGGTAAAGGTGGCAAGCAGAAGCAGGGGGACGGTCAGGAAGGAGATAATAATGATCATTTTCTGTTTTGAGTAAGATAGGCTTCCAAACATCCTCAGACCTTCTTTCTATAGATCTTCAAAAGTTATAGGGAAAATGGATTATCCATCAGAAGATAATCCATTTTCCCTGGTTTTTCTGGAATTAGTGTTTCACTTCTTTTCTAGCTTTGGCCCATGCGGCATTCCATTTATCCAGCACTTTCTGCGGATCAGAGGCAAGCACAAATTCCTGTGCTACCGCTGGCAGATCCAGCTGTGCCTTGTTGCTGATGTCTGTTACAACAGGATCATCCACTGTACCTTCCTGGAGCTTCACGCCGCCCGACTGGAATTCCTTCAGCTGAGCCAGTTTGGATTCTTTGTTCTTAAGAGGCGGAATGAACCCGGCGAAATCCTCATAACCGGACTCTTCAATCATCCATTTCACAAATGTCTTGGCTGCGTCCACATGCTCGCTGTCTTTGGCGACCGCATAGAAGAAGTCAGGACTTAGAGCAGCAGATGGTTTGCCAGAATTGTCATATGGCAGCGGGAAGAACCCGACATTGTCCGAAGTTGTTCCAGCCCCGATGACCTGGTTGATAACCCAGTTCCCAAGGAAATACATTCCGAATTTGCCTGCGGCAATATCCTTTTTGGACTGCTCCCAGTTTGTTGAATTGATATCCTTCTCCA
The DNA here is from genome assembly GCF_018403205.1 of Paenibacillus sp. J22TS3. Lineage (NCBI taxonomy): Bacteria > Bacillati > Bacillota > Bacilli > Caryophanales > Paenibacillaceae > Paenibacillus > Paenibacillus sp. J22TS3. The sequence continues at coordinate 814,812 of NZ_BOSF01000002.1, forward strand.
GGTAACCTTTCTCGTTAAGCTGGCGAAGGAGTCCCATCGCTTTGCCGTAACCATTGTCCATGGTGAATGGGGTATCTGTGTTGAGTTTGTCATTCGGGAAGTTCGGGTTGTTCTCAATAACCCGGGGAAGATCATACACCCAGTTGTTCAGCGGCCACTTGTCCTTGAAGTTCGAAGCCAGCGGAACGATGCCTTTCTGCTTGAGCTTCTCACAAGCAGCCAGGAATTCATCCCAAGTCTTGGGTACCTCTGTAATTCCTGCATCTGCGAAAGCTTTTTTGTTATATACGATACCGGAAGTGGAGTTGCCGGAAGAAATTCCGTACAGCTTGCCATCGAAGGATTTAAAGTCTTTGAAGGTTACTTGATCATTAAGCCCGAGATCGTCTAGTGGAGCAAAGTACTTAGGAAGATCCGAGTTCGGGATTGTTGGAATGAACATTACGTCTGGCAGCTCCTGGCTGGCCATGCGAACTTTTGCCTGCTGATTGTAGTCTGTCTGGGAAGGCTCAAGCTCGACTTCGATATTAGGGTATTTTTCATTGAAGCGTTTCAGATACTCGTCGTATTCCTTGCCAATCATATCCGTACGGTTGGTCAGGAAGGTGATTTTGCCGCTGATGTCCGAAGCGTTTTTAGACGTTTCTTGATTGGATTTGCCCGGGTCTGCAGCAGGTGTGTTCCCGCTTCCAGAATTGTCCGAGCCGCAGCCGGAGAGAAGGAGGGACATGACCACAGCCATGGAAACTCCCGTTGAGAATAGCTTTTTCTTCAATTGATTCGCCCCTTTTCATATTTGATAGCGTTTACAAGGCAATTATATAGCTGGAGAGTTTTTCGTTTAAAGGTACTCAATTGTGATTTATTGTCTTCTGTTATCCTGTTTGTTTAAAGACCTTGATAGGCCCAAGAAATAACTATAACAAAGTACAACGAATCACAACATAGTTCAATAAAAGGGAAATGATGGGTTTCAGGTGGATCTGAAATGTAAGGGGATGGAAGGAGGAAGGGATTCGGATCTAAATTAAAATTAGTGAAATCAAGAAACAAACCTAACCCTCTGGCCATTATGGCTGGAAGGTTAGGCATGTTGGGCAGGATCATTTGCTTGTACAGAAACGGTTAACGTACTTGATAAGGATTCACGACCAGGACCTTTGCGGTGAACAGCTTGCCGCTGTGTAGTGCGGTCACCCGGGCGAGGCCAGGCTTCAAGCCGGTGAGATTGCCTTGGCTGTCCACCTGAAGAAGGTCGGGCCGTTCGCTTATGTAGACCACGTCATCTGTAACTCTCTTCAAAGGGCCTTGGCCGATCTTGATGTAGGCAGCGGTGTCCAGGGTGTCACCTACTGTAACCGAATACTCATCAGAGTCCAGAGTAAAATGGAGCATGTCTGGCTGTGTGACTGGCGATCCGTCTGGATTTTTAACCCCACCCACGTCCGGTATTCCCCCTGGGTTGCCAGGAAATGAAATTATAACTTCGTCTGGATTTCCTACTCCATCGACATCAGGTATTCCCGGATTGCTAGGCAGAGTAGTCGCCCCTCCACCTCCGACAGTATAGTCCCCGCCTGTATTTGGCTGTCCAGGGAACGTAATGACCACATTAGATGTATTGTTGGTACTGTTCTCAATCACAGGAACCTCGGCAGAGGCATATCCCGTGCCCGGCACAGCCATGGCGAGAATGAGGCCTGTGAGTAAGACTGTAGTCTTGCTGCTGATGCGGCTGCCTGGTTTTTTCATAGAGAAAACCTCCTTTAGATTTTTGTAAGAATAGTTCTCTATCCTCATTACAATTATGGATAATTTATCCTGGGATTTATAGGGACTATTCTATTATTTATTGGTATAAGTGCCTCCTCCCTAAGTTCCAAAACTCAGAAAATGCTATAATAGAACAGGCTGCCCTAATACAAACATAAATTCAGGAGGCGTTATCTATTACTACAATACTTATTCAAGAGCACTTGGAACCTGAAACTTTGCCAATGGAACTGCTGCTGCTGGCAGATCCGGATGAGCAGATGGTGCAGAGTTATATACATAAAAGTTCAGTGTACACCTTGGTTGTGGATCAAGAGATTCTTGGTGTCTGTGTTCTGCTTCCGCGTTCGCCGGAGGAGGCGGAGATTGTCAATATTGCGGTGCATGAACAAGCCCAGGGCAGAGGGTTTGGCAAAAAGCTTCTTCAGCACGCAATTGACGCTGCGCGGAAGGCGGGCTATCGTCTGCTGAAGGTAGGTACAGGCAACTCCAGCCTGGACCAGCTGGCATTTTACCAGAAGAACGGATTCCGTATTACTGGCGTGGAGCGGGATTATTTCGTGAAGCATTACAGTGAACCGATTATGGAGAACGGGATTGCCTGTAAGGACATGATTCTGATGGAAATGGAGCTTGGATAAACGATAGAGGGATTGAATGAAATGGAGGAATAAAGCAGTATGCTTAACTATAGACCGATGACACATGAAGATGTGGAGTTGATCTCTCATATTGACCGTTCGGAGTATATTGAGAAGATTTACCGTATGGAGGATGGAAGCGTCAAAGAAATTCCGGCAGGCCATGAGTGTGGAACCTGGGATCAGCACCATTTGGAGGAGCTGAAGACCCGGTACAAGGAGCAGCTGTCGGATGGAGGATACGCCTATGGGGCTTTCGATGGCGATAGGCTGGCTGGTTTCGGCGTGCTTGCGAACAAGTTCCGCGGCAAGAATCAGGACCAGCTGCAGGTTGACCTGATGTATGTATCAAGAAACTACCGCAGGCAGGGAATTGGAAGGACGCTGATGGATGAACTGAAACGGCAGGCGCTCCGTCGCGGCGCATCCTATCTATATGTCTCCTCCACGGAGACACAGTCTGCCGTTAATTTCTATACCCACTGCGGCAGTAAGGTAACCCAGGAGGTTGACCCGGAGCTATTTGAGCTTGAGCCTGAGGACATTCATATGCTGATCAAGCTTTAAGTGGATGAGGCTGTATTAAGATAAGGCGGTGAACCATGCAATTTTGGCGCAAGTTATGGGTTTTCGGCTGGAAAGAGGCTTTGTCCTGCGTGTTCCCGGTGATCATCTTCGCATCCCTGGCTGTCACCAAAGTCGTTCAAGTGCCTTATGTACCAAGGTATGATCTTATTCTTATGATATGTATCGTAGCCCAGGTAGCAATGGTGGTGTTCAGCCTGGAAACTCTGGATGAGCTCAAGGTGATCTGTTTGTTCCATATTATTGGGCTTGCTTTGGAGCTGTACAAAGTGCACATGGGTTCCTGGTCTTACCCTGAACCCGGGTGGAGCAAGTTCTACGGTGTTCCCTTGTACAGCGGGTTCATGTACGCGAGTGTGGCCAGCTACATCTGTCAGGCCTGGCGCAGGTTTGACCTGAAGATTACAGGCTGGCCGGGGCCAGTGCTGCCTTGGGTGATCAGCGGTGCGATTTATTTGAACTTTTTCACACACCATTACATTGGTGACTACCGATGGATTCTAATTGTGCTGCTGTGCGTCATATTCTATAAAACACAGGTTTATTTCAAGGTGGAGGAGCGAACTCTCCGGATGCCGCTACTGCTAAGCTTCCTGCTGGTGGGCTTATTTATCTGGCTGGCGGAGAATATATCCACACTTCTGGGCGCGTGGCGCTATCCGGATCAGGAGCATGCCTGGCAGATGGTGCATCTTGGCAAGATCAGCTCCTGGTTCCTGCTGGTGGTGATCAGTCTGATTATCGTGGCTCAATTGAAGCATGTTAAAGGGCAACGCGACCGGAAGGAATATGTCATAAGCGGGGGCCAGCAGCCGGAGTATAACTCGGAATCTATCAAGCGGGAGAGTTGACGAATGAAGAGAAAAGGGTATCTGTATTATGTGATCTGGACGATAGGTGCTATTCTGCTGCTCTATTATGGTAATCAATACCTGGACGAGATTGCCCGCAAAGGCCAGGTGGATTTCAACATTAAAAGAAGTATATGGGCAGGAACACTGTTTGCCCTTATTCTTGGCATTTACCTGAGCGGCTTGTTCGGACTTCCCGGCAGGTCTAGCTTCAACAAACCGATGTTTATAGCCGTATTCCTGCCAAGCTTTATCCTGCTGGTGTATGTTCTAGCGGCGTATTACTTCAAGCTGTCTCTGTTTCCCAAGTATTTGGCTTTAACCGACCGGAACGGTCATTTCTATTTGGGGGTAATCAGTGGGATTTCCCTGATTAAGAGCTTGTTTGAGACACGAAGATAACAGAGCTTGCTTGTTATATGGAAAAGGGAGCAGTCGTTCGTTCCTGGAGCTTTTTAAACACAAATCGAACTTTTATACAAGATCAGGTGCCGTCTGAGAAGACGGCACCTGATTTTGTTCTATCCGTTATTTCGGTACAGAGGTACGAACCACTTGAACAAGCGCTCTGTACGAGTGTCCCTTGTATTCAGCGGTAATGTGAGTGATTCCCGCATGCACCCCGATGATGTTGCCGTCCTCGTCATACTCCACGACTTTCGGATTGTCACTCTTAAAGGCTGCATCCTTGGTCACATCATGAATCTTCCCGTCTTTATCCTTGAAGAAGGCAATCGTGTCCAGAGAGGTCCCGGCAGTTAAGGAATACTCGTCCGAGTCCAGGTAGAAGGTGCCTTCACCATCCGGATTTCCATTGCCCGGGGTCTCGGATACCTCTACTTTCAACTGCGCCTGAAGGCCTTGATATACGGCAGTGATGGTGGCGCTGCCCGGCTTGATGCCGGTAATCTGACCTTTCCCGTCTACCACAGCGGTATGCTCGTCATCCGAGGAGAACGTGACTTCATCCGTCAGTCCGGTTGCGCTGCCGTCGGAGTAGACCGCATTCACTACAGTGGGGGCATGCTCGCCCACCAAAATTTTTTTGCTGGAGTCGGTGAACTTAATTCCGGTTAGAACCGGGTCTACCTGAGGCTGGTCCGGGGCAGCGAGCTTGGTCAGCTGCAGGAAATATTTATTATTCTCATGAGCCTGCCCGGTAACCACAAACCCTCCGTCTGGAGCATAAGTACCTTTGCCGATTCCATAAAGGTTCGCATCACCAAAAATTAATCTATCCGCAATTTCACCACTTTGATCCAACAGCAGGATTTCAAAGCGGTTCTGCTCATCAGGATAGGAGCCTTTCTCATTCTGCCCAATCAGTGCATATCCGTTTTTGGTGCGAGCAAGCTCGGTAAAGAGTTCACGACCATCTTGCGAAGTGGAGCTTTTCTCCCAGATTACTTCACCGGAGGCGTCTGTCTTGGTCAGAAGGTTCATGTCATCTTTCGTTCTGCTGGCGATTAAATAACCGTCGTCATCCGAAGGAATGATGGCGTATGCGCTGCGGCCGGAATTGGGCTGGGCATATTTATGCGTCCAGACTTCCTCGCCGTTGGCATTCAGCTTCGTAGCAATGCCGGCGTCATCCTCACCAGTGCCAATAACAGAGTTAAGGGTGCCTACTGCAATCGTTCCGCCATCTGGTGTGGCAATCACATCATTAAAATACTGATTGCTGCCAAATCTGAACTTCTTATACCATAGCTTTTTGCCTTGGGCATCTGTCTTAAGCACATAAGCCGGAGCTTCGCCATAGGAAGTTACACTGTATCCCGTTACAACAAATCCGCCGTCTTCGGCTTGAACCACAGATTCCCCATATTGATTGGTATATCCGTCACCATATTCATTCTCCCACTCCACGTTCCCTTGGGCATTCAGCTTGGCCAAGAAGACAACATTGTGTGGTCTGCCATCATAATTTTTGGTCGCCCCACTGACAATATATCCACCGTCCCGGGTTGGAGCCGCTTGATGCGCATACGTATATTCCGAGTCTCCGTGCTGAATTTTCTGATCCCACTGCATCTTCCCAGAAGCATCAAGCTTAAGGATGTATGCTTTGGTGATTCCGTACCCTGAACCTGGGTCTTCATCAATGTCACCAGTGACGATGTACCCGCCGTCCTCGGTGGCGGTAACACTGCGTCCGTTGGAATTTAACTGGTCCTTGCCATACTGGTGGGACCACTCAATTACTGGCTTATGAGCTGAAGCTGAGGCTGATACTGGAGAAGCGTAACCCGGGTTGATAACAATACCTGATAGGATGGCAAGACTTGCCACAGCATATGAAGTTTTTCGAATGATAGATTGGAACAAACTTCGACACTCCTCCCAAAATTTTAATTTGCGGTGGGACAAAAAATAATACCTAATATCCATTATTAAGGAGTCCGATTTCTTTGACTATCCCACTATATACATAAATTTTCCGGGAAATGGTACCGGATTTTCATAACCTTAATTGATGCTTTGGTATCAAAACAACAAGTACTTAAGCATCAGAAGCAAGCAAGCGGGCGGGTAGATGATCGTTAGCGATGATTTGGCATAACAGCACATGCGGGTTTACTATTAGAATTACAACGTTGGTAATGGCGTATCTGTTGAAAAGTCCGTTTCGTTTTAAATTTAGAAATAAATATTGCGAAAGAGGGGTAAAGGGATGCGTAAAATATTGATTTTTGGTGGAACCCGCTATTTCGGTAAAAAATTAGTCGAGCTTCTTCTTCAAGAAGACGAGCACGATGTCACCATTGCTACCCGGGGAAATTCACCGGTTATCTTCAGCAAGCGGATCAAACATCTCACACTTGACCGGACTAACAGGGCAGATCTGCTCGCCCTTACCTCTCGGGGGGATTGGGATCTTGTGTACGATAACATATGTTACTCATCGGATGACGCCCAAATTGCTGTCGACGCTTTCGAAGGTCGGGTCGGACAGTACATTATGACTTCCACGCTGTCTGTATATGAGCCTTTAGGGCGGGCAGTTATAGAAGATGACTTTAACCCTTATAGTTATCCCATCAAAAAAGGGGCTTCCTCGGACTTTGCTTATTCTGAAGGTAAGAGGCAAGCGGAGGCCGTCTTGTTCCAAAAGGCTCATTTTCCTGTTCAGGCCATGAGAATACCCATTGTGCTCGGTACGGATGATTATACGAAAAGGCTGCATTTTCACGTACACCGCATCCAGAAGGGCACTCCAATGGGTGTGCCCAATCTTGATGCGAGGCTCAGCTTTATTTCTTCGAATGAAGCAGCCGAGTTTCTGGCCTGGCTCGGTCAGGGCTTGGTGAAAGGTCCGGTTAACGCGGCATCCGAGGGATCGATTTCGGTGCGTCAGATTGTAAGGACCATAGAAGAAGCTACCGGGCGGACTGCCATAATTAAAGGGGAGACCGGGCCGGAGAACCAGTCGCCCTTCGGAGTCCCGGCTGATTGGCTTATGGATACCAGCAAGGCCGTTCGTGCTGGATATAGGTTCACTCCGCTTGCCAGCTGGTTTCCGAAGCTCGTGCAAGCGATTGCGGATGGGCACGCATAATCGGCGAACCTGATAGCCTACCTTTATTCCTCGTCCTGGAGAATTTATAATAGAGGGACTACGCTGACAAATGGAGGATTAAATCTATGAGAATCGGTATCGTCGGACTTGGGGGTATTGCTCAGAAAGCATACCTGCCGGTAATCACGGCCCGCGGGGATATTGAGCTTGTGTTCTGTACACGGAATGAGGAGACACTGCGTAGGCTTAGCTCGAAATACCGGGTAAGGGAATGCGTAACCACGGTGGATGAGCTTATTGCTTCAAAGGTAGATGCTGCCTTTGTACATACCTCCACAGATTCCCATCCTGCAATCGTGGAGAAGCTTCTTCTGGCGGGAATTCATGTTTATGTGGACAAGCCGATTGCATACACCTATGAAGAGTCCCTTCGGATTGTGGAGCTCTCCGAGCAGACCGGGCGGATTCTAATGGTCGGGTTCAACCGCAGATTTGCACCGATGTACGCTCAGGTTAAGAAGAAGCTGAAGGAGCCGGGGCTGGTCCTTTTACAGAAGAACCGCCTTCACCACCCAGATGTGGCGAGACGGTTTGTTTTGGATGATTTTATTCATGTTGTGGATACTTTGCGTTTTCTGGCGCCCGGTGAGATTAAGAGAACCCGGGTATCGGCCCGGGTCCAGGAAGGCAGGCTGTATCATGTCCAGCTTCAGCTTGATGGGGACGGCTTCAGCTGTATTGGCACCATGAACCGGGACAATGGAATCGTGGAGGAGATTCTGGAGGTTATGAGCCCAGGGAATAAGCGGGTTGTCAAAAATTTAAACACAACCATCGAGTACTCTGGTGGAGAAGAGAAGCACCTGGGCTTTAATGATTGGGACCCTAATCTGTACCGCAGGGGATTTGATCAGGTGATTGAAGAGTTCCTGTCCGCAGTGAGGGAGGGAAGAGACCCTTCACCTTCGGCACGGGATGCGCTCCTTACCCATAAGCTGTGTGAAGAGCTTGTCGGGGAGCTTGAGGCTGAAGGGGCAGAGCCTTGGGATAAATAAGGACTATAAATCAATAGAAAAGAAGAAGACTAAGCCGCTCTCGGAGACGAAGGCGGCTTTTTATGCCTCAAAACACAATAAACTGCCATAAACCACTATATTTATTGTTTACATTGACGCTGCGGACAATTGTCTGCTAATATACATCGTGCGGACAATTGTCCGCGATGCGGAATTAAATCTCTTACTTTTTCCCAAGAAGGAGGCGGACGAGTTCCGAAGATAACCATACTGCGGAGATTTTCCTAAATAGAGATACATAGGGAGGAATAACAATGAATACAGGAAGTGCAGCGGTTGGTGCCGCACCGATAGAGAATATAAAGCGGCTGCCCATTGTCATTTCGATGATGATCGGGGCATTCCTTGCCCTGCTTAATGAAACGCTGCTCGGGGTAGCATTAACCGAGCTGACGAAGGAACTAAAGGTTCCTTACTCTACAATTCAATGGCTCACCACCGGCTATATGCTGTTAATCGGAATTCTTGTGCCTGTTACGGCGCTGCTTATTCAGTGGTTTACCACTAGACAGATTTTTATCAGTGCGATGGGCTTGTTCCTAGTCGGAACCTTGATCGCGGGCTTGTCACCAAATTTCACCGTTCTGCTGATTGCGCGTCTGGTTCAGGCGCTCGGCACAGGCCTGCTGCTGCCGGTCATGATGAATACGATCTTGACCATCTACCCGCCTGAGAAACGTGGAGCGGCCATGGGAACGATCGGACTGGTCATTATGTTCGCGCCGGCAACCGGTCCAACGCTGGCCGGCCTTATCCTGGATTCGCTTAGCTGGAGATGGCTATTCTTCTCGGTTGTGCCGCTTGCGGTATTTTCGATTATTTTCGCTTTCATTTATCTGCGGAATGTGTCTGAGGTTACACGGCCCAAAGTAGACCTGCTGTCCATTCTGCTCTCTACTATAGGATTCGGAGGCATTGTGTATGGATTCAGCAGTGCGGGAGATCCTGAGATCGGCTGGTCCAGCAGCTTGGTCATCATCTGCCTTGCTGCAGGTTTCATTGGTCTGCTGCTGTTTGTTCTAAGACAGCTGAAGCTGGCAGAACCGGTGCTGGATATCCGTTCCTTTAAATATCCGATGTTCTCGCTGGCCGTCATTCTGATGGTCATCCTGATGATGACCCTGTTCTCCACCTTGACTCTTCTGCCCATGTTTATGATCAGCGGACTTGCGCTGACGGCTTCCACCGTTGGTCTGATTCTCCTACCAGGAGGCATCATTAATGGATTGATGTCACCGATTACGGGGCGTCTGTTCGATAAATTCGGGCCTAGAGCCTTGGTCATCCCAGGGATTGTGATCATGGTGATCACCCTCTGGCTGTTCACCCAAGTCTCTACATCGACAGAGATATATGTGATCATTCTGCTTCATATTGCACTAATGATCGGGCTTTCCATGGTGATTATGCCGGCCCAGACCACAGGGCTTAACCAGCTGCCGCGTCATCTGTATCCGCATGGAACCGCGATTATGAATACGATTCAGCAGGTGGCCGGCGCTGTTGGGACAGCGCTCTTCATCAGCATCATGTCCTCAGGCCAAGCCCGCTATCTCAGCGGAGTGAAAGATCCTACCAATCCGAAGCAGATTGCAGAGGCGATGACCTCAGGAGTACACAGCGCATTTTGGGTTGGGGCGATTCTTACAGTAGCCGCCTTCATTCTGGCCCTGTTCATTCGTCGAAGTGCTATTCCTCAGGAGAAGTAAGAGGGATGCCGGTCCGGTGGAGGGATTGATCCTTCATAGGAGTAAGGGTTACAATATATAGATGTTCTGTTCATATGGATGACATCCATCCATATCATACCTGCATAGAAGGAGAACTATGTATATGCCGCTTCATGAAGAGAGTAGAGGCTCCCTGGAAATCAATGAATTAATTTTGAAGAACGCGAGACAGCTTATCGAACAGCGCGGCGTTGACAAGGTAAGCATGCATCAGATCGCCAAGGCATCAGGGATCGGGCAGGGCACCTTATATAGAAGATATGCAAGCATTGGGGATATCTGCCTTAATCTCATTGAGGAGAAGCTGTGCGTGATCAAGGAGGATATCCGGCGTGGAATCGAGGAGCCTTCCTGGTCCACCGAAGAGCGGATCGGACAGGTCATTTTGAAGTGGGTCCGGTTTGTAGAGGATGCCATGGTCTGGATTGGCGCTCTGGATGAGAGCTGCCACAAGCTGCAGAGAATGGGTTTTGAGTTCTCTGAATCTCATCCGTACGTATTCATCTTTGGAACCTTGAGCCAGCTGTTAAATCAGGCTGCGGCAGCTAACGAGATCGGTCCTTGTGATACCTGTTTTGTGGTGAATGCGTTCTTGTTCTTATTAGAGCCGGATTGTTATATTTACCTTCGGAAATCCCGCGGTTATACACCAGATGAAATTGCGGATAAAGCGTATGATTTATACTTCCGCCCTTTATTCAAGAATGTGAAGCTATCTTAACCCGGTCATATGATAATAAACAAAGAAGAAGCGCCAGGAGCATATCTGGTGCTTCTTTTTTGTTTCCGTTATAGGTTGGAGCGGTGCACCGTCCGGCGGACAAGCACATAATAAAATCCAATTGCGCATACATCCGCTACGGCGATTACAATGCCCATCGGGATCGCGGTATGGCTGCCTCCAATGCCAACCAGAGGCGCGCAGGCGGCGCCCAGCACGAAGGGCAGCAGCCCAAGCAGCGCCGAGGCACTGCCGGCGGAATCGCCCTGTTCCTTCATGGCGAGTGGGAAGCTGGTGGTACCGACGATTCCGACAGAGGCTACAACGAAGAATAGGGGGATCAGCACCGACAGCAGCTGCTGAAGATAAGTAATATCCAGCAGCAGGATGACGGATGCGGCAGCGGCCAGACTGAGGCCACAGACGAGCAGCTTCTCTTCGGAAATTCGTCCGGCCAAACGTCCGGTCAGCTGGCTGGCCGCAATAATGCCGATGCCGTTGACTGCGAAGATGACGCTGTACATTTGCGGCGATACGCCAAATACCTCCTGCATGACAAACGGGGAGCCGGAGATGTAACCAAACATGGCTGCCGAGACGAGGCCTTGGGCAATTGTATATCCCATAAATACCCGGTCTCTGAGCAGTCTGCCGAAGGTGGAGAAGGTCTGGCGAATGCCTCCGGTGGCTCTCCGGTGCTTCGGATGGGTCTCGGGCAGCCCGAAATAGACGGCGATCAGCATGATGACCCCAACCGCAAATAACACGACAAACACCCCTCGCCACGGGAAAATGCGGAGCAGTTGCCCCCCTATTATTGGCGCGAGAATTGGGGCCGCCCCGTTAATTAACATGAGCAGGGAAAAGAACTTGGTAAGCTCTGTCCCTGAATATAAGTCCCTGACAATGGCCCGGGACAGAACAACCCCCGCTGCGCCCGACACCCCTTGAATCAATCTTAGACCGATAAGTACACCAATGCTGGGAGCAAAGACACACAATATGGATGATACAGAATAAACCCCTAAGGAGATCAAGAGAGGGGAACGCCTTCCCTTAATATCGCTAAGCGGTCCAACAACCAGCTGTCCGAGTGCAAGCCCGAGCAGAAATGCGGTTAAGGTCAGCTGGGTCAGAGACGCTGTGGTATGTAAATCTGTCGCGAGCCGCGGCAGTGAAGGCAGATACATATCGATGGATAACGGTCCGAATGCGGATAATGACCCTAAAATTACCGCTGTCCATAACCTTCGGGAACGCGATAGCTGCAGCGAAGGCGCCGGGTTGTTAATTATTGTTTTGTCCATGAGCCCTTCACCTTTCCTTTCTGAAAATAAATTGATACCGGAGTGGTTACAGTTGCCTGAACCAGATCTGATTATTATACAAAGATGAAGAAATGTAAAGGCTATTTATACAATTCACGTTGTTACCAGACGTTCCCCTGTTTAAAAGTATAGGACAGGGTACTGTGTTAGATAGATAAAGGAGGCTGTGTGAGATGAACCCGAAGTGGTGGAAAGAAAGTGTTGTATATCAAATTTATCCGATCAGCTTTAAGGATGCGAGCGGAGATGGTATAGGGGATCTGCGGGGAGTCACATCCAAGCTGGACTACTTGAAGGATCTCGGAGTAGATGTGATCTGGCTGTGCCCCATTTATAAATCACCTAACCACGATAATGGTTATGATATCAGCGACTATTGTGATATTCAGCCGGAATACGGCACGATGGAAGATTTTGACCGGCTCCTGCGTGAGGCTCACAGCCGGGGGATGAAAATTATGATGGACCTGGTTCTTAATCATACTTCGAACGAGCATCCCTGGTTTATTGAATCGAAATCGTCAGAGGATAATCCCAAACGGGATTATTATATTTGGCGCAAAGGAAAGAACGGAGGCCCCCCGAACAACTGGGAGTCCTATTTCAGCGGCTCCGTATGGGAGTATGACTCCACAACCGACAGTTATTATTTGCATTTGTATGCCAAGCAGCAGCCGGATCTGAACTGGGACAATCAGGCTGTTGTGGATGAGCTCCACGATATGATCCATTGGTGGCTGAAGAAAGGGGTGGACGGCTTCAGATTTGATGCGATTGCGCATATTGTGAAGGCCCAAGGCCTGCCTGATGCGGATAACCCGAACCGGCTGCCTACTGTCAGGGCGTATCAATTATTTTCAAATCTGGACAAGGTGCATACGCTGCTTCAGAATCTTCATGACCAGGTGCTGTTTCATTACGACATTATGACGGTTGGAGAAACGTCGGGGTTAGGCCCGCACCAAGCGCTTGACTATGTGGGTGACACCCGGCGCGAGCTGAACATGGTCTTTCAATTTGAACACATGTATTTGGATGCCGAGTCACCCGGCAGCGGCAAATGGAATGTCAAGCCATGGAACTTGCTTGAGCTGAAGAAAGTGATGAGTGAATGGCAGACGGTGCTCCATAATCAGGGCTGGAATGCCAACTATCTGGAGAACCATGATCAGCCCCGCTCGGTCTCCCGGTTCGGCAATGATTTGAACTATCGGGTTGAATCCGCCAAGATGCTTGCGACCTTTCTTCTGACTCTCGAAGGGACGCCTTATATCTTCCAAGGGCAGGAAATTGGCATGACCAACCCGTCGTTTGCCTCTATTGAGGATTACCGGGATGTTGAGACGCTGAATTTCTACCATGACATGCGGGAGAAAGGGATGCCGGAGGAGAGCATTATGAAGGCGATTCGCAAGAAGAGCCGGGATAACGCCCGGACTCCCATGCAGTGGGATAACAGCGAAAATGCCGGTTTCTCCAAGGCTCAACCATGGATTAACGTGAATTCCAATTATATGGAAGTCAACGTGGCAGCTGCCCAGAAGGACCCGGATTCCATTTATAATTACTATAAGGAGCTCATCGCCCTCCGGAAAAAATATAAAGTGATCGTTTACGGAGAGTACAAGCTGCTTCTCCCGCTGGACCCCGAAATCTATGCCTACACCCGGACATGTGAGGATGAGCGTCTCCTGGTGATTCTCAATTTCTTCGATAAGCAGCCGGTTTTTGAATGGCCGAAGGAGATCAGCCCAGAGGGTGCCAAGCTGCTTATTTCAAATTACAAACCCTCTTCTAATGAGAACGTGAATAAGCTCACTTTGCGTCCTTATGAGTCAAGGGTATATTTATTAGACAGCTAACCTTACTTGCGCGGCGGATATTTCCAAATATGACATCCAAGGAGATACCTGCTGTTCTGGTTTTTTTGTTCCCCAGGGAGCGGTGTGATAACATGAAATAAGCTAGTGAATCTGGAAATTGAGGTGATCGTCGTATGAAAAGAATCCTGGATTGCCGGGCCTCCGACTTCCGCCAAATGAACCGGGAACAGTTGAAGCAGTCCATTCTCGCAACGGAAGGAAGAACGATTATTTCCGAGAATGTGGTAACCTTGTCCCTGCTTCCGGAAATATCAAATGCGGAGCTGTCCAAAGCTTTTGGGGCGGATATGGTCCTGCTTAATCTGTTCGATGTGTTCCATCCGCAGGTGAAAGGTGTGGTGCCCGGTAACTCCTTCCATCCGGATGCGGATGTTGAGGCGGGTCCTGATGAGGACATTGTGGGGAAGCTTAAATCGATGACCGGCCTACCCATCGGTGTGAATCTGGAGCCAGTGGACGACAAAGCGGACGCGGTGGAATCCCTCTTCGAGCTGCCGGAGGGAAGAAGAGCTACCGCCAAATCTCTGGCGAAGGCTAAGGATCTGGGCTTTGACTTCATCTGCCTCACTGGGAACCCGAAGACAGGGGTTACGAATACACAGATTGAAGGAGCTATCCGGCTGGCTAAGGAACATTTCGGCGGTCTGATCATCGCGGGTAAAATGCATGGTGCGGGGACGAAGGGAAGGGTAACGGACCTGGATGCTTCGCTCCGTTTTGTAGAAGCCGGGGCAGACGTCATCCTGCTGCCTGCTCCGGGTACCGTTCCCGGACTTCGTGAGAAGGAGCTTGCGAAGATCATCACCGCTGTCAAAGACAAAGGTGCTCTAACACTGGCCGCGATCGGAACCAGCCAGGAGGGCGCGGATGAGGCGACCATCCGGGAGATTGCGCTTAGCGCCAAGCGGGCCGGGGCGGATATTTTCCATATCGGGGACGCGGGCTTTGGAGGAATTGCTGTTCCAGAGAACATCCAGGCTCTATCGATTGCCATCCGCGGCCGTCGTCATACCTACATTCGGATGGCTGCATCGCCATTGAGATAGGAGGGGATTTCCATGATCGTGGGCGTAGTATCTGATACACACATGCCAAGATCGGCCAAGCGGCTTCCTTCCGCATTAATCGAAGCCTTCCGGGGAGCGGATCTCATCCTTCATCTTGGGGACTGGGTCACGATGGATGTGTATGAACAGCTTGCCGCCCTGGCGCCTGTTGAAGGCATTGCGGGCAATAATGATCCTGAGGAGATTATCGGGCGTTTTGGCCACCGTAAAATCCTCAGCTTGGGCCCATACCGAATCGGTCTGGTGCACGGGCATACTCCCTATACGGGGCGGACCACGCAAGAGCGGGCCTGGTTATCCTTTAAGGGAGATCAGGTGGATGCCATCCTATTCGGTCATTCCCACCAGCCCTACTTGAAGGAAGAGAATGGGGTCTTGTTATTCAATCCCGGTTCGGCTGCGGATAAACGGAGGGAGCCCCGTTATTCAGTGGGTATTCTTAAGATTAGTGAGAGCGGAATAGAAGCCGATCATATCTTTTATGATTCAAAAGAATAGACACCCCATTCAACACAAAAAACCTGGTTATGCAGGCTTTTTGTGTTGAATACGATACGAACCTACGCCGGGTTAATCCCCGTCACTCACCGTTGTCCGGTTCCGGCCGTCTAATTTAGACTGATAGAGCGCCCGGTCCGCTTGCCGGATCAGCTCATGAGCATCCAGCGCATGGTCTGGGAAAGTTGCAATCCCGGCTGAGATGGTAATGGCCTCGCCGGTTGGACTTACCGTTGCGGCAAGGATCTTCCTGACCCGTTCCGCTGTTCTTAACGCATGGGACGTCTCCTCATGCTTCACCAGAATTGCGAATTCTTCTCCTCCGTAGCGGAATACGTGACTATCTTCCCCGCTTACCTCCTCCATGAGCCTTGAGAGGAATCTAAGCACTTCATCTCCGATCAAATGGCCGTAAGTATCATTCACTTGCTTGAAATGGTCAATGTCCAGCAGCACTAAAGAGTAGGGTACATGTTTGTTGATCCACTTATCCATGACTTTGTCAAAGGCTTTGCGGTTAGAAAGACCGGTTAGCCCGTCAATGTGCACCTCATCGCGTAGCTGATTCATATCTTCATTAAGGTTCTGGAAAGCAATTCTAACACTGCGGTATAACAGACGGACTTCATAATAGCTGGACCTGATTTCTGGAAGTTCCCTGCTCTTATCCAGATTAATGGTCGCTTCTTCCGAATAGTTGGCCAGCATATGCAGGGGCTTGGCAATCCGGCTTGCCATCCACCAGCCTACGAGCAGTATGGGGATGAGGAAGATCATAGATTGGGACAGCATCCTGCGGATCAGATCGGACAGCGGCCCGTCAATGACAGAGACCGGGGTCTGAGCTACGATCCCCCATGAGCTGATAGGGTCGAATGCATAACCCGCGAAGAAATCATGCTGCTTGGAATTGGTTACTCTTTCGGAACCATAATTTCCTTTCAGGACTTTTTGAACAACATGATTCTTGCTGACGGCTTGCCCCACACGGTTCTTGTCCGGGTGAAAAATGATATGACCGGTCTTCTCCACAACAAATACATAAGAACCGTTTCCGAAGAAATGCTCTTCAAGAAGGGTGTTCAGCACATTCTTCTCCTCAAGATAGATCGTTCCGCCAACAAAACCCTTATATACGCCTTTGGAATTAAAGATAGGCGCCGACACCAGAATAATATAACGCCCTGATTTGCTTAGGTAAGGTTCTGAAATGAAGGGAGCCTTAGCCTTTATCGCACGCTTGCTCACCTCGGATGTCAGTTTATCCCCTTGGTGAACCCCGGATGTGTTGGGGCTCGTGGCCTGAATCACTCGATCCTCATTTGCTATAAAGATCGAGTTGAAATACTGGCGGTTCTCCTGGAACAAATCATCCAGAAGAGCCGAGTTGGAATAAGAGCCGCGTTTAAGAATGGCGGTTATGGCAATCAGGTTCTGCCTCATGGTCGTTAGCAGATTGCCTGTATTGGCTGCAAGTTTTCTTGCGTATTGATCATTATTCTGCAGATAGCTTGAGATTAAGGAGGAACGATTCACCTGAATGGCCGAGATAATTTCAATGATCATAGTAAGCACTACCGCTGAAATTACAAGCACACTGATGCTGAAGCGAAGAGTAATCCCCTTTTTACTTAGAAATTTCAAAATTAAATCCCGCCTGTAATCATATTCTTAAGCATAAAAAGTGTCACTTTTTGACGATGATAATTCATTATACATGATCTTAGCACCGTGCAGGCAGATAGTTCGACGAATGAATCAAAGGTAATTTGAAAAGCTGAAGAAGCTCAAAAACGGTTGGATAGAACAGGAGTTTGAATTTACCTGGAATGTTTAAATATAAGTTTGTAACTACAGCACATTGCTGCTTCATTAGAGACAGGAGGAATGGGAGTGACCTACGACTGTATTATTGTCGGAGGAGGAATAGCGGGTCTTCAAGCCGCTATTCAGCTGGGGCGGTATTCCGCCTACAGTATCCTTGTCATAGACGCGGGCGGCGGACGGTCGAGCCTGTGCTTAAGTTATCATAATATTATTGGATGGCCGGAGGGAATATCGGGAGCCGAGCTGCGCCAGCGAGGCCGTGCTCAAGCAGCCCTCGCTGGGGTTAAATTTACGAAGGATACCATTACAGAAGCGAACAAGACGGGGGGCTTGTTCTGCCTTAAGGGACAAGAGGGAGCGGCTTATGAGGCGCGTACGCTCCTGCTGGCAACAGGGCTGATGGACCGTTTCCCTGATCTTCCGGGACTTGTACCGACGCTGGGCAAATCTGTATACGTATGCCCGGATTGCGACGGCTTTGAAATACAGAATACCAGCACGGTGACGATGGGCTCCGGAGACAGCGGGGCGAACATGGCTCTGCTGTTATCGGAACGCGCCCGGACGATGGTCTATATCAACCACGAACGGGTTCCGGTAAAATCTGAGCTGCTGGCAGCCATGAGGCATAAAGGTATTAAGTATATAGAGTCACCTATTTACCGGGTGCTTGAGGAGGAAGGAAGGATTCAGGGGGTGCTGCTGGAGAATAAGGATCTGGTCCCAGCGGAACGGGGATTTATTTCATTTGGTGGTAACCATGTTCATTCTGAATTGGCTGAATCACTTGGCGCTGATCTCTACCATAACCGTCATGTAGAGGCAGACCCCCGCACACGAATGACCCGGGTTGACCATTTGTGGGTGGCCGGTGATCTTGGTGTTCATGCCGAGCAGGTCACGGTAGCTATGGGAGATGGGGTCATGGCAGCTATCTCAATTAATAAATCGCTCAGGGAAATGAAATCATGAATCATTCTGCTGGGCTTTTTGGTAATTTTTGAAACATATTTGCCATCTCTACGTTTAAGAAATTGGATAACGAACATAGGGAGGCTGTGTTAATGAAAAAATTGCTACTGGTGCTCCTGACCGCCATGGTCATTGGAGGATGCTCTGGCAAGAACAGCGGCAGCGTGACGGATTCCGCACAGCAAAGCAATCAGAGTACCCAACAGGACAATAACCTACAAACAGATCAAACCAGTAATACAGAAGCGGCAAACCACACAGATCCTAGGGAGGAGAACAAACAAACCAGCAGCGCTTATATCTCCAAAGATACATCCGAAACTCCGACCGTCATAAGCCTGGACGAAAGCTCAGGGAAGATCAGGTTGGCATCGAGTTCCAAAGAACAAAGGAAGACATCCCAGGCCAGGAAAGCCCCAGCAGCTCAATTTTTAGACACAAGTAAGCTGCCAGACACATACAGCTTTGCCGACAAAACCGGCAAATATCTGATCCTCTATTCAAATACTACAGATACGAAGATGGACAGAGCCATTGGGGATGGCGGTAAAGTACTGACTATTAAATATGTGAGGAAGCAGGACTCGAATAGCAAAAATGATGGCAGGGAATGGGCGAAGAACTTCGATAATATGGCTGGTGTTATCTATCAGGTTGTAGGAGGCAAAGCGGTTCCAAACGACACCTATTATTTGGTGAACAGCAAAAAGGTGAATGTGAAAGCAGTTCTTCCGGTTACGAATGAGATTAAGGCGAAAGTGGAGCCTTCAGTCAAGATGAAGCTGGAGAAGCTGAAGTCCTTGAAGCTAAAGAATATTTGGGAGATAGCCCATTTTGGGAAGGGCAATAAGGTTTACGTGGCCGAGTTCAAGAAAAAAGGCAATAAAGTGACCGCCTCGATCATTCTTAAGACCGCTTCAAAGCTGGTCACTAAAGACTACGTAGCCGATTATGATCCAATAACAACATGGAGAGTCGATGATGGTGGGGAAATTGTGCCGGAGAGCTTCTCTTTGCTGTTCTCGGCAGTGACCAAGCAAGGTTATCTTATTGGAGTGAAATGGGCAGGGGCAGAGGGGGAGACTACTGATCTCCTGAACCAGACCTCCACAGAGCTCAAAGAAATTGAGCAGCAGACGAATGGCAGATATATGGTGCCATAAATGAATAATTCGAAGTAAACCCAATGACTGGATACGATTTAGTATCCGGTCCTTTTTTTTGAGACCTGTCTGTCTGGTGCTGTATAATTGTGGAAAATGGAATGGGGGGTTTCTTATGGATTTAAGATGGCTTGAGTGGGCGAAGCAGATCCAGGCAATCAGTCAAAATGGATTGGCCTATTCCAAAGATATTTACGATCTGGAGCGGTTTGAACAATTAAGAGAGTTAAGCATTGAGATTTTAAATGAATATTCAGACGTAGAGCCAGCCTTAATCAGGGAGCTGTTCGCATCTGAAACCGGGTATGCAACGCCCAAGGTGGATATCCGTGGGGTCATCGTGAAAGAAGATCAGGTGCTATTAGTGCGCGAGAAGGCCGATGGGGGCTGGGCTCTGCCGGGAGGCTGGGCGGATATTGGTCTATCCCCGAAGGAAATCGTTGTTAAGGAAGTGGAAGAAGAGGCGGGACTGAAGGTTGCCCCAGTCCGGCTGCTTGGTGTACTGGATAAGAAATTTCATCACCATCCCCCTTCACCGTACCATGTCTACAAAATATTTATATTATGTGAGGCGGTTAGTGGGGAAGCAGCACCAGGAATCGAAACGTCGGAAGTGGGTTACTTTGCGGAGGACCAGCTTCCAGAGCTGTCACTCGAGAGAAACACACCGGAGCAAATCAGATGCTTGCTTCAAATGGTAAGAAACCAAGAGACCGAGTCTTTATTGGACTAGAGCTTAAATCGGGTACGTCGTTAAATTTACTTGTTCATACAAAGGCGGGCCCCATAATTTGTGAGTATAACCAGCTATTTAAGCTCTATTAGGTACCTAGCTGGATTATCAGAAGCGGATCTTGTTTATATATATCTTGAATAGGAGTACTTACTCGCCCCCGAGCTAAGTGATTCCGGTAAGGTTAATCTGTTCTATTGTTTGTGAGGCGGATTAACCTTTTATTTATATTAATCTTCTGAAAGAGGCCTAAGAAACGGCTCCAGGAGCATATTCATATTCTTATAACCCGTGCCGGAAGTCTGGACCGGCCCCGGATTGTAGAGGAGGCTATTGTATGAACAAGAAAGAAGTGGTTGCCATGCTTCTGGCCGGCGGGCAGGGCAAAAGACTCAAAGGGCTCACCAAGACCCTGGCGAAACCTGCTGTCTATTTCGGCGGAACATACAGAATTATTGATTTCCCTCTAAGTAATTGTTCGAACTCAGGCATTGATACGGTGGGTGTACTTACCCAGTATGAGCCATTAGTGCTTCACTCGTATATTGGGGTGGGCAGTGATTGGGATATGGAACGAAAAGACGGCGGCGTATTTGTTCTTCCTCCCCATGAACGTGAAGATGGCAGCAGTTGGTATAGAGGCACCGCAGATGCTATTTTCCGGAATCTGAAATTTATTGAACAGTACAATCCCGAGCACGTGCTGATTCTGTCCGGTGATCATATTTATAAGATGGACTATGACGCCATGCTGGAGTACCACAAGGCAAAGAATGCGGACTGCACCATTTCGGTGATCAACGTCACCACGGAGGAAGCCAGCAGGTTCGGTATTTTGAATACAAACGAAGATCTGAGCATTTATGAATTTGAGGAGAAACCGAAGCACCCGAAGAGCACGCTTGCATCCATGGGAATATACTTATTCAAATGGGATGTGCTGAAGAAGCATCTCTACGAGGATGAACGGAATCCGGAATCCTCCTTTGATTTTGGCAAAGATATCATTCCGCTGATGTTAAGTAACGGCAAGGTTCTCTATGCTTATCCTTTTGAAGGCTACTGGAGAGATGTCGGTACCGTACAAAGCTTATGGCAGAGCAATATGGATCTCTTGTCTGATGAGCCTCCTCTTGATCTGAACGATCCCTCTTGGCGAATTTATACCCGAAGCCCGAACCAGCCCGCCCAGTATATTGCACCGGAGGCCGAGGTCTCCAATAGTATGATCAATGAAGGATGTGTTGTACACGGCTTGGTGGACCATTCGGTTCTGTTCTACGGGGTGGAGGTCGGAACGGGCAGTGTGATCACGGACTCCGTCATTATGCCTAATGTGAAGATCGGGAACAACGTCCGGATACACAAGGCGATTATTAACGAGAATCTGGTTATCCCGGAGGGTACTGTTCTTGAGCCGAACCCCAAAGATTCCGATGAGATTCTGTTGATTACGAGCGAAGAATTAGGCACAGCCGGTTTAGCAGACGACCAAGAAACTCCAATCCCGATAAATCATTTATAATAAAGGCGGTGTTCTAGGCATGTCAGAATTAATGGGCGTTATCAATCTTGATCATGAGCTGGATCTATTAAACGAGCTGACGTATTTCCGCTGCGGCGCCGCAGTTCCATTTGCCGGAAGATACCGTCTAATTGATTTCGTGCTGTCGAATATGGTGAATGCGGAAATGCAGGATATCGCCGTATTTGTCCGGCGCAAATACCGTTCCCTGATGGACCACTTGGGTGAAGGCAGACCTTGGGGATTGGACCGCAAGAGAGGTGGCCTGTTCGTTCTGCCTCCAGACTGGAATGATGCCTCCGATACCTCCCACGGAGACTTGCAGCATATACGCAACAATATGGATTTCTTCAAGCGGGGTAAGGCGAAGTACATTCTGCACTCAGGAAGTCAGCATATAAGCAAGGTGGATTTCTGCGATGCCTATGATTATCACCGCAAGATGGGGGCAGATGTGACGCTGATTTATACAAGGGTAGATCAGCTTGAGCCGGAGCACGATCCGTGTCTGAGACTTGAAGTGGATGATCAAGGCTACGTAACCAATATACATCACGAGAAAGACCATCCTAACGTGTATATGGAAATGTTCATTATGGAGAAGCAGTTTTTTCTCGAGCAGGTCAGATACTGCATCGCCCATGGAGACAGCTATTTCTTCAGGGATGCGATTCAGCGTAACCATAAGCAGCTTAAGATCGCTGCTTACGAGTATAAGGGCTATCATGCGGTAATTAACTCGGTCGAAAGCTACTATAAGAACAGTATTGAGCTTCTGTGCCCGGAAAATTACACAAGTCTATTCAAAGAACGGCCTGTAAATACGAAAATAAAATATGAGGCACCTACAAAATATCTCGACAACGCGGCTGTTAACAATTCGCTGGTCGCTAACGGATGCGTCATTGAGGGAACTGTGGAGAACAGCATTCTCTTTAGAGGGGTTAAGGTGCACAAGGGTGCGAGAATTACTAACTCCATTGTGATGCAGAAGTGTGAGATTGGCGAGAACGCCGTGATCGAGAACGTGATTCTGGATAAGGACGTGAATCTTCCACCTGACCGTATGCTGGTCGGAGATGTGAGGAGACCGTTTGTTATAGCCAAGAGCAGCACACTTTAATTACTTACAGAGTGCCCGACAGGAGGATTTATTTTGTTCACCGATAAGGAAAGCTTTAAGCAGGTATTCAGTGACAGTCTAATTGGAGAATTGGGGACACCACTTGAAGAAGCGACGAGCTCCGACGTATATAAGGTACTTAGCGGATTAATCCGTGAGTATGCAGGCAAGGATTGGGCGGCAACGAACCGTCAATATAAGCAGCGGGGAGAGAAGCAGGTTTACTATTTTTCCATGGAGTTTCTAATTGGACGCCTCTTGGGAAACAATCTGCTGAACCTTGGAATTCTGGACATCGTCCGTGATGGCCTTCAGGAGCTGGGCTGGAGTCTTGAAGAAATTGAGGAGCAGGAAGCCGACGCCGGGCTGGGGAACGGGGGGCTGGGCCGTCTGGCCGCCTGCTTCATGGATTCCTTGGCTTCGCTGCAATATGCGGGTCATGGATGCGGCATTCGTTACAAATACGGATTGTTCGAACAGAAGATCATTGATGGGGAGCAGGTGGAGCTTCCGGATTATTGGCTGCAGAAAGGAAACGAATGGGAAGTCAGACGCGCGGACAAGACTGTTGAAGTCCGTTTCTGGGGCAAGGTGGAAGCGCGTGAAGAGAACGGCCGGTGGATATTCGAGACACACGATTACGAATCTGTACTGGCAGTACCTTACGACGTGCCTGTGATCGGGGCCGGACACCATCATGTTAATACACTGCGGCTCTGGAGTGCGGAGTCTGCCATGCTCGGCAGCAGCAGGGGAATGGCTTCCAAGCACTATGATTATTATAAATTTCTGAACTATAACCGCTCAGTTGAACAAATCTCGGAATTCCTGTACCCGGATGACTCCCAGTATGAAGGCAAGCTGCTTAGATTGAAGCAGCAGTATTTTCTTTGCTCGGCTGGACTTCAGAGTATACTGAGAACCTTTGAGAAGCTCGGTCTTCCTTACGATCGGCTGCCTGAGAAAGTGTCCCTGCATATTAATGACACACATCCCACGCTGATTATTCCGGAGCTGATGCGCATCTTGGTGGATCAGAAAGGCTATGGCTGGGAACAGGCATGGGATATTACCGTGCGGACGGTATCGTATACGAACCATACGACGCTGAGCGAAGCTCTGGAGAAGTGGCCAACAACCATGGTCAGAGAACTGCTGCCCCGTATCTATATGATTATTGAAGAAATCAACCGGCGTTTCTGCCTGATGCTGCATGAACAGAATCCGGACGATCAGGAACGGATTGACCGTCTAGCCATTATTAGTGGAGACCAGGTCAGAATGGCCCATCTTGCCATCGCGGGAAGCCATAGTGTGAATGGGGTTGCGGCTCTTCATACCGACATCCTGAAGAAAAGGGAAATGAGGTTATTCTATGAGCTGTTTCCAGACCGGTTCAATAATAAAACGAACGGAATTACACATCGCCGCTGGCTGATGCATGCGAATCCGGGACTTGCTGAGCTGGTTACGGAGTCTGTTGGCAGCAGGTGGATTAGGGAGCCGCGTGAGCTGATCCAAATCGAGAAATACCGGGATGACTCCGGCTTCCAGGATAGAATCCACCTGATCAAGCATCAGAATAAGCTTAAGCTGGCGGCATATATTGAAGAGAAAAACGGAATTCGCGTGGACCCGAATTCGATCTTCGATGTTCAAGTGAAACGTCTGCATGGTTACAAGAGGCAGCTGATGAATATTTTTCATATTATGCACTTATATAATCAGCTTAAACAGAACCCGAACTGCGATCTGGTTCCACGAACATTTATATTTGGGGCCAAAGCCGCACCAAGTTATTATCTGGCCAAGCGGATCATCAAGCTGATTAATACGGTGGCCGATACCGTTAACCGGGACCCTGATGTTCGAGATAAGCTGAAGGTGGTATTCTTGGAGAATTATTCGGTATCCTTGGCCGAGAAGATTATTCCGGCGGCAGATATCAGTGAACAGATCTCCACCGCTTCCAAGGAAGCATCCGGTACAGGGAATATGAAGTTTATGATGAACGGGGCTGTAACGATTGGCACGCTGGACGGAGCCAATGTGGAGATGTATGAGATGCTTGGGGATGAGAATATGTTCATCTTTGGCCTCCATTCGGATCAAGTGCTCAATTATTATCAGTATGGTGGGTATGACGCCAGAGGCATCTATTTGAGTGATGAGCGTATTCACAGGATATTGGACCAACTGGTGGATGAAGGTCCTTTCTGCACATCACCAAGAGAATTTGAGACCTTGTATGATTCTATTCTGAATCATAAT
Organism: Paenibacillus sp. J22TS3; assembly: GCF_018403205.1. Lineage (NCBI taxonomy): Bacteria > Bacillati > Bacillota > Bacilli > Caryophanales > Paenibacillaceae > Paenibacillus > Paenibacillus sp. J22TS3. The sequence continues at coordinate 840,099 of NZ_BOSF01000002.1, forward strand.
GATGAATACTTTGTGCTTAAGGATTTCGCCCCTTATGCCGATGCTCACCAGAGAATAGATGCTGCTTACAGGAACCCGAGGGAGTGGCTCAGCAAATCAATTATGAATATTGCCCACTCCGGCAAATTCTCCAGCGATTGTACGATAGAACAGTACGCGTCAGAAATCTGGAGAATCGATCCGGTTCACGAGCTGTCCATGAACTAATTCATTATATTTATAGAAAGGGGCTGTCCCTAAAGTCATTTTACTTAGGGAGGCCCCTTTGTCTGTCCTAAGGACGCTGCGGAACGAAGATTTCCTCCAATCGCTGTTGTCCCCGAATATCCTGAACTCCTTCTTAAAGGAAGATATATCGGGGACAAAGGCGACCGCTACCGCTTTTCCAGAAATGCTTCGTTCTCTCCGCTGCTTCGTGCGTCCCCAATAGAAACACAAAAAGAAACCGTTAAGTCATCATTTACGTCTATACATAGCGGATTGCTCCTCTCGGCAGATTGCCAAAGCCGTTCGTGAAAGGTCATGTCATGTAGTTCGCCCGCAGACAACGAGCGGATTTTCTGCCCTTGACCACTTTCGTTTCTGAGCGGGTGTACGACACCCTCGAGACGGTCTTTACCCCCGCTTGCAAAAGTGCGGACTGGTATATAATAGGGTAAGGTACCAATTCGGAAAAGAAAGGTTGGATGGAACATGAGCTATACAAATACGTTCATTTATATAGCGGAAGACTGTCCGGTTGAAACAAGTGTAGTTCCGGTCTCAGGCAGGGCGAAGAAGACGGCTTATGAGATTGAGTACGAGCTTTTGTCAAAAAATCCTTATAAGTTCACTGAAGAGGACTTGCTCTACGAAATTCATATCCGTCATAAAGAGCTGCCTGAAGATTATGTAAGCAGTCATGCGGATGAAATTCGTGCTGAGCTGTTCAAGAAGCCGCATGCGTGCCTAAGAGCCTCCCAGCTGCCGAAGAAATACGGGTGGGGTATCCACTATGATGAGCAGGGCAGGATTGCAATATATGGAATGGAGACAGAGCAATACCGTGAGTTCACCCAGCCAGGGGAAGGCAAGCCGTCCCTGCTTCCAGCTATGCGATCCAAGCGGGCCAAATGACTGGGCAGGACAGGGGACTGACCGAACTTGTTAGGCAAACGGCTCGGCTGCTGCATCAGCCAGTATTCTCCGCTGCTTCCATTTGCGAAGAAGCACGCCATGCCGAGGGGAGAAGAGAAGGGCTATTACAAACAGGAGCCCAGCGGTGGTGATCATGCTTCCAGCAATGGACGCATCCAGAAACTGGGCCGTATAATAGCCGGCAGCCGAGCTTATACACCCAATGACCACACTGTAGATCATCATTCGTCCGAGCCTGTCGGTCAGAAGATAAGCCGTTGCAGGTGGAACAACAAGCATGCCGACGACAAGTATGGCGCCCACGCTTTCAAAGGAGGCCACAGTGGTGACGGAGACCAGGCTCATTAGAAGGTAGTGGAACAGCGCCACGGGAATGCCAACCGCCGCAGCAAATGCCGGATCAAAAGATGTAAGCTTGAACTGTTTATAGAAGATACCAATGATGGCTACACTTAACAGCAGGGCAAGCCCAATTCCCCAGACCGCTTTCGGACCGATGTCCAAACTGCCAATTTGCAGCGTATTCCACGGAACATAAGCAATTTCCCCATAAAGCACACAGTCTAAATCCAGATCAATATCCCTTGTGTAGACGCTGACCAATATAATGCCGATGGCGAAGAGTGCTGTGAACACAACTCCGATGGAGGCATCCGACTGCAGTCCGCTTTGGTGGATAAGCTGGATCAGCAGGACGGTGACCAGACCTATGCCTGCGGCCCCCAGCAGCATGAACAACGAATCTCTCGAACCGCTGACCAGAAATGCAATTACAATCCCAGGCAGCACAGAGTGACTGATCGCATCCCCGACCATGGCCATTTTACGAAGAACCAGGAAGCAGCCCACAATCCCACACGCACTGGCTACGAGCGCGCCTGTAACAATAATCCATAAATCGCTCATAGGGCTTTCTCCTTCCGCTCCAGCTCGTACCCTGCTGTGGACGCAAGCTGTTGGGTGTATCTTCGTTTGGCGGTTCTGCGGATAAGCAGCTTTGATATAAGTCCTCTTCCCGGCGCAAAACCTAAGGAGACTAGGAACACCGCAGTAGAAGCAAGCACCGTTAACGGACCTGTAGGCAGGTTGCTGCCATTAGCACTGATGAAGGTGCCTGCCAAACCGCTGAGTGCCCCGAATAGACCTGCGAGTACCACCATAACACCGAGCTTCTCGGTCCAATACCTTGCCGATACGGCAGGGGTTATCAGAAGAGCAGCCATTAATACGATGCCAACGGCCTGAATGCCGACCACTACCACAACGACCATAAGGAACATCATGAGCTGGTCCAGGAAGGCCACCGGGTAACCTAGTCCACGGGCAAACCCCGGATCGAAGCTGAGCAGCTTAAATTCCTTGTACAGTAGGGAGCATATCCCGGCAAGCAGAACGGAAGTTACTGTCATAACCATAACATCATCCCCGACCATGGAGGCTGCCTGACCGAACAGGAATTTATCTAGTCCGCTCTGATTGCTGTTCCCGCTGTGTTGAATATGGGTCAGGAGGACCGTGCCTAAACCAAAGAATACCGAGAGTACGATGGCGAGTGCGCTATCCTGCTTAATCCGCGTATGTCTGGTAATGTATCCGATACCGAAGGTAGCGATGAAGCCTGCGGCTGCCGCACCAATCAGGAATAACCCTATGGACTTGGAGCCGCTCAGCATGAAGGCGATGCAGACCCCCGGCAGTGCGGCGTGGGCCAGGGCATCCCCCATAAGCGATTGTTTGCGCAGGTAGGAGAAGCTGCCTATGATTCCGCTGCTGAACCCGAGCAGCATACATCCGAGGAGAATCCACCTGGCATTTGGGTCTAGAAAAATAATGAACCAATCGGGCACCTTGTTCATCCTCCTTGCTTCTTAAGTTTGGTTAATTAATTCGCCATGCGGGTCCCGCTCAAGAATGGCCAATCGCCCACCATAAGTCCGCTGCAGATTGTCAGCGGTAAATGTGCTGTCCACAGATCCAGAGGCGACAAGCTGCACATTCAGCAGAACAACCCAATCGAAATATTCCTTTACCGTGTTCAGGTCATGGTGAACCACAAGCACGGTCTTGCCCTGTTGCTTAAGTTCATTTAGCAGGGTGATGATCGCTTTCTCCGTGGCGGCATCCACCCCGACAAAAGGCTCATCCATAAAATACAGGCTGGCATCCTGGGCCAGAGCCCGTGCCAGAAATACCCGCTGCTGCTGACCACCGGACAGCTGGCTGATCTGCCGGCCGGCATAATCGGACATGCCGACCTTGGCCAGGCACTCCATGGCCATCCGCCGTTCCTGCCCACCTGGACGCCGGAACCAGCCTAAATGCCCGTACCGGCCCATCATGACCACATCCAGCGCGCTTGTGGGAAAGTCCCAGTCAATCGATTCCCGTTGGGGAACGTATCCTATAATCTTGCGCTGCTGAACATAGGGCTTCCCATAGATGGTCACGTCTCCCGACAGGCGGGGAATGAGACCCAGCACAGCTTTGATCAACGTGGATTTACCTGCCCCATTCGGACCGATAATTCCGATCAGGCTGCCTTCAGGTGCGGTGAAGCTGATGTCCCGGAGCACCGGTTTCTTCTGATAAGCAGCCGACAGGCCGCGAATTTCAAGCGGACTATGATTCATTGTTGGAACCCTCCTTACGATAAAAGAAAACTATTTTAATGCGCTGACCATGGTCTCCACATTATGTCTGATCATGCCAATATACGTTCCTTCCGGGGTACCTTCTTTACCCATGGCGTCGGAGAACAATTCTCCGCCGATCTTAATCTCATGGCCCTTTTCCTTGGCCCCTTGAATTACAGCATCAATCGCCTTGCGGGGCACGCTGGATTCGATGAACACAGCTTTAATTTTGTTCTCCACCAGGTAGTCCCTTAGGTCGGTTACATCTTTGGTACCGGCTTCGGATGCGGTGCTGATTCCTTGAAGCCCCATCACTTTAAGATGATAGGCATCTCCGAAATAACCGAATGCGTCATGAGCCGTTACCAAGACCCGGCTTGACTCAGGAATGGTGCTGATTTTCGCAGCGACTTCCTTGTGGAGCGTTTCAAGTTCTTTTATATAGCGGTCAGCGTTCTTTTTGTAATCCTCTGCATGGGTCTGATCCTTCTGAACCAGCGTGTCCCGCACCGTACCAGCCGCTTTCATCCATAGGCTGACATCAAACCAGATGTGGGGATCATACTCGGTGTTCATGAGCGCGCCTGATCGGAGCAGTGACCGGTCAATAGGATCAGACACGGCCACTGTGGTTTTCTTCTTTGCCATGTTTTCAAAGATTTCAACCATTTTCCCTTCCAGATGAAGTCCGTTGTATAGAATGATGTCAGCCTGATCAAGCTTGCGGATATCGCCTTGGGAAGCCTTGTAGAGATGCGGGTCCACGCCAGCGGACATTAGGCCGGTAACCTGCACATGCGGGCCACCAATCTCCTTCGCAAGATCCGCTATCATGCCGGTGGTGGCGGTGATCTTCAGCTTCCCGGTATCCGGCGAAGAGGAAGCTGAGTCCTTGCCGCAGCCTGAGACAAGAGCAGATAGACTGATCAGCAGCGCCAGGGCTATGAGTTTGGGCCTGGCAGATCTCTTTTGGCGTGGGGGAGTAGATTTGTTCATTTGTTCTTCATCTCCTTTGGATTTAAAGTAACTAGATAGACAGGCATGTTTCCTATCCGCATATATTTTTCCTTAAGGAAACATTAAGAGCAAAAAAACACGTATGTATTTCGTTACAACCACAATATTAGCATACAGCAATAATTATGCGTGTACAACAAAATTTTTCCCTAGGGCAAAAAACAGATTTCCTGCAATCCCCATATCACACACGGTTTGCGCTCTTTACCATCCACAATATCAAGGTATAATAATTCTATTGAACGAGGCTTCTTTCAAAATAACCTTACCGGAGGCGCACCATGTCTACAGCTTCATATTCAATAGAAGATGCTCAATTAAGCGATCTCGAACGGATCGTGGAAATCTATAATTCAACGGTTGCAGGCAGGCAGGTTACCGCGGATCTGGACCCGGTCACCGTGGAAAGCCGGATTCCGTGGTTCCATGAGCATTCTCCGGATTTTCGGCCGCTTTGGGTGCTTCGCATTCATGGGGAGGTTGCGGCCTGGCTCAGCTTTCAATCCTTTTATGGCCGGCCGGCCTATAACGGGACAGCAGAAATCAGTATTTATATTGCTGAAGAATACCGGGGTCAGGGAATCGGTAAAGTCCTGATTCAGAAGGCGATTGAGGAATCTCCAAAGTTGTCCTTATCAAATCTTGTCGGATTTGTTTTTGCTCATAATAAGCCGAGCCTGGCTCTCTTGGAGAAGTTCGGATTCGATCAGTGGGGATATTTACCTGAGGTGGCGAACTTGGACGGCGTTCTGAGGGATCTGGTCATCGTCGGCAGGAAGATTTAAAAGCTTTAAGAGAGAGCGAGAGCAGCCGTTCAGTCCTGAATAGGCTGCTCTTTAATTCGGTCAGCAATCGTAACCGCAGTATTCTACCCTTCTCTTGACCACATAATGATGGATAGGAACCGGTACAAGGTGAATGCGCTCAACCACTTCAATCTCATGAAGTACCGGTACGGGTTTGCGCTGATACACATCTTCATAGATCACCTTACGGTCTCCTGCGATCGGTTTTGGACCTTGGCAGTTGGAAGGTTGCAATGCCATTGTTAAACAACTCCTCTCCCTGGGATAATACACATCATATTATCCATAAGTCCAATTTGTATGGACGTTTGTAAGGGTTATCCCAGATAAATTGTTGACTATGAGAATCATTATCAATAAAATGAACTGTAGACTTTATAAGCTGCCAGCGTTGTGCACGAGAGCAAGTTCTTGCATACGCTAAAAGGAATGATAGAATTGTCAATTTCAGCAAAAGATTCGGCTTTATCTGAGCTGCAGAAGAACAGCCGGCCTTGGATCGCAGGCATGGTTCTGCTCGGAGGACTGGCTGCTCTTGCGGTGTTAACCTTTGTGTCGATCGCAACCGGATCAGTACATATTCCACTGGAGACCGTCTGGCAGGCGGTCACCCATTTCAACCCGGAATCGCAGCTTCATCAGGTCGTCCGGGAACTGAGGATTCCGCGGGCAATGACAGGAATCCTGGTTGGGGCTTCATTAGCTGTGGCAGGCGCCTTAATGCAGGGAATGACCCGTAACCCGCTAGCCGATTCCGGACTTTTGGGGCTTAATGCGGGCGCCGGCTTTGCGGTTGCCCTAATTTTTGCCTTTGTTCCAACCCTGCATTCGGCAGGGATTTTATTCTGTTCTTTTGCCGGGGCAGCTGCCGCTGCTGGAATGGTGTATGGGATCGGAGCGATGGCAAAAGGGGGATTAACCCCATTCCGCCTGACTATGGCAGGGGCAGCTGTCAGCGCGTTGTTTGTCGCCTTAAGCACAGGCATTGCTGTATATTTCAATATTGGGCTGGAGCTTTCTTTCTGGTATGCGGGGGGACTTGGGGGAGTGAAATGGACCCAGCTTGACATGATGTATCCATGGTCCATTGCAGCTCTGATCGCTGCGCTGCTTCTTTCACGCCAGATCACACTCCTGAATCTGGGAGATGAAGTCGCCTCAGGGCTTGGCCTGCGGACAGGGTGGGTGAGGGCGGCGGCCCTGCTCATCGTGATGGTTCTGGCCGGAGCCAGCGTTGCCGTAGCGGGCATGATCGCTTTCGTCGGTTTGGTGGTTCCCCATGTAGCCAGAGGTCTTGTGGGAGTGGACTATCGATGGATCATTCCTTGCTCGGCTGTACTTGGCAGCCTTCTTGTGATCACCGCTGATATTGTGGGCCAGTGGATAAATCCCGCTTATGAGACTCCGCTTGGTGCTGTGATCGCCCTCATCGGCGTCCCTTTCTTCTTCTATTATATCCGGCGGACAGGGAGGGGATTGTGATGAAGAAGGTTGTGCTGTCTCAGGGAGAGAAGAACAGGCATACCCGCGCCATATGGGTGATGGCTGTTTTTGCGATATTAATTGCGGTGATGTTTCTGATCAGTATGAATTTAGGCCAGATCCGGCTTACGCCAACGGAAGTATTTCGTACTGTAGCCGGGCAGGGAACGGCCAAGCAGGAATTGATTCTGTTTGAGTTCCGGCTGCCGGAAATTATTATCTCCATTCTGGTGGGAGCCGGACTTGCACTTTCCGGCTGCCTGCTTCAAGGGGTTACAGGGAATGCCTTGGCAGAACCAGGGATACTTGGGATCAACTCCGGAGCCGGATTAGCTGTACTCGTTTTTGTTTATTTTTATCCCGAGGAGCTGCTCGGTTCTGTCTATCTGATGCCGGTCCTGGCACTTGCGGGTGCTGCGGCTGCGGCCGTGCTCATCTATTCTCTTGCCTATAAAAAGGGGCAGGGGATGTCCGCCATGCGTCTTGTCCTTGGCGGAATCGGCACGGCTGCCGGAATCAACGCCCTTACGCTGGTACTGTCACTGCGCTTAGATCCGCAGAGCCACCAGTTGATTTACACCTGGCTGGCCGGGAGCATCCGGGGCACAGATTGGACCTATGTCGCAGCGTTCCTGCCTTGGCTCATAATTCTTATCCCTTATGCGTTATATCAGGCCAGGGTGCTCAACATTCTGACGTTGGGCGATTCTTCTGCCATAGGACTCGGTACCTCTGTGAACCGGGCACGCTTTCGGATTATGGCGCTTGCGGTTGCCCTTGCAGGAGCTTGTGTTGCGGTGGGAGGCGCCATCTCGTTTGTAGGGTTAATATGCCCGCATCTGGCCCGGCGGCTGGTTGGTCCCAAGCATCAGCTGCTCATTCCCGCATCCATGCTGTGTGGAGCCCTGCTTATGCTTGTGGCCGACGCCGTGACCCGATGGATCGCCGGCTCCGCGTCTTTACCGGTAGGTGTCGTCGTTGCGGTTATCGGTGCACCTTATTTTCTGTATTTGCTGGCCAAATCAAGATCATAGACAGTCCAATTTTCCAGGAAAAGAGTGGTGGAATTGCTCCGTCGATTTTTCAGCTATTACAGGCCTTACAAGGGTCTGTTTCTTATTGATTTCTGTTCAGCCATTGTGGCGGCTCTTCTGGAGCTGGGCTTTCCTATCGCAGTCAATTACGTGGTGGACAAGCTTCTTCCCAAAGGGGACTGGTCTCTCATCATCATGGCTTGCAGTGCACTCCTGGTTATATATGTTCTAAATTCGTGGCTCCAGTTTGTGGTGACCTATTGGGGACATAAGCTGGGGATCAACATTGAGACCGATATGCGCAAAAAGCTGTTTGAGCATCTTCAGAAGCTGAGCTTCCGCTTCTTCGACAATCATAAGACCGGCCATCTGCTGTCACGTTTCACGAATGATTTGTTCGAGATTGGGGAGGTTGCCCACCATGGCCCAGAGGATCTGGTTATCGCCATCATGACTTTGGTTGGAGCATTCCTGCTTATGCTGTCGATCAATTGGAAGCTGGCTGTGCTCACGTTTATCATCGTTCCAGTGATCCTCTGGCTGGCGCTATACTTCAACCGGAAGATGACCAGTGCTTTCCGCAGAATGTATACGGATATTGCTGATTTTAATGCCCGTTTGGAGGACAATGTGGGCGGAATCCGCGTTGTTCAAGCCTTTTCGAACGAACAGCATGAGAAAGAGCTTTTTGCCGTTAATAATCAGAGATTTCGTCTAACCAAGATTTTGTCTTACAAAATCATGGCTTTTAACACATCCCTCAGTTATATGCTGATGCGGCTGGTATCGCTGTTTGTGATGATTTGCGGTGCCTGGTTTGTTATTCGCCATGAGCTGACTTACGGTGAGTTTATTGGATTCCTGCTGCTGTCCAACGTGTTCTTCCGGCCAATCGAGAAGATTAATGCGGTGATTGAGACCTATCCCAAGGGAATTGCCGGTTTCAAACGGTTCATCGAGATTATGGATACTGAACCGGATGTCCAGGATTCACCGGGAGCACGGGAGGTCAGCCATCTTAGAGGGGATATCGTCTACAAGGACGTTGTTTTCGGATATGAGGATAAGGAACCAGTGCTTAATAAAGTTAGCCTTTCAATCCGAACTGGGGAGACTGTAGCTTTCGTAGGCCCTTCGGGTGCCGGCAAAACAACGCTCTGCAGCCTGCTGCCCAGATTCTACGAAGTTCAAGGAGGCTCAATATCCATTGATGGCACAGACATCAGGGATATGACCCTCTCATCCTTGCGCAGACAAATTGGAATTGTTCAGCAGGATGTGTTCCTGTTCTCCGGCTCCATCCGGGAGAATATTCAATATGGGCGGCTTGGTGCCTCTGAAGAGGAGATATGGAGAGCGGCAAGGCACGCACGTCTGGATGATTTCATCCGGTCTCAGCCAGACGGCATGGATACGGTTATCGGAGAGCGGGGAGTTAAGCTGTCTGGAGGACAGAAGCAGCGGTTGTCCATTGCCAGAATGTTCTTGAAGAACCCGCCAATACTTATCTTGGATGAAGCAACATCCGCTCTGGACACGGAGACGGAGGCGGCTATTCAGCAATCCCTGTCCGAGCTGTCTGCTGGACGGACCACACTTGTTATTGCGCACAGGCTCGCTACGATTAAGAATGCGGATCGTATTGTAGTGGTGACGGAGTCAGGTATATCGGAACAAGGGGCTCATGAGGATCTGGTTGCCGCCGGGGGAATATACAGCAGACTGCATCAGGCGCAGTTTGGATCATAGCAGAAACGATATGGGGCTGACGGAACATTATTATGGACCGGGCAGCCCCTTTGTATTATGTTTAAGATGTGATTTGCTTGATTTTTAATATATGAGCGGTTGGGCTGGAAGTGGCCCGAGATGCAACTTAACTTGGAGGCGGATGAACATGAGTGCTCATGAGATTGATTACCGGATTATTGGGGAAGAAATGCAATGTGTGGAGATTCAGCTGGACCCCTCAGAAAGCGTGGTGGCCGAAGCCGGCAGCTTTATGATGATGGATCAGGACATCCAGATGGAGACGATCTTTGGAGATGGCTCCAGAGGCAATGGAATGATGGGGAAATTGATGGGAGCCGGCAAGCGGTTGTTGACCGGTGAAAGTCTGTTTATGACGGTGTTTACCAACGAAGGGCGTTATCGTCAAAATGTTACCTTTGCATCTCCTTATCCGGGAAAAATCATCCCTCTTGATCTGCAGCTGCTTGGCGGAAAAATCATTTGCCAGAAGGATTCCTTCCTCTGCTCGGCAAAAGGAAACAGCATCGGTATTGAGTTCCAGCGGAAGCTGGGAGCCGGCTTCTTCGGTGGCGAAGGATTCATTATGCAGAAGATTGAAGGGGATGGCTGGGCATTCGTACACTCGGGCGGTCTGGTGATAGAGCGGACCTTGAATCCGGGTGAGGTGCTTCGTCTGGATACAGGTTGTCTTGTGGCTATGACCGCTGGGATCGACTACGATATCGAATTTGTAAAAGGGGTCAAGAGCGCGCTTTTCGGGGGTGAAGGTCTGTTCTTCGCCACGCTTCGCGGGCCAGGTAAAGTATGGGTACAGTCCCTTCCGTTTAGCCGGATGGCAGATCGTGTCCTTTCAGCGGCAACTTTTGGCCGCAAGGATGAGGGAAGTATCCTTGGCGGTTTGGGGAATTTGTTTGAAAGATAATTTACAGGTTTTAACCGTATCCTTTATGAAGACTTCTTCGTGTACTAATGAAGAAGGTTTGAAAAAGGAGGAAGACAAATGTCATATCATTCTAGCGGTGTAGAATTAAATGGCGTAAGGCCGAATTTGTCAGAGCTTCGGTCAACACTGCTCAGATACTGCCTTGCGCTTACAGGTTCGAAATGGGACGCTGAAGATTTGGTACAGGATGTATGCCTGAAGGTCCTTCCTATGATTCAGAATACTCCTGATAAGGAGTTTGCCCAAGCATATATGTTCAAAGCTGCACGAAACAGATGGATCGATCATGTCCGGCGCCACAAAGTACTGAGCCGTAAACTGGAGGACTTCAGACCTGACCCGGTGTTACAGGAAGAAGTGGACCAATCCGAGATTGCTGAAGCCGTGGTCCGGGTGCTGAGCTGCCTGTCACCATTGCAGCGCTGTGTATTTCTTCTCCGTGACGTTCTGGGTTATTCTTCACCTGAGGTGGCTCTGAAGCTGAATATGACGGAAGGAGCTGTCAAGTCCGTGCTGTACCGGGCAAGAACAGCTCTTGCAGCCCTTCGTGGTCACCCTATCGAGATTTCCCATGAGATGAATGAGGACAGGGAGCAATTCAAAGCGGAGGTGCAGCAGTATCTGCAGGCCCTCAGCCGGGAAGATGCCGCTATGCTGATCCAGCTGATGCACAACGAGGTGGGCGACCCATCCTCTGTAGTGAATGTGTTTAAGAACCGTCAGAGCCTCCGTCAAGGCGGCTTACAGAAGGCGCAAGGGATGGACACTGGCGCCCCTTCAAACGCCAGTTTTATGGCAGCATAAGTTCATTTCTGTTAGGATCACAGCCGCAAAACCCGGTTATGGTGACCCATTTCACGGCACAATCCATCTTGTGCATGAGATGGGTCTTGTCATTATGGCTTATGTATGGATTCTGCTTCGCAATGTAAACAATATGAAAGATAGGTAGTATGAAATAAAGTGGGTAATTTGAAAATTCATGGGCTGTGGATATAAAAGTCTTTAATTCACTGGCAACCTCCTTTATAATGGTAAATAGTTTGTTGTGCAAACGATTGCCGAAGCGAACAGAATGATTATTTTCGGGGAGTGAGTCTGCTTGTCCGTACAGCTCGAAAGGAATGTTCATATTGAATATGGAGATCCTGCAAGAACCGCAGGAATTTCTGTTTTTTCACCGGAGTTCGATGATCACTACTTTTATGATGGTGATGATCTGGGCTTCAGATACAGTCGGGAGCGGACAAAGTTCCGCCTGTGGGCTCCTACGGCCACTGAGGCTTTTGTTGTATTGTATCGCACGTGGGACGGGCGCTCTGACAGAATTATTGCTATGGAAGAGAGTGTTCAAGGAACCTGGACTGTTTCCATAGAAGAAGACCTTAATGGTTATCTATATACGTATCTTGTTCGCATCGGAGATCAGTGGAATGAGGCTGCCGATCCATACGCAACAGCGGTTGCGGTTAATGGGGACCGGGCGGCCATTATCGATTTGGCCCAGACCGATCCGGATCGCTGGACTGCGGATAAGCCTGTATTCGGTAAAGCTACGGACGCGATTATATATGAAGCGCATATCCGGGATTTCTCCATTCATCCAGCCAGCGGCATTACACATAAAGGAAAGTATTTGGGATTAACCGAGAAAGGCACGCGAGGGCCGCAGGGAATCAAGACCGGTCTTGATCATATTGTGGATATGGGGGTCACCCATGTTCAGCTGCTCCCGTTCTATGATTACTCTACACAAAGTGTGGATGAGACCCGCCTTGACGTTCCTCAGTATAACTGGGGGTATGATCCTAAGAATTACAATGCTCCCGAAGGCTCCTATGCTACCGATCCCTATACTCCAAAGACCCGTATTCGCGAGCTCAAGCAGCTGATTCAGACTCTTCATGATGAGGGACTCCGCGTTATTATGGATGTGGTGTACAACCATGTTTATGATGGATATGTCGTGAATTTTACAAAGCTCGTTCCCGGCTATTATCTGCGCTATAATGATCGCCGGGAGTTTTCTAATGGCTCGGGCTGTGGAAATGATGTGGCCTCCGAACGCAAGATGATGTCCAAATTCATCGTGGAGTCGGTTGTCCATTGGGCGACGGAGTACCATATTGACGGTTTCCGTTTTGACCTCATGGGCTTGCTTGATACAGCCACCATGAATGAAATCCGGCACAGGCTGGATATGATCGATCCATCCATTCTGACCATAGGGGAAGGGTGGATCATGGAGACGGAGCTTCCTTCCCACCGCAGGGCCAATCAGCTGCAGGCGGGAGAAATGAAGGGGATCGGCTTCTTTAACGATGTTATCCGGGATGGTCTGAGAGGTCATGTGTTTGAGGCCAGGGATAGAGGTTTTGTAAGCGGGGGAGAAGGGCGCGAGCATGTGGTTAAAATAGGCGTAACTGCTTGTATCCCCTATGACGACTGGATCAAGGGATTTGCGCATGAGCCTTCCCAGACGGTCAATTATGCCGAATGTCATGATAATCATACGTTATGGGACAAGATTCTGGTATCAGTCGATGGCGAGGAGAATGAACTCCGGCGTCAAATGCACAGACTTGCTTCCTCTATTGTGCTGACAAGCCAGGGCATCTCCTTCCTTCATGCAGGCCAGGAATTCTGCAGAACGAAGTATGGATTCGAGAACAGCTATAATCTGCCTGACGAGGTCAACCGGGTAGATTGGGAACGCTGTGCTGAATACCAGGAAGATGTGCAGTACATGAAAGACCTGATCAAGCTCCGCAAGGAGCATCCCGCTTTCAGGCTTGAGACGGCCGAGCTGATCCGGCAGCATCTAGTGTTTGAAGCCAGCCCTGGCAGAACGGTCGCGTATACCCTCCGTAATCATGCGGGTGGTGACTCGGCACAGCATTTGTACGTACTGTACAATGCTAGACAGGATCTAGTTTCAGTGGATCTCCCTGATTTGGGCGATTGGAAGGTGCTTCATGGTTCGGAGACGGTGCGCCATATAAGCGAAAATAAGCTTGAGGTTCAAGGGATCGGCATGATTGTTCTTGCCGTTACCGGCTAAATCCGGTAGGTAAATAGTAAAGAGACAGCCCCAGCTATATCTGGGAGAGCTGTCTCTTTTATTTATGCAGATAAGTTACACGGTTATAACGTTTGGACCGCTCTGGATCTACAGCTCTGTTAAATCCAGTGATTCACCCGGCTTAAGCGCATGACCCTTAAGGCCAGCCTGCTGAAGCTTATTGACGAATTCTTCCCCGTTTTGCTCGATTGGAGGGAACGTATTATAGTGAATTGGAACCGTGTGTTTGGCATGAATCCACTGTGCTGCCAAGAGGGCATCGTCTGGCCCCATGGTGAAGAAATCCCCGATTGGGATCAGCGCCACATCGATCGGATGACGGTCTCCAATCAGCTTTAGATCACTGAACAGCGCGGTATCCCCGGCGTGGTAGAGAGAGTGTCCGTTCAGTTGTACCAGAATCCCTGCCGGAGCCCCGAGATAAAGGTTGACCCCGTCTTTGGTTATAGATGAGGTGTGCAGTGCAGGAGTAAATTTAATGGTCCCGAACGGAAGCTTCAGAGAACCTCCCAGATTCATGCCGATTGTCTTAAGGCCCAGGCTTGTAAAATAATTAGCGAGTTCAACGATACCTATAATGGTTGCACCATTTCGGCGGGCGATCAACTCCGCGTCCCCGATATGATCCGAATGTCCATGAGTGAGTAGCACATAGTCTACCTTGATGTCCTCGGCGCTTGCAGCTGCAAGCGGGTTTCCGGTAAGAAATGGGTCAATAATAAATTTGTGATTTCCAGTGTCTACATGAACTGTAGAATGTCCCAGGAAAGTCATTTTCATTAATTCTCACCTCATCAATTAAAATGTTAATTTTCAATCAATTTACTAAAATATAGTAGCACACCTTTGCCCGTCGAATCAAAGAAGATAGATTTATGAAAGGGAGTGAGCGAATATGGAGAAACTAAAGCTCGGCGTGCTGGATCTTGCTCCAGTTCTAAACGGGTATGGATTAGAGGATGCAATTCAGGAGACAGTTCGTCTTGCTCAAAAGGCCGAGGAATGGGGCTACGAATGGTATTGGGCTGCCGAGCATCATGATCTGGAGGGACTTGCTTGTCCTTCTCCAGAAATACTTCTGGCCCACATTGGAGCTAGAACGAACACAATCCGCCTTGGATCCGGCGCGCTGCTGCTTCCTCATTACAGTCCAATGAAAGTTGCAGAGTCTTTCCATTTATTGTCCTGTTTGTATCCGGGAAGAATTGACCTCGGAATAGGACGGGCTCCAGGAGGGCCAGCTCATGCATCTATGGCTTTAAGTGGTAACTTTCTGCAGCATGTTGCCGAAATGCCTGATTCTTTAAGGTCTTTAACAGAACTATTAACGGGGGAGTATCGGTATGAGGGCGAACAGGTAACGGCTCGTCCGATGCCAAAAGAGCCTCCAAAGGTCTGGATGCTTGGAACAAATACGAAGAGCTGCGGGTATGCAGCAGAGTTCGGAACAGGTTTTGTGTTCGGGCATTTCATGAGTGATCAGGATGGCAGTGATATTCTGAAAGCCTACCGGGGGCAATTCAAGCCCGGGAAGCTCAGGGCTTCTCCAGAGACTATGATCGCGGTCTCGGTTATTTGCGCTGAGACGGATGCCCTGGCGGAAGCGTTGGGCCGGACATCCAAAACTTCATTAGCCAGGACTCTGGTTGGCAGCCCTGAGCGGATTCTAGACAGATTGAGGGAAGTGCAGTTCACACTCTCTAACGACAGTTTCCTCATTGTAAGTCCGCTGCAGGACTACAACCACAGACTCAATAGTTACAGGCTTATTGCCCAAGGGCTTCTTTAGGTGATTATTTTCTTTTTGCCCGAACCAGTTTGATTTGCTTGAGCTGTTCAGCGGTTAAGGAACGGATGTACTTATTTTTATCTTTTGCAGGAATCTTTATGGTCTTTACAGTGCCAGTTCCACTTGGGCGGGCTACCTCAGTGCCGAACCGCTGCATGAACCATCTGATTGGATAAGCAATGGACAGCCGTCCATCACTGGAGCCGGCGTAATTAACGGCTGCCGCATAATTTCCTTGTCTTGTCAGCCATACTGATCCGGAATCCCCAGGTAATGATACGGGGGTGCTGCCCTTCACCACGGTCTGGTCTTTGAAAGTGACTACGGATAGATCCGCGTAACCTTCATAAGAGATTTGCACATCCGTGTGAATGGAGTCCACAGTTCCATTGACGAGGCCAGTGGTACGCCCTACTTTTTTAAACTTGTCACCGACCCGGTAAGAGGTGACGTATCCGGGGATCACGCCAATTTGGGCATAAGTGGGGCTCAGCAAGCTGTTGCGGGTTGGAATGGAAGTGGCGGCATCCATAAAATTAGGCTTTGTGCTGCTTATTTTTACAAATCGGTCAAGGTGTCCTACCCGGTCCTTGGGTGAGGTTCCCCCATCAGCTCCCCCGGGTTGTATGGTTACGGAGTATTTGGATGAATTGGTTGCATTGAGTACATGGTTATTGCTTAAAATGTATTTTTGATTACCTGAGCGGCTTCTTACAATAAGGCCTGCGGTACCGGATACGTTAGGGGTGCCCACACTGTAGCCGGCAACGACAGGCCGTATTCTTCCTGTAAGATCATTTGTCGCTTTGGCATGTAGGCGGAATCCGGAGGTTTTTTTGTAGATTACAGGTACGGTTAATTTCTTCCCCGCAGTAGTTACAGTCATATGAAGTTTCTTATTGGTATGTGCCGTAAACGCCTTGTCAGTATAGACAATAACGGCTGCTCCAGATTTAGGGTTCCGGGGATTATTCAGGCCGACACCTATTCCATGTACGCCTTTTTTCTTCAGCATCTGTCTAGATAGCTGTTCTTTTAACTTTAAAGCCGCTGAAAAACTGGCCAAGTCGCATCACCTTTTCTATGGGTTTAGGATAGTTTATGTGGAGCAGCAGACAGGGTGATACAAATGGCATCCATTTTACAAGTTGATCATGTTCTTAAATTGCCGCGATTTAAAGGTTGGATTTATTTAGAAAAATTCTTTTTTGAAATAACACTTGCAATTCACTTGGGTTCCATGATATATTTATATTCCGGCCGATTGCTTGGTAAGTAATTTGGCGGGAGCATGAGAGTAGTTCATACAGTTTAATTTCGTAAGAAAAGATAAACTGGTAAAAATTATGACTTGCTTAAATGCTTGGTAACATGATATTATATAAGAGTTGCTGCTGAGACGCTGAATGGCAACTGAGTAAGTAACGAAATGAGAAATTGATCTTTGAAAACTGAACAACGAGTGAGATACATGATTGAAGAACTTCGGTTCTTTGATCGAATGAGAATTAAAATGGATGAATTTCAATTGAGCTTCGGCGAAAATTGAAATTCCATCCTTTCTCGTCAGTTTCAAAATGAGCAAGTCAAACACCTGAATGAAAGACCTTCTGCCTTCGGGTCAGAAGAACGTTTCATTCTTTATTGGAGAGTTTGATCCTGGCTCAGGACGAACGCTGGCGGCGTGCCTAATACATGCAAGTCGAGCGGACCTAATGGTTTCCTTCGGGAAACCGTTGGGTTAGCGGCGGACGGGTGAGTAACACGTAGGTAACCTGCCTGTAAGACTGGGATAACTACCGGAAACGGTAGCTAATACCGGATACGCAAGATCCTCGCATGAGGGACTTGGGAAAGACGGAGCAATCTGTCACTTATGGATGGGCCTGCGGCGCATTAGCTAGTTGGTGAGGTAA
This sequence comes from Paenibacillus sp. J22TS3, assembly GCF_018403205.1. NCBI lineage: Bacteria > Bacillati > Bacillota > Bacilli > Caryophanales > Paenibacillaceae > Paenibacillus > Paenibacillus sp. J22TS3. Next base: position 857,690 of record NZ_BOSF01000002.1, read on the forward strand.
CGGCTCACCAAGGCGACGATGCGTAGCCGACCTGAGAGGGTGAACGGCCACACTGGGACTGAGACACGGCCCAGACTCCTACGGGAGGCAGCAGTAGGGAATCTTCCGCAATGGACGAAAGTCTGACGGAGCAACGCCGCGTGAGTGATGAAGGTTTTCGGATCGTAAAGCTCTGTTGCCAGGGAAGAACGTCCGGTAGAGTCACTGCTACCGGAGTGACGGTACCTGAGAAGAAAGCCCCGGCTAACTACGTGCCAGCAGCCGCGGTAATACGTAGGGGGCAAGCGTTGTCCGGAATTATTGGGCGTAAAGCGCGCGCAGGCGGCTATTTAAGTCTGGTGTTTAATCCCGGAGCTCAACTTCGGGTCGCACTGGAAACTGGGTAGCTTGAGTGCAGAAGAGGAGAGTGGAATTCCACGTGTAGCGGTGAAATGCGTAGAGATGTGGAGGAACACC